>CAWVRT010000020.1:0-42428 GCA_963932515.1 uncultured Chitinophagales bacterium
ACTTCCCATTCCAAAATTTATAATAGAAATATCTTCAAAAGTGGCTACTTGCATCGCTTTATCTTCTCCTACAACAGTTACATTATTATTTTCTGCAAATTTGTAAACATAGTTTTTGAAATTTGTCAATAGAATATAATCACCAAAATCTTCTAATTCTTGTCCGGTATATCTTGGTAACCAATTATCTACTATATCTTTTTTATTCTTCATGTTTTTTTGTTTAACTTCATTAAAGCTTTTAGAAATTCAATACAATCCTTATGAATATTTTCTTTTAAGAATGGTAATTATCAATATCTTTGCTAAATATGATCTCTATACCTTTTCGTAAATATAAGTTTAAAGTTAAAGAAGAAGAAGGAAAAAGATACATTTTTGATGAAATTCGAAAAAAATATATCTTGATTACTCCTGAGGAATGGGTGCGGCAAAACATAATTCATTACTTAGTTTACGATTTAAACTATAATAAGAATAGAATTGCCATAGAAAAAGAATTTGTGGTAAATAAATTAAAAAAACGTTTTGACATTCTTGTCTATAGAGAGGATATGGAAGTTTTCATGTTAATAGAATGTAAGGCTCCTCACATAAAAATAGATAATAAAACAGCAAAGCAAATATTTAATTACAATATTAAGTTTAATGCTGCCTATTTGTTATTAACCAATGGAAATCAAACTTTTTGCTTAAACCAACAAGCTGAATGGTTGAAAGAAATACCTACTGAATAAGTTTATTTTACTAAAAAACTTCAATAGCTAAATATTCTATTTATCAACTACATTTAAAAGCTAATTTCACTTCTAAGCATAAAAAAAGGGAATGTAAAATACATTCCCTTTAAAATTATAGTTAATTAGTTTATCTAACTAATAAGTTTTCTGTATGATTTCCATTTTCTGTAGAAATGTGAATCATGTAATTTCCTTTAGCAACTTTTGTTAGGTCTAATTCAATAGCGTTTGTACCATTATTTAACATAAAAGAATTTGATTGAATTGTTTTTCCAATAACATCTACTATTGAAATGTTAGCGATTTGTTTTTCATTAGAAATCATTTTCAACATTACTTTTTCAGTAGCTGGGTTTGGATAAAGAGTTAATGCATTTACATTAATTTCAGCAATTGCATCCGCATCATTATCATTGATTGTTAAATCAAAAACATTTGCTGTACCAATTAATAAACCAGTACTTGAATTAGTTAATGTGAATTCGAAATTTTCGTTTCCTTCAATTAATACATCATCTGTAATATTAACCGTAATAGAACCTGCACCACCAGTTACCGCTACAGCAGTTTCTGTCATAAAGTTATCTATATCATCAGCAGTACCAGAACCACCAGTTAATTCAACATCTACAGTATAAGAACCTCCGTTGTCATTGGCAACAGAAAAGTTGATAGTCGCTGTTCCAGCATCTTCATCAACTAATGTACCTTGATCATCCATGTTTAAAGTAGGATATAAAATAATATCCGATAAATCTCTAGGTATAATTTGATGATTTTCATCATATGGAGCTGAAAAATCATATTGACTAGCAACACCAATTACATCAATAACACCAGAATTAGGAGCAGTTGCATCATATAAATCAACATAATCTCTATCAATTCTTATCATAACTGTATCACCTGCAGCATCTGTTGCAAAAACATCAAATCCTGCATTCGAATTATCTCCAAACCATTCTGCTGGATCTACTAATGTCAAACCATTTATTCTTACTAAATCAGACTCGTTAGCATCATTAATTGCTGTCACTACAAAAGGTGTTAATGGATTTGCTGAAGTTATTACATTCAAACTAACTAAGTTTTCAATTCTTACCATTCCGTTATCGAATTTAATGTCCCCTTCAATTTTCACTTCATCACCTACAGCAACTACCATTGTTAAAAAAGGAGCAACATCAGAAAATACATCTACTGAACCAGTCACATCTTGAATAGAAAATTCTATTGAATTAAATCCTCTATCTAAACTATTTACTACGCCAACAAATACCCCATGAAGACCTGCAGAATCTGCACCCGTAGCATCATTTCCATCTACTAAGCCTAATGCATACGTTGCAACATCATTATCTTTTATAGTTAAAGTGAAAATAGAATCTGACCCAATAAATAAACCATTTGTAGCATTTGATAAAGCAAACTTTAATACTTCATTTCCTTCTACTATTATATCATCTGTTATGTTAACCGTGAATTTCTCTGTAAGTGTATTAAAAGTTGCCGTCATTGTTGCAAAATTATCTACATCAGCAACATCTCCAGAAACTAATTCTAAATCAACCGTATGTAGAGTGTTTACACCTGTTTGTTGATAATCTAAATCTATATCAAAAGAACCAGCTCCTTCTGAAATAATTGCCGAGTTTAAACTTAACTCTACAAAAGTATCTGCAGGAAAATCGTTATCAATTATTTTCAAATAAATTACTGAATCTGCACCGATGTTAATTCCAACTGCATTTCTTAGCACTAATTCAACATATTCATTTCCTTCAATTAATACATCATCAACTAAAGTTGCTTCTAAAGATTGAGCAGTAAAATTTAATAATGCTAAAGAAATTGTTTGCGGGAAAATAATTGGAATGGGTAAACCAGTAATATCAAAATCTGCAGAACTTCCTGTTGAAGCAGCTCTTAAGTAAATCTCAAAAGATTCTGTAGTTGCCCCTACAAGTGCAGGGTTCAATAATAAAGAATCTAATTGAACAACACCATCACCTTCATTATATTCAAAAGAATCTGTTTTGAAAGACACTTCAGGTATAACAGATAAAGAATAAGATCCAGCGCCAGAAATAACTTCAAAGGCATCTGAACCTGATTGACATAAACCTAACCCATTAAATGAACCTTGATTAAAAGACCAATTTCCTTCAATAAATGCGCCATCTGGTCCAGTTCCAGTATTTCTGTATGCAAAACCATCTGTATATTCCCAAGTTTGCCCAGAACCATCAACATCAGACACACCATATTGGTCAATAACAGCCATTGAAGTACTATTGATTAATCTAACTCTATCATCTCCATTATAGTTTACAACACCTTCTAATATAGCATTTGTAGCACTAGGAAATTCTGAAGCAAATGTACCTGTATTTGCAGATGATTCATAATAAACATAAGCAAAACCATCAGTTAATGTATTTAATCCTGTTAAAGAAGTAGTTGACCCCCAAACAGTCCCCGCATTTGATTGTTTTTCTAAAGAAAAATCAGAAAAGTTTACATACCCATCTGCATAAATCTCTAATACTTTAGGACTTCCGCCTGTACAATCTCCATCTCCGATCATTGTAATGATTGGTGTACCTGTAGAAGGTGGAAAAGATAACGCAGCTACTGATATAGTTGCTTTCATACCACCAACAGCATGAGGTGTACAAACATAATAGTGCATTCCTATCATTGTATTATCGAAAACAACCATTCCTCCTCCAACAGGAGTAAAAAACCCACTAACAAGTGGTGTGTTTCCGTTCGCGTTATAAGTGACCATATCTACTTCTACTACATCATGAGAAATGCCGATAGTCCACACAACAGTGTCTCCTTCAGTAATGTTTAAAATAGGAGGTGTAAAAGTTGATCCAACATTTGTAACCGTATGTGTAGTAGCAAAAGACATTGCTATAAACATACTAGCTAAAATACTTACGTAAATTTTTTTCATAATTTTTAATTTTTGTTTGTTAATTTTTAATTATTAATTGTTAATTTGTAAAGTTATAAATTGTAAGGTCTAAACTACCTTAAGTTATTCTTAAGAAATGAACATAATATGTTTAGAACTTCTATTTTCTAGCTACTTGAATCTTTTTATAAGACACTTTGTCTTTTGTATTTATCTGCATTATATACATTCCTTTTGAAAGTCCTTCTACATTAAATGTTGAAATATTCCTATCTATTTCAGACTTAAAAGAAACTTTTGAACCATTCATATTTAATAAATCTAAACTTATTATTTCTTCATTATCTAATAGTTTTACATAAGCACTAGACGTTACAGGATTTGGGTAAACAATTAGGTTTTTACTCTCATTAAAATCTATAATAGAAATAGTAGAATCTATAACATCTTGCGCTGTATCTAATGGGCAAGAACCATTTAATGTCATAGTTTTAAAATCTATACAATAAACCCACTCTGGATTATCTATAAATGGATTTCTATTTCCTTGTTCATTGTAAATCAATTCATTTCTAGCAATTTCAAAATTATCTACAGGATCTTGTGCATGCCATTGTAATAGTAAATCTACATTTTGAATATCACCATTTGATTGTAAATTATTAAAAGCCCAACTTCCAGAAATACCGTTATAAGTAATTGTTTGGTAAAATAAAGTTCTTGCTACATCTCCTTTAATTGATTCTTTTGGTTCAAAAGAAAGTACACCATCAACATTATCTCCTTTTTTACAATCTAATTCAGTACTATTAGCAGAAACAACTTCATCAAAAACATTATTAGATCTTAGCGTCTGATTTACACTTGCTTTTACCAAAAATAAATTAAAATAATCTGTAGTTTCATTATGGTCATCATTACTTCCTGGGGTAGAAGGCATCCATGATCTTGGTGTAACATGCTCTCTGTTAAACACATTGAAATCATAATTTTGAAGGTTTTTTTCATAAATATCAATGATATTAGAATATTCACAAACAACATATTTTCTAGATTCTAAAGAACCACCAACAATTATGGTCGTGTCTTTAGCTAAAAGATTATCAATAATTGCATCATCATAATCTCCATATAAAAGATCATTATGGTTACGTAATAAAACACTTAAATCTTCAATGGCATTTTCTGTATCTATTCTATAGTCAGCATAATAGCCATCAAAAAATTTTCCTAAAGTAGCTTGACTTCCCTTTAAAGGGTTGTCTGATTTATAGTTAATGTTTCCCCCAGATTGATTATAAGCAAATACAGCAAAATGATAAATTGTATTTGCTACAGACTCTCTAAACTGATAAAGTGATTTTTTGTTTTCATTATAAAAAACCTTAGCATTTCCTAAATGTTCTCCTACTAAATATTCAGTATTATCAACAGGTACTGCTATTATATCTTCAGTACTTCTAAGCATCATATATTTTGTAGCATCAGAGGCATCAAAACGAACTGTGGTTCCATAAGCTTTTAAACCTAAAAACTGCATATTAGAACCTTGGCTTATCGGTTCTGCCTGTCCAAAAATAATTTGGATATACAAACTAAACAATGTAAAAATTAGTACTATTTTTTTCATAAATTAAAAATTGGTCTTCAAAGCTATAACAAAAAAGTGTAGGATTTATAATTTTAACAGAGTTTTGATGATTAGTAGTACTCATTCATTCAAAAAAAAATTAAGTGTTTTAAAACTGTTAGTTATTGACTTACGAATAGTAATAGGCTGTTAGCTGTGAAATCTTGAAAAATCAGACCTTACCAAATCACCTAAAAATTGAAAATTATAACTAGTTTTACTTCTTTTCCTTCCTTTAAATATTTTTCAGGTCTCTCGGCTGAATAGTTACAATTAATTTAAGTTCAAAATATCTTTTTATTAATTTTCTTTGTAATTTCCCATTTTAAATAAATAAAATGGGCGTAGCAAACGTAAAATTAACCAATTCAGTAGAACAACTTCAAACTTTTGAAAGACATATATTAAGCGATATTCATGCAATGGATAAAATGCTTAAAGAAGGTTGGTTTGAAATTGATAAAATAAGAATTGGCGCAGAACAAGAATTTTGTTTGGTCGATAAATATTCTAAACCTATTGGCAAAAGTATTGAGATGATGGAACATCTTGATGAAAAATTTTTCACTACTGAATTGGCACGTTTCAATATGGAAATTAATGCTACGCCAAGAGAATTTAAAAATACTTGTCTTTCCGATTTAGAAAATGAGATTTCGAAAAACTATAACATTGCTACAGCTGTTGCTGAAAAGATGGGCATACACACCATCCTTTCTGGAATAGTACCAACTATTAGAAAGTCTGACTTTACGATGGACAATTTAACGCCTTTTGATAGATACAAAGCCCTTTGCGATGCTATAAACATGATTAGAGGAGAACACTTTCAATTAAAAATTGAAGGAATTGATGAGCTTATATCAAATCATGACACCCCACTTTTAGAAGCAGCGAATACAGGTTTTCAAGTTCATTTACAAATAAAACCAGATGAATTTGTGGATATGTATAATATTTCTCAAGCTATAACTGGCCCTGTTCTTTCTAGTGCGACCTTCTCTCCTTTTTTATTTGGTAAAAGACTTTGGAAAGAAACTAGAATTGCGCTTTTTACACAATCTGTAGATACAAGAGTTTCTCATGAGCACCAAAGAGAAGTAAGCCCAAGAGTAACTTTTGGAGATAACTGGATAAAAGATTCTATTTTAGATATTTACAAAGAAGATTTAGTTAGATATAGAGTATTGTTAAATGCTGAAATTACAGAAAATGTTTTTGAAACTTTAGAATCTGGAAAAGCGCCAAAACTAATGGCTCTTCAAGTTCACAATGGAACTGTTTACCGTTGGAATAGACCCTGCTATGGTGTAGGTGATAATGGGAAAGCTCATTTAAGGATAGAAAACAGGGTTTTACCTGCTGGGCCAACCATTGTAGATTCTATTGCTAATTCTGCCCTGTGGTTAGGCTTAATGATTGGTATGAAAAACGAATATGGAGACATTACTAAAAAGTTAGACTTTGATGATGTTAAATCTAATTTCTTAAAAGCATCTATTAATGGATTAGATACTAAATTTAATTGGATTGGTGGTCAAAAAATTCAAGCTTCAGAATTACTATTAAAAGAATTAATCCCATTGGCAGAAGAAGGTTTGAAAGATCAGAATGTAAGTTCTGTAGACATTACAAAGTATACCGACATATTAAAAGAAAGAGCTGAAACTGGTAGAACAGGGTCTTATTGGATGTTAGAATCTTTTAGTAAATTAAAAAAGAATAATAACAAAGAAGAAGTTTTAGCGGCTATAACAGCAGCAACCATCAAAAATCAAAAAACTATGAAACCAGTACACAAATGGGAATTAGCAAAATTGGAAGATAATGAAAACTGGAAGCCTTCAGAAATTTTGGTGGAAGAATTTATGACACAAAAATTATTTACGGTTCAAAAAGATGACATTATAGAACTAGTTTCAGAAATGATGGACTGGAAAAAAATTCGCTATGTAGTGGTGGAAGATGTCAAGGGTAAATTAGTAGGTTTAGTAACTTCTAGAACAGTTTTAAGAGCTTATATGAAAACACAGCATCAAAAAAAAGTTTTACCAAAAACGGTAAACGACATTATGATAAAAGAACCTTTAACCATATTAGCTACAGTAAAACTAACGCAAGCCATGGACTTAATGACGGAACATCAAATAGGCTGTTTACCCGTTGTAGATAAAGACAATCACTTAATAGGCGTTGTAACAGAAGAAAATTTCTTAGAAATTTCTAGAAGGTTAGTTAATAGATTGATATAAATTTTACTTATTGCCAATTCCTTTTGTACCCTAATTTTTAACTTTCTCACTTATTAATAGTTATCTTTGGAGCCTTTATGCAGAGAATAATTGGAGAATATGGGAATTATAATAATGGTAAACTTTTTATCATTATTGCTAGTATTCATGGAAACGAAAAAGCAGGTTATCATGCTTTAAAAAAACTATTTCATTTTTTAGAATCGAAGCAAGTTACTTTTGAAGGAAAAGTAATTGGTTTATTAGGAAACATGTCTGCATTTGAAATAGATCAGCGTTTTATTCATAAAGATCTCAATAGGCAATGGTATGCAACAAAAATCATTAAGCTAAGTGCATTGCCCTATGGTTTACTAAACACTTCAGAAGATATAGAACAAAAGCAACTGCTAGATGCTATTCAAAATGTTTTACATCAACAAGATGATAAAGAAGATATTTTAATGCTTGATTTACATACAACTTCTGCTAGTGGTGCTTGTATGTCTATTACTAATAAGCACAAAGACAGTGTAGAATTTGCTAAATTGTATCCAAGCCCTGTTATTGATAAAATGACCTCAACAATTTCTGGTACCACTTTAGAATATTTCGATAGATTAAATATTCCTGGAATTGCCTTTGAGGCTGGACAGCATAATGACCCCGAATCTGCAGAGCGTTCTTTTGCCGCATTAGTTAGTATATTTTTAGATCTAAAAATAATAGACAAAAAATACAAAGATCAATGTGCTGGCACTATAGAAGAATTAAGAAAATACAACGAAAACTTACCGTATGTTTCTGAGGTTAAATACCATCACTTAATAGATGAAGAAGATGAATTTGTTATGAAAGCTGGATATGCTAATTTTCAAGCCGTAAAAGAAGGTGAGTTGTTAGCAAAAGATAAAAATGGAGAAATATTTTGTCCACTTGATGGTAAAATATTAATGCCTTTATATCAAAAAAAAGGAAGTGATGGTTTCTTTATCATCAATTGAGAAATGAACTATTTAAAAATGCCAATTTCTATTACTTGCATTTATTCTTATACCTAAATTTATCCAAGTACTTGTATTATCTTCCCAATCCAAATCACTATTTAAAGATCTAGTTCCTACTTTTAGAATTCCATACATATTATGCCAAAATTTATAAGTAGCTTTAAACTCAAACATGCTTATCCTATGTGCATTTCCTTGTCTCAAATAATTTCCAAATTCATTTTCAACTGAACCTTGATTTGTTGCTCTAAAAATATCACCACCATAATTTGACAAAGTCCCATCTAACTTCATACTATCCGCTCCTACTACTGCATTTATATATTTTAATGATACATTTAAATTAGGCAATTGTACTGGCTGATAATTTACCAAAGCCACAAACTCAGTAAAATTAGCCCCTAATGGATGAGCTAAGGATTGATTGTAATGGGTGTAATTTGCTAATTGTCTGCCCGCAGTAGAGTCTGTAGCCGGAAGAGAATAATGCGTATAAGTGTAAGGCATTACCATATTAAACTCTAACTGCAAATCTAAATTAGGCACATTAGCCACATCTATATATTTCATACCTGCTTGCACACCAAATTTATTAGCCCACCATTGATCATTAGCTCTAATATGTGAGAAATTAAACTCATCTAAAACAAACTGACCATACAATTGGAAGTGTCTTAAAAAATTTGCTTTAAAATCGAAACCAATAACTGAATTATCAGGACTTCCAATACTTTGTTCTATACTTCTATAAAAGATAATCGGTATTAGATAGTGCCATTCGAATTGGTTACTTCTAGTTAAAGAAACGCCTTCAAAAACACCAACATCTAACCATTTAGTAACATTAAAATTCAAATGATGAAAAACGGCATACTTTTTATCTAACAATCTGTCTCCACCTCTTTTATACTGACCTATCATTTCGCCCCAAATAGATTGATAATTTATTTTCCAAACTTTTAGGTTTGTCTTTAAAAATAAAAAAGGTGCGGAATTATCTGATAAATATAACGAACGATATCCATTTCCGATAAACTGCTTATCATAACCAAATTGAACATCAATATGTTTTAACAAATTAAAAGATAAATATCCTCTTACCTTAAAATAATCTTGCCCTACAGTACCAAATTCTTTCCAATAAGCATTTTCTGGTAAATTAGCATAAGTACCATTTATAGCATTGTTTCGCATAAAACTTGGTAGTCGTGCTTGATTATCTGTCAACAACGTGTATAAACTTAACCTTTTCATTAAGCTTGCTCTTAATTCAAACCCCTTAGAACTCATGTATAAAGGCTTGTCACCAAACTCAGTGCCGTAATCAAAATCTACAACAGGATTTATTCTTAACTCAAATGCTTTAGTACTTACATGCAACAACGAAGCTTTTTCTCTATAGAATACTTTTAATAATGGCTTATTTTTAGTGCTAAAAGAATCTACCCATTCGGCATTATCATTCATTAGATATTTTAGATTATGAATATCTACTTTTTTTAAATCAATATTTGAATTATACATAGCTTCAGCATAACTGGCAACACTTGCTCTATTGTAAGGTTTTACGCTAGAATGAGGAATTGGTAAAATTTTATTATAACGAATATCAAACCTATCTATCATACGATAGCTCTCCGTATTTAATGGAACATAAGCACCCTGAGAATACACCGACTGGCTAACGAATAATACTAATAAAAAGAATAAATGCTTCATATAAAATTTATTGAATTGTAAATATAATGCTTAATGTTTAAGTTTTATAAAAATCAATAAATTGATAGTTTAAATAGTAAATAATCTTATTTTTGTAAAAATTAAGCCCCTAAAAACCTCTTATGTTAAAAATTGATGTTCACAATCATATCTTACCTAAAAGAATCCCAAAGTTTGCTAAAAAGTTTGGTTATGGTAATTTTATTCACCTAGAATATGAAAAGGAAAATTACGCCAACATGATGAAAGGCGATCAGTTTTTTAGAGAGATTTTTATCAATTGCTGGGATCCAGAATATCGTATTAAAGAGTATGAACAATTCAGTACACAGGTTCAAGTTGCTTGTACCGTTCCTGTAATGTTTTCATATTTTGCCAAAGCAAAACATGGTTTGGAAGTTGCTCAATTTTTGAATGATGATATTGCAGAACTACAAGTAAAATATCCGAAGAATTATATTTCTTTAGGAACTTTACCTATGCAAGATACTGAAATGGCGATTCGAGAACTAACAAGATGTAAAGAAGAATTAAACCTTCCAGGAATTCAGATTGGTTCAAATATAAACGATATCAATTTAAGTGCAGAACAGTTTTTTCCAATTTTTGAAGCTGCCGAAAAATTAGATATGTCTATCATGATTCACCCTTGGAATATGATGGGTTTTCATAGTATGGAAAAATATTGGTTGCCTTGGCTAGTTGGTATGCCAGCAGAAACGACTAGAGCAGCTGCTTCTCTAATTTTTTCTGGCGTAATGGAACGATTACCAAATCTTAAATTTTTATTCTCCCATGCTGGTGGAAACCTATTAACAACGATGGGTAGAATAGAACACGGATTCAATTGCCGCCCAGATTTAGTAGCTATCGACAACCCAATTAATCCTAGAGAATATATTGGTAAATTTTGGATTGATAGCATTACGCATGACGCAAAGTTATTTGAGTACATGCTAGACTTACAAGGTTCAGAAAAAATATGCTTAGGGACTGACTATCCTTTCCCTTTAGGTGATTTGGAAATTGGTAAATACATTGAAGAAATGAATCTTCCAGTAAAAGATTTAGAAAATATTATGCATCAATCTACATTAGATTGGTTAGGCTTAGATAAGAAAGATTTTACACTTTAGCTTTACGCAATATCATTATCAATCTATCAGAATTTTCTTCCTCATATTTTTCTAAAGCAAAATTTCCAAATACTTCCACTAATTCTAACTTTGTTTTATCAAAAAACTGTTGAAAATCTTTTAATTTTAAAGCTTTAACACGTTCTTCAAAAGAAAAGTCTTTTCCTTTATCTGTAAACGCTATTTGCTTTACAATAAAGCCATCTTCTACCCTTCTAGAAATATTAAATTGAATACCATCAATTAATTTTTCTTCTTTTTGAACTAAATTATTTATTGTTTTGGTTGCATTCAAAAAATCAATGACCAACACACCCTTTTCATTTAGCATTTTCTCCATAGAAGAAACGGCTTTTTGATTTTCATTATCGTCTTTAAAGTAACCGAAACTAGTAAACAAATTAAATACATAATCAAAAGTATTCTCTTTATAAATTACTCGCATGTCATGCACGTCAAAATGTAAAGAGTCGTTTTCAAATTGTTTCGCGTGTACTATACTTTCTCCAGATAAATCTACGCCAACAACATCTAGCTTTTGTTGATTTAAAAAAACAGCATGTCTTCCTTTTCCACAAGCTAAATCTAAAACTTTTGAATTAGCTTTTATTGTTAAATAATTTATTAAGTTTTTCATGAAAAAATGTGCTTCTTCATCATTCCTGTTCTTATACAACATATGATAATAAGAAGTGTCAAACCAAGTTTCAAACCATTCCTGTTTTTCTTTCATTTGGTAAAATTAATGAATAATTGGAACATCCTCCTCAAAAAAGTTATATACTTGCTTTATGAAAACCACAGTAGATTCTATTATATACAATGCAAAAGTTTATACTGTAAATACATCTTTCGAAATCCAAGAAAGTTTTGCTATTACAAATGGAAAATTTGTAGCCATAGGAACCAATGAATCTATTCTTGAAAAATATACAGCAAGCAACACCATTAATTTAAAAGGGAAAACAGTTTTTCCTGGTTTTATAGATCCTCATTGTCATTTTTATGGTTTAGGACTTACTTTACAACAAGTAAACTTAGTAGGCACAAAAAGTTATGAAGAAGTATTAGAAAGAATACAAAAATTCCATAAAGAAAACCCTAGTGATTTTATAAAAGGAAGAGGTTGGAATCAAAACGAATGGGAAACGAAGGAATTTCCTACCAAAGATAAACTAGATGAATTATTTCCTAACATGCCAGTTGCAGTCAATAGAATTGATGGTCATGCTATGCTAGCCAATCAAAAAGCTTTAGACTTGGCAGCTATAGATGCTAACACCAAAATTGATGGTGGCGAAATTATATTAAAAGATGGAAAACCAACGGGAGTTTTATTAGATAACGCCATGAATTTAGTTTATAAAATAATGACAAAACCATCTAAAAAAATTCAAATAAAAGGATTAAAAGAAGCTGAAGCAGTTTGTTTTTCTTATGGAATTACTTCTGTTTCAGATGCCGAACTTGGGCAAGAAACGGTTGAATTAATGCATGATTTACAGCAAAGAAATCAACTCAAAATAAGGATTTATTCCATGATTTTGGCGACTAAAAGTTCTCTGAATTATTATTTACAAAAAGGTGTTTCTAAAACAGACAAATTAACGATTAATGCTTTTAAGTTTTATATAGATGGTGCCTTAGGTTCTAAAGGTGCTTATTTAAAAGAAAACTACGAAAACGAAAACCACCAGGGTATCTTAGTAAATACCGAAGAAAGACTCTTAGAAATAGCACAGAAAATAAAAGATTCTCAATTTCAATTGAACGTACATGCTATTGGAGACCAAGCCAATGAAATTGCCTTAAAAACTTTTGTAGATAAAGTTGGTATTAGTAAAGAAAGACGTTGGCGTGTAGAACATGCACAAATTATTGACCCGATAGATTTTAAATATTTTGAAATCATTTTTCCTTCTGCACAACCAACACATGCCACTTCAGATATGTATTGGGCAGAAAAAATATTAGGCAAAAAAAGAATGAAAGGCGCTTATGCTTATAAAGAATTATTAAACAGAAATGGAAGAATTGCTTTAGGAACAGATTTTCCCATTGAACAAGTGAATCCATTTTTAACTTTTTATAGTGCCGTAGCCAGAAAAGATACTAAAGGCTTTCCTGCTAATGGTTTTCAAATAGAAAATGCTTTAACAAGAGAAGAAACAATTAAAGGCATGACAATTTGGGCAGCCTATTCCAACTTTGAAGAAAATGAAAAAGGAAGTATCCAAAAAGGGAAATTTGCCGATTTCATAGTTTTAGACCAAGATATTATGACTTGTGAAATAGATGAAGTTCCTAATACGAAAGTATTGATGACTTTTAGTGGTGGTGAGTTGGTTTTTGGTGAGTGATTTAAGGTGGGTTTGGTATTGTTATAACGTTTGACTAAACTGTGTTTTAATGTTGTTTAGGTTAATTTTTATAATCTCCTTTTCCTGGAATTAAATTTCTCACTCCACCAATTGGACTTTTTACATCATCTTTTCTTCTTGGTATCAAGTGCATGTGGCAATGAAACACTGTTTGACCAGCATCTTCTCCCACATTAAATCCAATATTATATCCCGTAATACTTGAGTCTTCACTCTTAAGTTTTTCTTTTAAACTGTGTGTCAATCGATTAATTGCATTTATCTCAGGTTGTGAGAGTTCAAAATAATCACTGCAATGACGCTTAGGGATAACTAATATATGTTTTGAGGTAACAGGAAACTTATCGTAGAAAGCAACTGAAAATCCGTTTTCAGCAATTATGTTTCTTGAAACATTACAGAAAATACAATCAGATTGTCGTGATTGATATTTAACATTGAGATTTCTGAAATCTGTGTCGTCCGTATCCCGTTTATTGGCATTACAAGAAAAACATAATGCTTGATAATTATCGATTGAATCTTCTCCTCCTTTATTTTTCGGGACAATATGGTCAACTTCTAATGCTTTTTCTTCTTTAGATATACCACACAATTCACACCTTCCATCAGCTCGTTTTAAAACTTCATATCTAGTGGATCCTGGAACAGCCTTTCTATTTCTCCTTCTATGTTCCCAAATCTTAGTTCCTCTTTTGTTGATGTATTCCTTTATTTTAAAATCGCAGAGAGCAATAAGTTCTTAAACTTCAGATGATGATAGGTTTTCGAATTTCTTTAATTCATAGATGTTTTTTTCTTTTAAAACCACATCATTTTTCCTAAGAACTCGACCTACCATAGTGTTGGTAATTCTCTCGTAGTACTCAACTTGAGAGAAATCATAGCTCAAAATATTTTGAGCTATAGTTTTCTTATTAGCAACACCCCCATTTTCCAGTAATACTTTTATCATTACCGGCTGATAGATGTGAGACATACTCATCTTCTTTTCTATGAAGTCTTTTAGTTAACTCATTAATTAAATCTAACGGATTAAAAGATATGAATCCGTTTTGATGATTTATACCTAAAGTTATAACAAAGTTATGATATTTATCAATAAAAGTAAAGCATAACAAATAAAACTTTTAAACAAAATTTAATACTACAATATACTTATAAACAGCATAATCGAAGTATACTAAAATTAAATTGATTTAACAATTCGAAAAAGTTAAATTAAAACTATCTTTACAAACCAAAAAACAATTATACAGTGGCTTTATTAAAAACAATATCAGGAATAAGAGGAACGATTGGTGGCAAGGAAGATGAAGGTTTAACACCTTTTGATATCATGAAATATGCAACTTCTTATGCTTTTATGATAAAAGAAAGAAACGGAAACGGTTCTGTTGTAATAGGAAGAGATGCTAGATTATCTGGTACAATGGTGAATAATATTGTATGTGGCGCTTTAATGGGTGCTGGTATAGATGTTATAGATTTAGGTTTATCTACAACGCCTACCGTTGAAATGGCTGTAGTAGACTACAATGCTATTGGTGGTATTATATTAACAGCAAGTCATAATCCCAAACAATGGAATGCCTTAAAGCTTTTAAACAGTAAAGGCGAGTTTATTTCTGCTGCTGACGGGGAGGAAGTATTAAAAAGAGCAGAAAATTTAAACGCTTTTGATTTTCCAACAGTTGATTATTTAGGATCTTACACACAAGATGATACTTATGCTCAAAAACATATAGACCACATATTAAATTTAGAATTAGTAGATGTACAAGCAATCAAAAAAGCGAAGTTTAAAGTAGTCGTAGATGCAGTAAACTCTACAGGTGGTATTTATGTTCCTATGATGCTTAGGGCTTTAGGCGTAAAAGATATCATTGAAATAAATTGTGAACCTACAGGAATATTTGCACATAATCCAGAGCCTAAAAAAGAACACTTAACAGAGCTTTCAAATAAAGTAAAAAGAGAAAAAGCAGATTTAGGAATTACCGTAGATCCAGATGTAGATAGATTAGCTTTTGTAAGTGAAGATGGCGAAATGTTTGGGGAAGAATATACACTAGTTGCTGTGTCTGAATATGTTTTACGTAACAAAAAAGGAGCTACAGTTTCTAACTTATCTTCTACTATGGCATTAAAAGATGTTACTGAAAAAGAAGGTTGCGCTTATTTTCCTAGTGCCGTTGGTGAAGTAAATGTTGTTGCTGAAATGAAGAAAGTAAATGCCGTAATTGGTGGGGAAGGAAATGGTGGAATCATCTATCCTGAATTACATTATGGAAGAGATGCTTTAGTTGGTATTGCTTTGTTTTTAACACATTTAGCAAATGAAAAAAAATCTATGTCGATGCTACGCGCTAGTTATCCAAATTATGAAATGGTTAAGGAAAAGGTTGACTTAAACCCAAAAATGGATGTCGATAATCTGTTAAAAAAATTAGAGAAAAAATATGCTAATTTTGAATTAATTACCATTGATGGTTTAAAAATAATTATGCCAGAAGGTTGGGTAATGATAAGAAAATCAAATACAGAACCTATCGTTAGAGTTTATGCAGAAAGTGAATCTGTAACAATGGCAGAAAATATAGTAAATAAAATAAAAGAAGATATAAAATATTTTTCGTAACACTTAGAATATAAAGAAAATCCTATGGAGAATACACCGGAGAATAAATCAATAATTAGCTATAAGAAAGAAGAAAAACATAATCCTTACCTTCCTTTTATACTAGCCATTGTTTTAGCCGCTGGAATATTTTTAGGATACATTATAAGTATGAATTCCTCCAACAAACCATCTATTGGAAACAATTTGGAAACAGGTAAAATGGAATATATATTAAACTACATAGAGAAAAAATATGTAGATACTATTAACACCAAAGATTTAGAAGAAAAAGCTATCAATGATATGCTTTCAAATCTTGATCCACATTCATTTTATATTCCTCCTGTAGATTTAAAAGATATAAACGATGACATGAGAGGAGATTTTGAAGGTGTAGGAGTAGAATTCTATATTGTTGAAGATACCATCATAATTGTTACTGCCATAGCAAATGGCCCTTCTGAACAAGTAGGCATTTTAGCTGGCGATAAAATAATTGCCGTAAACGATTCAATTGTTGCTGGAGTTGGCGTACAAAATAGAGATGTTGTTAAATTGCTTAAAGGACCAAAAAACACTAAAGTGAAAGTCACCATGCTTCGCCATAATGAAGAAATAGACTTTCAAATTACAAGGGGAAAGATTCCATTATATAGTGTAGATATTGCTTACATGCTAAATAATAAAACTGGCTTAATCAAAATCAATAAATTCAGTAGTACTACTTATGATGAATTCTATAAAAGTCTTAAAAAGCTTCAAAAAGAAGGTCTTAAAAACTTAATTATTGACCTTAGAGGAAACGGTGGAGGATATTTAAGAGAAGCCGTGTTTATGGCCGATGAATTTCTAGCTGGCGAAAAATTGATTGTATATACCGAAGGTACACATTACAAAAGAGAAAACTATACTGCAGGAAGACCTGGAGACTTTGAAGAAGGAAAATTAAGTATTTTAATAGATGAAAATTCTGCATCTGCAAGTGAAATACTTTCTGGTGCGTTACAAGATTGGGACAGAGCAACTATTATCGGGAGAAGATCTTTTGGTAAAGGACTGGTGCAAGAACAGTATAATATGGCAGACAACTCTGCTTTAAGATTGACTGTTGCCAAATACTATATTCCATCTGGAAGAAGTATTCAAAAAGTATATAGCAATAAAGATGATTATAAAAAGGAAGTGTTCGACAGATACCAACATGGAGAATTTTATAGCCAAGACAGTATTCACAACAATGATTCATTAATTTATTTCACTAAGATTAAAAACCGTAAAGTGTATGGTGGTGGTGGAATTACACCAGACATTTTTGTTCCTTTTGATACCATTCAGAATAATTCATATGTAAATAGGTTGAAAATAAAAGTTCCAGAGTTTGTCTATAATTACTACAGCGACTATTCGGAAAGATTTACACCTTACAATTCGGTTGAAAACTTTAATGCTAATTTTATAGTAACTGAAAAGTTATTTGATGATTTTTTAACTTATGCAGAATCTAAAGGTTGGAAAAAAGATTTTAGTAAACTGTCTGAAAATAAAGAAAATTTAAAAGACTTTTTGAAAGCTTATTTCGCGAAACAACTATTTCAAAACGAAGGGTATTTCAGATTGGCTTATAAAAATGATCCTGTTATTAAAAAAGCTTTAGAAGAGTTTAATACGAATAAATAAATTAGTGTTATTTAACACAACAACTACAACCATTTTTCTTTTTTATACCAATCAATAGTAATTTTCAGTCCTTCTATTAAACTAACTTTTTGTTCAAACCCAAAATCATTTTTTGCTTTCGCTATACCTCCTAACCAAGCTTCTTCTATTCCTTCTTTTGCCTTTTCGTAATCAAAAGTTTGTGGTTTTCCTATTATTTTACCATACAAGCCAGAAAAGAAACCTGCAATAAGAATAATAAAATGTGGCAATGCTAAAGTAAATGGTTTCTTATTTAATAATTTACCACAAATCTTAGAAATTTCTGACCAAGAATAAGCATTCTCTGAAGCTAGAAAATAAGCTTCGCCATTTGTCTTATCTGAAATAACCATTTTATAAAAAGCATCTAAAAGATCAGTTATGTGAATAATATTTACATAAGTTTCTGAAAAACCTACTTTTGGAAAAATACCATTATTGATCGTTTTAATAAACTCAAACATTTCAACCTCTCTAGGTCCTGTTATTGGACTTGGTCTAGCGATAGTAATATTTAATCTATCGAAATAGCTTGCACAAAGTTCTTCCTGAGCAACTTTTGCTTTACCATACTGTACTAATGGATTAAAGCCATCACTTTCTTTTAGTGGTTTATCTTTTGTCGTTGGACCAGAAACAGCTAGACTACTTGTAATTAAAATTTTAGCTGGATTAATAGCTAATGCTGCTTCCAAAACATTTTTCGTTAAAGTGACATTTCCGTAGATATAGCTTTCAAATTTTAAGGCAGCCACCGTTCCCGCCAAATGAAAAATATATTTTGCATCTTTAAAAACTATTTTTAATGCGTCAATATCTGTTAAACCACATTTATGAAAAATGAATCCTTTATTTATTAACCATTGAAGATTACTAGATTCTCGCACAACACAATGCACTTCAAACCCTTTGTATTTCATGAACTCAGCCAAATGGCTTCCAATAAACCCATTAGCTCCAGTGATAACAATTTTGGGATTTTTTTGCATAATTCTTTAATTTAATTAGTGCAATATTAAGGAATAAACTATATTTGTAAGTAATTATTAAAGAAAGTTTTTTAAACTTTAAAAATAAATATTTGAATGAAGACGCTAGATAAATGTTATAATTTTAATGATGCAGATAAAGTAAAAGCTCAAGGCATTTACCCTTATTTTAGACCAATTCAAGGAGGAGAAGGTCCTGTTGTTAAAATGGAAGGAAAAGAAGTTGTAATGGCTGGTTCTAACAACTACTTAGGACTTACAACACATCCAAAAGTTATTGAAGCGAGTATTAAAGCAATTGAAAAATATGGTACTTCTTGTTCAGGTTCTCGTTTTTTGACAGGAACTATAGATTTACACATAGAAATGGAGCAAAAGATTGCCAAATTTATGGGTAAAGAATCTGCATTATTGTTTAGTACCGGATTTCAAGCTGGTCAAGGTTCTATTTTTCCATTAATGGGCAGAAATGATACTATATTTTCTGACAAAGAAAACCATGCAAGTATTGTTGCTTCAAATATGTTAGCTACAAGTGTAGGAATAAATGTTGTTCGTTACAAACATAACGACATGGCAGATTTAGAAAGAAGACTTTCAAAATTAGATAATGATGCACCAAAACTAATTGCCACAGATGGTGTTTTTAGTACTTTTGGAGATATTGCTAACGTAGACCAATTGGTTGCCGTAGCTAAAAAATACAATGCAAATGTTGTTGTTGATGATGCACATGCTTTTGGTGTAATTGGAGAAGGTGGTAGAGGAACTGGTCATCATTTTGGTGTAGAAGACAGTGTAGATCTTACCGTTTGTACTTTTAGTAAAACATTAGCTTCTATTGGTGGTTTTGTAGTTGGTGATGAAAGAGTTATTAATTACTTAAAACACAAATCTCCTGCATTAATTTTTAGTGCTTCTCCTACCCCAGCAAATACTGCTGCGGCAATAGCTGCTTTAGAAGTTTTAGAAGCAAATCCAGGCTTACCACTACAAGTGTGTTCAAATGCACAAAAAGTTAGAGATGGCTTAATGGAAAGTGGCTTTAATGTAGTAGATGGCGAAACAGCAATTGTTCCTATTATAATTGGTGATGATGAAAAAACATTTACTATTTGGAAAATGCTTTATGATGAAGGAATTTTTGTAAATGCTTTCATTTCTCCTGCAACGCCTCCAGGCATGCAAATGCTAAGAACATCTTATATGGCTTCACACACAGATGAACACATAGATAAAATTATTGTGACTTTCAAGAAATTGGGAAGACAGCTAGGTTTGATATAAACAACTAGTGCCCGTTAATAGTAAAAATTTGTTTTTCATATTCTCACAGATACAGTTTATTCAAACAAAGCGATTCCTATTTACTCATTTATACTCCTCCACACCGGTTCAGAGCCTAGTGGTGTTATAAATGATCGGAGAGGGAGAATGGATACTGCATCAACGAAGAGTTAGTTAAGTTTAAGTCCAGTCTGATTAGTATTTACACTTCCGGTACGCTGTCTGGCACGCCCATAATATTCTACATCAACAAAAAGACTAATATTCACTAAATCTTCTGCAATAATACCTAAATCATAATTAATCGTGTACGTTATAGTAGTATCTCTATTAAAATCTGCATCTGTAATAACTAATTCTAATTCTTTAACCTCATTTCCATCTACCCAAGTTAAAACAGCATTCGGAGGGTCTAATTTAAAGCTATTAGTCTCATCATTATCCCAAAATGAAGCAAACTGTTCCCCATTCAAATAATCATAATCTCGATAAGGTCTATCTGTAAATGCAAATATATCATTAGTTACAGGTATCACAAGGGAGCTATTGGTTAATGTGGCTTGTATAGCTGTTTGAACGAATAGCCATTCTTCTTTGGGCTGTGAGGATTCATTAGTAGAACAAGAAGTAAAGACTAAAGTTATTAGCGTTAATAGTAGTAATATATTTTTCATAACCTTATTTTATTGATAAATATACTATTTTATTTTTAACACCCCATTAAGGCTTATTACTCTATTATATTAGTAGTTTATAGGTGAATAACCTCACCATAAGCTGCAGCAGTAGCTTCCATAATTGCTTCACTAATTGTTGGATGCGGATGAACAGACTTTAAAATTTCATGACCAGTTGTTTCCAATTTTCGCGCCACAATTACTTCTGCAATAAGTTCAGTAACATTGTACCCTACCATATGCGCTCCTAACCATTCGCCATATTTAGCGTCATATATTACTTTAACAAAGCCTTCTTTAGCTCCAGCAGCACTTGCTTTACCTGATGCAGATAAAGGAAATTTACCAACTTTTAATTCGTAACCTGCTTCTTTTGCTTCTTCTTCCGTCATTCCAACAGAGGCAACTTCTGGAATACAATAAGTACAGCCTGGAATGTTTCCATAATCTAAAGGTTCTGGATTGTGTCCAGCAATTTTTTCAACGCAAATAATTCCTTCTGCAGAAGCAACGTGTGCTAATGCTTGTGTAGGCAAAATATCACCAATAGCATAATAACCTTCTACATTTGTTTGATAGAAGTCATCTACAACCAATAAACCTTTATCGGTTTTAATACCAACTTCTTCTAATCCTAAATTTTCAGTGTTTGGCGAAACGCCTACTGCAGATAATACTTTATCGCAATCTATAATTGTTTCTTTACCATCTTTATTAGCAGCAATTTTCACTTTACAGACAGTATCACTTGTATCAACAGATTGTACAGCAGATTTTGTAATAATTTTAATTCCTTTCTTTTTGAAAACTTTTGTAACCTCTCTAGAAACATCTTTATCTTCTCTAGGCATGATTCTATCCATATACTCTACTATGGTAACTTCTGTTCCCATAGCATTATAAAAGTAAGCGAACTCAACTCCAATGGCACCAGAACCCACAATTACCATTTTCTTTGGCATATCTTTCAAAGCTAATGCTTCTCTATAACCAATTACTTTTTCTCCATCTTGCTCTAAGCCTGGTAAAAGTCTTGAACGACAACCAGTAGCTAAAATAATATTTTTTGCAGTTAATTCTACATCAAAACCATCCACTGTATGAACAGTAACTTTTTTACCTGGTTTTACTTTTCCGTAACCATTAATAACTTCAATTTTATTTTTTTTCATTAAAAATTGAACGCCTTTACTCATACCATCAGCAACACCTCTACTTCTGTCAACTACGGCTTTAAAATCTACACTAGATTCTTTTACATTGATACCATAATCAGCAGCATGTTGTGTATATTCAAACACTTGGGCGCTTTTCAATAAAGCTTTGGTAGGAATACAACCCCAATTTAAACAGATACCACCTATCTCAGATTTTTCTACAATGGCCACTTTCATACCCAATTGAGATGCTCTAATTGCAGCAACATATCCACCAGGTCCACTTCCTATAACTATTAAATCGTAATTCATATTTTTTATTGGTTGATTATTTAAGATGTAAAGTTAAATGATATTATTTATTCTTTTTAATACTTTTCAACAAATAATTGATTAAAGAAAAACACTAAAACACTAAAAAGGAAATGCCGATATTAAAATCAACATTTCCTTTACAAATCTTAAGTGAAAAGACTACCATTTCATTGGGTCTTTTTCACTATTGTTTTTTCTATATTTATGAACAGAATCATTCGTGTTTTGTTTGGGTTTATTTTGTGTTTGTTGTGGTTTTTTATCCAAATTCATTTCCCCAGAAAAATCTTTATTAGGTCTTCTTATTTTTCCATCACTTGTTCTCTTTGGAGCAGAACTATCTTTTCTCGAGTTGTTATTATTGTTCCCCGAAATAGTCTTATCCGTTTTAGCGTTATTCCTATTATTAGGTTTTCCAAATCTTTTTGCCTTTGGCCTTCTTGGTTGGTGCTGTTTTTTAGGTTGAGGTTTTTCGTTTTCAGGTTGTTCTTTACTAGGCTCAAAATCTGTCATGATTTCTTTTTTCAACTTTATCCCTAATAGCTTTTCTATCCCACTTATATATTCATTCTCATCTGAACTTACTAAAGAAATTGCTTCTCCACTCGCTCCTGCTCTACCAGTTCTACCAATTCTGTGTACATAATCTTCTGCTATATTTGGCAATTCAAAATTAACAACATGCGGCAATAAGGGAATGTCTAATCCTCTAGCTGCAATATCTGTAGCTACTAAAACTCTTACTTTACTAGCTTTAAAATCTGCCAATGCCTTTGTTCTTGCATTTTGCGTTTTGTTTCCGTGAATGGCCGCTGCAGAAATATTCTGAGCAATCATTTTTTTACACAATTTATTGGCACCATGTTTTGTTCTAGTAAACACTAAAACTTGTTGCCAATTTCCATCAGAAATCAATTTAATTATTAAAGCTGTTTTTTTAGATTTATCAACTTTATATATTTTTTGCTCAATTTTATCTGCCGTTGTATTTTCTGGTGCAGCTTCTACTGAAACAGGGTTTTTCAAATAACTATTTGATAGTTTTCTAATTTCTTTAGAGAATGTAGCAGAAAACAATAAACTCTGTCTTTTTTCTGGAATTAAAGTCATTATTTTTTTGATGTCTCTAATGAAACCCATATCTAACATTCTATCTGCTTCATCTAATACAAGAATCTCTACCTGAGATAAATCTAATAGTCTTTGATTACACAAATCTAATAAACGCCCAGGTGTTGCCACTAGAATATCTATTCCACTTTTTATAGTAGCTACTTGTTTGTGCTGTTTTACGCCACCAAAAATTACGGTTGCTTTTATGTCCATATAAATACTATACTCTTTTATATTGTCATAAATTTGAGCTGCTAGTTCTCTAGTTGGTGTTAAAATTAAAGAACGAATTGGTCTTCTTTTTTGAACTGGCTTTTTAGCAATAATTTGTAGTATTGGCAACACAAAACCTGCGGTTTTACCTGTTCCTGTCTGTGCCGATGCTAATACATCTTTTTCTTCTAAAACTAAAGGAATTGCTTTTTCTTGAATTACTGAAGGTATTTCGTATCCTTTTTTCGCTACTGCTTTTAATAAAGGATCTATTAATCCTAAGTCTTTAAATGTCATATTTTTAATTTGAAGTGATTGTATTTCAAACTAAAATGCCGAAATACTTTAAAGCACAAAGGTATGAAAAACCTAAGTATTTATATTGTGTTTAATTTGGAGTTATGTAGTTTAATGAAAAACTTGTCCACTTTTAAGGTCGATAAAATACTTATAGAAAATTTCCAGTAATCGCAATTACAGAAGATTTAGGAATTGAATTTCTACCTAGCGGCCAATGACTGGTCAAATTATTAATATCTAGCGAAGTTTCGCCTGGGTGCTGAACACTTACAAATAATGTTTTTCCATCTGGATGGAAACATAAGCCAGTAAGCTCTGCGTCTACAGGTGCGCTTCCTACCTGAATTACTTCTCCTTGTCTTTCACCACTTCTTGGCACAACAAATAAGCCGTTAGAAAGAAATTCAGCATATTCTCCATTACCTAAAGACCTTCCTGAAACATCTGTTGCAAACCAAAGATTGCCCTTATTGTCAAAAACTAAATTATCTGGACTTGAAAACCCCTCTTTCGCACCGCCCATTAAAAAAGTTTCGACTCTAAAAGTATCTCCTGTTTTATCTGCTGTATCTTCTACAATCTTTAAAATAGAACCATGATAATCTCCTATTAGTTTATTATTAGTTAAAGAGACAAAAACATCCCCAGAAATTGGATCTATTTTTATATCTTCTGGCCTATTCATTGGACTAGCACCTAATAATTTTGCAGCTTCTCTCACTCGAATTAAAACAGCTGTTTGGTTTTCAAAATTTGCTTGTAATAATTTATTATTATCGTAATCTAAAGCTAACCATTTTCCATTGTTTACATCTGCAACATATAAGATTCCTTCTTTTAAATCTTTAGCATATTTTGAAACATACTTGTAAATGAATTGATCAGATTCATCATCACCAGAATATACTACAACTCTGCCATCTTCCAATCCTACAACTGTAGCACATTCATGCTTACACCTTCCCAACGCAACTAATTTTTGTGCTGCTCCAGTATGAATATTTACCTCAACAACCCATCCATAATGTTCTGGTGGGTGATTATAATGTTTTTCCCATTGATAATAACTAGGAATAAATTCTCTTTTACCATTTAGATAGCTAATTTCTCCATATTGGCTATCGTAGTTTTCTTCACAAGTTAATACTGTTCCCCAAGGCGTAACTCCTCCTGAACAATTTTGTAAAGTTCCTTCTGCTATAGAACAACCAGCTATTTCTTCATCCCAAAGAAAAGTAATTTTTGTTTCACCCGTTATTCTTTTATTAATTGCATTGTCTTTTACAAAAGTCCACAGCCCATCCTTGTCTTTTACAATTTTGGTAATACTTCCACCAACAGCATACCGTTCTTTATCAATTTCTTCTTTCGTTCTTAAACTAGAGCT
Organism: uncultured Chitinophagales bacterium; assembly: GCA_963932515.1. GTDB lineage: Bacteria > Bacteroidota > Bacteroidia > Chitinophagales > UBA8649 > CAKZQD01. The sequence continues at coordinate 25,530 of CAWVRT010000020.1, forward strand.
AGTTCCTAAAGTTACTCTATCATAATATTCATTATTGGTCCATAAAATAGCTTCCGTATTACTATTATCTATCGGAAACAATGCATTAAAATCGCAATGCTCCCCAAAAGTATCTTTGTCTGAAATAATATCGCCTGCGGAAACGACTACTTGATAAGTAAACCCTTCCGACAATACAACATCATCAACTATTACTGAACTATTTAATGCTTCAAATAACACTTTAACTTCATGCAATTTATCACCTGACTTACAAGAACTTACAACCAACAAAGGATTTAATACTAAACTTACTAAACTTCCTTTTCCTAAAAATTCGACAAAAGATCTTCTTTTCATTTTTTTTGGTTTGATTATTGTAATGTAACTAATTGCAACACGAAAATAAGTTTATTAAATAGCTTGCAATATTAAAAATACATTAATTTTGAAAAAATTACTAAAATGAAAAAGATACTCTTGGGATTATTCAGTCTAATACTAATATTTAATTTAAGTTCTTGTGTAGAATTGGAAGGCCTTTTAGGTTCTGATGATATTGCAGCCGGATTAAAGGAAGCTTTGGAAATAAGCACAGATACTTCCGTAGTACAAACTTCGATAATTGATGGCTATTTTGGAAATGCTGCTTTAAAAATTCTTTTCCCTCAAGAAGCTGATAACATTAAAAAAGTATTAGAATTGCCCGGTGTAAGCCAATTAGGGGTTCCGTTATTAGATGCTTTTGAATTAAAAATGAATAGAGCAGCAGAAGCAGCTGCTCCTGCTGCAAAAGAAATATTTATTACTGCTATTACCGAAATTACAATTGATGATGCGTTAGGTATTTTAAATGGAAATGATGATGCTGCTACAGTTTATTTAAGATCAAAAGCTGATGAAACATTGTATAATGCATTTTATCCTGAAATTCAATCAGCAATGGCTGCAGTACAGGCGGATGTAGCTTGGACAGAGATAACTCAATACTACAACACACTTTCTAGTAACCCTACAGTCGTTTTTGCTGTTTCCGCAGCTGGATTAAATCTAGACCCTGTAGATACTGACATCTCTGCTTATACAACCAATAAAGCACTAGATGGTTTGTTTGTAGTAGTTGCAAATGAAGAAAAGAAAATTCGTAATGATGTAACACACAGAGTTACGGAGCTTTTACAAAAAGTTTTCAAATAAAAGTTTAATTATTATTGGGTTGATGAAAGTAATTTCTACAAATATTTCTGAAACTAAAACTATTTCTTTTAGAGGACAAGATGTAAAAACTGGTATCTTTAAATATAGTATTCCCGAGGGTATTTTCATAGGAAAAGAAGACGTTTCCAATGATTCTGTTGTGGATAGAAGATATCACGGAGGCATTGACAAAGCTTGTTACATTTACGCTACAGATCATTATAACTATTGGCAAAAACTATATCCTGATTTAAAATTTGAATGGGGAATGTTTGGAGAAAATCTAAGCATTGAAAACCTTGATGAAAAAAATATTTATATTGGAGATATATATCAACTTGGAGAGGCCGTAGTTCAGATAAGTCAGCCTAGAGAACCTTGTTTTAAATTAGGCGCTCGCTTTAATACAGCTAAAGTTGTTAAGCAGTTTCTGAATGCTAATTTCCCTGGTATTTATTTACGAATTATTAAAGAAGGAAAAGTTTTTGTTGGGGACGAAATGGTATTGATTGAAAGTCCAGAAAAGACATTGACTGTTTTACAATATTATAGAACGATTTGTGATATGAAACCAAAGGAAGAATGGAAAACCTTATTACTTAACTCTAAATTTGTAAGAGAAACTAAAAAGATAGAGATTCTTAAAAAAGCTAGTAGGCATTTTTAAAATTATCTTAAATCTTTCTCAATTTAAATCTATAAGCATTACCGATTACCACTAAATCTGAGAATAACATAAAAAATGCTGCCATCATAGGGTTCAAAATACCTAAAGCCGCTAAAGGAATCGCTACAAAATTATAAGCAAATGCCCAAAATAGATTTTGTTTAATCGTTTGCAAGGTCATCAACGCAATTTTATGAGCGGTTTTCAATAAAGCAAAATCATTGTTTAATAGTACAATATCTGCACTTTCTATAGCCACATTGGAAGCTTTACTAAAAGATACGCCAATATGAGCTTTACTTAATGCTGGAGCGTCATTAATACCGTCTCCAACCATTGTGCTAACTTCCACACTATAATCTTCTATACGCTTTAGTTTGTCTTCTGGTTTTAACGCTCCTATTATTTTTGTTTGTAATTCTTTTTCTAACAACTCACACTTCTTTGTGCTGTCGCCACTTAAAACGATAGGTTCTAAACCTACTGATTTAAGGTAGCTAATCGTTTCTTTTACGTGTTCTTTCAGTTCATCTCTAATATTAAACTGAGCAATTAATATATTGTTTTTGGTTAAATGCAAATCAAAAATAGAGTCTGTTAATTCAGCGAATTTAGCATTTCCTAATTTATAGATATTTTCTTCTTCATCTACTCCTTGCATACCACTTCCTTTCACTTCTAAGATATTCAAAAGTGTTAAAGAATTGTATTCAGCAAAACTTTTAGCTACCGATTTGGCTATTGTGTGAGAAGATTTACTTTCTAAAGCATACACCAACTCTTTGGCTGTTTTTTCTTTAAAACTTATAACTTCAAAACTTTCTACTTCAAAATTTCCAGTAGTAATTGTTCCTGTTTTATCAAAAATAATATTCTTTGTCTTTGCAAAAGTTTCTATAGTTTGTGCTCCTTTTACGAGAATACCATTTTCACTTAGCTTACCAATACTTACCATAACGGCCATTGGCGTTGCTAAACCCATAGCACAAGGGCAAGAAATTACCAAAATAGCTACACTTCTAATAATACTAGCTTCTAGTGCAACTCCTAATCCGAAATAACTTATCAAAAACCAACTAAGTGAAATACCAATAATGAAAGGAACGAAAATTGCAGAAATCTTATCTGCTAGTTTTTGAATGTTAGCTTTTCCGGTACTAGCTTTTTGTACTAAGTTATTAATTCTTGCTAGGGCAGACAAATGTCCTGGCTGACTTACCACATAAGTAAACTGACCATCTATTAGTGTTGTTCCAGAAAACAATTGAGTATCTTTCTCTTTGAACGATGGCTCACTCTCACCTGTTAAAAGTGCTTCAGCTACAAAACCTGAACCTTCAGAAACAAAGCCGTCTGTTGGTATTTGATCTCCTTGGTTTATTTGTACTAAATCTCCTTTACGAATTTCATTTAAACTAACTTCTACAAATTGTTCTGTAGAAGTCATCCATTTCAAAGATGTTTTAATTTGCATTCTGGCTAAACTAGCTAAGGAAGAAGTTGTTTGATTGATAGCTTTTTCTTCTAACCTATCGCCTACCATTACCAAGGCAATAATAACTGCCGTAGTTTCAAAATACAACATATGCTCGCCTTTTATCATCAAATAAACACTGAAGATAAAAGCTGTAATAGCACCTAATAAAATAAGAACATACATATTTGCAGATCTTGATTTTATAGAATTCCATGCACCTTTTCCAAATTTCCATATACCTATGAATAAAGCGGGTGTTCCTAATAAGAAATCTACCAAAGGATTTTTCCATTCTTTCGGAAAAAACATCTGAGCCATAAAAAATATAGCGATAGTAACTACCAACCAAAACAAAATATCTTTTAGTAAAGTAGATTTAGGCGCGTTTTCGTCATGAACAACTTCAAACCCTGCATTGGTGATCATTTTCTCTACATCAGACTCCATAGAATGTAAATATTCTTCTATTATTAATTCTCTTGTAGGGAAATTAACAACACCTTTTATTCCTGCTTTTTTTGCCGCCCTCTCTACGCTAAGCGCACAGTTGACACAGGTCATTCCATCAATTTTTATTGCTTTTTGTGCTGTAGACATTCTAACAAGTGCTTTTCTAATTTTCTACTAATAACTTCTTCACTATAATTAGCAATCGTATTTAGTCTAATTATAGAAGCATCAAAATTAGAAAGATTATCTATCATCAATTGAATTTTAGTCTGCAAACTGTTTGCATTTTTATTTTCGGCAAGGAAACCATTTTCTTTCTTAACAATATCTGCTGGCCCACCTGAATTAGTTGCTACAATTGGTAGACCACAAGACAATGCTTCAATCAGTACTACACCAAAAGATTCAAACCTACTGGAAGAGATAAATATATCTGCATTTTGGTAAACTTCCAATAGTTCTTTTTTCGTCTTATATCCACTAAATTCTATAAAGTTATCAATCTTCAGACTGACAGAAATATCTTGTAGATTTGACAATTCTTCTCCTATTCCTATGATTTTTAATTCAACATTTTTATTCGTTGCTACGATATTGGCAAAGGCTTTAATAAGTAGATCAAAGCCTTTTACTTTATTCAAATTCCCTACACTCACTAAACTAATTTTAGATGCTTTTTTCTTTTTTTTGATAGGTTTAAAGAAATTTACATCAACCATATTTGGTAATATAGTTATTGAATTGGACGTGTACTTTTTAATTTTTTGCTTCACAGCAGAAGACACTACTAAAACTTCGACTGCAAAATCTAAGGCTTTTTTAATTTTTAAGATTAAATCTTCATTATAAGGTAATTTGTCTTTTAAAAACAGCCCTCTATGTTCTGTAATTACATAGGGAATGTTTTTTTCTCTAGCAATTTCAGAAACCACAACGCCTGCCCAAATACTTGAATGTACATGAATAATATCTGGTTTGTTGTTTGCTAAATATTTATTAAGTAACTTTTTATATTTACTAATAAACAATTCGATATTTAAATTGTTCATTTTAGGAATTCTATAGAAATTATGTCTAATCTCATTCGTTAATATAGACTTTTTATTTTCAATCTTAAAATTTCTTTTTTTGGTGATTCCTTTTTCTTCCAAAATAAGTACATCGACAGTATGCCCTAGTTTTACTAAAGATTCTGATTGCAATTTGAAAAACCGCCCACCATTTGGTGGATACCAAGAAGGAAGTACTAATATTTTCATTTCGTTAAATTATTAAAAGCTAACTCATTTTTTTTAAGAATTGAAAGATACCAAACTAAAGTGAAACTTAAAATCAACACGCCAACCAATGAATAAAGAATTAAGGCTTGTTTGATGTTATTGTTTTTTACGGCATATAATAGAACAAGTAATCTAAGAACAAGGTGTACTATTTCAATTCCCAATGCATTTTTTTGTTCCTTTAAAACATTTGGCATAAAAGACAAAACACTTGTTAAATAGATTAAAAATAACCAGGGTAATAAATATCTTAAATAAACTCCAGACTGAAACCACTCTTCTCCCCAAACAAAAGAAAATATAGTAGGAGAAAAAATAAATAATAAAACAAAAGGGATTATGCCAATTAAAATAAGAGTTTTCAAAAGCTTAACAACTTGCTTGTAAATTGGCTTTTTGTTTTGAATATTATCAATTATTTTTTTTGAAAGAACTTGATAAATACTACCGCCAAACATATTGATAGGCTTAAAAACTTTTCCTAAAGCCATTGTGAAAAAACCAATTGACACTTCCCCAAAAGCTGGTGTTAAAAGGAATATTGGTAAAGAATTTGAAACAAAATTCACCAATGCATGAGGTAAGCTAAACAAAGGGAATCGATAATATTTTTTTAAAACGGTAGAAATTTTTACCCTTGTAGAAAATACTTTATTTCGAAATAATTCCTTACTTAAAAAGATAGTCCCTAAAAAATTACTAATAAAAACTGCTTTAATCATTCCAAATTGAAACCCATTTTTAACAGCCAAAGCAATTGTACTAAGAGGATTTGAAACACCTAGGATAGCCTGTGATATTGCTTGTTTATTATAGTTTTTGAGCCTATTATTGTAATTTATCAATATAAAAAAACTTGCCGAAAAAAAGACTATAAAGGGTAAAAGATAAATCCAAGTTATTGAAAAATCTACACGATAGTAAGTCCTTATGCTTTCCTTAAATAAATAAACTAAACAAAAACTAAGAATAGATACAAGTATATTAATCAGAAAACTAAGTTTAACTAAAGCATGTGCTTCTTCATCTTTTTCAGGTAAAATCAAAGCCAATTCAAATCTTGAAGTGGCAAATATTATAAAAAACCCTGCAATGGACATAAATACAGCTAACTGACCAAAATCTGCCGCAGAATATAATCTAGAAATAATAGGAGAAAGACCAAAAGCTACTAGTTGGACTATTACATTAATAGACAACAGTTTTGATACATTTTTGAAAAATGCACTATTTCGAAATATGTCTTTTAATGCTTTCAATAAAAAAACTTATGTACATTTGCAAATCTAACCCTAAAATTAAAAATTATGAGTAAATTACTATTAATATTATTGTCAAGTTTTGTATTATTTTCTTGCAATGAAGAAAAAACAGAAACTAAACAAGTAAGTATTACTGAAGAGACTCAAGAAGGATGTATATATTCTGTAAATCCGAAAAAGCTAAAATTTGAATGGGCCGCTTTTAAAACTACTGAAAAAATACGCGTAAATGGAACTTTTAATAAAATAGAACTATTGAATAAAAAAGCTGAAGAATCTATTCCTGAATTATTATTGGATACAAGATTCATCATCCACTTAAATAGTTTAAATAGTGCAAATAAAATCAGAGATAAAAAAATTATAGATTTATTTTTTGGAAATTTGACTAATAAAGCTGAGTTCTTAGGTTATATAAAAGATGTTAAAGGTGACAATAAAAAAGGAGAAGCTTTAGTAGTACTAGAAATAAACGGAATGAAAGAGTTAGTAAATATGAAGTATAAAATGAAAAATGCACATCTAAAACTTGCAGGAGATTTAGATTTATTGGAGTGGAAAACAAGAGATTCTTTTGAAGCAATAAATACTGCTTGTAAAGAATTACACACTGGTAAAGATGGGGTATCTAAAACTTGGACAGATATAAATATTATCATTTCTACTGTCTTAAATAAAGATTGTAAATAAACTAAAGTAAAGTATTGTTTTTATTAAAAAACAAATATCTTTGCATTCCAATAAATGGTAATTGTAGCTCAGTTGGTTAGAGCACTGGTTTGTGGTGCCGGGGGTCGGGGGTTCGAATCCCCTCAGTTACCCATTTTAAAGCCTTAGATTTTTTCTCTAAGGCTTTTTTTATTTGCTTTTTTCAGCTGTAAATTTCACTAATTGAAATACAAAATTCACAAATTGTTTGCTTCCGATTATTTATATAATAATTTGAAAATGAAAAACAATTACCTTAAATCAGTAATATCATCGGTAGTTATATTATATGGTTTAGTATCAAAAATAAAAAAATCTTCAGAAATATCAATATTGGTTAGTAAACTATTTATTTTATATGAATATTTAAAACCAGATTTTTCAAACATTTTGGCGGTAATCAATGATGTTTTTTTCGTATTAATAGAAACAATTATTTTAAAAATATCTAAGTCTTTATCTACAGGAGTCAATTCTACGTTTTTAATCAATTCTCCTTCTTGATTTTTAAACTCTTTAACTATTCTATAAATATATTTATCAGAATAAAGTTTGAATAATTTTGATGGTAAAAATATCATTGCAGCTGGGTCATAATTACTTATTTGTAACTCATTGACTTCTTTTAAATATGTCCACTGAGAAATAGTGTTTGACATTAAAATTTTATCTTCAAATTCTATTTTAAATTGATCTCCTTTTAGCCAAACAATACTTTCTAAAACAGTACTTTCCTCAATTTCTGGGATATCAATAGCTAATTCTATATTTAATTTTAAAGTTGTAAACTTTTGATAGTTTATAGATAATTTTTCTAATAATTGAGCTGCATCTATATCATTTTGTGCAAATGAACTGATTGAAGCAAAGCCAATAAAAAGTAATATTAAATTATACCTCAACATATTATTTTCTGTTTTCTTTAAGAATCTGCAAATACTGTTCCAAGTCTTCATCTGTTTTAATTAAGACTTCTCTTGCTTTACTTCCTGCATTTTTACCTACGATGCCAACTTCTTCCAATTGGTCCATCAAACGCCCTGCCCTATTATATCCTAGTTTTAAACGTCTTTGTATCAATGAAGTACTTCCTACTTGATTCATAACCATCAATCTGGCTGCATCTTCAAATAATGGATCTCTATCTTTTGCTTCTGTAATGCCTTGTTCAATTCCTTCTTCTTTAGGATCTATATATTCTGGTAAGTCATACGCACTAGCATAACCTGTTTGATCTCCAATAAAATTTACTATTTTATCTACTTCTGGTGTATCGACAAAGGCACATTGAATTCTAATAATTTCACTTCCTGTTGAAAGCAACATATCTCCTCTACCAATTAATTGATCTGCACCACCAGCATCTAGAATTGTTCTAGAATCTATTTTTGAAGAAACTTTAAAAGAAACTCTTGCAGGAAAATTTGCTTTAATAACCCCTGTAATAATATTTACCGAAGGTCTTTGTGTAGCTAAAATTAAATGTATCCCAATAGCTCTCGCCAATTGAGCTAATCTAGCAATAGGTGTTTCAACTTCCTTCCCGGCAGTCATTATTAAATCGGCAAATTCATCTACTACTAATACAATAAACGGCATAAATTTATGCCCATTCAACGGGTTTAGTTTCCTTTTAACAAACTTCTGGTTGTACTCTTTAATATTTCTCGCTTTTGCTTTCTTCAATAAGTCATATCGCTCATCCATTTCTATACATAATGAATTTAGCGTAGCTACAACTTTCTGTACATCTGTAATTATAGATTCTTCTTCTCCTGGAAGTTTCGCTAAAAAATGTTTTTCTATGACATTATATATAGACAACTCTACTTTTTTAGGATCTACCAAAACAAATTTCAACTGTGAAGGGTGCATTTTATACAACAAAGAAATTAAGACAGCATTTATCCCTACAGATTTTCCTTGCCCTGTCGCCCCTGCCATTAACATGTGTGGCATTTTAGCTAGATCTACAACAACTACCTCATTGGCGATATTTTTTCCAAGTCCTATTGGCAATGCCGCTTTAGAGGTTTTAAAAGCCTCAGAAGCTAAAACTGATTTCATAGAAACAATTTCTTTATGAATATTTGGCACTTCAATACCAATAGTTCCTTTTCCTGGAATAGGCGCTATTATTCTTATCCCTAATGCTGCTAAACTTAAAGCAATGTCATCTTCTAAACTCTTGATTTTAGAGATTCTAACACCAGGAGCTGGAATTATTTCATATAAAGTAACTGTTGGCCCAACAGTGGCTTTTATCTTAGAAATTTCAATTTTATAGTTTAATAAAGTTTGAACAATTTGATTTTTATTCCTTTCTAACTCCTCTTTATCTATAGTTACATTATTACTACCATGTTCTTCTAAAAATTCTAGTATGGGGAATTTATAGTTAGATAAATCTAATGTAGGGTCATAATTTTCTGTTGTTCCTCTTGCCTTCAATTCTTCACTTGCAGACTCTTCTAATTCTAAGTCTAAATCTTCTTCAATAATTATTATTTCTTCATTAGGAATGACAACATCAAAACCATCAGTCTCTTGATCTGAACTCGTTGATTGGTTTGAGACTTCCTTAATTTCTAATACTAAATCTTCATCGACTACTTCATTTTCAACGTTTTTTTGAAATGCATCAAAATCTATAACCGGCTCAGTGATCGTTTCACTAGTATCCTCCGTTGTATTATTAATTTCTAATAAGCCATCTTTTTCAAAAATTGACTCATCGTCAGAAATAGGGACTGATTTCTCTAAGGAGTTCAACTCATTTTCAAACGTAATATCTTTCTTTTTGAAGAAATTAAATTTTATATCAAAGGTCCAAATAAGATAAATTAACCCAATAACAAATAATATAGCGGCAGTACCAATTTCCTTAAAAAAATGTAGTAACCATCCATTTGTGCCTGAAATTGAAAAACCAATATAACCCCCAGGGTGATAAAAACTTCCTTCAAAAAATAAAAATCTTAAAAACTCAAAAATAGCTGCTAAAAAAAACATTAGAAATATACTGTGGTATGTTACTTTTTTGACTTTTATAATTCTTTTATTGAACATAAGATTTGAACCTATTCCAAAAATTAGAAAAACCAATGCGAAAGCACCTAACCCAAACATTTTATGCATAAACACCTTAGAAATCCAAGTTCCAAATATTCCTAAAGCATTATCACTAAAATTTTGATAAATTTTAGTGCCATAATCCGTTGTGATGTTTTGTGGAACAATTACTTGATCTGCATTACTATTCACTATGCTTGAAGTAAAGGAAACGAACATTAAAAAGGCCAACAAGAGTAATATTAGACCTAAAATGCGCTTATTCTTGTCATCTTTAAGCACGTTAAAATTAAAGATTTTTACTTTTATTTTTGATTGTTCTTTTTTCGTTTTTTCAGATACCATTCTCTTCATTTATTCTTTAATGAACGAAAATGAACAAAATATTACTATTTTAAAAAGAAATTATCTTTCTAATACTAACAACTAATTGTGAAGTGTATCATATTTTATTTGATATAATTTACTTCTAGTTTAATACAAATATACAATATGCTGATTAAAATCATGAAAAGCATAATAATAGAATTAGTATATTTACATTTTTAAGCAAAAATTCTACAATGAGTACTATTAAAAAAGATGATTATTATTGGTCTGATGAGAAAGAACCGCATGTTCTTAGAAGAAGAGAAATCTTAAAAGCGCATCCAGAAATTAAAGAACTTTTTGGCACGAACCCTATGTTGGCTGTTAGCTCAACTTTTTGGGTGGCTGTTCAAGTTTTTATTGCTTTAAATATTCATAGATTATTTGACCCAACTTTTTTAGGTTTAGAGACTTGGCAAGCTTGGTTAGCTTTTGTAGGAATTACTTATATTATCGGTGGAACGATAGCACACGCTTTATTTTTGGCGGTACATGAAATTACGCATTTCATGGCTTTTGAAGCAAAATGGGCAAACAATGTATTGTCTTTTGTAGCACAGATTCCAATTTTATTTCCTTATGCTATGTCTTTCCAGTATTATCACGGAATTCATCACTGGTCTCAAGGGAAAGATGGAGATGATGCAGATATTCCACTACAAGGAGAAGCAAAACTATTTACAGGTGTTTTTGGGAAATTTATTTGGTATATCAATCAGATATTCTTTTATGCATTGAGACCTATGTTTGTAAAAAAAATACCTATTAATAAATGGAGTATTGCGAATATGATATTTACGGTTTGCACTACAGCTGCTATCTTATACTTTACTATTGGAATAGGAAATGGTTTTTACGGTATTTTCTTTTTGCTATTAGCTTTATTTTTTGCAGGTGGTTTACATCCTAGTAGTGGTCACTTTATTTCTGAGCATTATGTTTTTGATGAAGGACAAGAAACCTACTCTTATTACGGACCATTAAACTTGGTAAACTATAATGTAGGATATCATAACGAACATCATGACTTTCCAAATGTTCCAGGTAGACGATTACCTAAAGTAAGAGCAATAGCTCCAGAATTTTATAACGATTTAAAACATTACAACTCTTGGATCAGTGTTATTTGGAAGTTTTTAACAACCAAAGAAGTAACGCTTTACTCAAGAACGAAAAGAAAAAATTAAGCAATTCATAATTAACAATTAACAAAAATATGGCAAACGCATTTTTTAAAGTACCCGCTGCGGTAAACGAACCAGTAAAAAGTTATGCTCCAGGATCTCCTGAAACAATAAGCTTAAAAAAAACATTAGCAGATTTTAAATCTGTTGAACTAGATATTCCAATGATTATTGGCGGAAAAGAAGTTTTCACGAAAGAGAAATCTTGCATTTTTGCACCACATGAATTAAGTCACAAATTAGGTGAATATTCTAAAGGGTCTGCAGAACATGTACACCAAGCAATTGATGCAGCATTGGCAGCAAAACCTATGTGGGAAAATATGCCTTGGGAAGATAGAGCAGCAATCTTTTTAAGATGTGCAGATTTATTAGAAGGTCCTTACAGAGATCAATTGAACGCTTCAACTATGTTAGCCCAATCTAAAAACTGTTTTCAAGCAGAAATAGATGCAGCTTGTGAATTAATCGATTTCTTTAAATTTAATGTACAGTATATGACAGAGTTATATGCTGACCAACCAGTTTCTAGTCCAGGTATTTGGAATAGAATGGAATATAGAGCATTAGAAGGATTTGTATTAACAGTAACTCCTTTTAATTTTACTTCTATTTGTGCAAACTTAGGTGCTTCTGCAGCTATGATGGGAAACACAATTGTTTGGAAATGTGCAAGAACGCAAGTTTATTCTGCTCATTTTGTAATGAAATTATTCAAAGATGCTGGCTTACCAGATGGTGTTATCAATTTAGTATTTACTGACGGGCCAACAACAAGTGATATTTGTTTTGCTCACCCAGAATTTGCTGGTGTTCACTTTACAGGTTCTACTGGTGTATTCCAAGGAATGTGGAAAGCAATTGGTGCAAATATTGAGAACTACAAATCTTACCCAAGAATTGTTGGAGAAACTGGTGGTAAAGATTTCTTAATCGCGCATGAATCTTCAGACCCTTTACAAGTAGCTACTGCTATGACAAGAGGTTCTTTTGAATATCAAGGTCAAAAATGTTCTGCATTATCTAGAGCTTATGTTCCTTCTAAAATGTGGGATGAAGTAAAAGCGCATATTGCTGCAGATGTGGCATCTTTTAAAATGGGAACTGTTGATGATTTTGGAAATTACATAAATGCAGTCATTGATGAAAGAGCATTTGATAAATTAGCAGGATTTATAGACAGAGCAAAAGCTGACGGTCAAGAAATTTTAGTTGGTGGAAACTACGACAAATCAAAAGGTTACTTTGTTGAACCTACTGTAATCGTTGCTAACGACCCTAAGTATGTTACCATGTGTGAAGAATTATTTGGTCCAATTTTAACTGTTTTTGTTTATGACGAAAGCAAATGGACGGAAACATTACATATATTAGATGAATCTTCTGTTTACGCTTTAACTGGCTCTGTATTTTCTAACGATAGATATGCTTTAGCTGAAGCAAATGAAATATTAAAGCATACTGCTGGAAATTTCTACATTAACGACAAACCTACTGGTGCAGTTGTTGGTCAGCAACCATTTGGCGGCGCAAGAGCTTCAGGAACAAATGATAAAGCTGGTTCTAAACATAACTTGATGCGATGGGTAAGCATGAGAACAATTAAAGAAACTTTAAACCCTGCAAAAGATTACAGATACCCGTTTTTGGGATAAAAAAACTATTAGCTTTTAGCCTTTAGCAAAAAATTAAAGCTCGAATCAATTCCATTGGTTTGAGCTTTTTTTGTTTTAAAACTAAAATAATTATTTATCTATACTTAATACACTTATTTTTGTACACAGAACAATTCAACAAACTAATTGTTCCTGTAATGTCAAAACTACCTAGAGCATATCAATTTTTAGATTTATCAGACTATGGCAGAAAACCTGCTAAATTAATCGCAAATTCTTTTAAAAATACATGCATTACACCAGTACATGTTACTTGGATGTTTGTTGTATCTGGTTTATTAGCTATCTATTGTATTTTAAATCACCATTTCTATTTGGCTGCTATTTTTTTGGTCTTAAAATCTATTTTAGATGCTGCTGATGGTGAATTGGCTCGTATTAAAGACACTCCTTCTTATACTGGAAGATATTTAGATTCAATTTCTGATATTATTTTAAATGCCTTGTTTTTGATAACTATTGGCATAATAACAAATGCTGGGTGGCAAATAGTTTTGTTTGCTTTTATTGCGATTCAATTACAAGGTACATTATATAATTATTACTATGTAATACTTAGAAATAGAAACAATGGAGACAAGACAAGTAGAATTTTTGAAACAAAAACACCAAAAGCATTTCCTCAAGAGAAACAAAGTACGGTAAATATTCTATTTAAACTGTACAAGCTACTTTATAGACTTTTTGATTTAAGTATTTACTATTTAGATAAAAATGCTGTTCGTAGCAAAATTTTTCCCAGTTGGTTTATGAGCATGATTTCTATTTTTGGCTTAGGCTTTCACTTACTTTTTATTGCACTAATGCTTATCTTACAATTAGAAAAATTTATTCTTCCTGGAATAATCCTTGCTAGTGTTTTATTGTTTGTCTTTATTGGTATTAGGAAGTGTATTTTGAGTACTACGTAACTATTGGCTTTTGGCTTTCATTCAGTTTAATATCTGACGAAGGTTTTTTGATTATAGAGAAACTAGAATATTACCAATATAAACCCTAGCTTTGCACCCAATTTAAAAAAGCACATCTAATGAAGCGTATTAACGAGTATAAAAAGTTATTTGAAGTAGCAGGAGAAATCAACCTAAGAGAACTAAAAAGAACTTATAGAGGTTTGATTAAAACATGGCACCCTGATAAAGTTCGTGAAGAAGATAAACAGAAGGAAGCTGCAATTAAAAGTTTACAGATAATAGATGCTTATCATTTTTTAGTAAGTATAGCTCCTGAAACAAAAGAAGCTAAATTAGAAGAATATTTAGCAACTGTTACAGGAGCTAAAATAGAAGATTACAAACATAAAAGCTTATTGATGGAAATTAGTTTTTCTGATGGTTCTACTTACGAATACTTTGGTGTAAATAAGAAGTTCTTTAGTAAATTTCTAAATTGTGCCAATCAAAAGAATTTTGCTAGAAGAAATTTATTCCATTCTTTCCTTTACAGAAAAGCTAAAAGAGTTAGTGACCAGGAATAAATGAATGGCTTTTGGCTTTATACTGTGCTTAAAATTTAAACTTTCCCTTAAACGGTAAAAACCGACCAACTTCTTTAATATATTTTTTATACAAAGGATATTTTTGGGCAGTTATATCTTCACTAAAATCTGCACTTCCTTTAAACAATACAACTAAGAGCAAACAACCGGCTATAGACCAGTTTACCCAGTTTCCGGTAGCTATTACTGAAAAGAAATAAAATACAATCCAAATACTTTGTTCTGCAGCATAGTTTGGGTGTCTGAAGTATGCCCATAAACCAGTATGCGTAAAGCCTATTTTATGGAAATCGTCTACTTTTCCTACTTTTCTTTGTTTATGTTTTTCTTCTTGGTAATCGTACTGCTGTTGATCTGCAAAAAACGACATAATAATAAATCCTAGCATCATGGTTGCTAATAAATAATCTAACCAAACTAAAGGTGCTGAAGAACCCATCGCTTTTAATGCGGGTAAGGTAAATAACAAAATTAATCCCATTTGGTATGCTGAAATAAAAAATAGATTGAAAGACATCCATTTCCATTTGGCTTGAAATTCTGGTTTGGCTCTCAATATGGCCCAACGGTAATCTTCATCTCCTGCCCAAAATTTCCAAGCGTAACCGCCTCTCCTTCCGAAATTGTAAGTTAAACGAGCAGCCCATAAAGTTACTAAAACGGCCATTACGTTTATTCTAGGTTCAAAACCTGCATAATAAGCAAGCGTCCAAACATAAGGTACTGGAATAATACTCCATAATTTATCTACTTGGCTGTAATTCTCGGTAATAGTACTGACTATAAATGTCAATAAAGTAGCAATGCCATACATCCATACTAAAGTTTCCAATGCTTCTTGTTGAAGTGCAGTTAAAGGCACGTCAAACTTGAAAGTTACTATCGGTACTACAATTATCGTAAAAATTAAAAAGAGGACTGTTTTCCACATAAGTTTTAGTTTTGCTTTAGTACAAATTTAACTTTAATTAGTCTAATTTCAAAATAAAAATAAATTAGCTGAAAGACTTAACTTATTAGACAATTTTAATGAGGTAAAGATTGTCCTTGAAAGCCAACAGCCAGTAGCCAAAAGCTAATAGCTAGTCGCCAAAACTAACCATGATACTTCAATTCCATACCGTACAAGAAGTTTCTTAAAAACTGATCTTTACACAATCTGTATTGTTTTTGACTTGGTTTTCTGAAGAAGGCACTCAATTCGTGTTTACCAAAGGTTATTCCTGCCAAATCTAACATATCTAAAACATCTAAATCTTTAAGGTCTAAAGCAATTTTTAGTTTTCTAAGAATAATATTATTCGTTAAGGTTTTTTCAGGTTTCGGCTGCTCGCCTTCCTTTTTTCCTCTTCTTTCGTCAATAAAACCATTTAAGAAAGCGGCTAAATCTTTATCATAAATACCATCAAAATCTTCATCCTCATCTTTCTTCAACCAATTACTTAGTTGCTCAATACTTACTTCATGCTCGGCAGCTTTAAAGATTTTTAGCATGTGAGAATCTTTGTAATCAAAGGTGTATCTTATTTTTCTAAGGACGTCATTGTTGTTCATGGTGTGAATATACGTCTTTTAGCCATTGGCTTTTGAATGTTGGGTTATTCTTCTTGGTTTTTTAGAAATTGTTGGAAAGATATTAGATATTACTTCTTTTTTGGGCTTTGTAATTAGGTTCTAACGAAAGAGTTTTGCTCTTATTAAGTATTAATTTCAAAGAGATAATAGATATTAAATAACAGATGATTTTAATTAGAACCAGAAACTTTTTTTCTATTTTCAAATATCTCTCCTCTAATTACTAATAAAAAAAGTCCCACCCAAAGGCAAGACTTAATTTCTCAGAATAGAAACCAAAGCTCCACTCTATTATCTATTTTTTATCTAAAAAGACTATTTATAAGTTACAGCGCTATTCAAGTACAACCTGTTCATTCTTGCTATGTTAGTGATAGAAATTCCTTTAGGACATTCAGATTCACAAGCGCCAGTGTTGGTACAGTTACCAAAACCTTCCTTATCCATTTGTGCGACCATTTTAAGAACTCTTTCTTTAGACTCAACTTTACCTTGTGGTAATAAA
>CAWVRT010000021.1:0-41658 GCA_963932515.1 uncultured Chitinophagales bacterium
TCAGTACAGTACTAATTCAGGTATAGCTGCAAATATATGTGATACTTTAACTCTTGGTGGGTACAGTGATTGGTTCTTACCTTCAAAAGATGAAATGTACCAAATGTATCTTAATATTGGTGATGGCTCTCCGTCAGGCTCCATAGGAAATATTGGAGGATTTAACACCCAACAAGGTTATTGGAGTTCGAGTGAGTTCAATAACTCCTTTGCATGGTATTCTAGTCTTCCTTTTTCTCAACAATACTACCAAACCAAGAATAATACGCATAGAATTAGGGCTATTCGTGCTTTTTAACAATCAATTAAATGAAATAACTTAATAAAAAATAACCCCATGAAAAAACTACTATATTTATTTTTAATCCCGATTTTTGGACTTACATGCAATCCTTCCGCTAATGTTAATGATGTTGACTATTTTTTTTGAAATAGTGTGGACTAGGTGACGTGCTTTTAATGCTATTTAAATTTATGCTTCCAATTTCTATAATGCACCTTTTCAATATCTTTAATTATGTTAAATATTGAACCTGCCCAATAATTCCTAAGCCCAAAGCCTCTTGGTAACCCTCTTATTCTTTGATGAATTAGTATTTCTTTAGTTTTCATATCTATTGCTACAAAATGAAAATAAGCTTCTATGTTACTTTTGTTCAAGCTTTCAGCAATAAAAAGGATCCCTATGCCTTCTTTATCCTCAGTATTATAGAGGGTAATAAAAGATTTTATGTTGTCCAATGTATAATGTGGCGTATTGTATGTCTCCATGTTTTCAATCGCTGCATTAGAATTAATGCTCATCAACATGTCAATATCATAATTGATATCCCCTTTTCTTAACATACCTTTTATGTCATATTTCTCACGTTCATTAAGCATGAGGTGATTCCAACTAGGGAAATATTGATCTCTTATTTGAACAGCACTTCCTCCTCCCAAACTAGAAAATTGAGAAAATTCACCAATTAATTTGACATGTGAGAAGTCAATACCCAACCAACTAACTTCTACATCACTTGGTTTAAATAGCTCTTTAGTGATTTGAGAAGTTCCTATTACTGAAAAAAGTGATAAGGAAAATGTGATCAAAAAAATTTTCATTTTGTAAGTTTTATTAAATTAGTAATAAACACATCTTTAAAGCCTATAAAGTTATACTTAAATTATTGTACATGTCTAAATATACTATATATTATTGGTTTTTATATCGCAATTATATTTTACTTCTTATATTTCAATACTTCCGAACGTCCTTTCTTAAAGATTCTATGATTTGTTGGCTGTCCTTTTCGTAATTCTTTTTGTTCTTCATAAGATAAAGAATTTATTTCTTTACAATCATCAGAGCAACATTGCTGCATTTTTTCTGCACACTTTTCGCATTGTATAAATAGTAAATGGCAAGCTTCATTCATACAATTTATATGTTCATCACAAGCATCTCCGCATTGGTGGCAATTAGAAATTACATCATCAGAAATACGCTCGGCTTTACGAGCATCAAATACAAAGTTTTTACCCAAAAACTTGTTTTCAAGTCCTTCTTCGTTAATCTGACGCACATAGTTTATAATACCACCTTCTAACTGAAATACGTTTTTAAATCCTTTATGTTTGTAGTAGGCAGATGCTTTTTCACATCTAATACCGCCTGTGCAGTACATCACTAGCTTTTTATCCTCTTTGTGCTCTTTTAGCTGCTCTTCTATTAAATCAAGAGAAGCCCTAAACGTATCTACATCTGGTGTTATCGCATTTTTAAAATGCCCTATTTCACTTTCGTAATGGTTCCGCATATCTACTAAAACAGTATTAGGATCTTCTATCAACTCATTAAATTGATCTGCTTTTACATGAATTCCTATATCGGTTACATCAAACGAATCGTCTTCTAAACCATCTGCCACAATTTTGTTACGGACTTTAACTTTTAGCTTTAAGAATGATTTATTATCATGCTCAACGGCTACATTTAAACGTACGTTCTCCAAAAAAGAAATTTCATCCAGTTTTTCTTTGAAATCGTTAAAATTATCGGCAGGAACAGATAATTGTGCGTTAATTCCTTCTTTCGCTAAATAAATTCTTCCTAAAACTTCTTGTTCATCCCAAAGAATGTATAAGAAATTCCTAAAAATTGTAACATTAGCTATGTGGTAGTATTTATAGAAAGAGATTGTCAAGCGGTCTTTGCCAGCCTTCTCAATAAGTTCTGCTCTTTCTTTGGCGCTTAATTTATTGTACAGTTGCATGCTATACTAGTTTTTAAGAGTTAAAGAATAATTTTCACAAAGGTATGGAAATTAATTATTCTATACATTATCACAAATTAACAAGCTTTACAATAATTTTCATTTCAATTTTGTTATTAATATTTTGATTGTTCTATCTTTGAGAAAAATATTACTTATGAAAAAATTTCAGTTACTTATTCTTTTTAGCCTATTCTTAATCGTTGCATGTAAAACAAAAGAAAATGTTTCTACTAATACCAATAAAGAAGCTCGTGCAAAAAATTATTCTTTTGAAACGGTAGAAAATGACCCTACAAAAACACAAATTTATACTTTAAAGAATGGTTTAAAGGTCTATTTAAGTATCAATAAAGACGAACCTAGAATACAATCTTATATTGCTGTAAAAGCTGGTTCTAAATTTGATCCTGCTGAAACTACTGGTTTGGCGCATTACTTAGAACACATGATGTTTAAAGGAACGCATAAAATAGGAACGAAAGATTGGAAAAAAGAAAAAGTACTATTAGACCAAATAGCTAAGAAATTTGAGGAACATAAAAATGAGTTTAAGGAAGCTAAAAAGAAAGAACTTTATAAAGAAATTGACAGATTGTCTTATGAAGCATCAAAACTAGCGATTGCTAATGAGTATGATAAAATGGTGTCTTCTTTAGGCGCAAAAGGAACAAATGCTTACACTTCTAACGAAAGGACGGTCTATGTAAACGATATTCCTTCCAATGAGTTAGAAAAGTTTTTAAAAATAGAAGGAGAAAGATTTCAGACTTTAGTTTTAAGATTATTCCATACTGAACTAGAAACAGTATATGAAGAATTTAATCGTTCGCAAGACAATGATGGCAGATGGGTTTACCAAGGTGTTTTAGAAGGCTTGTTTCCAAACCACCCTTACGGAACGCAGACAACTATTGGTATTGGGAAGCATTTAAAAAACCCTTCTTTATATAATATTGAAAACTATTTTAATAATTATTACAGACCCAACAATGTAGCAATTTGTCTTTCTGGAGATTTGAATTCAAATGAAACAATTGCTTACATTGAAAAGTATTTTGGTGACTGGGAGAAAAAAGATATTCCAGAATTTGTAGTTCCTGAATACAAAAAATTAGAAAGCCCGGTAATCAAAGAAACTTTTGGACCACAACAAGAAACAGTTTATTTAGGCTATCAATTTGATGGAGCAGGCACAAAAGATGCTATGATGATTTCTATAATAGATATGCTTTTAGCCAATTCACAAGCAGGTTTGATAGATTTAAACTTAAACTTGAGCCAAAAAGTTTTAAGTGCAGGTTCATTCCCTCAAATTTTAAAAGATCACGCTGTTCATTTCTTGTATGGTTACCCTAAAGAGGGACAAAGTTTAACGGATGTAAAAGATTTATTATTGGGAGAAATAAACAAAGTAAAAAAAGGAGAATTTGAGGATTGGTTAGTTGAAGCTGTTGTTACAGATTTGAAATTGAATAGAATAAGAAAGATAGAAAAAAATAGAGGTAGAGCAAGTTTAATGGTAGATGCTTTTATAAATGATTTAGATTGGAAATATATGGTTAATGAATTTGACCAAATGGAAAAAATTACCAAAGCAGACATTGTCTCTTTCGCCAAGCAACATTATCAAGAAAACTATGTGGTTTCTTATAAAAAAATGGGGAAAGCTCAAAGACATTCTGTTCCAAAACCAGCAATTACAGAATTAGAATTAGATAGAGAATCAAAATCTGAATTTTTAACTGAATTTGAAAAAATGAAATCTGCGCGTGTAGAACCCATTTTTATGAATTTTGAGAAACAGATAATTCGTGCCGAAGTAAATGGTTTACCATTCTCTTATATCAAAAACACTACAAACGAATTATTCAGCTTGTCATATATTTTTGATATGGGTTCTGACCATAGTAAAGAACTGGCATTGGCCGTGTCGTATTTACCTTATTTAGGAACAGAAAAATATAGTGCAGAAGATTTGAAAAAACAGTTTTTCAAACTCGGCTTAGATTTTAAAGTAAATACCGGTAGAGATAAAATGTACATTACACTTTCTGGCTTAGAAAAAAATGTAGCCGAAGGTGTTAAATTGTTTGAGCATATTTTACATAATGTAACACCCGATAAAAAGGCGTATAAAGATTTAGTACTAAGTATTCTGAAGAAAAGAACCGATGCCAAACTAGACAAAGGAACTATTTTAAGAAGTGGTTTAGTAAATATAGCAAAATATGGTAAAGAAAATCCTTTTACAGATAAGTTATCAGAAAAGAAGTTACAATCTATACATACAGAAAACTTATGCAAAGAAATTAAATCGCTTACAAAGTACCCACACAGAATATTTTATTATGGCGAAAAAGACAGTAAGGATATTATTTCTATGCTAAATGAAACCCATACAGTAAATATAACTTTGGAAGCTTCTGAAAAGAAAATTTATAAAGAAAAAGAATTTAATAGTCCAAGAGTATATTTTACACCTTACGACATGCAACAAGTAGAATTATATTTATTAGCACCTGACAAAAAATTTAACGCAGAATACATGGCAGCTTCTATGCTATTTAATGAATATTTTGGGGCAGGTTTATCTTCAATTGTTTTTCAAGAAATTAGAGAGAAAAAAGCCTTGGCTTATGCAGCTTACTCTTGGTATTCGAATGCTAAAAGTGTAGACGAAAACAATTATGTATATGGATACATTGGTACACAACATGACAAATTAAAAGATGCTGTAGCTACAATGTTTGAAATTTTAAACGAAATGCCGACAGCTGAATTACAATTTGCAGGCGCTAAACAAGCTGTTTTAAAGAAAATAGAAACTTCTCGTAAAACGGGATCTTCAGTATATTGGGAATATGAAAATGCGCAAAAAAGAGGATTAGATTATGATATTAACGAAACCATTTATGAAATAGTTTCTGAATTTGACATGAACCAATTAAATGCATTTTTTGAAGAACATATTAAAGGAAAAAACTTTAGTATTTGTGTTATTGGAAATAAAAATACAATAGATAAAAATGTATTAAAGTCTATGGGCGAAGTTAAAATAGTTAGTCTTGAAGAAGCTTTTGGGTTTTAAAAAACTTGATATAAAGCATCTCCATTCAATTCACTTATCCACTTATTAACAAGAAAATTTAAAAAAAGCATTTATTAGTTCTTTTAAAATAATAATACTTTTATCTTTGCACCTTAATACGAAAAATACGTACACTTTTTAAATTTGATATATGTCAAACCAAGGTAAAATAAAACAAATAATTGGTCCTGTAGTGGACGTAAGTTTTGGTAGCGAAGGTAAATTACCTGCTATTTTAAACGCATTAGAAATCACGAAAGAGGATGGTTCTAAAGTTGTTATTGAATGTCAACAACACTTAGGAGAAAACAGTATTCGTTGTATTGCAATGGAAGCTACTGATGGATTAACTAGAGGAATGGCTGTTTCTGATTTAGGTGCACCTATTACAATGCCAACTGGTGATGCTGTAAAAGGTAGATTATTTAATGTAATCGGAGAGCCAATTGATGGTATTTCTGTTCCAGTAAGTAAAGAAAACGGATATGTTATACATAGAGATCCACCAAGATATGAAGACCTTTCAACAGATTCTGAAATATTAACTACAGGTATTAAAGTAATTGATTTATTAGAACCTTATTCAAAAGGTGGTAAAATTGGATTATTCGGTGGTGCTGGTGTAGGTAAAACTGTATTAATTATGGAGCTTGTAAACAACATTGCAAAAGGACACGATGGTCTTTCTGTATTTGCTGGTGTAGGTGAAAGAACAAGAGAAGGAAATGATTTGTTAAGAGAATTTTTAGAGTCAGATGTAATTAATTACGGTACTGATTTTAAAGAGTCTATGGAAGCAGGTGGATGGGATTTAGATAAAGTTTCTGCGGAATCTTTAAAAGAATCTAAAGCAACATTGGTATTCGGGCAAATGAACGAACCTCCTGGTGCAAGAGCAAGAGTAGCATTATCTGGATTGACTATTGCTGAATATTTTAGAGATGGTGAAGAAGGTGACAATGAAGGTAAAGATGTATTATTCTTTGTGGATAATATCTTTAGATTTACACAAGCAGGTTCTGAAGTGTCAGCACTTTTAGGTCGTATGCCTTCTGCAGTAGGTTACCAACCAACATTAGCTTCAGAAATGGGGTTAATGCAAGAAAGAATTACTTCTACTAAGAAAGGTTCTATTACGTCTGTACAAGCAGTATATGTACCTGCAGATGATTTAACAGATCCAGCTCCTGCAACAACATTTGCTCACTTGGATGCAACAACTGTGTTGTCTAGGAAAATTGCTGAGTTAGGTATTTACCCAGCGGTAGATCCATTAGAATCTACTTCAAGAATTTTAACTAGAGATATCGTAGGTGATGTTCATTATAAATGTGCGCAAGATGTAAAAGAAATTTTACAACGATATAAAGAATTACAAGATATTATTGCCATTTTAGGTATGGATGAATTATCTGAAGAAGATAGAAATGTAGTTTATAGAGCTAGAAAAGTTCAAAGATTCTTATCTCAACCTTTCCATGTAGCAACACAGTTTACTGGTTTGGATGGTGTATTAGTTTCTATTGAAGATACTATTAAAGGGTTTAATATGATTTTAGATGGTGAATTAGATCATTTACCAGAAGGCGCTTTCAACTTGAAAGGGAATATTGAAAACGTAATAGAAACTGGAGAAAAAATGTTAGCAGAAGCGGAAGCTTAAACTAGCGATTAGCTTTTAGCCTTTAGCTAATAGCCATTAGCTTAAAACTTAAAATATGCAATTAGATATATTAACCCCAGAGAAAAAAGTATACTCAGGAGATGCTACAAGCGTAAAATTACCTGGTATTGAGTCTAACAATTTTGAATTATTAGACAATCACGCACCTTTAATTTCGGCTTTAGGACAAGGCATTTTGACTTATGTAAATAAGGAAGGAACAACGCAACTAAAAATTCAAGATGGTTTTGTAGAATGCCTTCAAAATAAAGTAGTCGTTTTAGTTGGTGGTGCCGAAGAGGTGAAATAATTGAAATTCTATGAAAGATTTAAAAAACATACTAATGAAGGTGCTAAGGGTATGTCAGCACATATGAAAATTATATTAGTCGGTACGCACCTAAGTTTTCCTATTACAAATTATCAATTAAGTTTGGAAACTGGCAAATAATCTATTTCGCAGGAAAATGAAAATTTTGGAGACAATCGAAAAATTATAATTACAATTTATTAACCAATCAACAATTTTGCATTTTCTATAGAAGCTTCTGTTATTTCGTTACCACTCAACATTCTTGCGATTGCTTTTACATGCTGCTCAGCTGTTAATGCAGTAATTTTTGTTTTTGTTTTTTCTGAATTATCTTCTTTATAAATAAAGAAATGCTTGTCTGCTTTTGAAGCTATTTGTGGTAAATGTGTAATGCTTATTAATTGATGTTTTTTAGCAATTTCTTTAAATACATCTCCAACTTTTGAAGCTACTTCTCCAGAAATACCGGTATCAATTTCATCAAATATTAAAGTTGGTAAATCTGTACTACCAGCCAATAAAGACTTAACACTTAGCATTACTCTAGAAAGCTCTCCACCACTAGCTATCTTTGTTAATTCTTGTGGTTCAAAACCTTTGTTGGAAGAAAACATAAATTTAATATCATCTTTCCCAAAAGTATCAAAAACATCTTTTTTAGATAATTCAACGACAAATTTTGCATTCAGCATGCCTATTTTCTGTAAAGTTTTACTTAAAGTCTTTTCTATACCTGGAATTACTTTTTTCCTAGTTTCAGATAAACTTTCTGCAAGTTCATCTAATACCGTTTCTTGATTAGAAATTTCCAATGCTAACTTTTCTGTCAAACTAGATATATCAGATACAGAAGTTGTTTTCTCTTGCAAAGATTCTTTCAACTCATTTAATGCTTCTATAGAATTCAAACGGTGTTTTTGTAATAATTTATTAGCAATATTAACTTTCTCTGTTAATACAGCGATTCTTTCTTCATCCAGCTCAGTACTTTCTGCTTGAAGTTCTGATTCACTTTTTAAATCAACAACTTCTACTAAAACACTTTCTAATCTTTCAGACAAAGAGGTTAAACTGGTACTATAATCAGCAATTTTACTCAACTTAGTACTCAATCCATTCAAGATAGATAAAACAGAAATTTCATCATTATCTATACCAGAAACCATTTCCCAAAGAGTTGTTTTTATCTCCTCTGCATTACACAATAGGGCTAATTCCAATTCTAAACTTTCTAAATTCTCCTCTTCTAAATTAGCTTCTAAAATTTCCGTTAATTGGAACAAATTAAAATCATAATCTTTCTGTAACAATGCACTTTTTTCTAAAGCTTCTTTAAGTGTTTTTCTGCATTTTCTAAGAACAAGTAATTCCTTTTTATACTCTTCTAATAAAAACTGATTCTTGGCAGAAAAATCTACTACAGAAATTTGAAAACCTTGTTTATTTAATTCGCCTGTTTCTTGTTGAGAATGAAGGTTAACTAATTGCTCTGTTAAAGCTTTTAACAAACTAAGTGTTACCGGAGTATCATTTATAAATGCGCGCGATTTTCCAGTAACAGAAATTTCTCTTCTAATACTCGTATTCTCTTCAAAATCGAGATCATTATCTTTAAAAAAAGATTTGAATTTTTTTAATTTCAAAGTAAAAATAGCTTCCACAAAACATTTACTATCTTTATTGTAAAGCGCTTTAGAATCTGCCCGTTCGCCCAATGTTAAACCTAGCGCACCCAATAAAATAGATTTTCCGGCACCAGTTTCTCCTGTAATGATATTTAATTTATCATCAAACAGTATAGTAATATGCTCAATTATAGCATAGTTTTTTATTTCTAAAGACTTTAACACAGAGCAAAATTAACAAATTATGAGTGATGGATTATAAATTATGAATTATAAATTTCAGTGTGAAATCAAAAGCTTACATTTGTTCTGAGAAAATGGTAAATTCGAAAAAAATAAAAAATACCTCAGTATGTGGAAAGAAATAGATAATGAATTAGTTAGACAATTTGAATTTAAAAATTTTGTAGAAGCTTTTGGGTTTATTACAAAGATTGCAATATTAGCAGAGAAAGCAAATCACCATCCTTGGTGGAGTAATGTTTACAATCAAGTAGAGATACGTTTAACAACGCATGATGCAGGAAATACAATTACTGAACAGGATAGAAATTTAGCGAATAAAATTGATAGTTTGTTAAAATAACTTACATATCAATTATTTTGATTGATATTGCCAGCAATTATTGAAAAGCGTTAACTTTACAATCCAATTAAAAAACCAAACATGATAGAAGCAAACAATCCCTCATTACGCTCTTGGATAGAAGTAGAGATAAATTCAGATTTCCCAATTCAAAATTTACCTTTTGGTATATTTAAGACTAAGAATAAATCTGCACGTGTAGGTATTGCTATAGGGGAAAAAATCATTGATTTATTTGAACTATCTAAAGCTGGTTTTATAGAAACAGAATTAGAGTTTTTGGATACAGATAGTTTAAATGATTTAATGGCTGAAGGGAGAAACTATGCTAGTAAATTAAGAAACAGATTATCTGAATTATTAAATGAAGACAATACAGAGTTAAAAGATTCTGCGCAAAGAGGGAAAATAGTAACTAGCATGAGCGAAGCTACTATGCTGATGCCTGTAAAAGTTGGTGATTATACAGATTTTTATTCAAGTAGAGACCATGCAACTAATGTAGGGAAGATGTTTAGAGATCCTGAAAATGCTTTATTACCAAACTGGTTACATATTCCTGTAGGCTATCATGGTAGAGCAAGTTCTATTGTAGTTTCTGGTACAAGTATTCATAGACCAAAAGGTCAATTAATGCCAAAGGGTGCTACTGTGCCTGTTTTTGGAGAATCAAAATTATTAGATTTTGAATTAGAAATGGCTTTTATTACTTGTAAAGCAACAAAAATAGGTGATACATTAACTACAGAACAAGCCAAAAAACATATTTTTGGGATGGCTATTTTTAATGATTTAAGCGCTAGAGATATTCAAAAATGGGAATACGTTCCTTTAGGTCCTTACTTAGGGAAAAGTTTTGGTTCTGTAATTTCTCCTTGGATTGTTACCATGGATGCTTTAGAACCTTTTGCAGTAGAAGGATACACACAAGAAGAGCCAAAAAGGTTAGCTTATTTAGATTATAAAGGAAATCATAATTATGATATTCATTTAGAGGTAGCAATAAAGCCAGAAAGTAAAAAAGCACATACAATTTGTACTTCTAACTACAAATATATGTATTGGAATATGCTACAACAATTAACACATCAAACAATTAATGGTTGTAATATAAACGTTGGAGATGTTTATGCATCGGGAACGATTTCCGGACCTACAGAAGGCGAATATGGTTCTATGTTAGAATTAACCTGGGCAGGGGAACACACAATTAAATTTCCTGATGGAACGGAAAGAAAATTCATGCAAGACAATGATACTTGTATAATGAAAGCATATGCTAAAAAAGACGGTGTAAGAATTGGCTTTGGAGAATGTGTTACAAAAATTCTTCCAGCAAAATAAAAGAAAAAACCAAAGCTAGATTAATATTAATCTAGCTTTTTTATTAAATATAGACTATGTACAGTGTTAATCCATACGACTTACCGATAAAAGAAAGACATCAGTTAATTATTGGCGCAGTTGGCCCAAGACCAATTTGCTGGGCAAGTACCGTTAACGAAGCTGGCGAGCCAAACTTAGCTCCTTATAGTTTTTTTAACGCATTTAGCGCAAACCCGCCAGTATTGGTTTTCTCCTCAAATAGAAGGGGAAGAGACAATACCACTAAAGATACTTTACACAACATTGAGGCTACAAGAGAGGTAGTTATTAATGTAGTTCCTTTTTCATTGGTAAATCAAATGACAATTAGCTCTACAGACTATGAATCAGATATAAATGAATTTGATAAAGCTGGTGTTACGCCTTTAGCCTCTGAAGTAATAAAACCTTTTAGAGTAAAAGAAAGTCCTGTTCAGTTTGAATGTAAGGTAACAGAAATTATAAATTTAGGAACAGAAGGTGGTGCAGGGAATTTATTTATCTGTGAAATTGTAAAAATGCACTTTAATGAGCGTGTTTTAGATGAAGATAAAAGCATAAATACTTTCAAATTAGATTTAGTAGCAAGAATGGGGAAATCTTACTATTGCCGAGCAGATAAAAATTCTATTTTTGAATTAGACAATCCATTTCCTAAACAAAATATTGGTTTTGATAAATTGCCATTATCTATTTTAAACAGTACGGTTTTAACAGGAAATGAATTAGGTAGGTTAGCTATGGAAACAGAAGTGCCAAGCGCTAAAGAGGCCCAAGAATTTTTAAATTCGAATGAACAATATAGCTTTTTAAGTGATGATGAAAAACATATATTAGCTAGCGATTTTATAAAAGAGGGCAAAGTAAAAGATGCTTTTTTGATATTACTATCTTAAATAACTACTTTTTTAGATTTTCCAGTATTTCTAACAACCAATTTCTATTGTGAATATTAGTCTCTTTATTAACCTCATCTTTGATTACGTCTAATTTACTATTAATTTTTACTTGCGTATAAAAATCCTTTTTTTCTGCTATATTGAATACTTTTTTAAAATAAATCAAAAACAAATCTGCTCCTTTTTTATAACTAATTGATACCTGCTTATTTCTTTTTAAGAACAACTTAAAAGAAGTAATAAAGTAGGCCAGTGTCTCATATTCACCCAACAAGTAATATACTTTCAGCATTAACGTCTTAGAAGAAGAAGCATAATAGATGTCAGAAAAATCAACATTATTTAATACGCCTAAAGTTTCGTCATATTTTCCAACTGAAAAAAAGTAATTTGCTTTATTAAAATTATAAGAGTTCTCTCTCATATCCGGAGCAACTTTTTCTTTAAATTCTTCAATAAAAACTTTACTCCAATCATATTTTTTTAATTTCAGCGCGATTGTTATAATATTCTTATAGCTTCCATGAGAAATGAAGCCATTAACTAAATTAAACTCTTTGTCTACCAAAAAGTTTTGAAGATCAAAAAGTTTTTCTAAGTATTTATCGTTTCCCTTATTGATATTTCGAATACAATAATTCTGTGGAAAATCAAAAATTGCTTTCAATTCTTTATTCGTAAAAAATTGTGTGTTTTGTTTTAACACATTAATCGTATCTTCAAACTGATCTAAATTATCATCAGTTAAAAATAATTTGTAAATTTCGTAATAACAAATTATCGTCGGTTGCGTAAAATATGTATCCTTATTATTATTGATTAATATTTCAATTTCTTTAAACAAATTCAATTCATAATGTTGATTTAGTAGCATTTGCCGATTCAACATTTCACAGGTTTCAATCAACTTAGTAGAAAAATAAAAATAATCTAGGTTATTCACCAAAGTTTGAATACTCCCATCTAAGGCTCTTATGTTTTGCTTAGAAAAATGGTCATTTTCTACAGAAGCTAACAAATAAGCCCTTCTATAATATTCTTTATTTTTAAATTGATCCTTCTTCAAAATAGACTTCACCAGCTTTAATTGTGAATCGTAAAAGCTGTTTAATTTTCTACTATTATATTGTTTTAAAAGATCCATTTCATATTGAAAAGAATTTGAAGCACTTTGAATACAAACTAAATATTCTCTAAGTACTTTGTTTAATGCAGACATTAGTTCGCGAATTCGTATATCTACATACTTTTCTTTTTTGTATATTTGAGAGAATACTAATTCTTTATTTATTTTTTTTTCATCAAAATTTGGGAAATTTGTAGCAATTATTTTGATAAAGAGTAGGTGCTTTTCTGATTTATTAAAAGAATTATTAACTCTTTTTTCAAATTCCTTAAATTCTTTACTAGTAAAAGTACTTAACGCTTTGATTAATTTACTATTTTTCATAACACAGTTTAATGTAAATATTTTATTAACACAATAGTAATCAATTGTTTACTGAAAAATAACAACTATTTCTACTCACAAAATAGACAAATAGTACAACAATAAGTAGATTATTTATATTTATATTTACCTTTAGTATAATAACCCTATTGTATTAATTTAATAAAACCCAACAATTTATTAAATCAACATAAAATAATATGAAAAAAATAGACTCAAAAATATCAATGCTTTTAGTTGCGTCATTCTTTGTGACACTAGTATTTGCGCAAGAAAATTCCATATCCCCTATTTTTTCAATTTCTGAAAGTAATGGAAGCACAGAAAACAGCTTGGCTTCAATCAATCAAAAAACTGGAGCTGCAATTTCTATAGAAGATTTTGCAGATGAAAGTTATTTAGGTAAAAATTTTACAATAAGTACTTTAGCAAGTAGTAATGTAGATAAAATCTTCTTTTTAAACGATAACAATAATTTATCCGTTTACGATTTACCTTATTTTTTTGATCCAAATTATAATGCAACAAAAGAAGAACTCATTATTTCAAACAATATTTCTGACATAGATTATCATCACCAATCTAGTTATTTATATGCTTACGATTTAGCAACTACAAATCTGTTTACCATTACACCAAACACAGGAACTGTTAGCAATCATACAAATATTCCTTTTACTTCTTCTTTAGAAGCTTTTTCTATTGCAACTACCAATAATTTTATTGTTTTAAACGGTAAGGGTACTGGTGTTATCAATCTTTTATTTTACAATATAAATACAGACACTCATTCTACGATTGCTCTATCTTCAGATTATATAGAGTTAAACTTAGTCGGTAACCACCATTTAAACATGTTGTATGCTTTAGCTAAAGATGTGAATGATAAAAACTGGTTGTTAGCAATAAGCCCAGACACCGAAGATGTTAATATTATTGGTGAACTTCCTTCTTGCTCAGCTTGTAATAATGCAGATTTAAGCTATGACAAAAACGCATTAGCTTTAGATTGGGAAAATAATCAACTACTTGCTATTCTTACACAAACAACTACAAGTTCTAGTAATCATTTTTTAATAACTTTTGATTTAACCACTGCAGAAAAAGTTTATTTCAGTACTTTAGATAAAAAATACAGCAATTTATATTTTAATAAAGCCAGCTCAGATTTAGTTTTTCCTGGAGACACAAACCATGATGGTATTGTGAATTCGAAAGATTTATTTTCTATAGGACTAAAATATTCATTTAATACTATAGCAAGGTTTACACAGACTATTGATTGGATTGGTCAGCATAGCTTTAACACAGGTGTTGTAAAACAAGGTGCCGATGTAAAACATGCTGATTGTAATGGAGATGGTGTAATTAACACAGAAGATATAGAAGCAATCAAAGCAAACTATTCTTACATTCACAATAGTAATAAAACGGGAGAAAGCACAGATATGGACTGTGATTATCCTTTGGCATTTTCATTTCCAAATGGGGCTTATGAAGATAATGATGTTACTATTTACATAAAGCTAGGAGAAGTAGTTAATCCTGTTTCAGACTTATATGGCGTTGATTTTACTGTAAATTACAACAATAGTTTTGTTGTTCCGGGAACAATGAAAACAGAATTATTCAGCTCTTGGTTTGGAACTGATGGCAACAATTTTAACAGAGTAGATTTTGATGACCACTCTAACAGTAAAATAGATATCAACCTAACAGGAAATGACTTATTAAATAGAAATGGCGGTGGAGATATAATAGCCCTTTCTTGGACTATGGAAGATGATGTAGTTCCTATAATAGGTGTCTCTACGGAAATGGATTTATCTATAAGCGACATTACTATAATTAATTACAACCAAGACATTAAAGAATCTTGTGGATCTGATTCTTCTATTGTCGTTTACCATAAAGATATAGTAGGAATTACAACGGTAAATAATAACAAAATAGACATTTTCCCAAATCCGGCATCTTCAACAATCAATATTGTAAGTGATGAAAAAATAGATTTTATTGAATTGTATTCTGTGACTGGTGAAATAATTCAATTTGTAACGTTCAACAACAAAACAACTTTGGATGTTTCAAATATTTCTAGCGGTATTTATTACATTAAAGTTTATACAGAAGACAAAGTATATATGGACAAAATTATTGTCGATTAATCAATTATTTCTGCAGAAATACTGTCAAGTAAAACGTAGCATATTTTAAGCATTGTATTTACCAAGCCATTTAAAAGATTATCTGCTTTTTAGTTTTAAAAAATCGTAAATTAGCAGGCAATATGCCACTAAAAAAATTAAAAAATTCTTTAGAAGGTGAATTTTATACAGATAAATTCATGCAGACCATTTATGCTACAGATGCTTCTATTTATAGAGAAATACCTTTAGCTGTTGCTTTTCCAAAAAGTAAAGACGATTTAAAAAAGTTAATTCTTTTTGCCATTCAGCATAAAATAAGCTTAATACCCAGAACAGCTGGAACTTCATTGGCTGGGCAATGTGTTGGAGATGGTATTATTGTAGATGTTTCTAAGCATTTTACTGAAACATTGAACATTAGTAAAGAAGAAAAAACTGTTACTGTTCAACCTGGCGTAATTAGAGATGTATTAAATATTGAACTAAAAAAACACAATTTATTTTTTGGACCAGAAACTTCCACTGCCAACAGAGCTATGATTGGTGGAATGGTTGGAAATAATTCTTCTGGTTCTAATTCGATTAAATACGGTGTTACTAGAGATCACATTGTAGAGATTGAAGCTTTTTTAAGTGATGGTTCTTTGGTTGTTTTTAAAGAGTTATCAATAGAAGAATTTCAAGAAAAATTAAAAACTAAAGGTTTAGAAGGAGAAATTTATAGACATATTTATAAAACACTCTCGAATACAGCCAACCAAGAAGAAATAGAAAAACACTTTCCTAAAAAAAGTATTCATAGAAGAAATACAGGTTATGCTTTAGATATTTTAATGGATTGTGATTTATTTAATCAAAGTAGCCAAAAATTTAATTTCTGTAAATTGCTAGCAGGTTCAGAAGGAACACTTGCTTTTATGACAAAAATTAAGTTGAAATGTTTTGATATTCCACCAAAATATTCCGTATTGCTTTGTCCTCATTTTAACAGTATAAATGATGCTTTACTCAGTGTAAAGACAGCTATGAAACATCAGCCTTATGCTTGTGAACTGATGGATAAAACGATTTTAGATTGCACTAAAGATAATTTAGAATATAAAGAATATCGTTTTTTCTTAGAAAAAGACCCTCAGGCTATTTTAATGATAGAATTAAAGTCTAACAGTCAAGAAGGTTTAGAGCAACAAATTGAGATCTTAATTAACGATTTATTACAAGAAAATATCGCCTACACTATTCCAAAAGTTTATGCGCCAGAAAGTAGTAAAGTGTGGCAATTAAGGAAAGCAGGTTTAGGTTTATTAGCAAATTTACCGGGTGCAAAAAAAGCAGTGGCTGTAATTGAAGATACTGCAGTAGCCTTAGAAGATTTGCCTAATTACATTAGGGACTTTACTAGTTTAATGGAATCTTTCAATCAAAAATCAGTTTATTATGCTCATGCAGGTGCAGGAGAAATTCATTTAAGGCCAATTTTAGACTTAAAAAAACAGGAAGACGTAAATTACTTTAAAGAAATTGCATTTGGCGTAGCTAAATTGGTTAAAAAATATAATGGCTCACTAAGTGGTGAACATGGCGATGGTAGAGTTCGTGCCTCATTTTTAGCGTTTATGGTAGGAGATTCTAACTACAACTTACTAAAAGAAATAAAAACGGTTTGGGATAAAAACAATGTATTCAACGCAGGAAAAATAATAGCAGCAAAAGCTATAGATAAAGATTTACGCTATAAAATAGATAGGACGGAACCCGTAATTGAAACGCTATTAAGTTTTTCTGAAACTGATGGTATTTTAAATTTGGTAGAAAAATGTAACGGTTCTGGAGATTGTAGAAAACTAGCGGTAAGTGGTGGTACAATGTGCCCAAGTTATATGGCTACTAAAAATGAAAAAGACACTACTCGAGCCCGTGCTAATATCTTAAGAGAATTTTTAACAACAAGCAATCAAAAGAATAGATTCAACCATCCTGAAATAAAAGAGGTTTTAGATTTATGCATAAGTTGTAAAGGTTGTAAATCTGAATGCCCAAGTAATGTTGATATGGCAGCTTTGAAAGCGGAGTTTTTGTATCAATATCAAAAAGAAAATGGGATTAGTTTTAGAACTAAACTATTTGCTGAAACAGAAAAAAATAATGCATTAGGAAGTAAATTTCCATTTTTAGTAAACCTTTTATTTAGAGCACCTATTTTGGCTTCTATTTCTAAAAGCATATTGGGTGTAGCACAAGAAAGAAGCATTCCTAAAATGGCTAATCAGACCTTGAAAAAATGGTTTAAGAAAAATCAGCACCACTATGTTTTAGAAAAACCTATAAAAGTAGTTTATCTATTTGCTGATGAATTCACAAACTACAATGATGTTGAAATAGGAAAAAAAGCAATTAAACTACTTTCACAACTGAATTATCAAGTAAAAATTCCTACTATTAGCGACAGTGGAAGAACTTATATTTCTAAAGGACTTTTAGATGTAGCACAGAAAATAGCGATTAAAAATGTGATAGCATTAATGCCTACTATTTATTCAGATGCGGTACTTGTAGGAATTGAACCAAGTGCTATTTTAAGTTTTAGAGACGAATACAAGCGACTTTTACCTAAAGAGATGCTGATAGACTTAAGTAAATTAAACAAAAATACTTTTCTAATAGATGAGTTTTTAGCTAATGAAATTAGGGAAGGAAATATTTCTAAAAGTAGCTTTACTAAAGATACCAAAGAAATAAAATTACATGGTCATTGTCATCAAGAAGCCTTATCGAAAGTGACTGATTCGGAAACACTTTTAACTTTTCCAGAAAACTACACTGTAGAAACTATACAAAGTGGCTGTTGTGGAATGGCAGGATCTTTTGGTTACGAAAAAGAACATTATAAAATATCAATGCAAATTGGAGAATTAGTTTTGTTTCCTAGTATTCGAGAAACAAAAAAAGAAAGTATTATTGCTGCCTCAGGAACTAGTTGCAGACATCAAATAAAAGATGGTACAGGAAGAGATGCAAAACATAGTTTGGAAGTTTTGTATGAAGCTTTAATCTAACTACCAAATTACTGAGTCTGAAACTCCTGAAACAATGTCCCCATTAGATTTTTTGAATGCAAAAGTAAAGATATGCGCTATTCCTACTAAGTTGTTGTTATTGATGTATAATGGTGGTAAAAAAGGATTTATACCTCTGTTTGAAATTAGACTTATCTCTAAATCAGTTAAAGCAATTATACTATCAGAATAATCTCTAGAATAGAACAAGTGACTAATGTCAGTATTAGGTGAAATAGTATCAAAATAAATTTGATCAGTAGTTATTTTAATTTCAACAATAGGGAATTTTAATCCTGCATTTCCATTTTCTGTACAAGGTTGTGTAGCATAAGCAGTATTAAATAAATTAAAACTTGTTTGACTATATAATGTATAATCCTCTAGTTTTATAGAAAATTCCGTACCGATTAATTGTTGAATAGAATCATTTTCATAAATGGTATTCTCTATCGTTATAACTGAAAAATCATAATAAGGGTGAGTAACTGAATCACAACATGAAATCACTAATCCAAAAAATATGTATCCAAATATTATAATTAATCTTTTTTTCATTTTATAAATTGTTTATTGTACTCAAATATACGATAGAAAGAAAATTAACCCTAATTAATTAACAAAAAAAGGTCAACAAATATTTGTTGACCTTTAGATTTATTTTTTATTAAAGATTATCCTTTAATAGCATCTTTTACAGCACTTTTAGCTGTTGTTGTAGTTGCTTTTGCTTTTTTAGCTGCAGTAGTTTTCTTAACACCAGTTTTTTCTAACTTTACTACTCTTTTTACTAAAGCATCAAAATCTTTAGATGAAACATAGTTAAATTTTGCTGTTACATCTTCGATAGCTGATTTGAATTTAGATTCATAAGAATCTTTTTTCTTTTCAGATTTCTTGAAAAAATCATCAACGATTTTTTTACCTTCTTTATCAGAAATTTTTCCTTTCTTGATTAAGTCCGTAACTGTTTCTTCAATTTTTTCAGTTGCTTGTGCAGCTAAACCTACTCCTGCGTATACTAATTTTTTTAACGTTTCTTCCATGATATTTATTTTTATTTTTCGTTTATTGTTATTTACAATGCAAATATAGAACGGGAAAATAAATCTAAAAGGGTGGTTCTTCTCTAACAAGGAAAATACCTAACTGAAACGGGATATTTGTAATCTGAAAAAAATATGCCTTGCTGAACAGGGAAATTTCCCTGTTAAAACAAAAAAAGGAGCAATCTCTTGCTCCTTTACTTAATCGTTGACATTTAGTAAGCCTATTTTACAATCTCTACTACAACTCTTCTATTTACTTCTTCTGTAGAAGGTTTTTGATCGTATTCACCAAACCCTAGCAAATCAGCTCTATCTCCAGACAACCCATTATTAATTAAATAATGCCAAACAGTAGTAGCTCTTTTAAGAGATAAATTCATATTAAAAATTTCATTCCCACTAACATCTGTATAACCTTTTACTAACGCTCTGTAACCTGAGTCAGAACTCATTAAAGTAATAACTTTCTTTAATTTTTCTTTTTCAGAATTTGGAATGGCATCACTTGTTAATCCAAAAAATACAGTAATCACATCGACTACATTATCAGTATTTGGAGTAACACCATTTATATTCGTATCCATAGAATTTCCACCACTTGAATTTTGAGCTGTTGGAGTCATTGGACAACCATTGTTACTAGCAACTCCCTTTTCATTTGGACATTTATCATATTTATCTACGATACCATCTGCATCAGAATCCGGACAACCAGCATACCTCTTTTCTCCTTTTGTGTTTGGGCAAGAGTCTTTATCATCTGGAATACCATCTGCATCAGAATCTAAATCTGGACAGCCTTTATTTATCAATCTTCCTGCTAAGGTAGGACAATCATCTCTACTATCCCCCATGCCGTCGCCATCTGTATCTGGACAACCAAACATATTTTCTGTACCGGCAGCAAATGGACACTCATCTACTAAATCTGTAACGCCATCACTATCTGAATCAATTACATCCATAAGGATATCTTTTGCTTCTGCACCTTTTGATTTTCCACCAAAACTCAAAACTAAAGATGCGGTATTTTGTGTGTAATCGAAAGAATTATCTAAATTTAATTTATACGCCGACTGCAAATTAACAGCTAACCAATTGCTGATTCTTACATTTAAACCGATTCCGAAAGGAATAAAAGCATTTATATCTGTTCCTTCAGATTTTCCATAATCTATTATAAAGTTTGTACCAATTCCAGTAAATAAATAGGGTGCAACTCTAGCCGTTTCTTTCAAAATATATCCATTATTCAATTTATATTCTAAGTTTAAGCCTACGTCATAAATATGTTTATTATCGTACATTCCAGCAACTACATCTGGATAACCATTAACTTCTGGAAACCAAACTTTACCAAATGCGAAATCTACTTTTAAATTAAAAGAAGGATTTAAATATGTTCCTATAAAATATCTTTGACTCGCTCTTACTCCTTTAAAATTGAAGAATTTTTTTGTTGTTGGTACTTTAAAATCTATCCCACTTAAACCCCCACCAAAAGACCATCGTGCTGATTCATTTTGCGCGTTCATAGTTGTAAAACCTAGAAGCATTAATGTTATTAAGAATATTTTTTTCATTTTTATATTTTTTAATTTAATGTAAAATTGCCGATTTTTATTTTATTAATCGTTTTTTAATTTATTGTTGTCTAAATGTCTTTTCACATCTCGTTTTGTCTTTTTTTCTATATTTTTGTTAAATGCTTCTGTTAAATTTACGCCAGTTTGGTTGGCTAAACAAATTAAAACAAACAATACGTCAGCCATTTCATCCCCTAAATTGGCTTCATCTTCTGTATTTTTAAAAGATTGCTCTCCATATTTTCTTGAGATAATTCTAGCTAACTCTCCCACTTCTTCCGTTAGCAAAGCCAAATTTGTTAATTCGTTGAAGTAACGAACCCCGAAGGTTTTTATCCAATCATCTACAATTATTTGGGCTTTATTAATTTCCATGCTTTATAAATACTTACTTAGTTTTTTACTACTTAAGTCGGTTGTAATTTTCTTAATTTCTTGTTCTTTATCTTTTGTTGTTATTAATAAAACATCTTTTGTATCTATTACACAAAGATTTCTAATTCCATTTAAAACAATCATTTTTTTGTTATCGCCCATGATAATATTATCTGCAGAATCAAATATTTGAACATTCCCATTTACTGCATTTCCTAAATAATCTTTCTCATAAACATTGTATAAAGAATTCCATGTTCCGATATCTGACCAACCAATATCTGCTAGAATAACATAAGTATTATCTGCTTTTTCTAATATTCCATAATCAATAGAAATATTATGGCAAGTTTCATAAGCTCTTTTAACTGCGTTTTCTTCTTCATCGGTAGAATAATACTTACTGCTTTCTTTAATGTTTTCATAAATATCTGGCAATAAAATCTCTAGAGAGTTTAGAATAGAGCTTGCTTTCCAAATAAAGGTTCCAGAATTCCATAAGAAATCACCACTTTCAATAAAACTTTTTGCCAATTCTAAATCAGGCTTTTCTGTAAATGCTCTAACTTTAAAAACGCCTTCTTTTGTATTTCCTTCATCAAACTGTATGTAACCATACCCAGTATTTGGATTGGAAGGTTTTATTCCCAATGTTAACAAGACATTTTCTTTACTAGCAAAATCTACTGCTTCCCCCAATATTTTTACAAATTCAATTTCTTTAAGTATAATATGATCTGATGGTGACACTATAATAGTAGCCTCTTTATTTTTTAAATAAATTTTTTGACTAGCATAAGCAATACATGGAGCGGTATCTCTTTTAAAAGGCTCTGTTAAAATCTGATCTACAGGTAATTTAGGTAATTGTTCTTTTACTAAACCTAGGTATTTATGATTTGTGACAATAAATATATTTTCTTTGGGGCATACATTCAAAAACCGTTCGTAAGTTTCTTGTATCAAGGTTCTACCCGTGTTCAATGCATCTAAAAATTGCTTAGGCTTTTCAATCCTACTATAAGGCCAAAATCTACTCCCGACTCCACCTGCCATTATAACAATATAAGTATTTTTGTTATTCATTAATGCAAAGTTAAAAAATTATTTTTCATATCGTAAATTATTTAGACTTCGCATTTTATTATCTTAAAAATAAAAATGAAAAAGATGAACTTCTTAAAATGAAATAAGTACCTTTAATATTAATTACAGGTTACTGTGATGATTGTCACAGTAAGTATAGCCCAAAATCAATAAATTTGAATATACTCTAACATTATTTTCAATGCCCCTAAAGGAAAACATACAAGTTAAAAATTCATTAAAACATTTCTTTGGTTTTGATAAATTTAAAGGAAGACAGGAAGAAATCATTAATACCTTGATGGCCGGAAAAGACACCATAGTTATCATGCCCACAGGTGGTGGTAAATCTATGTGTTACCAATTACCAGCCTTAATGTCTGAAGGTGTTGCTATTGTTGTTTCTCCATTAATTGCTTTAATGAAAAATCAAGTAGATTTATTGAGAGGATATGCTAGTGATGATAGTATTGCACATTTCTATAATTCTTCTTTGACAAAAACTGAAAAAGAAAAAGTATTAAATGATGTTTCTGACTTAAAAACAAAAATTTTATATTTAGCCCCAGAGACTTTAACGAAAGAAGACACTATAGAGTTTTTTAAGAGTGTAACCGTCTCTTTTGTGGCAGTAGATGAAGCACATTGCATCTCAGAATGGGGGCATGATTTTCGTCCAGAATATAGAAATATTAGAAAAATGATTGACGCTATTGGAGATAATATTCCAATGATAGCATTAACAGCTACTGCTACACCAAAAGTCCAATCTGATTTATTAAAGACTTTAAAAATGGAGGAACCCGCTATTTTTATAGATTCTTTTAATAGATCTAAATTATTTTATGAAGTAAGACCAAAAAAGAATGACGCTTCTGTTATGAAGAACATCATTGGCTTTATTAGAAATAAGCCAGGAAAATCTGGGATTATTTATGCCATAAATAGAAAAACGACTGAAAAGATAGCAGAGATACTGCATATAAATGACATTAGTGCGGCACCTTACCATGCAGGATTGGATAGCAAGACTAGATCTAGAACACAAGATGATTTCTTAATGGAAAGGATTGATGTTGTAGTAGCAACTATTGCTTTTGGAATGGGAATCGACAAACCAGATATTCGCTATGTAATTCACTATGATTTACCAAAGAGTTTAGAAAACTATTATCAAGAAACTGGTAGAGCTGGTAGAGATGGAATGGGTGGAGATTGCCTTTGTTACTACAACTATAAAGATGTAAATAAGTTAGAGCATCTTTTAAAAGATAAAATGGTTTCTGAAAGACTGAGAGGGATGCAACTAATAGATGAAACTGT
Organism: uncultured Chitinophagales bacterium; assembly: GCA_963932515.1. Taxonomy (GTDB): domain Bacteria; phylum Bacteroidota; class Bacteroidia; order Chitinophagales; family UBA8649; genus CAKZQD01. The sequence continues at coordinate 23,873 of CAWVRT010000021.1, forward strand.
TGCCTTTATAGAATCTGCCATTTGTAGAAGAAAATTCATTTTGCATTACTTTGGTGAAGATTATAAAAAAGATAATTGTACCCAATGTGATAATTGTAAAAACCCTAAAGACAAAATAGATGCTTCTGAAGATTTAAAAACTTTAATGAATAGTATTAATCTTACCCATCAAAAATTTGACATTAATTATATTTCAAAATTTTTGGCTGGTGCAAAATCTAATGAAATTGTAGAATACGGGCACAATAAACTAAGCCAATATGGTGCTTTTAAAGACAAAGACAAACAGTATATACATGGCTTGATTAGACAAGCAATTATTGCCAATTTTTTGAATAAAGACATAGAACAATACGGTATTTTAAAATTTACAGAAAAGGGAGAAAAATTTTTAGAAAATCCAACGCCTTTTGAATTTACTAAAAATCACGATTATAAAGAAGAAGCTTCAAATATTACAACAACTGCAAAAAGTGGTAATGTTTTAGATAATAAGTTATTGAAACAACTTATCGACCTTAGAAAAGAAATTGCTAGTTCATTAAACTTAGCTCCTTATATTATTTTTCAAGAATCTTCTATTGAAGATATGGCTACAATGTACCCAATTTCTTTAAAAGACCTAGAAAACATCCAAGGCGTAAGTAAAGGAAAGGCAGAAAAATATGGTGGAGAATTTATAGAATTAATAAAAGAATATGTTGAGGATAATGATATAGAAAGAATTGAAGATCTGGTTGTAAGAACTTCTAAAAAGAACTCTAGCGATAAAATTAGAATTATTCAATACATTGATAAAAAAATGCCTATAGAAGATATTGCAAGAAATTCTAGCAAGAAAATTCAAGAAGTTTTAGATGAAATAGAATCTATTATTAATTCGGGAACAAAATTAGATATTGCCTATTGCGTATATGAGGTGTTAGATGAAGAAATAGTAGCCGACTTATACGAATACTTCAAAGAGGCCGATACAGACTCTTTAGATGAAGCTTATAAAAAATTTGAAGGTGATGATTTAGAATATGAGTATCTACAAATGGTACGTATAATGTTTATGAATGAAATTGCTAATTAATGTAGATTTTGAAATCCAGTCACAAAAGAACAATACAAAATAACCCTTCCTCATCTTAAAGGCATTTATACTTTTTAAAAGGCATAAAAAATAATCTAGTATAAATAGTTTTTTAAAAAATTTATTTATATATTTGCACTCCTTAAAAAAATAGTTTAAAATGAAAGCAGGAATACATCCAGATAATTATAGAATGGTAATTTTTAGAGACATCTCTAACGATGAAGAATTTTTAACAAGATCTTGTGCACCATCTAAAGAGAATGCTACATTCTCTGATGGCAACGAATATCCAGTAATAAAAGTTGAAATTTCAAACAGTTCTCATCCTTTCTTTACAGGAAAAATGAAATTTGTTGATACTGCAGGTAGAATTGAAAAATTCAAAAACAAATATACCAGAAAGACAAAGGCAGAAGTAAAAGTAGAGCCAAAAGAAGAAACTAAAGAAGCTTAAAATTTCTTTCAATTATATTAAAGTCCGAATATTCATTTATTCGGACTTTTTTTTCAAATTTTTATATCTAAAATAATTTATTTCATAGGCCAGTATTAATTAAACTGTCCGACTAGGAAGTTATACAAATTTATTATCGCATTACTATTTACTTTATTGCTATTTTTTCTATAAAGTTGTAGTAAAAATGAAGGAATGGTACCCAAAGAGTTGATTTATGGGAATGTTGATACTGTAAACGTAAAATTATGGGAATGTTGCTATTGCCGATGGTGCTACAACAAGTTATATTTAAAGGAGATGGAATTATTTAAAGTGTTTCTAAAGCCAATTTAGAGGCTAACTGCTCTGCCTTTTTCTTGCTTGAACCTTTCGCTTTTGCTAAAACATTACCATCTAGGATTACTTGAATTTCAAACTCAGTATTTTTTTGATTAGTTTGCTCCTCTCTGATTAAGCCGTATTCCAAAGGAACACTATATTTCTGAGAATACTGTATCAGTTTACTTTTAAAATCTAATACTTTTTGATCTATTTCATTCCAATTAATATGGTTTTTAAAGATTTTATCTTGTAGGAATTTTTCTACTAAAACAATTCCTCCATCTAAATAAATAGCTCCTATTAAAGCTTCAAGGGTATTTCCTCTGATATTCGTTTTATCTATAGAAATAGAATTTAATTGGAAATTTAAATATTTTTCTAGTACTAATAATTTTCCAATATGATTTAGGAAACTACGATTAACAACTTTGGATCTTAACTTAGATAATTCTCCCTCATTTTTATTGGGAAATCGGAAATATAGTTCTTTACTGATTACAGTATCGAGAATAGTATCTCCTAAGAACTCTAACCGTTCATTACTTTCCTTACTTTTTGATTTATGTTGAAAAGCCAGCTTATAAAAAACCAAATTCCTAGGATAGAACCCAAGAATTTGGTTTAAATATTGATTGAAAGGTGTTTTTTTTGAGAAAAATATTTGATATAAATTCCTAAAAAATATCACTTATACTTTTTTAAAAATTACCGAAGCATTATGCCCTCCAAAACCAAACGTATTACACAAAGCATATTTGATATCTCTTTTTTGTGCTTTATTTAGTGTTAAGTTCAATTTAGAATCGATATTTTCATCATCATTTACATGGTTGATTGTCGGAGGGATAATTCCATCCTGCAATGCTTTTATACAAGCGATAGATTCAACTACTCCTGCCGCGCCTAAAAGGTGACCAGTCATAGATTTTGATGAAGAAATGTTCATCTTATAAGCATGTTCTCCAAACACTCTTTTTACGGCTATTAATTCTGCAATATCTCCTAGAGGAGTAGAAGTTCCATGAACATTGATATAATCAATATCTTCTGGTTTCAATTCTGCATCTTCCAAGGCATTTTTCATTACGTTCATAGCGCCTAACCCTTCTGGATGAGGAGCAGTAAGATGATATGCATCCGCACTCATTCCACCACCAACTACTTCGCAATAAATTTTTGCACCTCTAGCTTTTGCGTGTTCGTATTCTTCAAATATTAAAGCACCTGCACCCTCACCCATGACAAAACCATCTCTGGAACTATCAAAAGGTCTTGAAGCAGTTTCTGGACTATCGTTTCTTGTAGACAATGCTTTCATGGCATTAAAACCACCAATTCCACCTACTGTAATTGCTGCTTCTGAACCACCAGTAACAAAAGCATCTGCTTTTCCTAATCTGATATAGTTGTAAGCATCTATCATAGCATTTGTAGAAGTAGCACAAGCAGAAACAACTGCAAAGTTTGGTCCTCTAAAATTATGTTTCATAGAAATTTGCCCTGCAGCAATATCTACTATCATTTTTGGTATAAAGAATGGGTTAAATCTTGGTGTTCCATTGCCTTTTGCAAAATCAGAAATTTGTTCTTGAAAAATATTTATTCCTCCAATTCCTGAACCCCAAATAACGCCTATTCTGTCTAAGTTTACGTCCTCATTTTCGAAAAGATCTGCATCTTTAACCGCTTCTAAACTTGCCACCATTGCATATTGAGTAAAAGGGTCCATTCTTTGAACTTCCTTTCTATCCAATACTTCTTTTGCTACAAAGTTTTTCAACTCACAAGCAAATTGTGTTTTAAATTCAGATGCATCAAAATGAGTAATGGGAGCAGCACCGCTGACTCCCATTTTCAAATTTTCCCAATAATCGTTAAGATTATTGCCTATAGGAGTCAATGCTCCCATTCCTGTTACAACTACTCTTTTAAGCTCCATAGAGCAAAGGTTTTATTTAGAATTCGCTTCTAGGTAAGTTACTGCATCTCCTACAGTAGCAATAGTTTCAGCTTGCTCATCTGGAATAGAAAGATTAAATTCTTTCTCAAATTCCATAATTAACTCTACTGTATCTAAAGAATCTGCGCCTAAATCATTAGTAAAGCTTGCTTCCATTGTTACTTCCGCTTCGTCAACTCCTAATTTGTCTACAATAATTTTTGTTACTTTGTCTTTAATTTCTGACATAATTTTAATTTTTGGTTTTAATTAACGCAAATTTAAACTTTTTTTTTATTTACGCCAATTAAATTTTTACTATTTTATTCACTAGTAAAAATACGAGACGTATGTTAGTAGTAATTTATTATCAACCAAACATAGTAAAAGCATAATAATTTAAACTAAAATTACCATTCATTAAAATTAAAAATCGTAAATTGCAGTTCCTAAATGAGTAAAACAAAATTGAACATACCTTACAAATGTTTTTATAAAATATTTGCAATTTCGTCTTCTTTAAAAGATTATAGAGCTTCTTATTTCATTAATAACTCGCTGACTATTGGTCTTAAAAAAGTAGCCAGCCTCATTATAGACAATAAAAAAAAATCGGAAGTGTACTCTTTCGAATTACAAAAAGATGAAGACTCAAATATTGATTTTGATTATTTTTTAATCAATAACAAAACCATTGGGAAACAATTAATTTCTTCTTTAAAAGGATTTGATTATTTATTTTTAATAAAGTCTGAAGAAGAAATACCCGATCAATCAGCTATTTTTTTGGCTCTAAAAGCAATCGCCCAATTTCAAATTGTAATTGACGTTGACAAACTATCAGTTAGAGATAACAATATAATAGAACAAAATATTTTATATAATCAATAAAAAAAACCAACTAAGGATAAAATTAGTATGAATATAGCCATTAACAAAGCAAAAATAATTGCAACCTACGGACCATCAATAGAAACCAGAGAAATAATAATAAAACTTATAAAGTCTGGTGTAGATGTAATTCGTTTCAACTTCTCACATGGAGATCATGCATTTCATAAAAAAGGCTTTGAATTAATTAAGGGATTAAACAAAGAATTCAATCTAAATATTGCCATTTTAGCTGACTTACAAGGGCCAAAAATTAGAATTGGAGAAGTATCTGGTGAAATATTTTTAGAGGCAAATAAAATGATTTCTATTACAGATGAAAAGAAACTTTCTACTGCCGAAGAATTGTTTGTGAGTTATAAAAACCTCCACAAAGATGTTTCTGAAGGAGAGAGAATTTTAATAAATGATGGAAATATTGAACTAAAAGTAATTTCTATGAACGACAATAAAGTTCAAGCAGAAATTATTTATGGCGGGGTTTTAACTTCTAAAAAAGGAGTGAATTTACCTGACACAGATTTAACTACGCCAACTTTAACTGAAAAAGATCATAAAGATTTACAATTTGCAATAGAACATGAAGCAAATTGGGTAGCACTTTCTTTTGTAAGAAAAGCTGCAGACATTCAAGAAGTTATTGATATTATAGGGCCAGAAAAGCATAGCTACATGAAAGTTATTGCTAAAATTGAAAAACCTGAAGCATTAAAAAATATTGATGCTATTATCAACCAAACAGATGCTATTATGATAGCCAGAGGTGATTTAGGGGTGGAAATTCCTGCAGAACAATTACCGCTTTGGCAGAAGAAAATTATAAAAAAATGCATTCAAAAAGCTAAACCGGTTGTAGTTGCTACGCAAATGATGGAGAGCATGATTCTAAACCCTGTAGCTACCCGTGCAGAAATAAATGATGTAGCCAATGCTATTTTAGACGGTGCGGATGCTGTAATGTTGAGTGGTGAAACATCTATAGGAAAACACCCTATTAAAGTAGTCCAAAAGATGCAAAAAATATTAAGTAATATTGAAAAAGAAAAATTTGTTTATGATAAAAAACTGGTAGCTGATAAAAATTCAACAACTTGGGTTTCTGATGCTATTTGCTTTAATGCTTGTAAAATAGCTAAAGAGATAAAAGCAAAAGCTATTATTGGTATGACAAAATCAGGTTATACCGCTTTTAAACTATCTAGTTATAGACCGAAAGCAAACATTTTTATTTTTACTGAAAATAGAAAATTATTACCCACTTTAAATTTATTCTGGGGAATTAGAGCTTTTCATTACAATGAGTTTGTAGGTACCAACCAGACAATAGATGATGTTATTCAAATATTAGTGGAGAAGGATTTGGTCAAAAAAGGAAACTTGATTGTAAACACGGTTACTATGCCTTTGAGTGCGCATGGAAGAACGAATGCCTTAAAAGTTTCTAGAGTAGATTAAGCCTACGCTTTCCTTCGTCAAGCTTCGGATTATAAATAATCTACTTTGAGCTGAGACTTAATAATGAAATAATGTCAAACAAACTATAAAAAAATAAACTGAAATTAAATATGTCAATTAACGTAAAATTATTAGCAGATATCTGTGAGATTGCTGGTGCTCCAGGATTTGAATACCGTGTAAGAAATTTAGTAAAAGAAGAACTAAAGGATATTGCAGACGAAATGTATACAGACAATATGGGAAACCTTATTTGTATAAAAAAAGGTAAGTCTTCTGAAAAAAGAGTAATGACTGCTGGTCATATGGATGAAATAGGATTTATAGTAACCCATATAGATGGAGAAGGTTTTGTTCGTTTTCATGTATTAGGTGGATTCGATCCTAAAACTTTAACTGCGCAAAGAGTTATCATTCACGGGAAAAAAGATTTAATAGGTGTTATGGGTTCAAAACCGATACACGTAATGAGCCCTGAAGAAAGAAGTAAAATGCCGAAAACGACTGATTTCTTTATTGATATGGGTATGCCAAAATCTGAGGTAGAAAAATTTATTTCTATTGGAGATTCTATAACAAGACAAAGAGAATTGATAGAAATGGGAAACTGTGTAAACTGTAAATCTATTGATAACAGAGTAGCTGTTTTTATACAAGTAGAAGCTATGAAAGAAATGAAAGACCTAGAAATTCCTTACGATTTCTATTGTGTGTTTACTGTTCAAGAAGAAGTTGGTTTAAGAGGTTCTCTTGTTGCTTCACATCACATTAATCCAGATTTTGGTATTGCTTTAGACACAACCATTGCTTTTGATGTACCTGGTTCTGCCAAGCATGAACAAATTACAAGATTAGGTGCTGGTACAGCTATAAAATTGATGGATAGCGGTTCTATCTGTGATTCTAGAATGGTGCAATACATGAAAAACATAGCCAAAGAACATGGCATTAAACACCAGTTTGAAATATTAACTGCCGGTGGAACTGATACTGCAGGAATGCAAAGAATGTCTACAAATGGTGTAATTGCAGGTGCTATTTCTATTCCTACAAGACATATTCACCAGTCTATAGAAATGTCTGACAAAACAGATATTAGATTGTCCATTGACTTGTTTAAAGCTTGTATCATAAACTTAGATAAACACGATTGGAGTCATAAATAATTTTGAAAGCTTTCGGAATATGAATAAGGACGCTAAGTAAAATGAAGATTTCAAAACAATTTAACATTACAACTTTTACACACTCCAGTAGCTTGAATCTCTAATGCTTCTATTTTATATTTAGGTAGTTTTATATTAGGGAATTCATCTATTTCGAGACAGAAGATAATCTTACATTCTCTACATTTAAAATGTATATGCTGATGATGGTGAGCCATTGTGCTGCATTCATCATGACAAATTGCATAATTTGACTCTTCTCCACTAATAGAAATTTCATGAATGATGCCTTTTTCTAAAAATATCTTTATCGTTCTGTATAGCGTAATTCGATTGTAAGCTTTTAATTCTTTCTCAACTACCGATAAAGGAATCGCATTATTGTATTTACTAAATATGGCCAACACTTCCTTTCTAAAAGGGGTGCTACTTATTTTTTTGACTTTTAATAAATCTTTCATAAAATGTTTATTGCAACAATGTTGCGTTTATTAAATAAGTTTACATATATTTGCATCGGTGTTGCAAATATGTAACATTTAAACTTATAAATAAACAAAAAATGATGAAAACTAAGAAAGTAATTGTAGCCCTATTTTTAATGTCTATGTTGACAACGGCTTGTAGTAAGGAAGATCCTGTAATACCTAATGAAGAAGAGGTAATTACAACCTTAGAATATACATTAACTCCAATAGATGGAGGAACTGCTGTAGTTATGAGATTTGAGGATTTAGATGGGGATGGTGGTAATGCGCCAATTATTACTGGAGGAACTTTATATAGTAATGAAACCTATACAGCTGAATTGGTTCTTTCAAACGAACAAGAATCGCCTGCAGAAGATATCACGGTAGAAATTAAAGACGAAGATGAAGATCACCAATTCTTTTTTCAATCAACAGTAACAGGTTTAACAGTTGCTTATAATGACTTAGATAGTAATGAAAAACCGGTAGGGATTGAATCAACTATTACTACAACAGCTGTTGGAAATGGAACGCTTAAAGTTATTCTAAGACATGAACCAAACAAATCTGCAATTGGTGTATCAACTGGTGACATTACTAACGCAGGTGGAGAAACTGATATTGAAGTAACTTTTGACATTACGGTTCAATAGAATGGTCTCTAATAATAGTGAAAAAATATTGAATTGAAAATATCTCTTACATTTCTTAGCGTGTTAATATCTGTGTTTGGGTTTTCACAAAATTGTTCACATACAATAAGTGGCAGTATCAAAGATTTAGACACCGGTTTACCGCTAGAATATGCAAATGTATATATCAATACAGGCATAAATGGAACCTCTACTGATAGTAGAGGTTTTTTTCAATTATCAAAAGTCTGTAAGGGAAAACAACAGCTTACTTTAAGTCATATAGGTTGTGAAGCCAAACAAGTTTTTATACAAATTACTTCTGATACTATATTTAACATAACAATGGAACATTCAACAAATAATATTGAAGGTATTGTTGTTAGGGGTAAATCTACCCAAAACAGCAAAACTATTGATAAACAAAACATTACCGACAATGCAAACAAAAACTTATCAAACATGTTAGAATCTATTAATGGCTTAAGTACTATAAAGAATGGTAGCGGTGTTTCAAAACCTGTGGTAAATGGTCTTTATGGTAATAGATTGACTATTTTAAATAATGGGGTTTCTCAAAGTGGACAACAATGGGGAAATGATCATAGTCCCGAAATAGACCCCTTAGTAGCCAATAAAATTAACGTGATTAAAGGCACTTCAGCTTTGGAATATATGGGTTCAAATCTTGGAAGTGTAATTTTGGTACAACCAAAAAAAATAAAAAAAGAACCTGAATTACACGGCAGTGTCAATTATTTCTTTGAGTCAAATGGCTTAGGCAACGGATTAAACATTCAATTGCAGCAATACAATAAAATACTTTCATGGAAAATAAATGGTACGCTAAAAAAAACTGGAGATAAAAAAACAGCTACTTATTATTTAAATAATACTGGAAATCAAGAAGCCAATGTAGCTTTACAATTAGAAAAATCATTTTCTAAAAGATTTCGTACCGAGTTATATTATAGTACTTTCAATACCGAAATTGGTGCACTTAGGGGTTCACATATAGGTAACCTAACAGACTTAGAAGAAGCCTTAGTAAGAGATGTTCCGTTTTATACTGACGATAAATTTAGTTATGCCATAGACGCTCCAAAACAGAGAGTGCAACACCACTTGCTAAAAATTCATTCAACTTATTTAATAGACGACAAACAATGGTTAGACTTTACCTTTGCAGGTCAGTTTAATAATCGAAAAGAATTTGATGTTAGAAGGAGTGGGCGTAAAGATATTCCTGCGCTTAGTTTGAAACAGTTCTCCTATTTCTTAGAAGGAAAATATCAAAGATTGTTTAAGAATAAAATTAAATTAAAATCAGGCATTCAATTTAATATAGTAGACAATTATAATGATCCAGGAACTGGTGTTTTACCCTTAATTCCTGATTACTTATCATACGAAACGGGTGCTTATTTGATAACTTCTAAAAAAATCAATAAATCATTTTTAGAAATTGGTTTAAGATATGACAATGTAATACAAAATGTTGTAGCTATAAGTCGTTCTATTCCAAGAGAAATAATAAGATCTAACAATGTCTTTCATAATTTCAGTGTTTCAGGAGGTTGGATATACACGGCAAGTGATCATCTTTCATTTTCTTCCAATATTGGATATGCAACTCGAAACCCAGCAATTAATGAATTGTATAGTAGTGGTTTGCATCAAGGAGTAAGTGGCATTGAAGAAGGAAATATGTCCTTAAATACCGAGAAATCTTTAAAAACAACATTGGGATTTAATGCAAATATCAAAGAAAATTTTTCTTTTGAAGCCTTGGTTTATCATCAAAATATAAATGACTTTATATACCTAAACCCACAAGATGAAATTAGATTAACAATTAGAGGTGCTTTTCCTGTTTTTAAATACGAACAGACAAATGCAGAAATATATGGAATAGATGTTTCCGCTAAATATCAGTTAATCAAATCTCTTCATGCTAATTTAGACTATAGTTTTTTAAGTGCCAATGATATGAGTAATAATATTCCTTTAATAAATTTTCCGTCTAATAATATAAAAGGAAGTATTGTTTATAGATTTTTGAAGCCTTTTGCAATTGCTAAAACCCAAATAGAAAACGCTACTATTGAATTAAATAACCTTTATGTCTTTAAACAAGAAAATATTTTAAAAGAACAAGATTTTGTGTTAGCTCCAAATGGGTATAATTTACTTGGGTTAAAATTAGCAACTGACATAAAGTTTAAAAACAACAGACTTAGGTTAACATCAAAAGTTGATAATATTTTGAATGTAGCATATAGAGATTATCTGAACCGCCAACGCTACTTTGCCAATGATTTAGGTATAAGTGTTACATTTGGTGCTAGTTTTAATTTTTAAAAACCGACTAAATATATAGTATATATTATGATATTAAAAATGCCAAATTAGCATAAACTTTAATATTAGGTTGAAAGTGAAACAGAACAAGAATCTGAAAGAAAAAAGGAGATAACAATGTATAAAAATAATAGCGGTTTTAGTGTTAAAACGAAAGTAAGTAAATATAAAAAAGGTCTGTGTTTAACCCAAAAGTTAGAGCTTGCAAATCCCCTACTATTCTCATACTAGACCGTCAAACAAAACCAAAAAAAAGTAGAACCTACGTTCTACTTTTTAATAAAAATTATTTCCCTTACTTAGAAACCGGTTCTTTCTCCAATATATTAAAAAACTGATCTAGTTTTGGTAAAATAACTATTCTTGTTCTTCTGTTAGTAGATCTTCCTTCTGGCGTGTCGTTTGTTGCTATTGGTAAATATTCACTTCTACCCGCTGCTATTAATCTTGCAGGGTCTATTCCGTAATCGTTTTGCAATACTCTAATGACAGATGTTGCTCTTTGCGTACTTAATGCCCAGTTGTCTTTTGTACAAGAACTACTAATGGAAACATTGTCTGTATAACCTTCTACCATTACTTCCATATCTGGTTTACTGGCAATTACTGTTGCCACTTTAGCTAATAAAATTTTCGCTTTTTCAGAAATATTAGCGCTTCCACTCGTAAACAATAATTTATCTGAAAGAGAAATATAAACAACTGTTTTCTCTACATCTACAATAATGTCTTCATCCTGAATTCCGTCAGCTAACACAATTTTTAAGTTAACGGCTAAAGCTAAGTTGATAGAATCTTTTCTTGTCATAGCACCTCTAATACCATTGATGTATTTATCTTTTTCACTCAGCTGTGCTATCACTTCCGCAATATTGCTATTCGCAGATTGAGAAAGCCTTGTTAAATCATTAATATGCTTGATAGAATTCGCCTGATTTGCTAAAATGAAAGCTTTCTGCTCTTCTAAGTTTTCAATATTATTTTTAAACTTTTCATTATCCAAGTCACATTTCTGTAATTTGGCGTTTAAAGCACTTAGACTTTCTTCAGAAGTAGTATACTTTTTTTCTAAAGCTTGAAATTTCTTTTGAGAAACACAAGAAGACATTAAAACAACACCGAAAAGGGTGAAAACAATCATTAAATTTTTCATAATATATATATTTAGTACAAATTTACTCATAAAACGGCTTTGTTTAGTCTTTATTCAATTTAAGCTTTCTTTTTTTAATTTATTAACAAATAAACACTATCGAGGGAAGTTTTAAAACAAGAAATACATTATTCTATCCAATAATGAACTTTCTATTGAATTCTAAAATCATACACCGCTACTCTTTCTTCTTTCAGTTTTCTTCTAGATTTTTTCTGCGCCTTTGAAGGTTTTTTAGCGTTCATTTGAAAAATAACAGAATTTTTTCCATTTTTTAAATACTTAGTACTAATCGAAATAGAAAAATATTGCCTATTCATAGAGTTTACATATGCGCCATTTGATTTTTCTCCTTTTCTTACATCTACGCCTAATGCCGTTTTTCTATTTAAAATAACTTGTATTTCATTGGTGAATTGTACACCTTCAGCTTCTACAAGTATCGTTACACGCTGCGCACCAGCATTGGTGTAGTTAATAAAATACTCATTAGACTGTGCTTGAATTGGTGTTAAAATCTCTAATAAAGAATTCTTTTTAATGTCTTTAGTTTTATCCCATTGCAATACTTTAATATCACTATTACTTAAGTCATAACGATAAGTCGCATTGTTTATTAAGAACCTTCTTGTTGTTGGATCGGAGAATACGCCATCAAAATAATAATCAGTAATCATCCAACCTCTATCGTTATTGTCGTAAATATGCTTTACGCCTGAATAACTATTGGCATGAGGATGTTCTTTTTTCGAATCATCATAAGCCTCATAGTTATGTGTTGTTGTATTGTAAAAGTTTTGTCGGTAATGAATAGCATCATTTATATCTAAATAGTATGCTACATTCATAGTTCCTGTAGAAATTACAACATCTGTTTTTTTAATTTCTTTTTTTACATTTTCACTTGCTTGCTTCCAATTTGTAAAGTACCAATGAGAAAGTGCTTTAGGAATAGTTTTTCCGTGTTCGTTAGATTTCACCATGGCAACAGATTTCTGCAAAGGAGAAACATATAACAACGCTAAAACAAGTATTGCTTTTAGAATATTGGAATTAAATAGTTTTTCTGACAACACTTTTTTTAAACCCTTGAAATAAATAAAATATAAACTTGCAGCTATTGCCATAACAAAAAACGGAAATATAAACAAGATATATCTTGGTAATGCTGGCTCTCTATACACATAAGACATTAGTAAAAAAAGATAAGCAAAGAATGCTAAAGAAAGCATCGCCGATTTTTTATTGATGAAAAATTGTACAACAAAACCAATGATTCCTAATAAATATAAATAGGCGAAATCAGTTTTTAAGACATCATAATACATAGTGAAAATTTCATGCTTTTTCGTATCTGTTAGCATAGACAATCTTTCTGCATTTGGAATAATCCAATTGATCGCTTTTGGCGGTAAGAATAATCCCAAGATACCTTTTATCACGCCTTCAAAAGCTGGCATAAACACCATAACGCTCCCAATAATAAACAGGCAAGTCATTATTGCATATTTGTCTTTAAAGTTTCTAGTTTCTTTTTTGAAAGACCTTGAAATAAAAACAAATAAAGTATATAATCCAATACCAAAAAAAACGAAAAAAGTAATAGGATGAGAAAGGAAAGCGAAAATAAATGCTAACAGAAATAAGGCTAAATACTTTTCAGAAATATCTATTTTCTTAAAAAAATTTGTTTTAATAGCTTCTTTTCTAGGCTCAAAAAATTCAATAAAGAAATAAATCATCAAAGGAAAAAAGAAGCTAATAATTGCATAATTTCTAGCTATTCTAGACCAAAAAACATGGTATTGAGAAACAGCTAATAAAATAATCGTTAGATAAGCTACTTCTTTATTGAACAATCTCTTCGCAATTTTGAACATGACAAAAATGGATAAACCTCCATAAATTAAACTCGGAAAACGAGCCATAAAATCATTTACCCCAAATATTTTGAAAAATGGATAAATAGACAATGTCAATAAAACACCATTTCCTTTTTGAGCTAAAGGAATACCTTCTACCATTTTTTTAGCATTTAAAACATGAATATATTCATCTACCCAAATAGATAAAAATCCTAATTGATAAATTCTTAAAAGCGTTGCTCCCAATAAAATCAGAATTAGTAACCAGTTCTTTTTAAATGTTTCCATAATATTCATACAGTTATTTTTTAGGCTAAAAGACAAATGTAATAATTTTTAAAGCAAAATTATTTTAAACTGTCTGTGTAAAATTATACAGAAAACCTTTAAGCAACCATTATTAAATTATCCAAAGACCTAAAGTTTACTATTATTTTATTAAATTTGACTTTTCAAAATTTTTCGAAAAAGAGAAAACAGTTTATGAAAATATTATTAACAGGTGTTGCAGGATTTGTAGGTTCTAACTTAACAGAACAATTATTAAAAAATGGTCATTCTATTATTGGTATAGATAATCTAAGTTATGGCGAGCTTAGAAATATGGCTGATTTTAAAGATCATGAAAATTTCACCTTCATCAATGGTGACTTTTGTGATTATAGCTTAATAGAAAATGTAGAAGTTGAATTATTAATTCATTTGGCATCTCAAAAAATTCCTAGATACTCAAATTCTTTAAGAACACTTGAAGAGAATCAAAGTATGATAAAAAATGCTATCGCTAAATGCAATACAGATAAAATTCGATTATTATTTTCTTCTACTTCAGATGTTTATGGGAAAAACCCTCAAATCCCTTTTAGTGAAGAATCTAATTTGGTTTTAGGACCTACAGATGTAAAAAGATGGGCTTATGCGGTTTCAAAAATATATTCAGAGCATTTGATTATTGCCAATGGGGAAGCAAATGACTTGGATTATACAATTGTAAGATTTTTTGGATCTTATGGTAAAAACCAAAATTTAACTTGGTGGGGCGGACCACAATCTGGCTTTATTACCAAAGCAAATAATGATGAGGAAATAGAAATTCATGGTACTGGCTTACAAACTAGAACATTCACTTATATAAAAGATACGGTAAATGCTTTAGTACTTTGTGTTGAAAAAGAAAAAGAAGCTAGTAGACAAATTTATAATATTGCCAATGAAGCAGATGAAGAAGTAACGATTATAAATTTAGCTGAAATTATTTGGAAGTTGGTTAATAAAGATGAGTCGAAAGCGAAATTAAACTTCATTCCTTATGCTACTTTTGGAAAATATGAAGATGTAATGCGTAGAGTTCCAGACATTACTAAAATAAAAAAAGAATTAGGTTTTAAACCTCAATATTCTTTAGAAGTTGGCTTAAAAGAAACTATTGAATGGCAGTTAAACTTAACTAAATAATGTATTATTTTCTGGTTCCTACATATAATGAAGAAGCAAATATTCCTTTGTTGGCAAAAAATTTAATAGATTTCAACTGTGCCACTGAAAAGACATTTATATTTATAGATGACTGCTCTTCAGACAATACCGTAGAAACTTTAAAGGAGCATTTTACTGGTCAAAAGCTGGAAATTATTACTAAGGTAACCAACGGGGGCCCTGGAGATTCATTCAATATTGGATTTAATTGGATTTTAGCAAATAGCCAATCTGATAGCGATAAAATTATAACATTAGAAGCAGACAACACTTCAGATATTGGTATTTTAAGCAACATGTTATCTATCTCAGACTTAGGTTTTGATTTAGTACTGGCTTCTGTGTATGCGCAAGGTGGTGGTTTTGTAAATACGAGTTTATTTAGAAAAATATTATCGATTACTGCAAACTTTTTTATAAGAAACATTTTAGACATTAAAGTTTTAACTATGAGCTCTTTTTATAGAGTTTATTCGCTTTCTGTTTTAAAAAACATTAATGCTAAATTCAATGAAATCATAGAAGAAAACGGTTTTATTTCTATGGTTGAAATTTTGTACAAAGCCGTAAAAGTGGATGCTAAAATCATAGAAGTTCCTATGCAATTAAACTCTAAAAACAGAGAAGGAAAGTCTAAAATGAAAATTGTTAGCACAGGTATTTCTTACCTTAAATTTTTAATGAAGAAGAAAAATTAAGAGAAAAACCACAATTTAATGGCTAAAGCAGTTACAGAAACTATCATAAATCGTTTTATCCAAACATCTCCTTTCTCGTAAGACCATCGGCTAGAAAGCCAACCACCAACTGATGTTCCTATTGCTAAAGTTAATCCATACAACCAGTTTACTTGCCCTTTAAAAATGAAAATAATTAAAGCTACAGACAAGTAAAACAATACAATCACTACTTTAAAAGTATTTATTTTTACAAATGAAAAACGGTTAATTATTGACAAAGCTGCCATAATTAATAAGCCAGTTCCTGCCTGAATAAAGCCACCATAAATGCCAATAAAGAAAAAAGCAAGCACACCCCAAGTTTGATGCTTATTTTCTATTCTTTCTACGACATTTTCCATATTCATTTTATGACTAAAAATAGTGTAAACTACTACTATCAGCATAACAAAAGCCAATATTTTATTAAAAGCTTGATCTGGTATTCCTAAAGCCATATAAGCACCAATTATGGCACCTAATGCTGCTGAAATTCCTAATAAAAAAGTATATTTTGAATAAGTAACTCCTTTTGACTTAAAACCCGCCAAGGCAAATATGTTTTGAGATATATTCCCTAATCTATTAGAAGCATTAGCTACTGTAGAATCCAATCCAAAAAAAATTAAAATAGGTAAAGTAATTAACGAACCTCCTCCTGAAATTACATTTATAAAACCTACAAATACACCTATTAATACCAAAACTATAAATTGCCAAATTTCCATTGTATGCAAATGTAGAACTTTTCTTAATTTTACACAATGAAATGTATAATTGCAGGCGCTACAGGTTTAATTGGAAATTTATTAGTCCAAGAATTAATAAAAGATGATTTTTTTGAAGAAATATTACTTTTAGTTCGAAAAAAGATAAGTATAAAATCTGAAAAAGTAAAGCAATTGGTTTTTGATTTTGAAGACGAAACAGCCTACAAAAAAATTCCTTCAACAGATGCTATTTTTTGTTGCTTAGGAACGACTATTAAAATGGCTACATCTAAAGATAATTTTAGAAAAGTAGATTTTCATTATCCTTTGAAAATAGGTCAGAACATAGGCTCTAAAGAATATTTACTAGTTTCATCTATGGGTGCAGATAAAAATTCTACTATATTTTATTCTAAAACAAAAGGAGCGTTGGAATATGAGCTTAAAAAACTTAACTTTACATCTTTAAACATCTTCAGACCGTCACAATTAACTGGTAATAGAAAAGAGTTTCGCCAAGGAGAAATAGTTTCAGAAAAGCTAATGAATCTCTTCAATTTCTTAATTCCAAAAAACTACCAACTGATAGAGGCCAAAACAGTTGCTATAGCTATGAAAATTAAAGCTAAAGAGCAGATTACGGGAATTTTTAGCCATTCTTCTCACCAAATAAAACAAATTGTAACGAATGAAATTAATTAAAATACTTGCTATTATTTGCCTTGCACTTACAATGCAAGCTAGCTTTGCCCAAAAAGGAAAAAGAATCAGTAAATTTATTTCTGATAGTGAAACAAGCTATGTAAAACTAATGTTTGTAGGGGATTTACCTATCAATAAACGGGTAGTTGAAAGTGCTTATAGAAGCAAAACGCACACCTACGACTTTCAACCAATATTTCATTACATAAGACCTTATTTAAACTTAGGCGATATTGTAGTTGGAAATCTAGAAACAACCATTGGAACACCTCCTTACGGGAAATTTCCGCAATATAGCTCACCTAAAGAAATTGCTACTTCCTTAAAATATGCAGGATTTAATTTATTAATGACTGCCAATGGAAAATCGGTATATCAAAATAGCAAA
>CAWVRT010000022.1:0-40173 GCA_963932515.1 uncultured Chitinophagales bacterium
AACTTGATTTTAATATGGTATAAATCTGATAAATAATGTTAAACAACTAGTTAATAAGTGCTGGTTGATTAGTTTTGTTCGAAACGAAATAATTCTAGTTATGAAAAGAACAACGATAATTTTATTACTAGTATGTTCTGTAAATTATATTACAAGTAATGCCCAAGATCTAAATAAAAACTCAAAATACGAATTTATAGATATGAAAAAGACAAATGAAGCGTGGAAAAAAGAATTGAGCGATGATGAATATCGTGTATTAAGAGAAAAGGCTACTGAAGCACCATTTTCTGGGGAATACAATCTTCATTTTGAACAAGGAAACTATTCTTGTAGTGGTTGTGGTACAGAACTATTTTCTTCTGATGGAAAATTTGATGCCGGTTGTGGTTGGCCAAGTTTTGTAAAGCCAGTAAATAGTGATGTGATAGAAACTAAAATAGATAACACCTTAGGCAGAACAAGGACAGAAATATTATGTCGTGCTTGTGGCGGTCATTTGGGACATGTATTTAATGACGGACCAGTTGAAACAGGCTTACGTTATTGTGTAAATTCACTTTCGCTAGATTTTAAAAAGAAAGAAGATTAATTGAGACTTTTTTCTGCATAAAAAAATGCGTTTTATCTTAGTGTAATCTTTCGAAACAGTCTACAAACTTCAACATCGCGTTCAAGTTGGTTACTTTAATTTTACCCATCATAAAGGCCATTTGTGCATTAGCCTTTCCTAACTCAACTTCTGCATAAACGGTGTCTTTAGCTTTTACAGAACATTTAGCTTCCCCTTTTAAACCTTCAACTACGCTACAATTTTTGTCTTTTATAGTTACCGTAAAATCTCCGCCATTATCTCCACTCAATTCAAAGTGAAATACAATGTCTAAGTTATCTTCTACTTTTTCTGGCTTAAATCTACTTTCTAATGATAAAATCATCTCTTTTGCAGTTGTCATGTTGTTAATTTTACGCTAATGTAATGCAGACTAATTAATTAGCAAAGTTTTTAAGGAATTTATCTATATATTTCTTGGAATACCAAAATAAGCCTATTTTAGATTTAAGCTTTTAACTGGATGTTTTTACAGTCATATTTTATGTAAATTTGTACTATTAAATAGAAAAATGAAGAATATTACCAAACTTATTGAGACTTTAGAAAAGCATATTGCAGCTTCAGACTTCATAAAACTAATTCTTTCTAACAAAAGAGATAAGCTTAATGATTTGAAAGCAGTATACGTAAAACCTGTACTTATTAAGGAGAAAGAGCACTTAAACTTTGTTTATAAGTATAATACAAAAGATATTACTAAAAACTTTATTCTTGTAGAAGCATTTGAAAATCTAAAAAAATTATTAAAGGAACATTTTTATCAAACGATTGTTTTCACTTTAGCTGCTGATTATGATTTATTGATTAGAAAGGATGAGTCTTCTTCTTTCAAAAAATCTAAAGCAAGTATTTCTAAAAAGCCAAAAGTGCAACACAATAAAGTAAAAGACAAATTGATAAAAACAAAAGGCAATATTTATTTACAAGAATTAGGTGTTATTAATGCTTCTGGAAATATTTTAGCTGACAAGCAAAAGAAGTTTAAGCAAATAAATAAGTACATAGAAATTATTGATAATATTCTAAAACCAATAGATTTTAAAGGCGATTTTACGGTGGTAGATATGGGTGCAGGAAAAGGGTATCTTACTTTTGCTTTGTATGATTATTTACAAAACGTTTCTGATAAAAACCCAAACATTATTGGCGTTGAGTTAAGAAAAGAGCTCGTAGAAAAATGCAATATCATTTCAGATAAGGCATCTTTTGAAAAATTACGTTTTATAGAAGGAAGTATTAAAAAGGCTGAAATTGAAAAAATAGATGTATTGATTGCTCTACATGCTTGTGATACGGCTACTGATGATGCTATTTATAGAGGAATTAAAGCTAATGCAAAAGTAATAATTTGTGCGCCTTGTTGTCACAAACAAATTCGAAAGCAAATAAAACCTACTGATGAATTAAAATTAGTGACACAGTTTGGTATTTTGAAAGAAAGACAAGCCGAGCTATTGACAGATGCTTTGAGAGCTTTGTTGTTAGAAGCACATGGATATAAAACAAAAGTTTTTGAATTTATTTCTACCGAACATACGCCAAAAAATGTGTTGATTGTCGGTGTTAAAAATAAAGCCTTGAAAGAGCCAGATGCGGAAATAATTAAGCAAATACAAAGCATTAAAAAAACGCATGGTATAGATTTTCATTATCTAGAAAAATTATTAATGAACGATTTGAAGTTTTTAAGTTGATATTACTGTGGCTTTTAGCTGCGGGTTATTAGCAAAAAAATAAACATTAGATAATAGACGTAGATTCATGAGTAGATATTTTATACATTTAGCCTATAGAGGTAGCAAATATAGAGGGTGGCAATGGCAACCTGATATTCAAAATACAGTGCAAGGTGTTTTAGAAAGAACTTTCGAAAAGCTATTAAAAAGAAAAGCAACACTTTATGGCTGCGGAAGAACAGATGCAGAAGTTCATGCAAACCAATATTTTATGCATGTAGATATTGATGAATCTGAATTAAATTTTAAAAATTTCTGTACTGAGTTAAAAGAACGTTTAAACTTTATGTTGCCTTTTGATATTTCTGTTTATGATGTCTTGAAAATGCCAGAAAATGCACATGCCCGTTATGATGCGTTGGAAAGAACCTATCATTATCATATTCATTTTGAAAAGAATCCGTTTTTAAACTTTTCAAGTTCTTATTATCCTAACTATACTTACGATTACAACAAAATGCTTGAAGTTGTAGAACTCTACAAAAAGCAAAAGGACTTTAGACCCATGTGTAAACGTCCAGATCAATACAAACACACACTTTGTAGAATAGATGCTATCTTTCTTGAACATAATCTTGAAACCAATAGCATGATTTTTAAAGTAACTGCCAATCGTTTTTTACAAGGAATGATAAGACAATTAGTTGCTAGAATGCTAGATGTTGGAAGAGGAAATTTGAGTTTATCCGAATTAGAAAGATGTTTTGAAACGGGTGAAAAACCAAAAATAACTACACCTGCCTATCCGCAGGGTTTGTTTTTACATAAAATTAAGTATCCTTATTTTGAGATTGAAACTAGGGCGACTACTCATTAATTTATAGAATTTAAATTGTTTTTATTGAATATTTTTGATTGCGATTAAGAGTAATTAAAACTAAAACAATGAAGAAATTCAACTCATTTTCCTATTAAATCTTTTTTTAAAGTATCCCAACATAAAGAAAAAATTAAAGCGTTTAGTAGTTCATTCATTATATTTGTATTATAATTACAGAAGTGGACATTTACAAGAAAAAATCAAGAACAAAAAAATTGATTGTTTTAGCTGCAATAGCTATTGCAGTGATATCTTTATTGTTTACGAATCGCTTGAGTCATAAAATTGCGGATGAAGAAGAAGCAAAAGTTCGTTTATGGGCAGAAGCTTTACAAGAAAGAGCTGACTTAATCAATGTCACCAGTCACTTATTTGATAAAATTGCTACTGACCAAAGAAAAGACATTGACAAATGGGCCAAAGCCTTAGAACTTCAAAATACGACTGAAAACTCTCAATTTTTAACTTACCTGAGTGGTATTGTAACTGGAAATACAACCATTCCGGCTATTCTTACAGCTGAAAATAACGATATTATTGATGGTGTGAATGTTGATTATCCAGAAGAAAGGAAAAATGAATATTTAGATTCATTGTTAAAAACAACATTCAATGTTTACAAACCTTTAGTAGTAGATTTTTCGTTTGGTAAAAATTATATTTATTATTCTGATTCTAAAATATTTTCTGAATTAAAATCAACAATAAAAGAATTAACAGAAACTTTTATTACTGAAATAGTAAGCAACTCGGCTTCTTTACCAGTTCTTTTCACTGATAAAAATGACAAAGTAATTAATTATGGGAATATTGACCCAGACAAACTTTCAGTTTACAACTTAAAAAATACAATAGCTGAAATGAAATTGCAAAAAAAACCTTTAGAATTTGACTTAGGCGATGGAAGAAAACGTTTTGTCTATTATTCAAATTCTGCTCTTTTAGCACAAGTAAATGCATTTCCTTACATTCAGTTCTTCTTGTTTAGTTTGTTGGTCGGTGTAGCTTATATTGGTTTTAGTAATTCTAGAAGGTCTGAACAAAATCGAGTTTGGGTTGGTATGGCGAAAGAAACAGCGCATCAATTAGGAACACCTATTTCTTCTTTGTCTGCTTGGGTAGATTATATGAAAGAATTGGAACCTGGTGAGCAAGCCAACGAGCAATTTATTGCAGAAGTTGAAAAGGATATTAATCGATTGACTTTGATTGCTGATCGTTTTTCAAAAATTGGGTCAAAACCCGATTTGAAAAAAATGCCAATGAAAGAAACGCTAGAAACTGCTGTTGCTTATATGCATGTTAGAGCTTCCAAAAGAGTTTCTTTTGAAATGGAAATGGAGGAAGATGGTATTTATTTTTTTATTAATGAATCCTTATTTAATTGGGTTATAGAAAACCTAATCAAAAATGCTTTAGATGCAATGGAAGGTGAAGGACAAATAAAGGTTAGAAGTTTTCATTCTCCAAATTCTGCGATTATTGATATTTGTGATACCGGAAAAGGAATTCCAAAAAGTGAGTTTGATATCGTTTTTCAACCAGGTTACTCTACTAAAAAAAGAGGCTGGGGGCTTGGACTATCACTAGTTAAAAGAATAGTAGAAGAATATCATAAAGGGGAAATATTCATTAAGGATTCTGATGAAAAAGGAACTACTTTGAGAATTAAGTTACCTTTGAGAAATAGTATAAAAAAATAAGTTCGAATAGTTATCTATAAAAACAATGGCAACAAATAAAGAATCACATTTAAGAAGTGCAATTAAAGGACTCTCTTGGAGATTAATTGCAACAACAACAATTATTATAATTGTCTACTTAAAAACAGGGCAAATAGAGTCTGCACTCGCAATTGGTGCTATTGAATTTGTTATTAAATATTTGCTATACTTTGGTCATGAAAGAATTTGGGCTCAAATTCCTATAGGAACTGTTAGGGGTTTTTTAAAAAAGAAGTAATATAAAATACTATTGAGTATTATTAGTTAATTATTCTGGATTAAATGTAAGTAGCCCGTATCGAATAGCTAAACATTAACCCCATAGACCTATCTGTAATTTATAGGAAACTTAATGTAAAATTTATTATACATTATTGGAAATTATGATTCTTTCAAATCCTCAACAACAAAATACCTAGGATCATCTATAGCGTCTTCTATTACGTGTAAAAATCTAGGTGAAGCTTTTTTCATTAGTGTCTTACAATCTTCACTTAAATGCTTTAAAGTAATATTTTTACCAGCTGCTTGATATTTTTCAACCAACATAAATAATGCTTCTAAAGCAGAATGGTCACTAATTCTAGCTTCCATAAAGTCTATTTCTATATTTTCTGGATCTGAAGAAACATCAAATTTATCATTGAACTGTTGGATACTTCCAAAGAATAATGGTCCCCAAATTTCGTAAACTTTTGTACCATCTTCTTTCGTATGTTTTCTAGCTCTAATTCTTTTTGCATTTTCCCAAGAGAAAACTAAAGCACTAATTATAACTCCTGCAATTACTGCAATTGCTAAATCAAATTTAACAGTTAAAGCAGAAACTAAAATAATAACGAAAGCATCTGTTAAAGGAATTTTTCTTAACACTCTGAAGCTAGACCAGGCAAATGTTCCAATAACAACCATAAACATCACACCAACTAAAGCAGCAATAGGAACTTTTTCTATCAAACTACTTCCAAAAAGTATAAAACTCAATAATGCTAGAGCAGCAACGATACCAGAAAGCCTTCCTCTTCCACCACCTTTAATATTAATAATAGATTGACCAATCATGGCGCAACCACCCATTCCTCCGAAAAGACCTGTAATAATATTTGCACCGCCTTGCGCTAAACATTCCCTATTAGAATTTCCTCTAGTTTCTGTTAATTCATCTACTAAATTTAAAGTCATTAAAGATTCTATTAAACCTATAGCAGCTAAAATTAAAGAGTAAGGTAAAATGAATTTAATAGTTTCCCAGTTAAAAGGAATTTTGCTAAACAATTCAAATTGGAAACTTGGTAAGCCACCTTTAAGTCCTTCGCCACCGCCATCTTTAATAAAAGAACCAACAGTTGCCACATCTAAATTGGCAAAGATTGCAATTCCAGAAACGACCAAAATAGCGATTAAAGCTTCTGGTGCTTGTTTAAGGTATTTAGAAAAACCAAACATGATACCCATCGTTAAGAGAACCAGTCCTAACATTAATAACAATTCATTTCTAGGTAAAAATTGTTTTGAAATACCGGTTTTTTCAACGTTGAAAATTTCATTATCCTCAATGTTAAATTTTACTTCTTTTGATGTAGCATCAAAAACTTGATTTCCTTCTATTTGGTAAATAACTGCTTGATTAACAGGATTGATTAAATCACTATTTGATTTAGCGAATAAGAACACATTTGTATTTGAATCATAAACTTTTGCATCTTGAATATACATAGCTTGTTCAGTAGAATGAGTTTCAATTTTGTTATTCCCAAAAGCATCTTTTATGTTCTCTTTAAACATACCAACTTGCGATAAGAAAATAACAATAGCCAAACCATTTACAAAACCCATCATTACTGGGTGAGGAATCAATCTTACAAATTTCCCTAGTTTAAATAAACCTGCCAACATTTGAATAATACCCATTAAAATTACGGTGGCAAAAAGAAAATATAAACCCAAGTTTTCACCAGGGGCACCCATTGCGTTTCCTTTAGCGACTAAGCTTACCATTACGACAGCCAAAGCACCTGTTGCTCCTGATATCATACCTGGTCTTCCACCAAAGATTGAAGTGATTAAACCAATCATAAAAGCAGCATACAAACCAACCAAAGGGTCAACACCCGCAACGAATGCAAATGCTACAGCTTCAGGAACTAATGCTAAAGCAACTGTTAATCCTGATAATATATCACTCTTTACGTTTGCCGTTTGTTTTGTTATCCAATTTTTCATAATTATTTTTTTTGAAGGCGCAAAAGTAGAGCTATTTTATGGTTCATAAAGTATCTATTTGAGAATAGTTTATTAATTTGTTAAATCGTTTCTTTAACTTTGTAAAAATTTATATAATTGGGTAATTATGGAGAAATTAATTTCCCGTCTTTTAGGTATTGTTAAAAAGATGCTGGTAGCTATAGGAAAAGCTCTTTAATTAAAATTCGAAATTTTAGCTATTAGAAAATAGTAACAGTAAATTCTCAAAGTTTGATGTTGTGATTAAATCAGTGGGAGTAGAATTGCATAAATTAGAAGAAATTATAGAAAAATTGAAAAAATTAGTATAGTTTATTAGAATAATTCTAATAAAAACCCTTTCAATATCAAATAAAAGTAAGAAGTTTACATTCTTATAAAAATAAACAATAAAACAATGATTAATATAACATTTCCAGATGGTTCCGTAAAAGAGTATGAAAGCGGAATAAATGCAATGGATATTGCAAAAAAAATTAGTAATGGATTGGCTAAAAAGGTATTGGTTGCAAAGGTGAACGGAGAAGTTCAAGATTTAACTATGCCAATAAGCCAAGATTCTTCACTAAGCCTTTTAACCTGGGATGATGAAGGCGCAAAATCTACTTTCTGGCATTCATCAGCACATTTAATGGCGGAAGTATTGGAAGAGATGTATCCAGGTGTTAAATTAGGGATCGGTCCAGCTATTGATAGAGGTTTTTACTACGATATAGATTTAGTAGATGATAGAACAATTACAGATGCTGATTTACCTAAGATTGAAAAATTAATGTCTAGAAAGGCAAAGTTAGGTAGTAAATATATTCGTAAAGAAGTTTCAAAAGCGGAAGCTGTAAAATATTTTACAGAAAAAAATGATGAATATAAATTAGATCTTTTAGAAGGTCTTGATGATGGCAATATTACTTTTTATACGCAAGGAAATTTTACAGATTTATGTAAAGGGCCACATCTTCCAGGAACTGGAAAAATAAAAGCAATCAAATTATTGAGTATTGCAGGAGCTTATTGGAGAGGAGATGAAAACAATAAACAACTGACAAGAATTTATGGTGTTTCTTTTCCAGATCAAGATAAATTGAAAGAGCATCTTCACTTGTTGGAAGAAGCGAAGAAAAGAGATCATAGGAAATTAGGAGCAGAATTACAATTATTTATGTTCTCTGAAAGAGTAGGAGCCGGTTTACCCATTTGGTTACCTAAAGGAGCTGAATTAAGAGAAAGGTTATCTAATTTTTTGAAAGAAGAACAAGTGAAAAGAGGATATCATCCTGTTGTTACTCCTCATATTGGTAAAAAAGAATTGTACGTAACTTCTGGTCATTATGAAAAATATGGCGCTGATAGTTTTCAACCAATTCATACACCAAAAGATGGAGAAGAGTATTTGTTGAAACCAATGAATTGCCCTCATCACTGTGAAATTTATAAACATGTTCCTAAATCATACAGAGAGCTTCCATATCGGGTAGCAGAATTTGGAACAGTTTATAGATACGAACAAAGTGGAGAGTTGCATGGCTTAACAAGGGTAAGGTCATTTACGCAAGATGATGCACATATATTCTGTACGCAAGACCAATTAAAATCTGAATTTTTAGATGTTTTAGATTTAACAAAACATGTTTTAGAAAAATTAAGTTTTACCGATTATACAGCTCAAATTTCTTTAAGAGATCCTAATGATCCAGATAAGTATATTGGTTCTACAGAAAATTGGGATAAAGCAGAGAAAGCAATTATAGACGCTACGAAAGAAGTTGGTTTAGAAACTGTGATTGAATATGGTGAAGCAGCTTTTTATGGTCCTAAATTAGATTTTATGATTAAAGATGCCTTGGGAAGGTCTTGGCAATTAGGAACTATTCAAGTAGATTATAATTTACCAGAAAGATTTGAATTAGAATATATAGGTTCAGACAACGAAAAACATAGGCCTGTTATGATTCATAGAGCGCCATTTGGTTCTTTAGAAAGATTTACAGCTGTTTTAATAGAACATACTGCAGGGAAATTCCCATTATGGTTAAGTCCTGAACAAGTTACTATTTTACCTATTTCAGAAAAATTTAATGATTATTCTTATGATGTTTTAGCAAAATTGAAAGCAGCGGGAATCAGAACTACAATAGATGGAAGATACGAAAAGATTGGTAGAAAGATTAGAGATGCAGAAACAGCTAAAACACCTTACATGTGTGTTGTTGGAGAGAAAGAAGTTGAAAGTAATGAACTAGCAATAAGAAAACAATCGGTAGGAGATCAAGGCACAATGAGTATTGAAAACTTCATAGAATTCATTTTGGATGAGGTTGAGAATGCGTAAAAAAGACGAATAAGTGATAAATGTTAAGTAAATGTTGAGTTCTTAATGTTTATGAATAGGTGTGAAGCTTAACATTTTAAATAAAAATCGTACATTTGCACCATATTTAATAAAAAATAAAAATTTGAGAAGAAGAAAAACGTTCAGAAAACCCTTTAAAAAAGAGGAGCCTTTCAAAATTAATGAAAAAATTAAAGCTGAAGAAGTAAGACTTGTAGGTGATAATGTAGAATTAGGAGTGTATAAAACTGCTGATGCAATAAAGATTGCGGAAGATTTGGAATTGGATTTGATTGAAATCTCTCCAAAAGCGGTGCCTCCAGTATGTAAAGTTTTAGATTACAAGAAATTCTTGTATGAAAAAAAGAAAAGAGATAAGGAAATAAAAGCTAATTCTCAAAAAACGGTTATTAAAGAAATTCGTTTTGGCCCAAATACAGACGACCACGATTTTGAGTTTAAATTAAAACATGCTATGAAGTTCTTAGGCGAAGGAGCAAAAGTAAAAGCTTTTGTTTTTTTTAGAGGAAGAACGATAGTTTTTAAAGATAGAGGAGAGATTTTATTATTAAAATTAGCGCAAAGATTAGCAGATTATGGGGAGATTGAGCAGTTGCCAAAATTAGAAGGAAAGAGAATGATAATTTTTATTGCTCCAAAGAAGAAAAAATAGATAAAATACTTTTTTAGTTTAAAAAAAAAAGTACCTTTACCGTCCAAAATAAGGATATTATGCCAAAAATGAAAACAAATTCCAGCGTTAAAAAGAGATTTAAAGTTACTGGATCTGGAAAAATAATGAGAAGAAAAGCTGGTTTAAGACATATTTTGACTAAAAAGTCGAAAGATGTTAAGAAAAAATTAGGGCAAAGTGCTGTAGTTTTTAAAGGTGATGCACATAGAATCAAAAGAATGATGGCTAGATAGTCACATCAACTGCTTGTAATAATATTAAGAAAATTTAAAAAAGACTAGAAATGCCTAGAGCTACCAACAGACCGGCCGCAAGAGCCAGAAGAAAAAAAGTAATGAAACTTGCCAAAGGATACTTTGGAAGAAGAAAAAATGTTTGGACAGTTGCAAAAAATGCAGTTGAAAAAGCATTAGTTTATGCTTATACTCACAGAAGAACTAAGAAAAGAGAATTTAGAAGGTTATGGATTGCAAGAATTAATGCAGCTGTAAGACCTTATGATTTATCTTATTCTAGATTCATCAATCTTTTATCTAAAAAAGAAATTAAATTAAACAGAAAAGTTTTAGCTGATTTAGCTATGAACGATCCTAAAGCTTTTGAAGCGATAGTGAATACTGTAAAATAAATACCCTGATTTGTTCAGTACCAAAAGCCCAAACTTCTAGTTTGGGCTTTTTTATTTTTTATTCTCTTTCTAATAGCTAAATTAAGATCTTTGAATATTAGTTTTTCATTATCAGATTCTATAGTTCAGAATAATTACTCTTTTAAGTTTTTAGCGAAAAATCCCATCATGCATTTATATAATTCAATGGTGTTTTTTTCATGAGCAAATCCATGTCCTTCATTATATTTTACCATGTAAGGCACATCTACACCTCTTTCTCTTAATGTTTGTACAATCTGATCCGATTCGTCAATATTTACCCTTGGGTCATTAGCTCCTTGTATTACAAATAACGGTTTGCTTATTTTTTCAGCATTTAAAGCCGGAGAAACTTCTCTCATAATTTTCTCTTCTGCTGGGTTATCTTTATCATACCATTGTTCTGCAATTTGTTTTTTATAAGGTTCCCAATATGGAGGAATTGTATTTACAAAAGAAAATAAATTTGAAACACCTACATAGTCAACGCCACAAATGTATAAATTAGGTGTTTTTACCAAACTACCTAATGTTGCCAGGCCACCATAACTTGCTCCGTATATAGCAATTTTATCTTCTTGAATAAACCCTAAAGATTTAGCATAGGCAACTCCATCTTCTAAATCATTTAGCATGTTTCTTCCGATTTGTTTACTTCCTGCTAAGAAAAAGCCTTTCCCATAACCTCCAGAACCTCTATAGTTTATTTGTATAGTTGCAAAGCCTCTGCTAGCAAATAATTGTGTTTCTGGATTAAAACGCCAAGCATCTCTTACGCCATATGGTCCACCATGAGGGTTTACAATTAGTGGAACTTTATTTTCAAGACTAGCTTCTTTAGGAACACTTATATAAGCATACATATTTAGACCATCTCTAGTTGTAAATTGAATTGGACGCATTTCAGCCATATCTGCTTCTTGTAATTGTGGCATTAAATTCATCAATTCTTTAAACGTATCTTTAGCATAATCATATAGATAGTAAACCCCTACTAGTTTATCGCTAGTTACATATAAAAGGTACTTATCTTCATTTTCTGTTTTACTGGTGATAATTACATTCTTCCCCTCAAACCTTGTTTGGATTTTAGCATGTAATTTCTTGAAGTAATCACTAACGGGAATAACATGTTGTTTCTCACCATTAAAGGAATAGTAATCTACTTCATAATCTCTTTTTCTAGACTGTCCTAAAGATGAAACATCAAAAGTATCGTTGGAATAGATTTTTTGAACAGTTTTATTTTCCTTGAAATCGAAAAGTAAGATTTCATCTGTATTACTTGTCATATTAGAAACTACATAAGCGTAATTTGCGTTCCCTGAAGCGTAATCAAAAGCCAAAATGCCAAAAGTGTCTTTCCAACTAGTCGTAATAATCTCTTTAAATTCAGATTCTCCAGCAACTTTATAATAAAGAACATATTCTATACCATTTTGTTGTTTAGCAAAAGATTTAAGATTCCCATCTTTATCGAATGTATATCCTGCAATTGGATTTACTAAATCAGTATTTTCATATAATTTCTCAAGACCACCATTGATGATATTTACTTTATAAGGTTCAAAAACTTGTGGATTATCTTTATTCATTAATATGATTAAATAATCTTCTTGATCCTTTAGTAAGGAAGCAATACTTACCCTTACATTGTCATAAGGCGTTAATTCTTTTTCATTCTTACCATCTAAATCTACTGCAAACAAATGAAAGTTTTCGTTGCCGCCTTTATCTTTAATATATATCAAGCGGTTA
Source organism: uncultured Chitinophagales bacterium (assembly GCA_963932515.1). Classification (GTDB taxonomy): domain Bacteria; phylum Bacteroidota; class Bacteroidia; order Chitinophagales; family UBA8649; genus CAKZQD01. The sequence goes on from CAWVRT010000022.1 coordinate 12,571, forward strand.
TTGTTTGCCCAAGAATAAGCACGAATCACATCTTCCTTTTCTTCTAAAACTTTTACTATTTCATTACTTTCAGTATGTTGAATAAAGATATGGGTTTTACCGTTTTGGTCTCTTTCTTTATATGATAAGAAAAGGCCGTTTGGAGAAAATTGAAAATCAAATTTATCTGGTTTTTGGAAATAGTCTTCCACAGAATATTTGTAATTGCCACTATCTAATAATATCAATGCATCTAAAGTATCTTTTTGACTAGGTAATGAATTGTTACCTGGTAGTTTTTGTTCATTTTTAGTAGTCATAGTTTTTATTTAGTATTATAATGCCCATTAAAAACAAACGCTGTAGGGCCAAAAAGCCATACGTTATTAAAACCTTCTTTAGTTCTCGAAGCAGTTACTTTTAATTGACCACCTCTTGCTTTTAAATTTACAGAATTTATTTTTTCATTTATTTTCATAATAGAAAGTGCTGCTGCTACACAACCAGTACCACAGGCTAGTGTTTCATTTTCTACACCTCTTTCAAAAGTTCTAATTTCTAAATTTTCTACTTGTACTTTTATGAAATTTACATTGATACCTTCTTTTATAAATCTAGTTGAATTTCTAATGGCTCTAGCTTCGTTTACAAAATTATCAGTGTATTCATTCACTATTTTTACATAATGAGGGGAGCCTGTGTCTAAAATAAAGGCATCATTGAGTATTTCTATAAAATCAACATCTTTCATTTGTAGATTAACATTTTTATTTTCGTCAATTGTTGCCTTGTGAATTCCATCTATAGCTATGAAACTTGTTTCACCTTGAATAATCCCTAAGTTATTAACGTAAGCAACCAAACATCTTCCACCATTTCCGCACATAGTACTTTCATTACCATCTGCATTATAGTAAACCATTTTAAAATCGGTCGCTTTATCATTTTCCAATAAAATTAAACCATCGGCTCCAATACCAATCCGTCTATTGCAAATAGAGGAAATTAGAGAACTGTCTTTTTTATCAAAAAAAAGTGAGCGATTGTCAATAATTATAAAATCATTTCCGGCACCATGATATTTGTTAAAAGCTATAGTCATATCTGTTAAAATGCGGTTAAAGTAGATGTCGAATTAATACTTTGGTATTCATTTTGCACTATAAATAGAGAACAAACTGATTAATAAGTATAAGACAAAAATACATTTATTAATCATTTAAATATTAAAAATGATAAAAATTAGACATTTTTTATTAGTTATGGTCTTATCTTTTTATAAGCTTTTCAGCTTTTTATATTTTGTGCGAAAAAGGACTTTATTCGTAATAATATCAAAAAAAGTTATTTTGTAAGAAGTTTTCTAAAATTTAATATCTTTACTTTTATAAAGAAATCCTTCCATGAAATTAGTAATTATTTTATTTAGTTTTTTTACATTAATGCTTAATATTACATTGGCAAATGAGCTAGATTCTTATGTAACCGTCAATCGGTTTTACGACTTAGAAACTAAGCAACATTATGTTGAAATTTCTTACTTTGTTCCTTCTTCTGTTGTCTATTTTCAGAAAAATGCAAAACAATTATATCAAGGTAGGTTGAAAACGAGTATTATTGTTTCGAATAAAGAAGAAATCATAAATTCTAAAGTGTATATTTTACAAACAGAAGAATGTAATAGCTTAGAAAATATTTCTACCAATTTGAAAGATGTTGTAAGGTTATATGTTCCTTCAAACGACACCTTAAATTTAGCTATAAAAATAGAAGATGTTAATGATTCTACATCAAGTTATAGTAGTAGTGTAGCGCTGTATGTAAAAGAAAAAGAAAATGCTTTCTTGTCAGACGTAATGCTAATAACTAGTGCTAATAAAAGTGAAATACTAAATCCTTTTACTAGAAATGGATTAGTAGTCATACCTAAATTTCTAAATTATTATCCTACAGAAATTAAAGAAGTAAAATTTTATACAGAATTTTATCAAAAAAATTCTTTAAGTAAATATTTAGTTCGGTACTTAATAACCAATGAAGAAGGTGTTTTTGTAAATGGCTATGCTTCTCATAAAAGAATTGATTCTCAGCAATATACTTCTATTGTCTCTGGGTTTGATATTTCCAAATTACCTTCAGGGAATTATTATTTGTTTATGGAATTAAAAGATAGCGCTAATGTTATTATAGAAAGGAAAAGAACTTTTTTTCAGCGAAGTAATAAAAGTGAAAATAGTATTAAAAATGTAAACGAACAAAAAGGAGAATTATCGGTTATTGCTAATAATTTTGCCAAAAAATTTAATTTAGTAAATATAAAACATCACCTAAGTGCATTAGCTCCAATCGCTAACACTTTTGAATATTCGACAATTCAAGGTTTTGAAGATTCTGAAGATGTTGAACAAATGCAGAACTACTTTTTTAGTTTTTGGAAAGGAAAAAATTCAAAAGAGCCAGAAGCAGAGTGGATGGCCTATGCTAAAACTTTGCAGTATGTAGAAAATACTTTCACGAACTTAAATGATAGGGGTTATGAAACTGCTAGGGGTATTGTTTATTTAATGCATGGGAAACCATTTCTTGAAAAACGATATAGAAGAGATGGAAAAGAATTTTGGCTTTGGAATTATGAAAGAATAGATAATCAAGGGAATGTTTATTTTATTTTTTTAAATAGTAGTAGTATCTCTGACGATTTTAAAATGGTGCATAGTAGTCTTAGAAATGAGTTATATGACAAATATTGGGCTGATTTCATAAAGAATGAATTGTAAATAATTTCCCTTAATTTGAAATTATGAAAAACAGTATCTAAAAAACATACATGGCTCTAAATGTGAGTACATTGTGGTACCAGCTTAAATCGCCATTTCCTTGCGAGCTATTTTTTGCTGGCTCGCTAAAAATAGTACCTCTTTTACCTCCATTGTCTACGCTGTTCAAAATAGAATAGTTGTATTTAAAATTTAAACCCCAATGGTTTTTAAATAAGAAGGTAACGCCTGCAATTATATCTAAATTAGATTTGTAGATATCCGTTGGTAAGGATTGAAAGTCTGTAACAAAATTATTTCTAATCATTTGAGTGTAAGAAAAACCTGCCGAAAAAATAGCAATTTTAAAATCATGGTAATTAAACATTAATGGAATCTCTATATAATCCATTTGATACCAAGAATAATTACCCGTATTTTGTGTATGCGTAATACCACTTTTTGCCCCTCTCATTGTATAGCTAATCTCTAAACTATTTGTAAATTTGTTGGTGTATGTCACAAAAACACCTCCACCTACATTGGCTCCTACATGGTTATATCCAGCCATCTTATCACCATCTATTTGGGTAAAATTAAGCCCAGCCACAACATATCCTCTAAAAAGGTTTTTCCCTTGTTTAAAAAAGGTTTTTTCGTTATCGGTCAAAGGTTTGACTTCCTTGATCTGAGCAAATGTTAATAACGGAATGAATAATAGTAGTAAATAAATAATTTTTTTCATAAAAATGAATAGCTTTATATTTTAAACGCAAATTAAAGTATAAAATTTGCAAAAAATAATGAAACGCACTATTTTTTATCTTTAACTAATAAAATTACAAAAACTATCATAAAAATCCTAGATTTTTATGATAAAATAGCTCAGTTAGAAATAGCATTATGAAAATAACTTTTTTAGGAACAGGAACTTCTAGTGGAATACCTTTATTAACTTGTCATTGTAAAGTTTGTAAATCTACAGATCTTAAAGATAAGCGATTGCGTTCATCTATATTTATAGAAGTAGGAGGATTAAATATATTAGTGGATATAGGGCCAGATTTTAGGCAACAAATGCTTAAAGAAAACATCCAAAAAATTGATGGTATTCTAATAACACATGCACACCATGATCATGTAGCAAGTTTAGACGAAATAAGGGCATATAATTTTTCTTCAAAAAAGGCAATGAATCTTTATGCCAATGAAATAGCAGAATCAGAATTAAGGAAGCATTTTGATTATATATTTCGAGAAAATAAATATAAAGGAGTCGCTTCCGTAAATTTATTACCGATTCGAAAAGAGAAAATAAATATTGGCGATGTTGAAATTACACCAATAGAAGTTTTACATGATAAATTACCAGTTGCTGCTTTTAGAATAAAAGATTTTGCTTATGTTACTGATATAAAAACAATTACAGCTGAAGAGTTTGAAAAGTTAAAAGGTGTACAGATATTGATTGTAAGTGCGTTGAGGCATACAGAACATTATTCGCATTTCACTTTTGAAGATGCTATTGCTTTTGCCCAGAAATTAGGTGTTAAACGAGCTTATTTAACGCACCTTTCTCATTTGTCAGGAAAACATGAAGAAGTAAGTAAAATACTTCCAGCAAATATTTCTATAGCCTATGATGGCCTGAAAATATTGGTTTAGAAAATTAAATTTTAATGCTAAGTTTATTTTATATAGATTTAAGCCAAATTGAACTAATAAACACTTGCTTTACAGCGATTTTGCTGTAAAACATGAAAATGTTAATAACAAATCAACTTTATGAAGAAAATTAAATTACTTATTTATAGCTTTTTAATCCCAATTCTCAGTTTCTCTCAAGAAATGAGTTTTACAGATAAAGCAGATGTAAAGTTTGGTGAATGGACAGGATGGTTTGTAGGAGCAATTTTTTATCCAATAAATATTGTAGGTGTAGGTGTTCCATGGGTCTTGTTTCCTTTAATTGTAGGCGCATTATTTTTTACTATATATTTTATGTTTCCAGGAATTAGATTGTTTGGTATTGCTATAAAAACGGTAAGAGGAGATTATGAAGCAATAGAAGGCGTAGGGTCAAGCGTTCACAATGTAGATGGTGACAATCCAGACACTATACGTATAGAAGGCGCAGAAGGAGAGGTAACTCATTTTCAAGCATTAACTGCTGCATTATCTGCAACGGTGGGTTTAGGAAATATTGCAGGAGTTGCTGTTGCAATAGCTTTAGGTGGTGCTGGCGCAACTTTTTGGATGATTTTAGCAGGCTTAATCGGTATGTCTTCTAAGTTTGTAGAATGTACTTTAGGTGTAAAATATAGAGAAGTAGATGAAAATGGTAAAGTTTACGGAGGCCCAATGTATTACCTATCTAAAGGTTTAGGTGAAAGGAATATGGTTTTTTTCGGGAAGTTTTTAGCAATCGTATTTGCAATAATGACTGTTGGTGGCTCATTTGGTGGTGGTAATATGTTTCAAGCTAACCAAGCAACGAGTATTTTCTTAAATACTTTTGGAATTAACAGTTCTACAAATCAAATTATTTTTGGTGTTATAATGGCTTTATTTGTAGCAGTAGTAATTATTGGGGGAATAAAAAGAATTGCAACAGTGACCGAAAAAATTGTTCCATTTATGGCAGTTATTTATGTTGGTGCAGCATTAGTTATTTTATTAATAAACATCACTTTAATTCCAGCTGCTATTTCAGCAATTATTACACAAGCTTTTGCGCCAATGGCTGTAACAGGGGGTTTTATAGGTGTTTTAATTCAAGGGTTTAAAAGAGCAGCATTTTCTAATGAAGCAGGTATCGGATCTGCGGCTATTGCTCATGCGGCTGTAAAAACAAATCTACCAGCTAGTGAAGGTATTGTAGCTTTACTAGAACCTTTTATAGATACAGTTGTAATTTGTACTATGACAGCTTTGGTGTTGGTAGTTGTTAGCCTGAAAGGAGATTTTATATTGGGAGGGGCAGGTAAAGCAGTCGAAATTATTTCTACAGGAGAGTCTTTACAAGGCGTAGATTTAACGTCTTATGTTTTTGGATCTTCTATTCCTTATTTCCAATATGTTTTAGCTATTGCTGTTTTATTATTTGCTTTTTCTACTATGATTTCTTGGTCGTATTATGGCTTGCAATCTTGGACTTATTTATTCGGAAAAAAGAATCACACAGAAATGATTTACAAAGCGTTATTTACTATTTTTGTTTTTATAGGAGCGATAGTGAAGATGGGTAATGTTTTAGATTTTTCAGATGCGATGATTTTTGCCATGATGGTCCCAAATATGATTGGCTTATTTATTTTGGTACCGGTTGTCAAAAAAGAATTAGCAAAATATTTAGAAGCAATAAAATCGAAATAAATGTTTAAGTTTTTTAAAGACTTCTTTCACTTATCAAATACAGAATTAAAAGGAGCCCTTGTGCTCCTTTTTTTTATTGTAAGTATTTTTATTACTCCAAGAATTTACTTTTATTTTAAACCTGTTGAAGTTGTTGAAGACCCTGAATTCGAAAATTGGGTGGCAACAATTAACCAAAAAGAAGATTCTATCAATGAGTTTCTTGCCTTAAATAAAAAAGAGAAATATACGGAGGAAAAGTCTGAAATTCAATATTTTAAATTTAATCCAAATAGTGTTTCTTATGATGAAATGAAAGTGCTAGGTTTTGATTCTAAAACTGCTCGTATTTTAATAAAATTTAGAGATAAAGGAGCCAAGTTTTATTCCAAAAAAGACTTGTTAAAGATTTATGGATTTGAAAAAGATTTGTATCAGAAATTAGAAAATTATATTGTGTTTCCTGATAAAAAGGCTTATGCTAATGAAAAAGTTGTTTTTGAATACTTTAATTTTGACCCAAACACTGTTAGTTATGCTGAATTGTTGAAATTAGGATTGACTTCAAAAACAGCATCTATTTTAATAAAATTTAGAGGAGATAAAACGGTATTTTACAATAAAGAAGACTTACTAAAAGTATATGGGTTTACAGCAGAAAAGTATTCCTTATTAGTGAATTATATTGTGTTTCCTGAAATGAAAGCATTTCAAAAAGATACGGTAACAAATAAGGAAAATATTTATGAGGAATTAGTTGTAGAAATAAATTCAGCAGATGCAGAAACTTTTCAAAAACTAAAAGGTATTGGTCCTTATTTTTCTAAAGAGATAATTAGCTATAGAAATAAGCTAGGTGGTTTTTATAGTTTAATACAACTCAAGGAAGTTTATGGGATTAAGGAAGAATTATATTTAGAAATAGAATCAAAATTGGAAATTGACCATAGTAAAATTGAGAAAGTTGATTTAAATAAAGCTGGCTTTAAAGAATTGATAAGACATCCGTATATTGATAAAGAAATTACGGTTGCTATTTTAAAGTTAAAAAAGGAATTAGGTAGTTTTACTAAAGTAGAAGATCTGATTTATTATGAAACTTTAGAACAAGAAGATTTTGAAAAGATTAAAGCTTATTTAGAAGTTAAATAACTTTAACTGAGTATTCGTTATTTGTCAGTCTTTTCATCGATGTCAGTAAAAACCTGATCGACAGGTTCCCACAATTCAATTTTGTTCCCTTCGTCATCCATTATATGAACAAATTTACCGTAATCAAAACTTTCAATAGCATCTAAAACAGTAACACCATTTTTTTTAATTGGCTTACCATTCCTTCAATGTTTTGAACACGATAATTTATCATGAATTCTTTTTTTGAAGGTTCAAAATAATTACTTTCTTTTTTAAAAGGACTCCATTGCAAATAATTAATTTCTGCAGGTTTGTCGATATTTCTTGATTGAAAACTTGAAGCCCATTCATCAGTGTCAAAACCTAAATTTTCCGAATACCACTTTTTTGATTTCCCTGTATCATCAGAAAAAAAGAAAATTCCTCCAATACCTGTTACTTTAGGCGTTCTATTTGTGGGGTTGGATTTATCTTTTTTTTCATTTTTTATTATTGAATAATCATTTTCACTTCTTTAACTTTTCCAAAGTTCCTTTTATATCTGAAATTTTTCCTTCTATTTCTTTTATATCTTTTTGAAGTAATTTTATTTTTCCTTCAATCAATTTTTCTTGAAAAGCGTGAGCAACAAATTTGAGATTTTGTTCTTCCTTTTCCACCTCTCTAATCTTCCAATCAAGTGCTTTATTCATTTTGGCAATAATAGCTTCTAAATCGGTCACTCTTTTATCTGAATTTGAATGTTGCGTAGTTTTTCTAACTTTACTAACCTTGTCAAATAAATCATTGATTCGTTTATCAATATCATCTTTATGAGAATGACGCATAGGAGATTTTACATACTCCGCTCTAATATCTTTCAGTGTATTGAAAGCATTTTTGAAATTTGGATTTTCCTTAAGCTTAGCATCAACATCTTGTAGCATTTTAGACAATTTTTGCTTATTTTCAATGCTTTGCGCATCATATTCTTTTTTATGATCTTTACGTAATGATTTCAAAACCTCAAAAAGAATATCTAATTGAAGTTTATAAGAATCAATTTTTGAATCATCAACACCTTTATTTTCTCTTTTGAATTCTAAAATCCTTTTCCAAAAGCTACTACATTCTTGAAATAACTTTTCACTATAGCCTTCCAAAGCGGCAACACTCTCTTGTAAAACTAATATTTCGGTGTCAAAACTTTGAAATAATCTAGTTTGTATTAAAGCCTCAGCCCAAGCGTTTTCTATAAAGCGTACTTTCCCTATATCTTGAACTTTAATTTCTTCGGGTAATAGGTTTTGGTCAGCAATAGTTCTTTTTACTTTTTTAGCCCCCGTAGGTAATTTTCCATCTTCATTTTGCCAACTTTCTAGTTTTTCAGTTAAACCTTTTTTCGGTTTAAAAATGTACAAAGTTAAAGAAGTATCTTTCGGACTTAACTCAACACCAATCAATACTTTTTCGGTATTTTCTCCTTCAATAATAAACCTTTTCCCCATAATACATTTTAGACCCTAAACAGAAGTTTAATGGATATTTTGTTAATTTCACGGAAATAAAAATAAAAATTATTTCCAATTTAAAGCAAATATCGTACAAATTTAAGTATTTAACTAAAGATACACTCCCTGGATTTAAAATTCAGCAAAAAATGAGTCCTCCTTTTCGTAGAGAAATAAAAATAGAGGAAGCTTTAAATAACGGAGCAATAGAAAGTGCTGTATTAATTCTACTCTATGAGAAGAATTCAGAAATGTATATCATACTAACTGAAAGAACTGTTTATGCCGGAAAACATAGTGGACAAATTAGTTTACCAGGAGGAAAAAAAGATGTAAGCGATATTAACCTTGAACAGACAGCTTTAAGAGAAACTTTTGAAGAAATCGGTGTTGACTATCAAGATGTTGAAATTATTTCCGCATTATCACACCTGTATATTCCGGTAAGTAATTTTTTAGTTTTTCCTTTTGTCGCTAAACTTAAGGGTAATCCAAGCTTTATTAGGGAAGAAAAAGAAGTTAATAAAATTTTAGAAGTAAAAATAAATGAGCTTCTCAATGAGAAAAATGTAGGAGAAAAAGAGTTTTATTATAAAGAATCTGATATCCGTTTTAATGCACCAACCTATACCGTAAATGGTGTTGTAGTTTGGGGAGCAACGGCCATGATATTGAGTGAGTTTTTGGAAATTGTAAAAAAATGATAAATAGCAAATAAAAATTGTAAAGTATGCATATATTTGCCGAACTAAAACAAACCAATATGCGTAAAATTAGATATAGAGAAGCCTTAAGAGAAGCAATGAATGAAGAAATGAGGAAAGATGAAATGATCTACCTTATGGGCGAAGAAGTTGCTGAATATAATGGTGCCTACAAAGTTTCTCAAGGAATGCTTGATGAATTTGGACCAAAAAGAATTATAGATACGCCTATTTCTGAATTGGGGTTTTCTGCAATTGGTGTAGGTTCTGCAACAAATGGGTTAAGACCAATTATTGAGTTTATGACTTTCAATTTTGCTCTATTAGCTATTGATCAAATCGTAAATGCAGCAGCAAAAATTTATTCTCTTTCTGGTGGTCAATATAATTGTCCTATTGTTTTTAGAGGAGCTTCAGGTTCTGCTGGTCAGTTAGGTGCTACACATTCTCAAACTTTTGAGAACTGGTTTGCCAACGTACCGGGTTTAAAGGTTATTTCACCATCAAATCCTTATGATGCAAAAGGTTTATTAAAGGCGGCCATTAGAGATAATGATCCTGTTGTTTTTATGGAATCAGAGCACATGTATTCAGATATGGGAGAAGTTCCAGAGGAAGAGTATATTATTGAAATTGGTAAAGCGGATATTAAAAGAGCTGGTACTGATGTTACAATAGTTTCTTTCAATAAAATGATGAAAGTAGCTTTAAATGCGGCAGATGAATTAGCCAAAGACGGAATTAGTGCTGAGGTTATTGACTTAAGAACGATTAGACCTTTAGATCACGATACAATTGTTAAATCTGTAAAGAAAACAAATAGATTGGTTGTGGTTGATGAATCTTGGCCTTATGGAGGTATCTCTTCAGAGGTAGCTTACCAAGTTCAACAAAGAGCTTTTGATCATTTAGACGCACCTATACAAAGAGTAAATAGTGCAGATGCAAATATGCATTATGCGCCAAATTTAGTAGAAGCATTTTTACCTTCAGTAGAAAAAGTTGTTAAAGCTTGTAGAGCAAGTTTATACAGATAAACATACAAAACCTACCTTAAATATTAATGTGTATTTTAATTTTTTACAAGAATTAAAAAAGAAATAAATTATAAAGTAATAAGTTTTGTTTGTTAACTATTCGTTTATATGTTGATTGAGTCCATATAAACCAATTAGGTAATTTAAGAATTGAATATTAAAGTATCAAAATAGTTGTACGCCTGTTATTTGCTTTCCCTTTTTCAGTATCGTTACTATCAACTGGTTTACTGTCTCCAAAACCTTTAGAAGATAATCTATTTGAATCTATTCCATTTGTAATCAAAAAATCCATTACTGATTTAGCTCTTTTATTTGACAATATTTCATTAGTAGAACTTGAACCACTATTATCTGTGTGACCACCAATTTCAATATTTAACGAGTTATTTTCTTGTAAAAATGCCACTAAGTTTTTTAATTCAATTTTCGAGCTTTCTAATAAGTCAAATTTTTCAGAATTAAAGAATACGTTTTTCAATGTAATTTCATTTCCTTTTTCAATCGTAGATAAATTTACATTAAAGACAAAAGCTTCATTTACTTTAATGTCTTTCAATGAGATGTTCTCTGAAAATGGTAAATAACCTTCAGAAATAGCTTCTAATGCGTAATCTTTTCCTCCTTCTATTGTTTCAAGGAAATTACCATTCAGCTCGTCTGAACTAAAAGTTTTATAAATCTTACCAGATACTATATCATACAATTTAATGTTTGCTTTAATTGCTTTTTTTGATAGCCCGTCTAATACCTTTCCTTTTAAATAACTAACTAAATTTGGTTTAAATTCTTTAGGTAAATCAAATTTATATAAATCTTGTCCTCCAAAGCCCCCTTCTCTATCAGATGAAATATAAGCCGTATTCCCATCTGCAGAAACAAAAATCCCTAATTCTGCTTCGGGTGTATTTATAGGATTTCCTAAATTTATTGGCATTGACCATTGACCATTCGCGTTTAAAGTACTCTTGAAAAAATCATTGCTACCGAAACCAGGATGTCCTGCTGATGAAAAGTATAAAGTTTTACCATCGGGATGTAAATAAGGTCGTTGCTCATCAAAAGGCGTGTTGATCATTTCACCTATGTTTTGAGCTTCTCCAAAACTTCCTGTTTCATCAATAGTACTATAATAAATATCGGAATCTCCAACCCCCCCCTTTCTAGTACTTACAAAGAAAATGGTTTTCGAATCTGCACTTAGAACAGGTTGAGAATCCCAAACAGTAGAATTTATGTTCCTTCCTAAATTATTAGGTAATTTCCAATTGTTTCCAACTTTTTTTGAAATGAAAATATCAAACCTACCCATGCTTTCGTTTGTATGGTTGTCGCTTGAAAATAATAGATATTTCCCATTGGAAGAAATACAATGCGCCCCTTCATTGTATTGGGTGTTTATGTTAGTGCTTAAGCTCTTTTTGTATGACCAATCATTATTTTTAAATTCGGAAAAATAGATATCTTCAGTTGCATATCTATTGGCTGATTCTTTAACAGTATAGTACAAGAATTGATTGTCTGAAGTTATTGAAGGGAAATATTCATCTTGAGAAGTGTTAATGTTTTTTCCTAAATTTTTAAAAGTAATATCAGAAATCGTATTTTTATTTTTTGTGGTAAAGCTTATGTTTTTAAGTATTTGTTCCCCCATCAATCTATTTTCCCCCCTTACTTCTTTAAAAGATAAAAAGATATTGATCGTCTTTTTAGATTCAGTTAGTTTTTGTAGTTTAAATTCACAAAGAGCCTTGTTGTAATAGGTTTTTATTGAGTTAGGTTTAAAAGAAATTATTCTTTCTTGAATAGTTATAGCTTTATTTAAATCTTTTTTTTGAGTTTGATAAATCTGTGCCAAAGCATCTAATGCTTGATAATATTCTGGCTCAATTTTAAGAGCTTGTTCAAGTTTAATAATGGCATTTTGTGGAGCACCTTTAAATAGATATTCTGCAGACTCTTGGTATAATTTTTGTGCTTTATTACTTATTTTTTTTTCTCTCTGGCCAATAGAATTTATAGGATTACAAGAAAATAAGACTATCAAGAAAATGAAAAAAGTAATGTGCTTCATAAAAAAAAGTTTTATGGTTTAGTAAACGAAAAGTATAAAGATAAATTATTTTTTAATTCCTTCAATATTTTTTGAGATCCTTTATTGATGGTAATACTTCTATTTTACTAGTTAGATTTGTATTATTTAATATTTGCGTATTTAAAGTAAACATTGTCCGGAGGATAATATACTATTGTAAATGTAAATTAAATTATTAAATTGAAAAAAAACACATTTATTTAGCGTTAAAATCAATTATCTTATGTTTTTTTGCATTTCATTAGATAAACAAGAATATAATGGATAAATTAAAAGCAGTTATTGAATCTATTTGGGATGACAGAAGCCTAATTAATGATTCTAAGAATCAGGAGTTAATAAAATCAGTATTAAGTCTCTTGGATCAGGGAGCTATACGTGTTTGTGATTGTATAGAGGGGGATTGGGTTGTTAATGACTGGGTGAAAAAAGCAGTAATTTTATATTTCCCTATTGCGAAAATGGAAAAAATAATTAGTGGACCTTTTGAATTTTACGATAAAATTCCTTTGAAAAAAGACTTTGATAAATTAGGCGTAAGAGTTGTTCCTCAAGCAATAGCTAGATTTGGATCTTTTATAGAAACGGGAGTTATTTTAATGCCATCTTATGTTAATATTGGCGCATATTTAGGTTCCGGAACAATGGTTGACACATGGGCTACTGTTGGTTCTTGTGCTCAAATTGGTAGAAATGTTCATCTTAGTGGGGGTGTTGGTATTGGTGGTGTTCTAGAGCCTGTTCAAGCCAAACCTGTTATTATAGAAGATGATTGCTTTATTGGTTCTAGATGTATAGTAGTAGAAGGTGCGCATATTAAAAAAGGTGCTGTATTAGGAGCAAATGTTGTTTTAACAGCTTCTACAAAAATTATTGATGTTACAGGAAGTGCACCTGTTATTTTAAAAGGAGTAATTCCAGAAAATAGCGTTGTGATTCCAGGTAGTTATACTAAAGAATTTAAAGCGGGAAGCTATAATGTTCCTTGTGCTTTAATTATAGGAAAAAGAAAAGAATCTACCAATAAAAAAACATCATTAAATGATGCTTTGAGGGATTATAGTGTTTCAGCATAAAAAATATATTATGAGAAAAAAGTTTAAAAATATTAATTTGTTACTGGTATTTGTTTTGTCATTTGTATTTTCATTTGGACAAGATTCTACCGCTTTAGAAAAAGAAAAACTTTTTACTTTAATCGACTATATTCAAAACTATTACGTAGAAGATCTAAATCAACATACACTCGTAGAAAAGGCAATAAAAAATATCCTTAAAGATTTAGATCCACATTCTGTATACATTTCAAAAGAAGCAGTGGAAAAAACAAATGAACCTTTAAAAGGAAATTTTGAAGGTGTTGGTATTCAGTTTAATATCCTACAAGACACTATTTTAGTAGTGGCAACTATTTCTGGTGGTCCTTCTGAAAAAGTTGGTTTAATGGCTGGCGATAAAATTATTAAAATAGACCAAGAAGATGTAGCAGGTATAAAAATTGATAATGCCGGAGTTGCCAAAAGATTAAGAGGAGATAAAGGAACAGAAGTTATTGTTGGAATTAAAAGGAGTGAGATAAAAAAAATTTTGTATTTCAATATTGTTAGAGATAAAATTCCTATTTTTTCTATTGATGCTTCTTATATGGTAAATGACTCAATTGGTTATGTGAAAATTAATAGATTCGCTGCAAATACACATATAGAGTTTAAAGAAGCTTTAGATGAATTGAAAGAGGCTGGAATGAAAAAATTAATCCTTGATTTGAAAGGAAATGGTGGTGGATATTTGAAAACAGCCTTTAGAATTGCTGATGAATTTTTAGACAATGGGCGAATGATTGTTTATACAGAAGGAGTGAATAGCCCAAAAAAGGAAATGAAAGCTTCTCATTATGGAACTTGGAAAACCAATAAAATAATTGTTTTAGTAGATCAATCTTCAGCTTCGGCAAGTGAAATTGTTTCTGGTGCCTTACAAGATTGGGACAGAGGCTTGGTAATTGGTAGAAGAACATTTGGTAAAGGCTTAGTGCAAAGACCTTTCCCATTACCTGATGGTTCGCAAATAAGGTTAACAATAGCAGATTATTATACGCCAAGTGGTCGTTTTATTCAAAAATCTTACGCTAAAGGTACTGAAGCATACAGAAAAGAATTAAATGATAGATATAAATCTGGCGAATTAACAGATAGTATGAAACATGCCTTCCCAGATTCTTTGAAATTTAAAACTTCTGGAGGGAGAACCGTTTATGGTGGAGGTGGTATAACGCCAGATGTTTTTGTAGCATTGGATACTACGGGAGTTTCAGATTATTTTATGCGAGTAGTTAGAACGGGTGTTGTCAATAAATTTGTCTTAAACTATTTGAATAAAAACAGAAAGCAACTCAAGAAGTATTATACAACTATTGAATATTTCGAAGCGAATTTTGAAATTAATGATACATTTTTAGAAGGCTTTGTGAAATATGCTAAAAAGAATAAAATTGAAGAGGATAAAGAAGGGTTAAAAGAATCTCAAGCAGTTTTAGCGACAAGATTAAAATCTTTATTCGCTAGAGATTTATTTAGTGAAGAAGCTTATTATATTATTTCAAATAAGCATTTAAACCCTTCATTTCAAAAGGCAGTAGAAATATTTGAAAATAATCAATTTAATAAGTTGTTAAATAGAGACTTTTAGTTAATAAATTAATAAATTAAAATAAAACTAATGAATAAGATTGGATTATTTTTTGGAACAGACACTGGAAATACAGAAACTGTTGCTGAAAGCATGGTAGAGAGTTTAAAAGAATTAACAGGACAAGATATTGTAGACGTGCATGAGATTTATCAAAAGAAATCTGAAGACATGTCTGTTTACAACTACTTGATATTAGGTCAGCCAACATGGTATGATGGGGAACTTCAAGGAGATTGGGAAGAATTTTTGCCAGAACTTAAAAACATTGATTTTACAGGAAAAAAAGTAGCATTATTTGGTCTTGGAGATCAATATGGCTATGCTTCTTATTTTTGTGATGCATTAGGGATTTATGCAGACATTATAGAAGATCAAGGTGGTGAAATAGTTGCTTTTACTTCTGTTGAAGGTTATGAGCATGACTATTCTAAAGCACAAAGAGAGGATCAATTTGTAGGTTTATGTTTAGATGTTGACAATGAAGACGAATTAACGGAAGAAAGAGTTGATAAATGGTTGCAAGATGTAGTAAAAGCATTTGATATGTAAAGAGAGTGTGAAAATACTCCCCCTTTAGTTCTATTCTTTTATTAAGACTTGTAAAGTTTCTCGTGTTCTCTGTTGTAACAGAATTTTTTTATTTCTCAAGAAAGTATCTTCAGAATAAAAATCGTAATGTCTAATAGTAATTAAACATAATTCTGTATTAAATTTTATTTTGAAACTAGCAGAAAGTTCTGTTTTTACTTGGTTTATTTTTTCAATTTTATTATCAACTACTACAGATAAAGTAATCGCACCCGTTTGAATAATATTTATTTTTAGTCTATTCTCGTCGAAGCTCTTTAAGATAATTCTCAAATTTTCGGCTTCCGTAAAAGAAAAATCTTTAGAAGAAAATGATAACAATACTTGATCTTCTTTTTTTACGATAATAGGAGGGTAATCAATATTCTTTTTAGTCATGTGAATTAAAGTTCCCGGTTCTTTAGTATTTTTAAAAGAACGAACTTCTAAATTTATATCCTTATTTTGTAAAGGTCTTATCGTTTTTGGGTGAATTACTTTTGCGCCATAATAAGTCATTTCTGTAGCCTCACTAAAACTTAACTCTTTTATAAAGATAGTATTTTTAGAATCATTGGGGTCCATGTTATAAATACCTTTTACATCTTTCCAAATAACTAGTTTCTCAGCATTTAAGGTGTTAGCAAAAATTGCTCCTGAAAAATCAGAACCTTCTCTGCCTAATGTAGTCGTATTTTGTTCTTTTGTGGCAGCTATAAAACCTTGGGTAATAATTAATTCGTTATTATTTATTATATCATTCTCTTTAATTAATTTTTCAGTTTCCTTCCAATCAACTTTAGCATCAGTATAATAATTGTCTGTTCTTAAAACGGCCCTTGCATCTAACCATTTATTTTTAATACCATTTTGATTTAAATATTCAGAAATTATCGTTGTACTCGCCAACTCGCCAATAGAAATAATTTGATCATAAATATATCCGTAATGATTAGAAGTATTGGAACTACAAAAAGCTAAAACTTTATCGAAAAGAGCAAATAATTTGAATTCTAGTTTGTTAGAAAACCCAAATAATTCTTCAGCAACCATCAAATGATATTCTCTTATTTCATTAATAAACTGAATATAATTAGCATCTTCATGTATGTAAAGACTTAATACGTCTTCCAGAGCATTAGTTGTTTTGCCCATGGCAGAAACCACAATTAGCTTCTTCCCTTTGGGAGCATTTGAAAGAATGGTTTTTATATTTTCAATCCCTTCTGCATCTACCACAGAAGCTCCTCCGAATTTATATACTTGCATTTAATTATTTTTATCTAGTACAAAGATATAGATTAAAAAATATTTTTGGATTAGAAAACAATAAAACAACTTAAAATAATTACTTATTAAGTAAATATTGTTTTTTAGAATTTAACTGAATCTCCTTTATTAAAACATCTTTTGTCACCCATTCATTTTTAATCTGAATGTATTGGCCTGTCCCATTTTTTGCTAACTTCATCATCAAGTCTTTTCCTTCTTCTTCCTTGCCAAAACCAACAACAGTCAATTTCATATTCTTTTCAGCTTGCTTCTTGACTAATCGATTCAATTCCGCTTCAGTCATTTCATTATTATATTTCGAAAACAAACCATCAGTAGCCAATATTATTTGATTGTTTCCTTCAGGAATGTGATAATAGTCCAGCATTTCGTATGCGGTAGTTAATCCTCTTACACCATTTGTTAGACCACCTGTTTTTAAACTATCAATAGCTGTAAAAATCGCTTCTTTATTATTCCCATAAATAGATTCCAATACAACATTACTTTTTTGATTATAGGCAATAATTGCCACTCTATCAATATCTCTTAAAACAGACGATAAGTTTTTAATAGATGTCTGAAGCATTTTCATCTTATTTGCCTTCTCCATTGAAGTAGAAACATCTATCAAGAAAATAATATTATTTGCGGCATATCGAGTTTTAGATAAGACACTTTGATCAATTGGCTCTTCAAGCGCTTTGTTTTTAGTATTCAACTCTTCAATCGTTTCTTTGTTTTTAGTCGCTAAGTCTTCCTTCTCTGTATTTAGCTTGTCTAAACCTTTTTCTAACTCATTGTTTTTAGCTAATAACTGCACAATATAATTATTTAAAGAATCTACTTTTCCTTGTTCTCCTAGCGCTGAAAATACTTCTTCTTTTTTCTCATTTATAATTTTTAATTCTTTTTCGCTAGTCTCATTTTCTACTACTAATTGAGCAACAACAAGGTTTAACGAATCTTCTTTTTTTCTTGTTTGATTTCCTTTTTCGTTTAAAGTAATTCTAGTAAGTTCCCTTTCTTCCTCTTTTATTTCCGGCTCATCTTTAGCAAAGCTAAAAGTTGTTTTGCCAAAAGATAATTCATCTAAAACATCTTCATTCTCTTTTTGTTGTGATTTCTTAGCTTCATAAATTTTATCATACAAACTAGAAATAGGAACTAGTTCTATTCTGAAAATGGCACTTCTATCATCTTTTAATATTATTATTTCATTAGAAATATAACCATCTGCCGAAGCTAGAAAACGATAATCTTCTTTACTTATTTCCATCTTAGCATACCCTCTTTTATTAGATTTAGTTTTGTGTTTATTGCTTTTATTGTATAGGTCAAATATAAAAATTGAAGCAGCTGAAATCGGGTCCATGGTCTTTTTGTCTATAACTCTAAAAGAGTACAAATTAGGCGCCACAATAGGCTGCTCTGGTTTTTTAAGATTTTTCTTGTTTACTTTTTCTTCAAGTTTCTCTTTTTCGTAATCTTTTGAATGTGTCTCATTTTGATTAGCCTTTTCATCTATCCCTTTTTTATAATTAGGTTTATCTTCCAAAGTTGTTCTAGGTTTTTCCTCCATTTTAATCGGATCTTCTTTATATTCGAAAGGAATATTATTATTGCTAAAAACGGGGGGTTGAACTACGGGTGTTAAACGAATACGTAATGGCGGAGAAGTTTGTCCAATATAAAAAGGTCCAGTAAAAGAATAATAATTTGGATGGTTTACCGTAATTTCATAGTTCCCTACAGGAAGTTTAGTTCCAAATCTCCCTTTATTAGACGAATATATTGTAATGTTTTTCCTGTTTTGTAAACCTATTATAGTAATAGATGTCCCACTTAAAGGCATTTCAGCATCTACTCCTGCGACATCTCCAATCAATTCTATTTTCGCTTTAGCTAATGCGGGTTTAGACATCGGGCAATTAATATACGCCTCTGGCGATAACGATTTTATATTTCCTGATACTTTCAGAATAATAGGCTCTGCTAAACTTCCAAAATAAATAGAAAAATTTCGACTAAATATTCCTTTTCCTGCAGTGTAGTATATGGCTTTTATTACAACACTTTCTCCAATCTTAATAAGCCTTTCTGGAACAACAACATCTAAATCATTTTCATTAAAAAGGGGTAAAATACTTACCGGATGTTTAGTTTCATTGGTAAAAGTATATGTTGCTGGTTGATTGTGCCATTGTGCTACATCACCAAAATCATATGTTTTAGAATCAAAAATAAAACCCATATCTTTAGGGCTCTGAGCGTAACTATTTAAGGTGAAAACCAATAATAGAATAAGGGCAAAATAATTTTTCATAGACAGTTCGAATATAAGTTAAAACGATTAAAAAAGTTAGTTTATGATGCAAGACTTAAAATATATTACAATTTCCTTACCAAAAAAAATCTTCATTGTTCTCGTTTCTTTTAAAAATAAGCTAATTTTAGTCTCTTAAATGAAAACAAGAATTTTATATACCTTTTTATTAGGCTTTTTCTTTAGTACAGTATTTAGTCAGAATAAAGTAAAGCTTTATAATGCAGAAGGAGACAATGCCATTTACAAAAAGGAATGGTCTGTTGGTTTTAGATTCCATACCAATGCTTTGAGTGCTTTTTTTGAACATGTTTGGATAAAGGATATTAAAAAAAGAAAATTGCTTCAAGTAAATTTATTTGGGCTTCTTGATTTACGAGACAAAAAATCTCCAAGTCTTTTAGTTCCAGATAAAAAATATTTTTATGGAAAACAAAACAACTTTTATTCAGCACAAATATTATATGGTTGGCGAAGGGTTATTGCCAATAAATCTGAAATTTCAGGAGTTAAATTGTCTTTGACATATATGGGAGGGATTACTTTGGGTATTTTAAAACCATATTATTTAGAAATTTTAAGAGAAAACAATCAAACAACTGATGAAAAATATAGTTTAGAAACAGCTAACGATTTTTTAGATAAAAATATAATAGTTGGCGCAGCAGAATTTGGTATAGGAAATAATGAGTTAGAATTCACACCTGGAGTAACAGCAAAAGTAGGGCTTAATTTTGATTTTGCTAGAAAAAACTCAGTAGTAACAAGTATAGAAGTAGGTTCACAAATTGATGTCTTTTATAAAAAAATTAGAATTTATATCAGTGAATTTAATAAGCCCTATATTCTTAATTTTTATTTATCAGTACAAATTGGTAAGCGTTCTTAAGTAAGTTTTCCTAGAAAAAAAAATATTTTTTTACTTTTATGACACTACTATGATAAAAAACAAAATCTATTTACATATATTTGATGTCAATCTATAATAAAACAATTAAAGTATGAAAAAATCATTATTATTTATCTTATTAGTTACTTCAGTTATTTCTTTTGGAATATTTATGAAAGCAGATAAAAGTGAGGTTCTTAGCGAACAGACAAAAACACCTTTTGAAAAGAAAATAGAGAAAAAAGAAGCAAGAGCTGCTGAGTTTTTTAAGTGGAGGTCAGAAATGTTGGCAAATGTTGAAACTGGAATAGTTTCTCCTGAAGATTACTACCAAGCCTTAAAGAGTGTGGAAGAACATCAAAACAAACAAACTAGTAATAAAGCTAACACTGTTGGCATTCAATGGGACAATAGGGGTCCAGATAACCAAGGTGGAAGAACTAGAACGATGTTATTCGTAAAAGATAATCCATCTTTAATTTTTACAGGAAGTGTTTCTGGTGGTCTTTTCAAATCAGTAGATGCAGGTAGTACTTGGGAAAGAATTCCTTCTTACTTTTTGAATAATTCTGCTATTGCTAGTTTATCACAGGGAGCAGATGGAGCTATTTATGTAGGAACAGGTGAAGGTTTAGGGAATAGTCCAAATGGAGATCCTTTTACGCCAGCTACAATTGGTTCTGGTATTTATAAAACAACAGATTTAGGAGTAACTTGGGAATCAATTGCGGAAACAAATCCTACTTACAATGCGGCAACAGGTATTGTTGCTATTACGAATAATGCTTGGTCTTCGGTTTCTAGGTTGGAAAGCCACCCTACAAATATGAATATACTTGTAGCTGGTACAAAAAATGGTTTAAGAATTACTAAGAATGCAACTGATGCTTCTACTGCTATTACTTTTGCAGCGGCTAATGTAGTTCCAAATAACACTAGTGAAGTAAGCGATATTAAAATTTTACCAAACGGGATTGATGGTTGGGCTGCAATTGGTGGTCAGATCTACAAAACCGAAGATGTTGAAAATGGTAATTGGAATAGAATCTCTAATATTGGTGGTTCTGGTTCTAGAGCTCAAATAGCTGTTTCATCTTTAGATAATAATGCTGGCTATAATGTCTATATATCATTTGTTGGAAATGGATCGGGAGCATGTTTAAATGGAATTTATAGATCTCAAGATAAAGGTGCTTCATGGACGCAAATTGCTTTTGCAGGTGGTTTAGATCCTTTTGCACAACCTACAGGTGCAGGAAATTCAGGTTGTCAAGGTTGGTATGACAACTGTTTAGCAGTTAATCCTGCAGATAAAGATTTCTTGTATATCGGTGGTATTACTTTATATACTTGGAGTCCAGGTTCTGGTGGATTAACTAGAGCAGATAAAATTGGTTCTGAAGGCGGTGAACATTTAGATCCTGATTATATTCATGCTGATAAGCATGGAATTTTCTTTGACCCAAATGATGTTACAGGAAATACCATGTATATTACTTCAGATGGGGGTATAGCAAGAACTTTAAATGCTTTTGATGGTTTTCCTGATAATATGGTTTATAGTGAGCAAAATAGAAATTACACAACTTTCCAATGTTATACAATTGGCTCTGGTAAGTATGGAGAAGTAATTGCTGGTGGTCAAGACAACGGTACATTATATGTAGATTATAAAGGAATTTCACCTAAAGCAGCAAAAGAGGTTTCAGGTGGGGATGGTGTTGCAGGAGCGGAAGTTTCAAACTTTAATATAGATGCAACTTTCTCAGGAGTATATTATGGGGCTTTAAGAAGATCTATGAATAATGGTGTTTCTTCTAGTACTTTTTTAAGTACGGATATTGATCCTGGAGCATGTGGTTTTATTACTTGTTCTCCTGCATCATCTACGAGTACATGTGATAGTAAAGAAGGTGAAGGTCAAGGCTTTGTTTATCCATTTATGTTAATGGAAACATATCAAAGGTTAAACCCTAGATATGATGCTAGAATTTCAGCAAGAGATGAAGTAATTAATTTACCAGGTGGTGGTCAAATATTATTGAAAGATACAATTCAACCAGGAAATGTTCTTTCTAATGAGAATTTTAGTTTTACAAAAATGCCTAAATTTGATACTAAAGGTTTGGATTTAGAATTTAACTTAGACCATGTATTAATGCCAGGAGAGTCTGATTCATTTTTAGTGCCATTTGATTCTAAATATTTCATTCCTACAAAATGTGGTAGTAACTTCTTTGTTTGTACTAATCCAATTCAAGATGGTGCTGCTCCAGAATTTTCTTCGGTATTGATTTCAGGACAGAGTGCTATTAAAAGAATGGATCATTCTCATGATGGTGATATGGTTGCTGCGGTTACAACAAATGGAAGAGTAATTATTATGCAAGGATGGGATGCTTATGATGCAGTTTCAAATTCAAATTCTGTAACTTATAATACGGTATTAAATGTTTCTAGTAGTTTAAGTGGTGTTTCTGTAGATAGAAACAATAAAGATAGAATCTTAGTAACTGCTTATGGTTATGGTGGTACAAATAAAGTTTTCTTATCTACTAATGCAACAAGTGCTAACCCAACATTTACAGCTGTACAAGGAGATTTACCTGTTATGCCAGTTTATGATTGTGTAATTGACATTGATAATGAAGATAGATTTATTGTAGGTACTGAATTTGGAATATATGCTTCTAATGATGCAGGCTTAACTTGGACAGCTGAAAATTTAGGTTTAGGTGCTAGAATGCCAATATATTCTGTGAGACAAGAATGGGTGAATAACTTTAGTTGTTATTTATTATCTGCTGCTGCTTTGGGTGGTGGAATGTTTACGAGTGAGTCTTTAACTCCTTGTACAGGAAGTATTATCTATGGAAGACCTCTTGAAACTGGAATTACTGGTTTGCCAGAAGTTGAAGTTGGTAACATAGTTGTATATCCAAATCCTGTTGCAGAAGTTGCTAAAATAGCTTTCAATATTTCAAGTACTTCAGCTATTACTATAAATATTGTAGATTTAACAGGTAAAATAGTTATGTCTAAAGCTTATGGAAATTTGCCGGCAGGTGATCAAAAATTAGAAATGAATGTTTCTAATTTAGCTTCAAGTACTTACTTCACAGTAATTAGTACTTCTGATAAAGCTTATGGAAATAAGTTATTTATTAAGAAATAAGAAACAAATAGAATTAAAAAAGGCTCTCAATTTTGAGAGCCTTTTTTTTTAAGTAAAAGAGTATAGAAATAGCTAGCGTTCTTTATTTATTTTCGCCTTTCAGCATCGGTACAAAAGAGAAAGTTTTATACTGTTGTGTTTCGTAATGATACTTATTAGTTTCTTCATCGTAATACTTAATAATTCTAAGCATATCTTGTGTGCCTTCCTCATTGTCTAATGGAATAATCAAATAACCACCAACTTTCAATTGTTTTAAAAGTGCTTTTGGAATTTCTGGAGCAGCAGCGGTAATTATGATTTTGTCATAAGGAGCAAAAACTGGTTTACCTAAAAACCCATCACCATAATATAAATGCATTTTATATCCTAAACTTCTTAAAAATGGAGCAGTTCTATCATACAATTTTTTTTGTCTTTCTATACTATAAACTTTTGCACCCAATTCTGCTAAAACAGCTGCTTGATAGCCCGAGCCCGTTCCAATCTCTAAGATCTTATCTCCTTTTTTAATCTCTAAAATTTCAGATTGAAATGCTACAGTATAAGGGTGTGAAATTGTTTGGTCGGCACCGATAGGGAATGCTTTATTTTCATAAGCATGAATATGTAAAGCTGTGTCAGGTATAAAATTGTGTCTAGGTATTATACCTATTGCTTCCAATACTTTTTCATCAGAAATTCCTTTCCGCTCAAGTAATTCTACAAGTTCTTTTCTTCTTCTGTGATAAATAAAATCTGACATTAATTTTTCAATCTTTATATAGCTATTATTTATTTAGCCAATCTTTAAATTTCCTTGATTTTTCTGAACTTATTATAATATCGCCTTCTTGATGAGGTAATAAGTTTATTTTTATTCTTCCTTTAAAATAGGGGTGGATTTCATTAATTCCATTAATATTTACAATAAACTGTCTATTTGCTCTATAAAAATTTTCAGGATTAAGCATCTGTTCAATTTCATCGAGCGAATTCTCAACAGGAAATTTTTTCCCTTCAAGTTTCATTAAGTAGTTTATCTTATCAAAAGAGTAGAAATATGCAATGTCTTTTACTGAAATGGATTTGATGGTGTTTCCAATCTTTATCATAAACCTTTTCTTATATTCCTTTTCTTTGGAAGAAACAAATTTAATTAACGAATGCAAGTCTCCTATAAATTCAGATTCTATTTGTTTACTATAAAATTTTGAATATTTCTTTAAACTATGTTTAAAGTCTTCAGTGGTAATTGGCTTTATTAAATAGTCAAAAGTATTCAAATCAAAAGCTTTTAAACATAAATTAGCATTAGAAGAAATGATGACCAAAGGGCTTGGGCAGTCAACTTCTTCACTGAGGTATAAATCTTCTTCAATATCGGTTTCTAGGAAAATAATATCAGGATTTTCAGCATCTTCTATATGTTTTTGTGCTTTTGAAAGCCTAACAATAGTAATTTTATTATCAACGGTAGTTGCCATAAGTGCTTTTTCCCACTTTTTGGCTAGGTTTGTATTGTCTGATATTATTAATATATTCATACTTAAAGAATCTTCTTCAAAGAAACAAAAACTTTTGCCAAATATTAGTTTAAAACAAAAAAAGCTCGGAACCACCCGAGCTTTTTTTTAATTTATCGTGAAATAAATTAAAATATACTATCTAAATTTGATAGTATATAAACCAAACCAACAATATAAAATATTGTAAAACGATATAAATATACAATGCAAACATTGAAAAATAAAATTTAATAACTAAAAAAGGATTTTTTTTACCCAAGCGGGATATTTGTTTGTTGAAATACTCTTTAGAGTAGAGGCTTAGTGTAAATTTAATTTAAAAAATAGCGTTATAGTTTTGTGTAGATATTGTTATTTTTAACTTTGTAGTATAAAATATAAAAAATGCTAAAACATATATCAACAACAGTAGTATTCTTATTGATAACAATTAGTTCTTTTGCACAAACTACAGTTGAAGGTGTTTGGTTTAATACTAAGAAAGATGGTAAAATTAAAATTTATGAAATAGACGGCAAATTTTATGGTGAAATAGTTTGGTTACTAGAACTTTTTGATGAAAATGATGGTAAACCAAAAAGCGATATCAATAATCCAGATGTCTCTAAACATGATGATTTAATTATTGGACTGAATGTTTTAAAAGGTTTAGTGTTTAATGAGAAAAATGTTTGGGATAGTGGAAAAATTTATGACCCAGAAAATGGAAAGACATACTCTTGTAAAATGACCCTTAAAGACAATGATCATTTAGATGTAAGAGGTTTTGTGGGTTTTTCATTATTAGGTAGAACAGAAAATTGGACAAGGGCTAAATAATAGTTTACAAACCAGTCTTTTAAAAGAGCTAAATAGATTAAATTTGTCACTAATTCAGAGCCAAATATGCAGATTAAACTTTTCACATCTTTAGTTTTAATTTTTTTGCTTACTTTAACAGTAAACGCCAAAACAGTAAAAAATCACCATCACTATAAAGGGTTTTACAGCTCTAGTTATGGTAAGTTATCTTTTAATGAAGTTTTAGTAAAAAGTAAAATTCAAGGAGATGAGTTCCTTTCTAATATTTTTGAAAATAATAATTTAGGATATAGTCAGTTAATGTCCTTAAGTTCTTTACCAGATTCTATTTTTAACGAAAGAAGAATTAAAGCAGGAAATACTTACGGAGTAATTTACGAAATTGAAAACAATACGGCAAAAGCTTCTAAGTTTATTTATGAAAAGAATAGAGTGGATTACATTGTTGCTTCTTTAGATGATGATGATTTTCAGTTTGAATTAAATAAAAAGAAAATTGAAGTTGTTGAAAAAATAGCGACTGGTACAATAAATTCTTCTTTATATTTGACGATGCTTTCAAATAATACGAATCCGCTTTTAGCTGTTAGTTTATCTGAAGTATATGCATGGACTATAGATTTCTATAAAATTCAAAAAGGAGATGAGTTTAAAGTCATTTATACTGAAGAATTAGTAGAAGGAAAGTCTTTAGGCGTATTTGTTATTAAAGCAAGTATATTTAAACATTATGGTAGAGAATTGGAAGCTTATCATCATCATGTAGAAGGTCAAATATTTGCTGATTATTATGATGAAGAAGGAGGAAGTATGCGCCATACGTTTTTGAAAGCACCTGTAAAATATTCTAGAATTAGTTCGCGCTATTCAGGAAAAAGATTTCATCCAGTTCAAAAAAGATGGAAAGCACATTTAGGAACAGATTATGCAGCACCAAAAGGAACGCCGATATATAGTACCGCAGATGGTGTTGTAGTAGCATCAAAATATTCTAAGTACAATGGGAATTATGTAAAAGTCAAGCATAATGGAACCTATACTACTCAATATTTACATATGTCTAAAAGAGCAGTAAAAACAGGACAATTTGTAAGTCAAGGACATATAATTGGTTATGTTGGAAGTACAGGCTTAGCTACTGGACCACATGTTTGTTATCGTTTTTGGAAAAACGGGAAGCAAGTAGATGGTAATAAGCAAGACTTACCAAAAGCAGAACCCATTGAAGGACAATATTTAGAAAAATATTTAAAGGAAATAGTTCTTTTAAGGAGTAAAATTAAAAGTTTAAAAATTGAACAGGAAAAAGATAACGGAGTAGTTAATAATAATTCTTAAGTTTACAGACTTTAAAACAATAGATTAACAATAAACTAATATTATGAAAAAATTACTTTACCTATTTGTAGTAACCAGCATCTTTTTGAGTTCTTGCTCAAAGGATTGTCCTATTCCTGAAGCACAAGAGGAGTGGTTATTTGTTCATACAGCTGAGAGTGCTAAAATACTTAATACTACAACTATTGTGATGCCTTTAGTAGATGACATATTTACATTTACTGATAGGCCTTACCGAAAAAGTTATCATATGACTGGTCAGCACTATGCTGACCTTTGGATTCATCAAGGTGAAAATTGCTTTCAAGATGACCCCCCTAACGCAGTATTAACTTGGGTTGATGGTGGTGAGTCAAAGGAAATTGAAGTAGTTATTACACACGCAGTATTAGATAGTACTAGCATAACATATACTATTTGGGATGATTCGGGAATTATTATTGAAGATATTGTACATCCAAGCCTTTTTGTTGATGGTGCTAACTCA
>CAWVRT010000023.1:0-40098 GCA_963932515.1 uncultured Chitinophagales bacterium
TTGTATTGGAATAAGAATCGCCTTGTGTGGCTATCACTTCTTGTGCCGTGACTGATAAACTAGTTAGTAATAAAAATAATAACAGTGCATTTTTAATCATAGGTAATATAATTTAATGAGTAAATCTAGTTATAAAAAATTAAATAACTTAATTTTTTAAGTAAATTGCCATAATGAATGTTGATAAGCTTAACTGAGCTCAATACTTTATTTTTATACTTAGGCTTATATAGTAATTGATTTACGTTCTATTTATGATTAACATTTACAATAATATAGAAAGTATAAAAATAATAGTACTTTTGATTAAACTTACGCATAACACAAAACATACCAAGCATAACAAAGCCCATTAATAGCGGTTTAAGCTATAATTTTAAGAGTCTTTTTTTGTGAAAACACGTCAAAAACTATACCCTAAAACTATTACTACGCCATGAAAACTACTGTATCAAAAATAATTTTCTTCTTCATTATTATCACTGCCTTATTAGGTGTAATAAGTAGTCCAATTGCTTTATTACTAGGTTTCATTTTCACAATAATATTCACAAATCCTTTTAATACTGAAAGTAAAAAAGCGATTAAATTACTTTTAAAAATAGCAATTGTAGGTTTGGGTTTTGGCATGTTTGTAAAAGAAACATTGGTAACTAGTAAAGAAAGTTTTGCTTTAACATTTTATTCTATCATTTTAACGGTTAGCTTAGGCTTGTTATTGACCAAATTATTTAAGGTAGATAGAAAAATTGGGCATTTAATTACTTCAGGAACTGCGATTTGTGGAGGAAGTGCTATTGCTGCTATTTCGGCGGTTATTAAAGCAAACAGTAAAGCGATTAGTATTGCTTTAGGTATTGTATTTTTATTGAACTCTATTGCCTTATTGGTTTTTCCACCGATTGGTCATTATTTAAACCTTACACAAGCACAGTTTGGTTTATGGTGTGCTATCGCTATACATGACACTAGCTCTGTTGTTGGTGCCGCATTAACTTATGGAGAAGAAGCTTTAAGAATTGCCACTACCGTAAAATTAGCTAGAACACTTTGGATTATTCCGTTGTCTATTTTTTCTATGCTTCTATTTAAAACTAAAGGCGAAAAAATAAAAATCCCTTATTTTATCGTATTGTTCATATTAGCAATTATTATAAACAGCTATAATATTATTCCAAGCGAAATAACAAGCTCTATTGTTTTGATTTCTAAAAGATTATTACTAGTTACTCTATTTTTAGTGGGTTCTACTATTTCAATATCCGACATAAAATCTACTGGTGTAAAACCATTATTATTAGCTTTTAGTTTATGGGTGTTTATTTCAATTTTTTCTTTAAGTTATATTGTGTATTTGTAAGAAAAACATAGAACACAGTAGATCATTACTCTAAACAAAAGCTTTCAAGACACAACATAAAAAAGCATCCAAGACATACTCTTGGATGCCTAAAAAAACTACTATACATTCTTACTGAACAACTATTGTTTGAATAGCTGTTTTATTGTCTAATTGTAGTTGTAAATGATAAATGCCCTTTGCTAAATCGCTTAAATTTATTGTTTGTAAATGAGGACCTGCAGTTAGGCGACCAATATTTAAATCTAGAACTTTTTGCCCCATATTGTTAAACAAACTTGCCTGCACAGTAGCCGTTTTTTCTATCTTAAAACTAATTTGAGTAAAAGTACTTGATGGGTTTGGAAATACAGAAAAACTAGCTAAAATTTTATCATTCGTTTGAATACCACTCGCAATATCTTGCGTTAAAGAAAATACACCATACCAGTTACTTCCCCACCATAAAGTCCCTTCATTGTCTAATTCTATACTTGCAGAACTAGAAGAAAATTCGTTAGGAGCATTTGCAATAGTTAAGTTTTCCCAAACATCATCTTTTAACTTTGTAACACCATATTGATGCGAAAAATACATACTACCTTCTACATCAATATTTATTCTAGAAACATCAGCTGTAGTTAACTGACTAGCATTATCCTTTACTGGATTCGTGAAAGTTGTTCCATCAAATTTAACAGCACCATATTGGTCATCCGTAACCCAAATATTACCTTCTTTATCTGAAATAATATTTCCTATAGGACGAACTAGAACAGGATGATCTATTTCTAAGTATGTTGTCCAAGTTCCATCCGAATTTCTTTTTTGCATTAAATTATCATTAACCCATCCACCAGCTGCTATCCATAAATTGTCATCTGCATCTATTCCGTGACCAGTAATATCTAGGTTTGTCAAACCTGAATTAGATGAATTTATACTGTCTATCACATTATTTTCAATAGTGTAAATGTTATTAGTAGCTCTCACATAAATTTTACCTTGACTATCTCTAGTAAAACTTCTACATACATTTAAAGGGTAAGCTGTCCAAGTTGCTCCATCATAATTATATAAGCCATAGTTTGATGATAACCAGATATTATCATCTGCCAAAGCTAAGATATCTTGAAAATTTTCATAATTAAGACCAGAAATTACTGGCTTTGCTATCGAAGTCCAATTATCATCAGTATCTTTTACTGCAATACTATAATTTGAATTAACAATGTAATACATCTTTCCATTATCACCTTTATGAAGTGCAGTAATCCCGTTTGATTCAATGGTCGCATCAGAAATCAAAGTGTTTTCAATCGTTCCACTTTTATTTACAGAAAGATGAATATTTTTATTCAACCACTTATCTCCTTGATTATCAATGTAATAATAATTTGTTCTGTCGCCATATGCCATAATTTGAGCATCAGAATATAAGTTCCAACTTGTGCTTCCTAATTTATAAATACCACTATGTTTTGTATTAAAATATACATCTCCCGCTAAATCTTCGGTAAACATTCCACCTTCTAAATTATTAATAGTTATACCAATACTATCGAGAATCCAACTACTTCCATCATATCGAGCAAGTTTACTTAGGTCACCAGCAAGATAAAGAGTTCCATCGTTTGCAAAATAAATTTCAGAATCTAAATAACCACCAAGAAATGCACCATCTAATGGAGTACCAGAAAAAAGGTTTGACCAAGAACCTCCAGAAAATTTATACAATTCAAATCCGGCTGCAAAAACATCTCCACTAGCATTGATTTCTATATCCCAGATTTCAAAAAAATCAGGACCTAAATCATTTTCATCATATAAAATCCAATTAGTTCCCTGCTTTCTAACAATACCTACAGAAGTACCTAACCAAAAATCACCATTTGCAGCAATTTCAACATCAAAAAGATTTGTCCAATATAGTATTTCTGGATTTGGAGGCACCATAAAGTCTACAAAGTCAACACCATCAAATCTTGCAATACTCACATCATACGTTCCAATCCAAATATCACCGTTTGTTGCTTCAGTTATTGTTTCTATATGATTATTAGTCAAACTTGAATTATTAGTGTTGTATAGTGTTTTGCTAAGAGTAGCTTTATTCATCACCACTAAACCGGCATCAGTGGCCATTAATAATTCTGTACTTGTTTCTACTAAATCATTTATCTGCTGTTCACTTTCGTGAGAAACCCAATTTTGACCAAATGAAACTGTCTGAAATAAAAATGTCAAAGCGAATATGTATTGAAATTTTAGTAAATTCATAATTTAATTTTTTAATTATTAATAATTATTTCGAAAGAAAATCATGGTCTTCTCTCATTAACAATGTCAAATTTAAGTTGACTAATTAGTAATCACAAGTAGAAAAATACTTATTAATAAGGTTTCTAAAACACAATAAATTACAATTAACTCAATTTTTAAAGAATTTATAACTATCATTGATAATAATCCTAATTAGACATTATAATGAAAATTGCCTCTTCTTTTTTATATGATTTAGTTCATAAACTTTCAAAATCTGAAAAACGTTACATAAAAGTACAACATAGAAATGGAGAAAAAGATTATTTAGCCCTAATGGACGCACTTTTAACACAAAAAAACTTTGATGACAATAAGTTGATAAAGGATTATAAAGGTGCTAATTTCATTAAAAATCTTCCAGTAAACAAACGATACCTATATGAAATATTGTTAAAAACATTAACTCATTTTGGTGAAAAAACAATAGAAGATCAGGTATTTGCAAAAATTTCAGCTACAAATGTATTAATTGATAAAACATTATACAAAGCCGCTTATAAAGAATTAAAAAAAGGATTGAAATTAGCAGAAAAATATGAGTTGTTCGAACTTCAAATTATGCTTTTAGGCATTGAGAAACGTATTCGTTCTATGCGTCAATTCAAATTTAATAGCAAGAATGACAATTCAGAATTGATTTACAAAACGGAAAAAACATGCCTAGATCAACTATTAAATACAAATGATTATTGGTATTTAAATAATCAAATTTCACAATTTCAAATGAAATATCAAAAAATTCAAACTGAAGAACAAAAATTCTATATACATAACATTATTAATTCTCCAAAACTCAAAAACGAAAATTTAGCAACAAATATCAAAAGTAAAATATTTTTTTATCAGGCCAATGCTACAAATCAATTTATGTTAGGTAACACAAGCCAAGCCTACGAATTCAATAAACAGTTTTTAGATTTTTTAGAATCCAAACCTAATTTCTTAAAATTATATGCTGAACGTTATTTAGCTACACTAAACAACCTACTCATAGATAGTTTTGGCATGGGGAAATATGATAAACTAGAACAAGGAATTAACAGATTGGAATTAATCCCAAAAAGAGCAGAATTTAAAGCAATAAAAAACATAGAATCTAATGTTTTTAGACAAAAATATCTTTTGTTATTAAATTGGTGTCTAAGTCAGCATGACTATCAAAAAGCTGTTGAATTAATACCTCAAATAGATACAGGGTTAAAACAATTTGAAAAGACTATTGAAAAACACCATCGCATTACTTTCTATTATCTTTGTGCTTACATCTCTTTTATAAACAAAGACTACCAAGAAGCTTTAAAATGGAATAGTAATATCATTTACGATTCTAAAGAAGATGTAGTAAAAGAGATCTTTTATTTCTCAAGAATATTAAATTTAATCATTCATTATGAATTAGAGAACTACAGATTGTTGGATTCTTTATTATTATCTACTCCTAAATATTTAAAAGCCAGACGAGAAGTTTACCTAACAGAAAAAGCTCTTTTTAGCTTCTTAAGGAAACTTATTAATAGCATTGATAAAAAAGAAAAAGAAAAACATTTCAACAAATTTGAGTTGGACCTCAATCGTTTATTTGAAAATTCAAATGAAAAAAGAGTTTTTAGTTATTTGGATTTAAGGATTTGGGTAGATTTTCACTTGCAACATTAAAAAAAACATAGTAATTAGCTATTCAATCTTGCTTCCTTCATTTGTTGCCTTTGAGCTGGTGTAGGTTTTTGAATCCAAGAATTATCGTAAGTTTTATAAACCTTATTTTCTTTAGTTTCTTTTAAAGATTTTTTCCCGTCCATATAATCTGCTAAAACTCTAAATGCCGCTGGATTTTCTTTTTGCAAGACTAACAAACTAGCATTAGACGCTGTTTTTATAGCAATTGGAACTCCGCCACCTAAGTCCGCCCAATGACCACTGAGATACAAATTTTCTATTTTGGTTCTACTATTTCAATATCCGACATAAGATCTACTGGTTTAAGACCTTTATTATTAGCCTTCAGTTTATGGGTTTTTATTTCTATTTTCTCTTTGACTTATATTATGTATTGATAAAGAAGGTGTTCAATAAATGAATACCTAATTTAAAAAAATCCAAAATCGTTTCTTCCATAATTAAATGTTAATTTTTAATAAAAAATATTTAGTTTAGCTAGTTTGTTTAGTATTATTGTATTTTTGTTAAACAATGAGTAAAACAATAAGTATAATAGGTTCTGGATTCTCATCAATTTCAGCTGCATGTTATCTAGCAAAAGCTGGATTCAAAGTAACTGTTTATGAAAAAAATCATCAAATCGGCGGGCGAGCTAGACAATATAAAAAAGATGGTTTTTTATTTGACATGGGTCCAACTTGGTATTGGATGCCAGACGTATTTGAGCGGTTTTTTAGCGATTTCGGTTATAAACCTTCAGACTTCTATCAATTAGAGAAATTAAACCCCGGATATCAAATTTATTATGGGGAAGGGGATTCAATTACTATTTCTTCAGAAATAGAAGAAATTTATGCACTTTTTGAAAAAGAAGAAAAAGGAAGTTCTGTACATCTTAAATTATTTTTACAACAAGCAAAAAACAATTATGAAGTCGCAGTAAAAGAATTAGTTTACAGACCAGGAATTTCTCCCTTAGAATTGATTACGCCAAAAACAATTACCAAATTAAATCAATTGTTTTTTGATATTAGAAAACAAATACAAGCTAAGTTCAAAAATCCTAGATTGATAAAGATTCTGGAATTTCCTGTATTGTTTTTAGGTGCAAAACCTAGTAAGACGCCAGCGATGTACAATTTTATGAATTGGGCAGACTTTGGATTAGGCACATGGCACCCAAAGGGAGGCATGTTTGAAGTAGCCAAAGGCATGTCTAAATTAGCCAAAATACTCAGTGTTAAATTTGTAGTAGACGCTGCCATTACGAAAATTAACGTAACCAAAGATAATAAAGCAAAAAGTATTGTTGTTAATGGAAAAGAAATTCCCTCAGACATTATTCTAAGTGGTGCAGATTATCACCACACAGAAAAACTATTGGATAAAAACTTAAGACAGTACTCAGAAAAATATTGGGACAAAAAGACTTTTGCCCCTTCTTCCCTATTATTTTATGTGGGCTTCAATAAGAAATTAAAAAATGTAAAACATCACACTTTATTTTTTGATAAAGAATTTGATTCTCATGCAGAATATATTTACGATACACCAGCCTGGCCAAAAGACCCTCTGTTTTATGCAAGTTTTCCAAGTATTACTGACAATGTTTTTGCACCTAAAGGAAAAGAAGCAGCTACTTTTTTGATTCCTATAGCGGCAGGCCTTGAAGACACTAGCGCACATAGAAATAAGTATTTCGACTTAATAATAGGAAGATTAGAAAAGCTAACGAATCAAGCGCTAAAAGAACACATTGTTTTCTCAGAATCTTATTGTGTAAACGACTTTATAAAAGACTACAACTCGTATAAAGGAAATGCCTACGGTTTAGCTAACACGCTAACACAAACAGCCTTTTTAAGACCTAAAATAAAAAGTAAAAAAGTAAAAAACTTATTTTTTACTGGACAGCTTACTGTACCAGGTCCTGGAGTTCCTCCAGCATTAATTTCAGGTAAAATAGCTGCTGAATTAATCTTAAAACAATCTAAACCATGAAAAGTATATTTGATAAAATTTCAGAAGAAAGTACTCAAAGCATAACAAAAAACTACAGTACATCTTTTAATATTGCTGTAACACTTTTGGCTCCAAGTATAAGACAGGCTATATACAATATTTATGGCTTTGTGCGTGTGGCCGATGAAATAGTAGATAGCTTTGAAGGTTTTCCTCAAGAAGATTTACTTAACAAATTTGAACAAGATTATTATGAAGCTCAAGTTATTGGAATTAGCACAAATCCAGTAATTAATGCTTTTATAAATACAGTAAAAAAATACAATATAGATGCTGAATTAATTCAAGCTTTCATGAATAGTATGCGTGCAGATTTGAGTAAAAAGGATTATGCAACTACAGAAGAAATAAATAAATATATTTATGGCTCTGCTGATGTTGTAGGTTTGATGTGTTTAAAGGTTTTTGTAAATGGGGAGCAAACCGCTTATAATAAATTAAAAGACCCTGCCATGAAGTTAGGTTCAGCTTTTCAGAAAGTGAATTTCTTAAGAGATTTAAAACAAGACTATGAAGACTTGAATAGAACCTATTTTCCAAATGTGACTACTGATAATATAACAGACATAGAAAAAAACAAAATAATAGCCGCTATTAGAAATGATTTTAAAATAGCTTATGAAGGATTAAAAAAACTTCCTAAAGAAGCAAAATTTGGAGTTTATGTAGCTTATAAGTATTACCTAAAATTATTAAAGAATATAGAGAAAGCTTCAACAAAATCTTTAACAGAAAATAGAATTAGGGTGTCAAACCCTGTAAAAACTTTTCTACTATTAGAATCATATATAAAATATCGATTAAACTTAGTTTAAAATTATTAATTTTATAAAATAAATTTCTAAAAAAAAATGAAAATAGTATTCTATATAGCTATAACTGTTAGCACTTATTTAACTATGGAGCTTATCACTTGGCTTACACATAAGTATATAATGCATGGCTTTCTATGGTTTTTACATAAAGATCATCATCAGCCGAGATATCAGCATAATTTTGAAAAAAATGATGTGTTTTTTGTATTAGGTGCCATACCGAGCATAACGCTATTTTATTTTGGCATAAGACCAGCATACAATTATTTATTTTTCATTGCATTAGGTGTTTTTTTTTATGGCCTTACTTATTTTTTAATTCATGATATACTAATTCATCAAAGATTTAAATTGTTTACCAAGACTAAAAATTCATACTTGAAAGGATTGAGAAAAGCACATAAAAGGCATCACAAACATATAGAAAAAGAAGAGGGAGAATGCTTTGGCTTATTAAATGTACCAAAGAAGTATTTTATAAAAACAAAAAAGAATTGATGCCTTTATATTTATACATATTACTAGTCTCAGTTTCAGTACCCATGCTACATTCTATCTTTGTAAAAGATTTTATAGTTCATTGGAAAAACTTCCTTATTTCTACAACAGTTATTGCGACAATTTTTCTTGTTTGGGATACAATTTTTACACATCTAGGTATTTGGGGGTTTAACGAAGATTATTGTTTAAACATATACTTTTTGAAATTACCGATTGAGGAAATTTTATTCTTTTTTGTAATTCCATTTTGTAGTCTATTTATTTATTATGCTTTTTATTCTGTACTGCCTAAAGTTAAACTTCCTAGAAATTTAACCAAATTTATTTCGCTATTTTTCATTGTATTTAGTTCTATTGTAGTTTTTACACATTATTCAAAAGCATATACTGTAGTCAATTATCTATTTTTGAATGCCGTTTTACTTTTAGGTCTAAGGTTTAATTTTGAATTATTACAAAAATTCTTTGTTACTTTTATAATTATCTTAATTCCCTTTTTTATAGTCAACGGTATATTAACCGGAGCTATAACAGATTCACCAATTGTTTGGTACAATAATTCAGAAAATTTAGGGATTCGTTTTATCTCTATTCCGGTAGAAGATATTGCCTACGCTTTTAGTATGCTTTTTGGTAATCTCATGATTTTTGAGTTCCTTAATCTTAATAAAAAAAAACGCTTTGATCAAAATAAATAAACTACCAATTATTGTTTTTTTAATACCACTAGTTCTATTAAGTATCTCTTGCAAAACGCACAAATCTATAATAGACAAGACTGTAGTTACAGAGTTGGATATTGACAGCTATTTAGGGACTTGGTACGAATTAGCAAGATTTGACCATAGTTTTGAAAGAAATACAGTAGGTGTTACCGCAAACTATTCGATGCTAGAAGATGGCATGATAAAAGTTGTAAATACAGGTTTTAAAAATACTTTAGATGGAAAACAAACAATAGCTATCGGCAAAGCTAAAATTCCTGATTCGAATATTCCTTCAAAACTAAAGGTTTCCTTCTTTTGGATTTTTTATGGTGATTACTATGTCATGGATTTGGACAAAGATTATCAATGGGCATTGATAGGCAGTGAGTCTGATAATTATTTATGGATTCTTTCTAGAACGCCACAAATAGATAAATATTTATATCAAGCTTTATTGGATAAACTAACTGCAAGGGGCTATGACATTAATAAGCTGATAGAGGTGCCACAGAAGAAAATGCAAGCAAAATAATTAGCATTTAAGAAACAGATGAACAAAGAAAAAATAAGTATATTTTGGTTTAGGAGAGATTTACGGCTAGAAGATAATCATGGATTATTAGAAGCTTTAAATGCTGACTTTCCTGTTCTTCCTATCTTTATCATTGATGAAGAAATTACAAATGAACTAGCAGAAGATGATGCTAGAATCACCTTTATCTATGACGAATTAACAAAAATATCCTCTTTATTAAAAACAAATTCAAGCAGTTTATATTGCGTAAAAGGAAACCCAATAAATATTTGGGGAAACATCTTAAATAAGTTTAATGTGCAATCAGTTTATGCCAATGAAGATTATGAACCTTATGCAAAAGTTAGAGACGAAAAAATTAAAACACTTTTATGTGAAAAAAATATTTCATTCACATTATACAAAGACCAGGTAATTTTTGCGAAAAATGAAGTTTTAAAAAAAGACAATACACCATATACAGTTTTTACACCTTATAAGAATAAATGGCTAAGCCAATTTAAAGAAGATCAGTTAGTAGATTACTCATTTAAAGAGTATAGTAATTTCGCTAAAACATCAATAGCCTTTCCAAGTATTACAACGCTTGGATTTAAGAGATCGAGCATAAAAGTTCACGATTATAGAATTGATGCTTTAGAAAATTATGAAGAAGTTAGGAACTTTCCTGCTATGAATAAAACAAGTTATCTTTCGCCACACTTAAGGTTTGGAACGGTAAGTGTTAGAAAAATAGTAAAACAAGTAAGTTCAAATCAAGCATTTTTTAATGAACTGATATGGCGAGAATTTTTCATGCAAATTCTTTATTATTTTCCAAAAGTAGTGACAGCAAATTTTAGAAGTAAATATGATCATATAAATTGGCGAAACAATACTATAGAATTCGTAAAATGGCAAAAAGGAAAAACTGGCTATCCGATGGTAGATGCTGGCATGCGTGAACTAAATGCTACAGGCTATATGCACAATAGAGTAAGAATGGTGGTTGCCGGATTTTTATGTAAACACCTTTTGATTGATTGGCGTTGGGGAGAAGCTTATTTTGCTGAAAAATTATTAGATTATGAACTTTCAGCAAACAATGGCAATTGGCAGTGGGCTGCTGGTACAGGCTGTGATGCGGCACCTTATTTTAGAATATTTAATCCAACTACCCAAGTAAAGAAGTTTGATCCAAATTTAGCTTATATTAAAAAATGGATCCCAGAATTAAATTCTTTCGACTACCCGACACCGATTGTTGAGCACAAAATAGCACGTGAAAGAGCCATTAAAGAATATAAAAAAGGAATAGCTTCTTATATGGACTTATGCAAACGCAAAGCATTACAATTTCCTTTCTAAGGTTGTCATTGACAACTTAAAACTAAGTATTTACTTTATCTTCCTTAAGTTGTTGCCTTTGAGCTGGCGTAGGTTTTTGAACCCAAGAATTATCATACGTTTTATACGATTTACTTTCTTTCGTTTCCTGTAAAGAAATTTTACCGTCCATATA
Organism: uncultured Chitinophagales bacterium; assembly: GCA_963932515.1. GTDB lineage: Bacteria > Bacteroidota > Bacteroidia > Chitinophagales > UBA8649 > CAKZQD01. The sequence goes on from CAWVRT010000023.1 coordinate 11,405, forward strand.
TTTTGCTAAAACGCTAAATGCTTTGTAGTTTTCTTTTTGTAAAACTAACAACGCAGCATTGGAAGCAGTTTTTATAGCAATAGGAACACCTCCACCTAAATCAGCCCAATGACCGCTTAAGTACAAGTTTTCTATTTTGGTTTTATGATGGGCAATTTTGGCTTGCATGTTTTCTTTTCCTGGCCTAGCTCCCATTATTGAGCCGTTCTTATTACCAGTATACCTTTGGTGGGTAATTGGTGTGGCTACATCCATAAATTCAATATGTTCTTTCAAATTTGGACAAATTGCTTTTACCACTCTTTCTATCAGAATATTGGCATATTCTTCTTTGTATTTATAATATGCTTCTGTTCTTAAATAATTACCATCCTCATCTTGCGCTGTTTGCCAATAACTATTATGCCCTATTTCTGCCAAAACCAATAAAGTTAAAGTTCCTTTTCCTTTTGGTGCTAAAGTTTTATCTCTTAAACTTGGTGGCAAAATACTTAAAGCACATTTATACGGATCTGAGCTACTATGTTCTCTCCTTTCTATTCCTTCTACAGTAAGCTGTACCAACTCTTCTTTAAATCCTAAATCTTCTGTAGGGCAGTCTAGGGCAATAGATAATTGCACGGCAGATTCATACAAAATTGCATTATCTAATTTTTCTAAAAAATCTGGACTTGCAATACCTTTCGGTAATAGTTTTCTATATAAAAAATCCACATCACAAGCAGCTATTACATACTTGCATTCTATTGTGTGTGTTTTTTTATTTCTAGTGAAGTTGACACCTTTTACTTGGCCATTTTCTACATTTATTTTAGCTACTGTACTATTAAAGTAAACTTCATTTTCAAAGTAACGAACTACATAACAAAGCCATTCTGGAAATACTTGACTTCCCCCATCTGGTGGTACTTGATAATCATTAATATATGCCCAACCAATAGGAATCATACAAGAAAGGAGATCTGATTCTGAAGAAAAAACTTCTTGTAATTTTGTGTCTTTAAAAAATAAATCTAAGCCTTTAGGAACTTTTTCATTTGGATACCAGACATAACGAATAAAAGGTAAAACGAATTTAGCTTTTACTAAACCGTTCTTTATTTTCTCCCAGAAATTCATTGTTTCAGAACTTCTAAAATAGTTAGTAGAATCTTTTGACGCTAAACCCATTTTTTTGGCTGCTGTAAAAAATTTTTCTATTCCTTTTTTTTCATGCGGAAAATCTCTAAGAAAAGCTGCTTTTAGTTCATCGGGATTACTTGTCAATAAATAATCATGAGACTCACTTTTATACCTGTGAATATTTTTAAGTTGCTTAACTTTTGGGTAATCATGTCCAAGAAACTTAAAAATAGTTGAAACCATTCCAAATTCTTCACTACATTGATTTAACCAATGTAATGCAGAATCGAAACGAAAACCTTTTCTAGTAAAACCTTGTAAATAACCACCTGCATGCTGTGCTTTGTCTAAAACACAGACACTTAAACCTGCTTTACTTAACAAGGCAGCAGACGTTAGCCCACTAACCCCAGCACCAACAATTACAACATCATATTTATTTTCTAAAGGTTTCAAATTAATTCAATTATTCTTTAAAACCATTTTCCATCCAACATTCTAACTTAGACTTATCACTAAAATATAAAATAAATCCTGGAGGCATATCTCCTTTGTCTATTACTCTATCTTCAAATTTACCATCAAAGATTGATTGCATTCCGTCATAAGTTGTAAAATCACCAATACTAGCTCCTTGACTATGACAGCCAGACACACTGCAATTGGCATCAATAATAGATTTAATATCATTATTGTAAGTGTAATTTGTATCCTCACATAATTCAGTGACATCTTTACAAGCTACTAAAGTTATTGTTATAAATAAGTATAAAATATATTTTTTCATTTTTATAAATTTACTCTTTAATTTATACAAATTAATACATAAACTAAAAATTCATTTTTAATATTTCTATTTGGTTAGGGTTTCCTAATACAATTATAGTCGAACCCAATTCAAGTTTGGTAATAGGGTCTGGGTTTACTATATATTCTCCCGTTGGTAGTTTCAATCCAATTACATTACAACCTGTTTTTCTTCTGATATCTAAATCCATAATAGATTTATTTTCAAAAGAACTTAATGGACCGTCAATTTTCAATTCTCTTAAGTTGGTATCACAATCGCCATCAACAGTTATTCTATCTACAAATTCTATTAAGTCAGGACTTACCACTAAAGAAGCCATATGGTCTCCACCAATCTTATCAGGCATAATTACATTGTCTGCCCCTGCAATCAACATTTTTTTATACGAACTTTCATTTGTTGCTCTACATATAATTAAAATATTTGGATTTTTTTGTTTTGCAGAAATTGATATAAATAAATTATCCGCATCCGAAGGTAAAGCCAATATCATGCTGTGTGCTCTTTGTACCCCTGCTCTATCCAATACTTCATCATCTGTTCCATCTCCTTTTACATAGAGTATTTCATTTCCTTCTGCAGTTTCTATAATATCCTGTTTATTATCTATTACTAAATACTCTCGTTCAGATTTTTCTAATTTTATGGCTGCTTGCTTTCCATTTCTTCCAAAACCTACAATTATTGTATGATTATTTAGCTTTCCTATTTTTTTATCCATCTTTTTAGTATTTAGTCTTTTTAAAATGCTTCCATTGGCGATATATTCTGTCAAAATAGAAACGGCAAATAAATAAATTGTAATACTGGTAATAATTAGAAAAACTGTGAATATTTTTCCTGTACTGTCTAAAGCGTTCACTTCACTAAAACCAATTGTAGTAATAGTAATTACGGTCATATAAATAGCATCTACCCAGCTAAAATTTGTCAAAAACCTATATCCTAATACACCTATAAAAAATATACTACTTAATGCAAAAATGGCTAAATAAACTTTAGACTTGAATAAATTGATATTTGAACGGATATACTTCATTTAAATTATTTCACAGTTTTTACTAATTCTACAAAATAATTTTTTAACACGTCTGCACTTAACTCACCATTTGTATTTATTTCTAATAAAGCAGCTTGTTCATTTTCTGCATAAAAAGCTTCTAGCATAATTTCTAAATCATCTTCTTGTTTTACTTGAAAATATTTTAAACCATGTAAACTAGCTAAATGTTTTGCTTCATAGGTATTCTTAGTTTCAAAATAGGTTTCTAGCTCTTCTAATTTGTTTGGACCAGGAATAATTCTAAAGATATTACCGCCATTATTATTTATCAATATGACTTTAAATTTTGAATGTAAATATTTATTCCAAAGAGCATTAGAGTCATACATCATTGCTAAATCACCCGTGATACAAACCGTCAGTTTATCATTAATATTAGAAGCTCCCAAAGCGGCACTTACTTGACCATCTATTCCACTAACGCCTCTGTTGGCATTAATTAATAAATTATTATTCAATGCTAAAAGATTTGCATACCTTACAGGAGTTGAGTTTCCGAATTGAATATTTGCATTTTCTGGAAAACTTTTACTTAATATTTTAAAGACTTTAAAATCTGCATATTCTGATTTTTCAATATAGCTATCCGTAAAGCTTGCCACTTTTTTGTTTAAAGAATTCCATACTTTATAATAATCGCTATTTGAATTTTCGGTGGAATGGATAGCCGTTAAAAAACTAGAAACATTCATTTTTAACACTTTAGAAAGTGCTTGAAAGTTATCCCAATGTTCATACGAATAAGAAATATGCCAATGTGCTTTGATGTTTTCTTGCCTTAACCAAAACTTTAGTTTTTTAGACACAACACCATTACCAAAAGTCAAAATAATATCTGGCACAAACCCAGTCAATTTATTCTTTTGAATTAATTCTATTAATGGATCTATTTGTGCAAAAGTATTCTCTGTTTCAATATTTGAGATGCTTTCTTTTAAAATAACTACATCGGGATTATTAGCATAAAGTTGTAATGCTTTTTCAATTGCTGCATTTTTTTGTTTCTGACCTCCTACTATAATTAATTTTTTAGTTGCTTGATTCCAATCTTTTTTTAAAGTATCCATTTCCTCTTTCGCTAAAGAAAAATCTGATTTTACCAAATCTACAATTTTTGGTTTCTCTATACTTTCAGCGGTTAAATCATACAATGGTTCTCTTAACGGAATATTAATATGAACGGGACCAAAATCAGGGAAATTTGCCTTGTTAATAGCTTCAGAAACTAATCTATTAGAAAACCATACATCTTCTTTTTCAGTGGCATTTACTGGTAACTGATACGATTTTTTAATATAGTTCTTAAAAACCTCAAACTGTTGAATACTTTGATTTTCGCCTTGATCTATCCATTCATTTGGTCTATCTGCGGTCATTAAAACCAAAGGAATTTTTTGATAAAAAGCTTCTGCCACCGCTGGTGCATAATTTAACACCGCAGAACCAGAAGTACAAACTAAACCTACTGGCTTACCCGATTGCTGAGCCAAGCCTAAAGCGAAGAATGCCGCTGATCGTTCGTCTACTATGGTGTAACATTTTATACTAGCATGTCTATTGAAAGCAATAACTAATGGAGCACATCTAGAACCAGGAGAAAGTACAACCTGCTCCATCCCTTTTTGCGCGCAAATTTCTGCTAAATGCTGAATGTGTATTTTGTTTGTATTTTGCACACGGTAAAGATATGAAATTTTATTTTTTTTATCCTTTTTAAAGCTTTTATAAAAATAAGCAATAAGAAAATTATTGATATTTCATTTCCCACATCTTAAATTTAGTTGATTTTTTATATTTCATTAGCTTTTGTTAGTTAAAACATATAGCTTTGTTCTTGATGCAAAATTCAACTAGAATATCATTATTGCTATCTATTAGCATATCTACTTTTAGCTTTTTAATTTTATATTTAATTGCTGAAATCTCTACACTAAATAATCTTATTTATTGTATTTTACTTTTCTTTTTCTCTTTTATTTTAATACAACTTAGTATTCGTAACTATATTAAAAACAAGATAAAACCAATTTTTAAAACCATTTATGAAGGAGAACAGGTAAAGGACGAAACAGATTTCACTTTAGATGAAATTAAAAAAGATGCCCTAGATATTAACACTAAAAAAGATCTTGACATTTCGAATCTTCAAAAACAAATAGACTTTAGAAAAGAGTTTTTGGGAAATATTTCTCATGAATTAAAAACACCTTTATTTTCTATTCAAGGCTATGTAGAAACCTTGATAGATGGCGGATTAGGAGATGAAAATATCAATATGGCTTATCTAAAAAAGGCTGCTAAAAATATTGAAAGATTATCTAGAATCGTTGCTGATATAGATTTAATTTCCAAAATAGAGAGTAGTGCTTTAAAGTTGAATAAAACGAAATTTAGTATCCAATCACTTATTGAAGAGAGTATGGAAGATTTAGAATTGTTGGCAGATAAAACGGATATTAAACTAAAACTGCTTACTTCTATTAACAGTTCAAATGTATTGGCAGATAAAGAACGTATTAAAGAAGTTTTGATAAACTTAATCAGCAATTCTTTAAAATATGGAAAAGAAAAAGGTGAAACTACTATTTCACTTTTTGATTTAGAAGACAAGTTTTTAATAAGAATTACCGATAATGGATTAGGTATTAAGAAAAAACATTTGCCAAGAATTTTTGAACGATTTTACAGAATTGATGACAACCGTTCTAGAGCCCAAGGTGGTTCTGGATTGGGATTGGCCATTGTGAAACACTTGATAGAAGCTCATAAACAGAAAATAATAGTAAAAAGTGAGTTTGGTGTTGGTTCTATCTTTGAATTTACTTTAAAGAAAGTATAATCTCTTTATTCCCCTTCTAAGACTTGGGGAATAGCTTTTTTATTAAGGATGTTATATTTTGTGATAACTTTTCCTTGCATTCCTTTTCCGCTTGTTGTCGTTGTAAAATAATTTCCTTCTACTAAACTACCTGACCAAGTTCCAGAAACATTGTATTTTCTTTCTAGCAATCTTATGTCTTGTACAAAAGTACTATCAGAGAATAACTGAAGGCTCATGCCATCATTTAACGTATATTCCTTTATAGGTTTATTACAAGCTTGTAAAGCAATGAATAAAAAAAGAACTGTAAATACTTTTTGCATTAGAAACTGTTAGTGATAAACGAATTCACCATGCTTAGATTTTACAACAACTTCTGCTTTTTCTGAAGCTTCTACATAACCTATAATTTGTGCATCTATATTGAAAGATTGACAGATATTAATGACTTGCTGAGCATCTTTTTTATCTAAATAGATTTCCATTCTTTGTCCCATATTAAAAACGGTATACATCTCTTCCCAAGAAGTAGTACTTTCTTTTTGAATTAAATCAAAAATTGGAGGCGTATCGAAAATATTGTCTTTTACAATCTTTACATTATCTATAAAATGTAAAACCTTAGATAAAGCACCACCTGTGTTGTGTATTATACTATCAATTTTACCAGGCATATCTAACAACATTTTGTGCAACACTGGTGCAAAAGACCTAGTTGGAGATAATAATGCTTTTCCTACATTTAAAGGCGTACCTTCTAATTTGTCTGTTAGTTTTTTTGAGCCAATATATAAATAGCTAGTATCAGTATTTGGATCGAAAGTTTCAGGATATTTCTCTAAATAACTTTTATCTAAACAATCGTGTCTAGCAGAAGTTAATCCGTTAGAACCTATTCCTGAATTATATTCTTTTTCATAGCTTGCTTTTCCATAAGAAGCTATTCCTACAATTACATTTCCTGGTTTGATGTCACTTGTTACCACCAAGTCTTTCTTAGCCATTCTACAAATCATGGAACCATCTACAGTAATAGTTCTTACACTATCTCCCAAATCTGCCGTTTCACCACCTAGGTATTTAATATCTACATTAAATTCTCGCATAGTATCCATAAATTCTTGTGCACCTGCTATTAATTCTTTGATGATTTCTCCAGGAATTAAATGTTTATTTCTATTTAAAATTGAAGTATATAAAAACGGACCAGTTGCTCCTACGCATAATAAATCGTCTAAATTCATGACGATTACATCTGTAGAAATATTTCTAAAAACAGAAGTATCCCCAGTTTCTTTGTAATACAAATAAGCAATAATTGATTTTGTGCCCGTTCCGTCAGAACTCATTAAATTACAAAATGCATCATCACCCGCTAAATAATCTGGATAAATTTTGCAAAAAGCTTTTGGGTATAAGCCCATATCTAAACCTTTAATCGCGTTATGAACATCTGGCTTAGTAGCTGAAACACCTCTATTATCGTAATTAGAACTTTTTTGCATAACTGTTTTATTATAATTTCTGCAAAAATAATGATTTTAAGAATGAAATCAATGATATATATACAGTTGTGTGGAGAAGTGATTTATTTTTAGAAATGAATTTTAAAAACACGCTAAAAGATCATTCTTTTATAATAAACTTTAGAAATCTGGACAATAAGTTTTCTTATAATCTCTTTTGATACAACCTGTATAAGTAATACCTAACTCCGGACCACCATTAGCTTTTGAACTTGGCGTAAGTTTAGAAACATTAATGTCGTAACTAAAATTTATAGAAACCCCTTTAACATCTGCTCTTAATGCTAAAATTACTGCATCTAAGACTCTATACATTGTTCCAAAGTAAATAGCAGTCTTGTTAGTAGGATTATCACTAAAATTTAACTTAAAATAATTAGAAATATTTGCTTCAAATGAAGGCCCTTGTTTCAACAATAATAAACCTGGCATAATAGCTAATCTTCTAGAAAGTGGGATTAAAGAACCAAAATGACCTGTAAACTTCATGTATTGTCTTTCATTTTCATTTTGAGTGTAAAAGCCTGATATATTTGGTTGGTTTAAATGTTGTATAGCAAACCCTAAATGATAACTTGAAGTCGGCTTTGGCTTTATAGACCATAAAATGCCCATACCTACATCACTATAAAATAAAGGGTCTGTATTTAATGTTTCAATAGATGCTGGGTTTACATTTGGCTCTCCTGTTATTGGGTCATAACTAAAAATTGCTTTAGATTGATCTATGCTTCTATGAGCAAAGCCACCTTGTAAGCCTAATGAAAAAGATTGTTGTGTATTTTTATCTAAAATAATATGGTATGCCAAAGATAAATCTACTTTATTGGTATTGTAATTTAAATCTCCCGCCTGGTCAGCATAAAAAGAAATTCCTGCCCCTAAAAAATTTGATCCTCTTCTAGGTTTTACAATAGCCATATCTGCAAATGCAGATGTTGTTCTATAGGTATTTCCTTGTGAAACTGAAAACCATTGTGCTCTAAAAATGGCTCCTACTCTATAGTCACATTCATTTAAACCTGACAAAGCGGGATTTAATACTAATGGTTGTGCATTATATTGTGAAAAATGAATGTCTTGCGCATTTATTTTCAACGCTATTATCAAAACACTTATTATAATTAATATTCTTCTCATTTAAATAATTTTATACTTTCTTTCTATTATCTTACTAATGTTATATTTCCTGAATATTCTAAATCAGCGCCATTTAAACATTTTATTTTATACGAATAAACATATACCCCTGAATTACATCTTATGTTATTTATATCATTTCCGTCCCATCCATTTTGCATTTTTCCATTTTTTATTTCAATATTTTGTTCATGGAAAACTTCTTGCCCTATTCTATTAAAAATTACTAAATCCGTAATTTCAGCAACATTATACCCAGAAATAATAAATTCATCATTTAAATTATCTCCATTTGGTGTAAAAGTGTTGGCAATGTATACATTATCATTAATACAATTGTCATCTATTTCAAATTTAACAGAATCTTTAGTTGTACATGTAAATCCATCTTTATGATAGACTAATTCTACTGGAAAACTAACTGTTTCATTTGCCACAAAACTATTTTCGAAGCCTGAATTATTTAATAGTTCATTAGTTGTTCCATGTTCTAACCAATATAACGAATCATTTATTGCAAATTTAGGATCATAATCTATTCTTATTATTGAAGGTGTTCCTACTGTTGGGTTAAAATTTCTAGAATCAAAAGTAACTATTGGCTTTTGAATTACTGCTACCTCAATCTCTATTTCTTCACTAAGACAGCCAGCGCTTTGGCTTGTGCCATAAACAGTATAGTCTGTTTTTTCAACGGGAGATACGCGTATAGAGTCTTGAGACTCACCTGTAGACCAATCATAAACATATGCTCCTTCTACAAACAATAAGAGCTCTTCTCCTTCACAAATAACAGTATCTGTAATATTTGTAGAAAGTACTGGAATATTTTCAATTTTAATAAATCGAAGCATTCCATCACTACATCCATAATCATTTACTACATACAGAATAATAGCAATACTATCTTCTATAGGGTGTGTATATGTTTGTGTCTCTCCATTTAAAAATAAAGTACTATCAACTATCCAATAAATACTATCTAAAGCAGAATTACTAGCGGTTGAAGGAGTTGTTAATTCAAATGGTATACCAACACATTGGTTTCCTAAAGTAAAAGTAGCTTCTTCATTTTGAACTATAAATAAGTTCTGAAAAGCAGAGTCTATACAACCATTATCATCTTCAATCATTAACATAACTACAATATCTGCATTTGCTAAAAAAGTAAAAGAAGGTGTTATTACATCAATCCCTGTATTAAAATCATTATCCCAAGAAAACTGAACTCCAGGGGTATTAAAAACTGAAGATTCTGAAGAAAAATTCACCTCTGTTCCATAACAAGCTACAGTGTCATCAACAGTTATTACTGCGATTGGTAAGCTATTGACGAAAACAGAACGTAAAGTATCATGACAAGTACCCAAGGCATCACAGGATTCTAATCGAACACTATAAGCACCTAATTGCGTTAAAATTACATTTTCAGTTGTATTAGATCCTGAAAAACTTGTAAATCCACCAGGGCCATTAACCGTCCATGTTCTAGAAGTAATCATACCTGTACTAATATCTAGTAAACTCAATATTGAATTTTGTCCACAGAAACTAGTACTATTCATCTGAAAACTTGAGATTATCTGAGCATCTACGAGCTTAACAGTAAACAAAATAATAATTAAAAAAACTATCTTTCTATTCATATTGGACAAAAGTATCATTTTTTACAATAAATGCTTTAAAATTTTCCTATCTAATTAATGTCACATTACCGTTTCCAATGATTGTAGATCCATTTACACAAATTGCCTCATACATAATTACATAAACACCATTATTACAATAAATGCCTTTAGCATTATTACCGTCCCAAGAATCTTCTTTTTTCATTCTTCCAGATTTTAATTCAGTATTTTCAATTTCATATACCAATATTCCCCATCTATCATAAATTCTTAAATAATTTAAACGACTTACACTTATTCCAGAGATTCCGAAAACATCATTTTTCCCGTCATTATTGGGCGTAAATACATTTTGCACGTAAATCATTTCATTACTACATTCATCTAATACCTGGATGCGCACAAAAGAATCTACAACACACCTTACACTATCAAAATAATAAATAACGGTAAAAGGATAGTCAGTTTCTTCTGTTGGTGAAGCTTCAACAGAAGGACCATTCAAAACATTTAAACTAGTATTATCTTCCCATATTATGGAATCACTAGTATTAAATAGAAAGACGTCTAATTCTATTTCAGAAATTAAACCAACAAAAATTGGGTTTGGTGTTGCAGTAAATTCAATTGAAGGTGCCGCTGCTAAAATTATTTCCAATGACTCTGTAGCTTCTGGACAATAATCATTTTCACTATAACCCGTTACTGTTATTGTTGTAGTGTTTTCAATATTTGCTAAAACTGTTTCTAAAGTATTATCAATAAATAAATTCTCAGGTAACCATAAATATTTATCTGCTGTGCCTACAACTTCTAACGGTAACTGATCTGGTGCACAAATTACTGTGTCATTTACAGATAAATTTAGCAAAACAGGAGAATCTACAATTATAGTAACTACCCCTGAAGAATCAATACAATTAAAAGAATTTGTAATCATTAATTGCAAATCAAAAACACCATTTACTAAAGGAGTATATAATGTATTCTCACCAGTTAAAGTAGTTACATTATTAACTAGCCAATCAAAATTAGTTAATACCCCCTCTACTGAAGAAGAAGTGGAATTTAATATTAGTGGTAAGCCTATACAGCCATTATTATTTGTAAAGCTAGCTACAGGGTTCTCATGTACTACTATATTTGAGAATGCAGTATCCGAACAAGTATTATCATCTGTTACTATCAACATAATTTGAACATCATTACTTGGTGAAATATTATAATTTGCAACAGTATTATCAATTCCTGTACTATAATTTTCATCCCAAGCATATTGTACTGTTAATGTTGCAAAACTTGAAGTACTAGCATCTAGGTTTACAATTTCTCCTTCACACGGATCATTATCTGATAAAACTATTTGTGCTATTGGGGCCGCTAATACATTTACATTTTGACTAGAAGTATCTCTACAACCAAATCCATCAATAGTTATTAATGAAACAACATGTATTCCTAATATATTAAAATCTACCATTTCTACATTTGTACCTATATTAAATGATGCGCCTTCATCAATATCCCAACTAAATTGGTTTATAGTGTTTATTCCATCTAAACCAGAAGTACTCATACTGGTAAAAATATTGTTAACATTAAGACAATTTGATTCAAAATTAAAACTAGAAACAGGGTTGTCATACACTAAAACTGTTGCAACAGAACTATCCTTACATAAATTTACATCCGTTACAACATGAACAACATCATAAGACCCATAAGAAGTAAAAGTAAAATTAGTATTTCCAATGTTTCCTGGTATCAATATAGTATCGCCAATGTTCTGATCAAAATTCCAATATTCTGATAGTATTGCGGCATCTCCTATGCTAGTTAAATCAATAAAATTATTTACATTCCCTAAACAGACAGTGTCTACACTTTCACTAGTTAAAGGGGGATTATATATCTGTACCGTCATACAAGTATCATCAAAGTTTCCTGCACAACTCAAATCTGAAGTAACCGTTAAACAAACAGTATACAAACCTGCAGTTGCATAAGTAAAAGATGGATTAGATAAATTTGATGTGTCTCCTATGTTTCCTGTACCAAAATCCCAACTTGTTTGAGTTATTGTTCCTGAACCATTTGTGGATAATAAAGAACTAAAACTTATTGGCAAGCCTAAACAAACAGAATCTGACTCAAATATTGATTCTGGTGAAATACTCACATTAACTTGAATTAGCGTGTCAGCAGTACAAAATTTATCATTTTCAACAGAAAGTAATACATCAAAAATTCCAGAATTATTAAAAATATGACTTGGGTTTTGTAAGATTGAAACACTGTCTAAGCCACTTGTTGGATCGTTAAAATTCCATTCCCATATATTTGTATTCGCATTGTTACTTACTGATAAATCAGTGAAAAAAGCAGAATCTGTAGCACATGGAGCAGAAAAATTGAAATTAGCAAATACATTACTTACTGTCAGGTCTAATGAATCTATATTACTACATCCATTTAAATCTATTCCTGTTACAAAATATTCAATTGCGTTCGTTGAATAAGATAATGGATTGGATAGCAGATTGTCTGTTAAGTCAATATTAGGAGTCCAAAAATAACTATTTGCGCCACTAACATTTAACTGTACACTATCGCCTATACATACAAATGTATCTGCAGATGTTGTAATTACTGGTAAATCATATATCTGTACCGTCATACAAGTATCATCAAAGTTTCCTGCACAACTCAAATCTGAAGTAACCGTTAAACAAACAGTATACAAACCTGCAGTTGCATAAGTAAAAGATGGATTAGATAAATTTGATGTGTCTCCTATGTTTCCTGTACCAAAATCCCAACTTGTTTGAGTTATTGTTCCTGAACCATTTGTGGATAATAAAGAACTAAAACTTATTGGCAAGCCTAAACAAACAGAATCTGACTCAAATATTGATTCTGGTGAAATACTCACATTAACTTGAATTAGCGTGTCAGCAGTACAAAATTTATCATTTTCAACAGAAAGTAATACATCAAAAATTCCAGAATTATTAAAAATATGACTTGGGTTTTGTAAGATTGAAACACTGTCTAAGCCACTTGTTGGATCGTTAAAATTCCATTCCCATATATTTGTATTCGCATTGTTACTTACTGATAAATCAGTGAAAAAAGCAGAATCTGTAGCACATGGAGCAGAAAAATTGAAATTAGCAAATACATTACTTACTGTCAGGTCTAATGAATCTATATTACTACATCCATTTAAATCTATTCCTGTTACAAAATATTCAATTGCGTTCGTTGAATAAGATAATGGATTGGATAGCAGATTGTCTGTTAAGTCAATATTAGGAGTCCAAAAATAACTATTTGCGCCACTAACATTTAACTGTACACTATCGCCTATACATACAAATGTATCTGCAGATGTTGTAATTACTGGTAAACTATAAATTTGATTTTGAAAACTATCTATATTACTACAGCCAAAATTATCATAAACCTCTAAGCTAACATTAAATAAACCTGTGCTTGAAAAAGTAAAAGAAGCGTTTGAACTCATTGAAGTATCCAATGAATTTCCTGTTCCAAAATTCCAAAACACACTATCACTAACAGATCCAATACTTATAATAGAAGAGTCGTAAAAATTAATTACATCTCCCAAACAAACGCTTGAATCACTAAGCCCAATAGTCGCTATTGGATTAGAGTTGATAACAACCGAATCACAAAAAGTTTTTTGACATACAACGGAATCACTAACTGTTAAACAAACATTATAAACTCCTGGCAAATTATAAAAATTACAAGGATTTTGTACGATAGATACATTCCCATCTCCAAAATCCCATTGCCAAGAATTTACATTTGCAGGACCATTCAATTCATTTTCTGACAAATCTGTAAAACAAACGGTTCCTGTATCGCAATACACTGCATTTTGAAAAGAAAAATTTGAAACTATACTATCAATTTTAATGGAATCTGAAACTGAAGAAGAAATAGAATAAGAACAAGATCCTTGAGAAAAGGATATTGAAGGACTAAAATTTCCCAAAGCACAATAGGCTACTTTTAAAGTATCATAAATAGTATCCCCTAGTAACCCTATAGGGCTAAATGGAATTGCTTGACCATCTCCAGTTAAAAAAGTTGGGTTAATAGCGTTTATTGTTTTTATTGCAAAAAGAGCAGTATCACAAGCGCATAGCTCATTAGGAGATATTGCCTCAAACACTCCCCAAGGACCTTCTACTACAATTGTATCGACTACTATAGTATCTCTACAGCCTGACAATGAGCTAATAGCTAAAGTAACTATAAAGTCTCCTGGAGAAGAATACAAAGTAGAAGGATTAAAATCTGTGGAAGTTACTCCATTCCCAAAATTCCAAAAAGCAGTTGAAGCATCGATATTATTATAAGAGGTATTTGTAAAATTTACTAATAAAGGAGGATTTGAACAAGCAGAATAATTAACATCTACAAAACCGTCTGCCACAACATCAAATACAGGCAAAATTATAGTTGTATCATCAAGACATCCCATATTATCTGTAACTTCTAAATATAAATTATGATTTCCTTCTATTGCGAAGCTTATATTTGGAGGATTACCCGTTGGGTTAAAAGTAGCTGGTGTACCATTTTGAAATTGCCAATCATAACTCAGTGTTTCCCCAACAGAAAGATTGGTAATAGCCACATTCTGAGCACTACAGATAAAAGTATCTGACAATAAAAAACTAGCTAATGGCTCATGAACATAAATATAGTTATAAAGTGTTGTGGCTCTTCCACAGCCCATACTATCTCTAACTGTTAAAGTTACATTATAACTTCCTCCATCTGAATAAATAAAACTTGGATTTTGACTATTTGAAGTATCCGCTAGATTACCTGTACCAAAATTCCAGTGCCAAGAATTGATATAAGATAAAGGCGCATAAGATGAATCGTAAAAATTTATTGCTAAAGGAAAACAGCCTTCTGTAATATCAGAATTAAAAGCTGAAATAGCTCCATGCGCAGTAATTAAATTCTGTTTTCTTATAGTGTCTAAACACCCTCTTGAATCTTGATTACTCATGATTATAGTATAAACTCCTGGTGTGTTATACATTTTATTTCTTGAAGGTCCAAAGTGCCAAGCACCCACCCAAAAACCTATTGGACCAAAATAATAATTATCTGTATAATTCCATAGAGTGTTCATCCCTGGAGATGTAACATCCAATGAAGTATTTTGAAAATTCAGTTGATTTGGGGTGCATAAGATAGTATCTGAAACCGTAAATTCAGCATTAGGAGGGTAAACACTTACCGCTTGACTTGTAGTATGATCACAACCTGTACTGAAATTATAAACTATTAATGTAATTGTATAATTCTTAATAGAATCTATAGAAGGATAAACCCAAGTTGGGTTTATAATTGTAGAAGTATCTAAACCAGAAGGGACACTTGGATCGCCAAATACCCAGTAAGAAGAATCTGCTTCAACAGAAGAGTTTGTAAAATTAAATGTATTCCAATCGGCACAAGATTCAAATTGAGCATTAAAAACCGCTATAGGACCAAGAATACTTACTGAATCAATTAGAACTATTGTATCACTAGAGCAATTATAATTAAAAGCTATAATAGAAGGCGAATAATCACCAATATCTGAAATGTATGCATGGCAAGGAGAACCTAAAGGTCCAGTCCATAAAGAAGGGCCATCATCAAAATTCCAAAATAAAGAATCTGCCCCTGAGCCTGTAAAAGTAAAACAGATATCTTCCTCTTCGAAGCAAGTAGAAATTGGAGTGAATTCAAAATTGGCAATCGGAGCAATACCTGCGCAAATAAAATCAGTATTAGCAACTGTGTCCGCACAACCTAAATTACTTACAACAATAACTTCCACATCAAAACAAGTATTTGTATTATAGATTGCTGTAGGATTTGCTAAATTTGATGTTCCAATATCACTACCCGGTAAATTCCAGGTATAAGAACTTATTGAGTCAACGTTATTTGTAGTAACCATTAAACTTGCAGTAACTGGCATACACCCATCCGTATTGTCAGAAACGATATCAGCCATTAATTCTGAAATAGTAATAACATTATTAAAAGTAGTTTGGAAATAACAAGCATTTATACTTGTATCGCTAACAATTATATTATAATTTCCAAAATTAGCATAAGAAACATTTATTGGTCCCATTCCCGTAGCAGAAGATGGTGTGCCACCAGGAAAACTCCATACCGTATTAATAGAATTTGTAGAACTCGAATTAAAACTAGTATTAAAAGGAATCAAACAAACTCCGCTATCTGATACAGTAAAGTTATTTACTGGTAAGGCATGTACCGTAATATATGCTGCTTTCGTAATAACATCTTGACATCCTCCTACATAACTAGTTGTTAACCTTATATCAAAAGAACCTGAATTAATAAACGCAAGAGAAGGGTTTTGAAGACTAGAAACAATAGGTGTTCCCACTACTTCCCAGAACCAACCTGTTGGTATTCCATTTGAGGAATCATTAAACTGAATATTTTCTCCTGGACAAACTGCTGTACCTATAGAACCAAAATTTGCAATAGGGTTTCCTACCGATATCATATTGGTATATAATAACGTATCAGAACAACCTTCAGGTTCTATAGTTATCAATTCTACATCATAGTTTCCTACACCAAAACTATGCATGAGGTTTGTAGAAGAAATATTATTTATCTCGCCAGGGATATTCCATAAATAAGTTGCGCTACTTGAAGCTGTTGAAGTATTTGTAAAATTTACAAGTAATGGTGGTATACAAGTAAAATTTTGATTCGCTGTAAAATTAGTAATAGGATTATCTGCAATAGCAATTGTATCTGAAATTGTTTCCGTCAATACACAACCACACGAATTTTGTGTAGAAAAAGTAAAGTCATAATATTCGCCAATAGTATTATAAGCATGACAAAAATCCTCCATATTATAGACAACACCATCATTTACGTCAAATAAAACGGAAGCAGTAGTTCCACACCCAGGAATTACATCTACATCAAAACATATTTCTTGTGGAGCACAACCTTGCATTGAACTTATACTATAAGTATAAGAAGGTAATTCAAAAACTTCTATAAAATTTGTTTCTACTTTTGTATCACAAACATTATTATTATCACAAGCAGTTAATGTTACTGTATACAACCCTGAAATGGATAGTGAAGTTGAAATTTGATCCGTAGAACTCATAACAGTTGTAAATCCGACAGGACCATCAATTTGCCATGTCCAAGAATTTATTACACCAGTATCACTAGTACTAAAATCAGAAACAATAACCAATAAAGGATTGGGACAGCCACTATTCGTATTACTACTAAAATCAGCTGTTACTTGAGCTTGGGTTACTACTGAAAAGAAGATATAAACTATTAATGCTAAGTATTTTGTATTCACAATCTAGAAATTTTTTTTTATTAATTGTAATAATACACAAATGTAACTAATCATACATTAAATATCAAAGACATAAAATGTATTTTGTGGAAACGAATGCTTTAATGATTTATTGTTTTTATGAATGGGTATTTGATTCAAGCTTTATGAAGTAAATCATAAAAAAACCTGTTAACTTGAATTTTACTATTTATTTTAGTTCAAAATAAGTAAGTTGTTAACTTTTTTACTAATTTTTGTTGATTCAATTCCTAAATACTAATTTTGGGTGTTCTAAAGTTCAAAGATAATAGGATTAAACAATTTTTTTAGTTCTTAGAAAAAAAACTAAATTTACATTCAAAATGATAAAAATGGCATTCGGGTATTGCAACGTGAGTATATCTCCACTTAGAAAAGAAAATGATGACACAAGTGAAATGATTTCTCAATTACTATTTGGAGAAGCCTGTGAAATTATTGAAGAAAAAGAGAATTGGTCTTTTGTGAAATGCCTTCACGATAATTATGAAGCATGGATAGACACTAAACACTTAACTCACACATCCTCAATAATTGAATCTTCCAACACTTCTTTTGAAATAGTACATAATTATGTTATTAAGGATTTACACGTACCAATAGTTATGGGAAGTAATTTACCGCATTTTGATGGTTTAAATTTTAAAATTGAAAAAGTAAAATATCTTTTTCAAGGTCTTTCCTTAGAAAATAGCTTAAACAATATCTCAAAAATTCAAAAAATTGCACTAAAATATCTTCATACACCCTACTTATGGGGAGGACGTTCCCCTTTTGGCATTGATTGCTCTGGACTTACTCAAATTGTCTATAAATTTTTAGATTATGCATTACCTAGAGATGCTTATCAGCAAGCAGAATTAGGATCAGTAATTGGTTTTATAGAAGAATCTAGAATTGGAGATTTAGCGTTTTTTGGAACCGACGAAAAAATAAATCATGTAGGAATTATAATAAGCAAAAATGAAATAATTCATGCCAGTGGTAAAGTTAAAATAGATAGAATAGACCATTTAGGAATTTATAGTAAAGAATTTGGTAAATACACCCATAAACTAAGAGTTATAAAAAGAATAGTTTAAAATCTATGAAGAAAAAAAATTATTTTACTGGGGCATAAATGAGTGAAAGAATTGATATTCCTAGTTTTAGATAGCTTCCTGAAGAATTAACAGACTTCACAAAAAGAAACACCTATAAACATTATCCTTTTATACATTAACCTCACCGTCCATTAGTAAAAAGGTTAAAAGCATTAATGAAATAATGTTATTTTTGTGGCGAAACTAAATGGATAGTTTTTCACAATTAAAACACGAAGCTCAATGAAAGTCCCATTATTCAGATTCTAAAAACTTTTTTTAAAAATGGTTTTTTTTTATGAATAAATAGACTTACATTTGCAGTCCAAAATTAAAAATTAATGTACGCAATAGTAGAAATAGCAGGACAACAGTTTAAAGTAGAAGCTGGTCAAAGTATTTTTGTTCACCGTTTAGAGGGGAAACAAGGAGAGAAATTAGAATTTTCTGATGTTTATTTGAAAGCCGACGGAGAAAAGATTTCAGTAGGAACACCTACTTTGAAATCTAAAGTTTCGGCAACAATAGTTGAACACTTAAAAGGTGACAAAGTAATTGTTTTCAAGAAAAAAAGAAGAAAAGGATATCAAGTAAAAAATGGTCATAGACAGTATTTAACAAAAATATCTATCGACTCAATTTCATAAGAAATTTAAAAAGAAAAAGAAATGGCACATAAGAAAGCTGCAGGTAGTTCAAGAAATGGTAGAGAATCGGCATCACAACGTTTAGGCGTAAAGTTGTTTGGTGGTCAAATTGCAATTGCTGGAAATATTATAGTAAGACAAAGAGGAACATCTTTTCACCCTGGAGAAAATGTAGGTATGGGGAAAGACCATACAATTTTTTCTAAAGTTGATGGTGTTGTAGAATTTAAAACAAAAAGAAACAATAGAAAATTTATTTCTGTTATTCCTATTGAAGCAATGACTGAAGAAAAACCAGTTAATGTAATAGCTACAAAAAAAGAACCTAAAACTGAAGTAAAAACTACAGTTAAGAAAAAAGTTGCTAAAGCAACAACTGAAACAGCTAAAGCTAAAGCACCTGCTAAAGCTAAAACGGTTAAGAAAGTAGCTAAAGCTAAAGTAGTAAAAGATTAATTGAAGTAATTCAAGAGATAAACAAATTATTGAAAAGATTGTTTTACAAAAGTAAAACAATCTTTTTTTTTGACTAAATTTGTAATAGATGGGAAGAATATTAGCAATAGATTATGGAGGAAAAAGAACTGGTTTAGCAATAACGGACCCTTTACACATAATTGCTACTGGACTAGACACCGTGCAAACAAAAGATATTTACAAATATCTTCTAGTCTACTGTGAGAAAGAACATGTGGAAGCTTTCGTAATTGGAGACTCTAAACATCTAGATAATACAAAAACTGAAATTTCCTTAGAAATAGATGTTTTTGCTAAAAAATTAAAAAGTTTATTTCCTAAGATTCCAATTCATTGGATAGATGAACGATTTACTTCTAAAATGGCAAAACAATCTATGCTGCAATCTGGAATGACAAAAAAGAAAAGAAGACAAAAAGAACTTGTTGATGAAATTAGTGCAACAATAATTCTTCAGTCTTTTATGAATAGTAAATAAAACAAAACAAATGAAATTACCTATTGTCGCTTTTGGAGATGCTGTTTTAAAAAAACATTGTAGTGGTATTGATAACGAATATCCAAATCTAGCAGAATTAATTGAAAACATGAAAGACACCATGGCCGGTGCTCAGGGTGTTGGATTAGCTGCTCCACAAATTGGTAAAGCAATAAGATTGTTTATTATAGATAGTGCGCTAATGCTTGATGAAGATGATGATGAAACAGAAGAAATTGGTGTTAAAGAAACTTTTATTAATGCGCAGATTCTAGAAGAAAGTGGGGAAGAATGGTGTTTTGAAGAAGGTTGTTTAAGTATACCAGA
Organism: uncultured Chitinophagales bacterium; assembly: GCA_963932515.1. GTDB lineage: Bacteria > Bacteroidota > Bacteroidia > Chitinophagales > UBA8649 > CAKZQD01. Next base: position 31,968 of record CAWVRT010000023.1, read on the forward strand.
CATTAAAGAAAATGTTTTCAGAAAAGAGACTATTCTTATAGAATACTTTGATGAAACATGGACTAAACAACAAAAAACATTTAATGGTTTAACTGCCAGAGTTATTCAACATGAATATGACCATATAGAAGGAGTCTTGTTTACTGATCATTTAAAACCGTTAAAAAAGAGATTATTACAAAAGAAATTAAATAAGATTTCTGAAGGAAAAATTAGTCCTGGTTATAAAATGAAGTATCCTAGGAAGTAATTATCTACGAAGCTATAGAAAACATTAATTCGTTAATATTTGACCAAAACCCATCGATACTATTCAACATTAACCTTCCTTCTCAATGGTTAATATATAAAACTTTTTAGGCGCACCTATACCATTTTGCTCTATTTTCCAGTTCGACATAACTAGTTTTTAAATTTTCATTTTTTTAGACTTGGATATAATGTTGCTTCGGCAATTTCGAAACCAAACTGTGCTTTTATTTCTTTAATTATCTCACAGCTATAACAAGACTTAGAATTAACAATATTTAATATCATTAGTGATTAAGGATAAGACATTTAACACTATTCTAGTGTCAAGTTAAAATAAAATTTATATTTTTACCAAAAAAATAAATAAAATGAAATCAATTATACTTTATTTCTCTATAATTATTGCTTCTGTAGGATATTCTCAAGATTTTTTTGATACAGACCAAATTCAAACAATTGAGTTATCTTTTGCCCAAGCAAATTGGGATGACATACTAGACACCTATTATATATCTGGGAGTGACTTTAGACTCATTGGAGCAGTAAGCCTTAATGGCGAACAATTTGATAGTGTTGGCGTAAGATATAAGGGGAACAGTTCTTTTAACGCAAGCCAAGTGAAAAATCCTTTAAATATCAAATTAGATTTCGTAAAAGGAAAACAAGAAATTAATGGTAGAAATGTTTTAAAATTATCAAATGTATTTAGAGATCCTTCTTTTGTACGAGAAGTTATTTCTTATGAAATAGCTAGGAAATATCTTCCTTCATCTGCTTCTAATTATGCTAAAGTATTTGTAAATGGCACTTATATTGGCTTATATGTAAATGACGAATCTACCAATCTATCCTTTATGGGGAGACATTATTTCAAACCAAATTATCCGTATTTTGAAGGAGAATTTACTATGGGCGCAACGCCTACAGGCTGTACTTCTGGACCTCCAAATGTTTTAGGCTACTTAGGAACAACTCAAGCTTGTTATGAACAATTTTATGCACTACAATCCAACAATCCAAATGATTGGAATGAGTTAATGCTGGCATTAGACACTTTTAACAACTTCCCTACACAAATGGATAATGCTATTTATGTAGATAGACTTTTATGGATGCTTGCTTTCGATAATGTAATGGTAAATTTAGATGCACCAATTAACGCTCCTCACAATTTTTCATTATACAAGGACAAGACAGAAAGATTTAATCCTATTTTGTGGGATTTGAATGAAAGTTTTGGTTCTTTTAATAGTGTTGGCGTACCAGGAAGTACGCCACTTACAGTTACAGAATTACAACAATTAGATCCTTGGTACAACAGTAGCAATCCAAATTATAGTATATTAAATAAACCTTTTCAAGACGATAGAAACAAGAAAATGTATATTGCTAAAATGAAAACCATTTTCAATGAAAATATAAATAATGATTTGTATAGTCAAAGAGCCATTGAATTACAAACTCTTATAAGCTCTGCAGTTACAACTGATATAAATAAATTTTATGAAGATGAGGAATTTACACAAAATTTGAATAGTAGTGTACAAGGAAGAGTTGGTTTAACCGAATTAATGGAAGGACGAAAAACATTCTTAAATAACCATGCAGATTTTTTAAAAGTGGCTCCTACTGTTATTAATATAACAAACAGTCCCCAAGAAGTTCATTCTAATACTTCCGTAACTATTTCAGCAGAGATTACAGACGCAAACTATGCTTATGTAGGTTATAGGTTTAGTCCAAAAGAAAAATTTATACAAGTTCAAATGACTGCTAGTGGAAATAATTATACTGCATCTATTAATGTAGAACATGCTGATATACAATATTATATTTGGGCAGAAAATGATGATGCGGGTATTTTTTCTCCAGAAAGAGCAGAATATGAATTTTATAGAATTGGCGTTACGGCAGATGTTGTAATTAATGAATTACAATCAAGTAACCAAACTACTCAATTTGATGAAGCTGTAGAATATGATGATTGGGTAGAATTACATAACAATACAAGTAGCGCAATTAATCTAACGGGATATTACTTGTCAGATAATAAAGATACTTTAACAAAATGGCAAATTCCTGCTCAGTCAATTGCTGCAAATGATTATGTTATTTTTTGGACAGATAAAGACTTTATTCAAGGCGCTAACCATACCAATTTTCAATTAACAAAAAATGGAGAATCTTTATACTTAGTAAATCCTACAGGTAACATTATTGATCAAGTAACTTATACTCATATGCCTACAGATCTAAGTTATTCAAGATTTCCAAACGGCAGAGGGCCCTTTATAATAAAAGAACCAACTTTCAAAGCCAATAATGGGGAAGATTCGACAACTATTGCTATTGAGACTATGGAAGAAGAGAATAACTCTTTTTACATTTACCCAAATCCTAGTAATTCTTATGTTTATCTGAATTCTAACATTGAAGTTTCAAAAAAATTAAAGATAGAATTTTATGACATTCTAGGGAAAAAAGTTATTTCTCAGCCATTCAAGGCAAATGAAAAAATAAATGTTTCAAAATTAAACACAGGTATCTACTTTGTTGAAATAGATAGTAAAACGCTGAGGTTTGTGAAAAAATAATTATCTATTCTTCAAAAACCAAAGGGATAATTGAATTGGAAAAAGTGGAATTAAAAAAGAACTAATAATGTACTTCTCTAGAAGTTAAAGATAATATCTGCTGGTATCCAATATTTAATCGGATATTCAAACTCTTTTGCAGATTCAAAAGGAATCATATTGAGCACATGAGTTGCTGCTAAATCATCTAAAAAAGCATCTCCGCTACTTTTTAAAATTTTGGTAGTTATTACTTTTCCTTTTTCAGATAGTAGATATTTCAACTTAACAGTTATTGATTTGCCTATAAAACGAGCATCTTCAAAATAACTTGGAGGTAAAGGTGGGTAGTTATAATACGCTAACATAGCAGCATCACTACATCTATGTTTTTCAGTATCATTTTTTTTTAAAATACACTCCGACATATAGACTGGAGATTCAAATTTAATTACTCCAAAATAACTCTTTTCATAACTTGAAAACTCCTTTTTATCTTTTAAAATGATACTACTGTTCTGTTGAGAATAACTAAAAAAAGGACTTATTAGAAGAAAAAATGTAAGAATTTTAATAAATAAATTCATTAGGTAATCATACATTTTAATGAAAAAGGAAGTATTATGAAATAGCAGATGAAATTATTTACCACAAAAATCTTCTATTCTAGCTTTCGCTGCTTCAAAACCAAATTTATCTGCAATTTTAATGTCTTTACAAGCTAATTTATCTTCCCCTAATTGTGCATTTATTACCGCTCTAATAAAATATAGTTCAGCATCTGAAGATCTTAGGCCTAAAGCTTTTTGTATCGTCATTTTAGCGCCAAAAGAGTTACCCATTTCTAGCTCGCATTTGCTTTTAAGAATTAAGCCCTCTACATCACCAGGGGCATATTCTAAAAAATAAATAATATTCTCTAAAGAAGATGAATATCTCGCCATTTTATAATAAATAGCTGCAATGTAATAATAAGCTTTATAATTTTTATTATTAAAAGCTCTAGCCATTTTTAAATCTACTATTGCATCAGTTTCTAACTCTAATTCATACTTAGCAGTTCCTCTTAACATATACACTATGCTAGCATAAGCTTGATTACCTTCTTTTACTCTATTCGCTATTAGTTTATCGGCAAAACCAAGCGCTTCAATATAACTCTCATTATCTACCAAGCTTTGTAGTTTGTCTACATCAGACCTGATGTCTTGTGCCGCAAGAAACAACACTAAAAAAGAAAAGGAAAAAGTTAGAAAAGTTTTCATATTATGGATTTAGTTTTGATAAATGTAGGTATAAAAACTTAAAAAAACAAATCGCTCCTTAATTCAGTTAACATTATCTTTCATAAGTCTTCTTGCGTTTTTTAAAATCGCCTCTTTTCCAGGCTTCTATAAATTTTGCCCAAGCAAATAAATTAAAAATATTCTGAGGTGGTGCTTGACCCGCATAATAAAATTTCTGTGCTTCGGCTCTCATGTAATAATCAACATTCTCATCTGCATCATAAGCCATAGCCTCTCCTATTTCACGCAAATATTCTCGTTCTAAATTTTTTAATGCTCTATCATTATCAGACTCTCCCAATTCTATATCTAAAAATGCTTGTTTCAGCAACTCTTTGGTAGGCCAAGGGTAAATCAATACACTATCAATATAAGTTGTGTCTTGCGAAAGCATTTTGACGATAGAATATTTATTGGTCATTAACTCATTTGGAATAACAAATATACTTTCCTTAAAGCCTATCGAACTAAATTTTATGGTATCACCCGTTTCCGCAGCAAAAGAAAAATAGCCATCAATATAAGAACTTGTGCCTCTAAAAGTCTTTGTTTCAAAAATATTTACAAATGGAATACCAATTAAACTATCAGGCGTTAATACATATCCCGAGAATTGTATGATTTTCTTCTCTTGTGCTTGAATATTTGAAAGTCCAAATAATAAAGCAAAAATTATGGTTATTTTTTTCATTATATCAAAGATACTAAATTGTATAATCGTAAAAAAATTATGAATACTAATTTAACAAACTTTTCATAGTTTTGCACCGAACATTAGTTAATAAGTTATTGAAACAATAACTTCAATAATATAAATAGCTATATCTTTGTACGACAATTTAAAAATTTAGAAAATGAATAAAATTAAAACTGACCAATTCGTAAATAGACACATTGGAAACAAAGCTATTGACCAAGAAAAAATGTTGAAAACTATTGGTGTAGACTCTATAGAGACATTGGTAAATCAAACCATTCCAGCAAATATTATAGTGGCGCAAGAATTAAACTTGCCAGTAGCAGTTTCTGAATTTGAATATTTAAAATTAATCAAAGCCAAAGCGAATAAAAACAAAGTATATAAAACCTATATTGGCACAGGATATTATGGAACGATTACGCCTCCTGTTATTAGAAGAAATGTTTTTGAAAATCCGGGATGGTACACACAGTATACACCTTACCAAGCAGAAATTGCACAAGGAAGATTGGAAGCTTTGTTGAATTTTCAAACAATGATTTCTGATTTAACCGCTATGCCAGTTGCCAATGCTTCTTTACTAGATGAAGCTACCGCAGCAGCAGAAGCTATGAATATGTTTTTTCACCAAAAAAATAAACGTAAAACTACTGCGCCAAAGTTTTTTGTAGATGAAAACACTTGGTCTCAAACTATTGCTGTTTTAAAAACTAGGTCTTCTGTAAATGAAATTGAATTAGTTATTGGTGATTTTAAAAATGCCGATATTGACGACACTTATTTTGGTGCTTTAGTTCAATATCCAAATTTAGAAGGAACGATTGAAGATTATGAAGCTTTTGCCAACAAACTACATGAAAACAAAGCCTACTTAACAGTAGCTGCAGATTTAATGGCATTAGCATTAATAAAAGCACCCGGAGAATTTGGTGCTGACTGTGTTGTAGGAACAAACCAAAGATTTGGTGTACCAATGGGTTTTGGTGGTCCCCATGCAGGATATTTTGCGACAAACGAAAATTATAAAAGAGTTTTACCAGGTAGAATTATTGGCGTTTCTATAGACAGAAATGAAAAGCCTGCCTTAAGAATGGCTTTACAAACGCGTGAGCAACATATTCGTAGAGAAAAAGCAACTTCAAATATATGTACAGCACAAGCACTTTTAGCTATTATGTCTGGAATGTATGCTGTATATCATGGTGCTGATGGAATTAAAAGAATTGCTTCAGATATTCACCATAAAGCAAAAGCATTAGCTAGTTCTTTAAGTAAAAATGGTTTTTATATTAAACATAATCACTTTTTTGACACTGTTCTTGTTAGTGATGTAGATGTAGCAGCGCTTGAAAAAAGAGCTTCTAAAAAAGAAATCAATTTCAGATATTTTCAAAGTAAAGTTTCTATTGCAATAGATGAAACTACTTCTTGGGAAGACTTACAAGATATATTATCTGTTTTTGTAGATGCAAAACTAGAAGACAATAATGATTTTAATATTTTAGAATCTCAAAAAAGAGAATCTGATATATTGACCAATGAAGTGTTTAAAAAGTATCAGACAGAAACTGAAATGATGCGTTACATTAAAAGACTAGAGAATAAAGATATTTCTTTGGTTCACTCAATGATTCCTTTAGGTTCATGTACCATGAAATTAAATGCTGCAGTACAATTAGAACCAGTTTCTTGGCCAGAATTTGCAAACATTCATCCATTTGCTCCTAGAAGCCAATGGAAAGGATACCAAGAAATTTTAACAGAGTTAGAAGACTATTTAAGTCTAATTACTGGTTTTCACGCAACTTCTTTACAACCAAACTCTGGTGCGCAAGGAGAATTTGCTGGATTAATGGTTATTAGAGAATTTCATATAAGTAATGGCGAAGGTCATAGAAATATAGTATTAATACCAAGTTCTGCCCATGGTACAAATCCTGCTTCGGCAGTAATGGCTGGCGGGAAAGTTGTTGTTGTAAAATGCGATAACCATGGAAACATTGATATTAACGATTTAAAAGAAAAAGCCGAAGAACATAAAGAAAATTTATCTACCTTAATGATAACTTACCCATCTACACATGGTGTATTTGAATCTGCTGTAAAAGATGTTACACAAATAATTCATGACAATGGCGGTCAAGTATATATGGACGGTGCCAATATGAATGCCCAAGTAGGATTTACAAGTCCTGGAGAAATTGGTGCAGATGTTTGTCACTTAAATTTACATAAAACGTTTGCCATTCCTCATGGAGGTGGCGGACCCGGTGTTGGACCAATTTGCGTAGCCAAACATTTAGCACCTTTCTTACCGAGCAACCCAATTACTAAAACAGGTGGCGAAAAAGCTATTTCTGCTATTTCTGCTGCACCGTTTGGTAGCGCTAGTGTTTGTTTAGTTTCTTATGCTTATATCAGAACTTTAGGCCCAAAAGGTTTAAAAGCTTCTACAGCTAATGCCATTTTGAGCGCTAACTACATTAAAGCTAGGTTAGAAAACGCCTATCCGATATTGTATACAGGAGAAAAATACGGAAGAGTTGCACATGAGTTAATTATAGATTTAAGACAATTTAAACACTCCTTAGGAATAGAAGTTACCGATGTTGCAAAAAGATTAATGGATTATAATTTCCATGCGCCTACGGTGTCTTTCCCAGTTGCAGGAACATTAATGATAGAACCAACAGAAAGTGAAAACATAGCAGAAATTGATTGTTTTTGTGATGCATTATTATCTATTAAAGATGAAATTGATGCGATTGCGAGTGGTGATATGGACAAAGAAGATAATCCTTTAATGAATTCTCCTCATACTATTGCAGAAGTAACCGCCAATGAATGGAACCATGCTTATAGTAGAGAAACGGCTGCTTTTCCAATTCCATATTTAAAAACCAATAAACTTTGGGCTTCTGTATCTAGAGTAAATGATTCTCATGGAGATAGAAACCTAATTTGTACTTGCCCACCTATGGAAGCTTATATGGATTAAGTATATTTGAAAATATATAGTGAAAATAAAAATTAAAATGGTTAAATACTTAAAAACAAAAATGAAGATATTATTAATCTTACTTGGAGTAATACTCATAGTTTTTATTGTTGTACAGTTCTTTGCTTTTAATAGTCAAAGAAATATTGAAACTTATGCTTATGAAGTCAATAAAAAATATGCCCTATTTGAAATAAGAAGTTATGAAGCAACTTTATTTACTTCCGTAAAACTCTCAACCAAAGGATATAAGAATTCGTCAAGTAAAGGGTTCTCCATTTTAGCGGGTTATATTTTTGGAAATAATGAAAGGAATGAAAAA
>CAWVRT010000024.1:0-39776 GCA_963932515.1 uncultured Chitinophagales bacterium
TGCAGAAAATAATAATGTAGCTGTTGTAGGAGAAGATAAAGCAATGCAAGTAGCCACTTTTGAAGATATTTCTATTATAAATTTTGGAATGGGAAGTCCCAATGCAGCAACTATCATGGATTTATTAAGTTCTATAAGTCCAAAAGGTGTTTTGTTTTTAGGGAAATGTGGCGGATTAAAGAAAAAGAATAAAATTGGGGATTTTGTGTTACCGATTGCAGCTATTCGGGGAGAAGGAACTTCAGATGATTATTTACCACCAGAAGTACCTGCATTGCCAGCCTTTGCATTACAAAAAGCTATTTCTACTACCATAAGAGATATGAATGAAGATTATTGGACAGGGACTGTTTTCACCACTAATAGAAGAGTTTGGGAACATGACGATAAGTTTAAAAAGAGATTAAGAAAAGTACGTGCAATGGCAATAGACATGGAAACGGCTACGATTTTCATTACTGCTTTTGCCAATAGTATTCCAGCAGGTGCCTTATTATTAGTTTCTGACCAACCTATGGTGGCAGAAGGTGTAAAAACTTCTAAAAGTGATGAAAAAGTGACAAAGCATTTCGTAGATTTACATTTGGAAATAGGAATTAAATCTTTAAAACAATTAATCAATAAAGGTTTAACTATTAAGCACTTGAAGTTTGGATGATAGAAACAAAAAAAATACTTACAGATTTAAAAAATAAAATTTATAAACCTATTTATTTTTTATACGGAACTGAAGCTTTGTATATAGACCAAGTTACTGATTTTATAGAAGATAAAGTTTTGTCAGCATCAGAAAAATCTTTTAATCAGACCGTTTTGTATGGAAGAGATGTTGATGCAAGTATAGTTGTAGAAGTTTGTTCCAGACTGCCTATGATGGCAAGTCATCAAGTAGTAATAGTCAAAGAAGCGCAAGATTTAATTGGTTTTGATTTCTTTGAAAGTTATTTTAAAAAACCAGTACAATCAACCATTCTTGTTTTCGCTTACAAACATAAAAAAATAGATAAGCGAAAAGTTATTTTTAAAACGATATTAAAAAATGACAATTGCACCATTTTAGAATCTAATAAAATTAGAGAGTATGAGATTGTAAAATGGATAAGTAATTATGTGAAAACTCAAAAAATAAAAATCAGTCCAAAAGGAGTGGAGTTGTTAGCAGAGTTTTTAGGAACTGATTTATCTAAAATTACGCATGAAATTGATAAACTTATATTGGTAAAAGGAAAAGGTTCCGATATTACAGGAGAAGATATTGAAAAAAATATTGGAATTTCTAAAGAGTATAATATTTTTGAATTAAATAACTCTTTAGGTAAAAAAGATAGTCTAAAAAGTTTTAAAATTATCAATTATTTTGTGTCGAATCCTAAAAGTTTATTTTTACCAATGGCACTTGGCATGATTTATGGATTTTACACCAAGATACTCTTAACTAAATTTGCGGGTACTATAGATAATAATGCATTAGGTCGATTAATAAAAATACCGCCATTTATAGCAAAAGATTATAAAACTTATGCTGTAAATTATAGTATAAGAGAATTAAAATACATTTTTGATTTATTAAGAAAGTATGATTTAAAATCTAAAGGAATGGGGTCATCAGGAGCTGTTTCTCAAGGAGAGTTATTAAAAGAAATGGTAGCGAAAATTTTAAACCAACAATAGAAATGAAAAATATAGTAGTGATAATTTTAATGGTGCTATTAGCTTCATGTTTAGTAAGTAAAAAATCAGTAAATAAAAACATTCAATTGATCAAAGCAGAAAAACAAGCTTATACATTAGGTGTACGAATGGACAATGGAAAGACAACTGGTATTACCCATTCTTTGTATTTTGATATTAAAGCAGGTATTAAAATAGAGAAATTATGGATTGATGGTGTGAATATTGATTTTGAAGAAGTGAAAACAGGAGAAAATTCTAAAAGAATTAGAGCAACTTTTTATGGGGGAACTAAAAGTAATATTCATGAGAAAATTGTAGAACCAATTGAGTATAGTGGAAAGGCTATACTGGAGTATGTTGAGAACGGAGAAACTAAATATTTTATTATTAAAGAATTCAAAGAATATAAAAAAATGCAAGGTGCAAGATAATATTTGAACCCTTTTTATTTTATAAGCCATACTTCACTCAAAATTTAAAATAATGCAAACTTTATACAAAAATATTAAGCAATTATTACAAGTTAGACCAGCAGGAATCAAAAAACTAGCCGGTGTAGAAATGAGTGTGTTGCCTAAAATAGAGGATGCTTGGTTGTTGGTTGAAGATGGATTAATCAAAGATTTTGGAGAAATGAAAACTTGCCCTATCGATATTGAAAAAGAAGTTGATTGTATAGAGAGAATGGTTTTACCAACTTGGTGTGATTCTCATACGCATATTGTTTTTGCGGAAAGTAGGGAAGAAGAGTTTGTAATGAAAATAGAAGGAAAATCTTATGAAGATATTGCAGCCGCTGGTGGTGGTATCCTAAATTCAGCTAGAAAGCTTTCTAAAATGTCTGAAGCAGATTTGTACGATAGAGCAGCTGTTAGGTTAGAAGAAATGATGTCTTATGGAACAGGAGCTGTAGAAGTAAAATCTGGCTATGGCTTAAGTTTAGAAGCAGAAATAAAAATGTTACGAGTAGTTAAAAGACTAAAAGAAAATTTCAACATTCCAATTAAAGCAAATTTATTAGCAGCTCATGCTATTCCTTTAGAATATAAAGATAAAAGAGAAGACTATATACAATTGATTATAAATGAAATTATTCCTTTAGCAGCTAAAGAAAAATTAGCAGAATATGTAGATGTTTTTTGTGAAAAAGGATTTTTTACGGTAGATGAGACAGATAGAATTTTAAAAGCAGGGAAGAAGTATGGCTTAATTCCAAAAATACATGCTAATCAATTAGCCGTAAGTGGTGGGGTGCAAGTTGGTGTAGAAAATGATGCTTTATCTGTAGATCATTTAGAACAAATTACAGCTGTAGAAATTAATGTTTTAAAAGGTACTAATACAATGCCTACGGCATTACCTAGTTGTTCTTTTTTCTTAGGAATCCCTTATACGCCTGCTAGAAAAATTATTAATGCAGATTTACCTTTGGCTTTAGCTACAGATTTCAACCCGGGTTCTACACCAAGTGGAAACATGCAATTTGTCTTGTCTTTGGCTTGTATAAAAATGAAAATGACACCAGAAGAAGCAATTAATGCAGTAACCATAAATGCTGCATATGCTATGGGTGTTTCAGCAACATATGGAAGCATAACTATTGGTAAAAACGCAAGTTTTATTATTACTAAAAAAATAGCTTCCTATGCATATATTCCTTATAGTTTTGGAGAAAACTGTGTGGAAGAAATTGTTTACTAGTGCTTTGAGGCTATATTGAAATTGTAACTTAACTGCAGAATGAATTAATAATAAATAGACGAAAAACTATGAATATCAAAGAAATTAAAAAAAGATTACAAGAAGGAAATAATAGATTTTCATTAGACAAATTAGAAGCAAAACTTCAAGATAGTTCTAGACGAACAGAATTAATGAAAGGACAAGAGCCTCACACAATAGTATTGAGCTGTGCAGATAGTAGAGTAGTGCCAGAATTAGTATTTGATGCTGGCTTAGGAGAGCTTTTTGTGGTTAGAGTTGCCGGAAATATAGCGAACACTTCTTCCATAGCAAGTATAGAATATGCAGTAGCACATTGTAAATCTAAAGTTATTGTTGTTTTAGGACACCAAAGTTGTGGTGCGGTAAATGCTGCTATAAACGGTGGCGACAATGGGTCTAACTTAAATCATTTATTGAGTCATATTACGCCAGCTTTAAATGCGGTAAAAGAAGGTGCTTCTGTAGCGGATGTCGTAAAGAAAAATACTGAATTAACAGTTCAAGAATTGATTACTCGTTCTACTATTATTGGGAATGCAGTAAGTAAAGGAGATGTTGAAATTCTACCAGCATACTATAATTTAGATTCAGGAAAAGTAAATTTTATATAGAGTAATCATAATTCTTCTGAAAACTATCTAAATTGAAATTGAAAACACCATGACTGAGGATGCTAATATTTGTTTGTCTTGTGGATTGTGTTGTGATGGTAGCTTAGTTGTTTTCGTAGAACTTGACAGAGAGGAGGTTCCTAAGTTGAAAGAATTAATGGATTTAGACGATGTTGATGGAAATGGTTTTTTCCTACAACCCTGTAAAAAATATTGTGATGGGTGTACTATCTATAGAGACAGACCAAAAAATTGTGATAAATTTAACTGTGGATTATTAAAATCTGTAGAAAATAAGGAAATAGAGTTTGATTATGCTGTGGAAAGGGTTCAAGAAGTAAAAAAAGAAAAATTACTATAGAAAAAATGATAGCACAACTTAAAATAGAACTAACATCTCCCTCTTTTTATTTTAAAATGGTCGAATTGAAAAAGGTATTACAAAAATCCAAAGTGGAATCTTCTTTAATGCCAATCCAATAAGAATTGTCAAATGAGCTAATGGAGTTAGATAGTTTGATCTTAAAAGAGTTTGGTATTTCTTTGGATTAAATTATTAGTAGAGCATCTATCGTAAAAGATACTACTGAAAACACAGTCAAAAGGATTAATGAAATAGTAAATAAGATGAAGAAAATGATAAATACCTTTACAGCCATAGATTTTGAAACAGCCACCAAACATCATATTTGCTCTGTTGGAATAGTAACTATTGAAAATGGAAAAATCGTTGACGAATATCACGCACTCATTCAACCGCCAAATAATGAATATAACTGGCATAATACGAACGTACATGGAATTACAGAATATGACACTAGAAATGAGCCACTTTTCAATGAAATATATCCAGAAATAAAGAAACGCATTTTTGGAAAAATATTGGTTGCGCATAACGAAAGTTTTGATAGAAACGTATTAACAAAAACAATGGGAGATAATCGATTGGCTTATTCGGAATTGAATCTTTCAGAAAAATGGGAGTGTACCTTAAAAATATATAAAGCCAGAGGATATAAACCAGCAAATTTAAGTGCTTGTTGCAAAATTCATGGAATAACATTAGAACATCATCAAGCATTATCGGATGCCAAAGCTTGCGCTAGACTTTTTTATATAGCTCAAAAGAATCTATAAAATTCGGTTTACTATCAAAATTGAAAGAAATGAAAAGAATTACTGTTTTCTGTGGGGCAAGTATTGGGACTGAGCCAATTTTTGAGCTTAAGGCAAAATTACTTGGTCAAACATTAGCCAAGCAAAATATTGAATTAGTTTATGGTGGTGCAAATATTGGACTTATGGGAGCCATTGCAGATGGCGTATTGCAGGAAAATGGCCAAGTAATCGGTGTTTTACCAGAGTTTTTACAATCTAGAGAAATTGCTCATGAAGGACTTTCAGAATTAATAATAGTAGATACCATGCATGAAAGAAAAGCTATTATGAATGATTTATGTGATGGTGTAATTGCATTTTCAGGCGGCTTTGGAACTTTAGAAGAACTTTTTGAAATGCTCACTTGGGGACAAATAGGTCTTCATGAAAAACCGATTGGTATATTAAATATCAATGGTTACTATGATGCCTTGATTACTTTATTGGATACTATGGTACAAAAAGGTTTTTTGAAAGTAAAGCATAAACAAATGATTTTAGTAAGTGATGATATTGATGATTTACTGTATAAAATGAAAAACTATAAAGCACCAATATTTAAAAAACGTATTTCAAAGGAAAACGTTTAAGGAAAAGTAAATTCGGAAGGAATTTATACCAGCTGTATTTTGTAGAGAATACTATTGAAACATGAGATAGTGTTTTCTTAGGAAATAGTTTTAATGAAGTGGGTTTAGTTCATTAGTGTCCCTAAAAAGTAAATACTGCTGTGGCGTAAAATACTTTTGGTAATAAAAATAATTCCTGACAATAGTAGAAATACAGTACAAACAAGCAAATTTCCTCAATAAAACCATTAATGATAGAAATACAAACTACTTTTGAGCCAGAATAAAAAATTATGACAACATTTTCAGAATTAGGAATCAATCAAGAATACATAAAAGCATTAAATGAGCTTAATATTATAAATCCAACGCCAATTCAAGAAGCAGTAATACCAAAACTTTTGGAAACTAAAACAGATTTAATTGGTTTAGCGCAAACAGGAACAGGAAAGACAGCAGCTTTTGGCTTGCCTATATTAAAGTCTATAGATCCTAAGTTGTTAGAAGTGCAAGGCTTAATTATTGCACCAACACGTGAGTTGGTGCAACAAATAAAAAAGCAACTTTTTAAATTTACTAGATACAATGAAGGCAAAATTTTTGTAGAAGGGGTTTACGGAGGCGAGAAAATAGAGCGACAAATTAGCTCTTTAAGAAGACCTACACATATTGTGGTGGCTACGCCAGGACGTTTGTTAGATTTAATAAGACGTAAAGCGGTAGATATTAGAAATGTTAAAACATTAATACTAGATGAAGCAGATGAGATGTTGAGTATGGGTTTTAAAGAAGATTTGAATAAAATTTTAGCATACAATACCATCACACGAAACACTTGGTTGTTTTCTGCTACAATGTCTTCTGAAATCAAAATGATGGTTAAGGACTATATGGCATCTGATGCTATTAGAATTGAAGTCAATAAGAATTCATTGGTCAATGAAAATATTTCTCATCATTATATAACAACCAAAATTGCGGAGAAAGTAAGTGTAATTATAAGACTATTAAATAAAAGAAAAGAAGAGAGAGGTGTTATATTTTGTAGAACTAAAAGAGGAACAAAGGCCTTAGTTCAAAGATTACAAGAGGAAGGTTTTTCTGTTGGAGCATTAGAAGGTGATATGAAACAAATAGAACGTGATAAAGTGATGCGTGCTTTTAAAAATGAAAAATTGCAGATTTTGATATCTACAGATGTTTCGGCAAGAGGTATTGATGTAAACAATCTTTCTTTTGTATTACATCATCAATTACCAGATTTTATGGATTATTATACACATAGAAGTGGTCGGACAGCTAGAGCAGGTAAAACAGGACAGTCAATAGCCTTGATAATTTCTGGTGAAATGCAAAAAGTAATGGAAATTCAAGAAGCTTTAGGTATTAAGTTTAAAGAAATGAATGTTTAATAACTGAATTTTTAGATTTATACATAAGATTGTTCTTACTTCATTACGAAAAAGCCAGAGTGTTTGAAGTAATCTGTAATTTAGTTAACAAAACAGTCGTTTCTCTTTCGTAATGACGAGAAAAACTATAATTCACATCCAAAGAAACAAATCTCAATTTTAGACAAAAAAAAAGAGTTTATCTGTTAAGATAAGCTCTTTTTAACTTTTAAGGTTAAATGTTAAGCAATTTTTACATTTACTGCATTTAATCCTTTTTTACCTTCTTCTAGGTCAAATTCAACTTCATCGCCTTCTTGAATCTCATCGATTAATCCAGAAATGTGCACAAAGTGATCTTTATCTACACCTTCTTCAGTGATGAATCCAAAACCTTTTGTCTCGTTGAAAAATTTTACTGTTCCTTTACTCATAATATTGTAATTTAATTTATTTATAATTTATTAGACGGTAAAAGTAGTAACATTAATTTAAAATACACCATAAAATTGCAATTATATAGCATATTCCTATTTATTGACAAAATTACCTGTGGAATCACAAGCCTTCCAGAACCAAATTCATCAAATTAATATTGTACTGATTCACTTTTTGATGAGAAGGCATCCAGCCTAATAAGAATCGCGTAAAATCTGTGCAGGCAATAGGGTATAGTTGTCTCCATTCTAATGCTAATGCTTTAAAATTAATACTAGAAGTGTCAGGTCCTAAAGCTTTTTGTAATGCTGAAAAATAATAATTTAATAATTCATTTTCATAGACTGTGCATTCGACACTAGGAAGGCAAGAACCTAAAAAGTACGCAACATCTTTCATTCCGCAACCACTGCCAACATATTGAAAGTCTACAGCAGCGACTTGTCTACCATCCTCAGTAAAGCAAAAATTAGCGAGTTTAGCATCTCCATGTACAATTGTTTGATGTTGGCATTCGTTTAATAATTGATCAATTAGAGGTGCTTTCGCTTTTAGTTCTGGGTGTTCCATTTTTTCAAATTCATCAGATCTGGTTTTTAAATGCCAATAAGTACCAATTTCCCATAAGCCAGTCGGTTTCTTATTTAAGAATGTCGCATGAAAATTTGCCAACCATTTTAAACAAACTTTTATTTCAGAAAAATCAAGCTGTTCTTTTCTCAAAGGAAAGTTTTCATTCAAATCTTCCATAATAATCCATTGGTCTTTTCCTTCAGAAAATGAGCCGATAAATTTTGGTGTCTTACAATTATTAGTACAAAGTTGATTCCATTTTTCGTACCAATGTGTTTCAATTTGGTACGATTTGACCTTTCGATTATGAGATTTATTCGTGTTCCAGCCTCTGGGATGTTCGCTATGTTTGTTTAAAGAAATACATTTAACAACAATTGTATTTAGTTGTGAATCAAATAATTGATATCTAGAAACTTTTCCATATCCACTCCATAAAGATTGAATAATTTCAATTTCTTCACAGGCAGAAGAGTTGGTGATTTTTAGCAGATAATTTTTAAAATCTAGATTCATAGTTTTCAATTCTCACTACAATAAACCCAACAAGCTCCATCAATTCCCAAAAGATTACATTAGATTTTGAAACAACTTTTGGATTTTCTATTTCAATCTTTCCAAATTTTAAACTTAAAGGTGCTAAGCACATGGCCATTCGATGATCGTTATAAGTCTTGAAAACTAAATTTTCAGCTATTTCTTTGCTAGAAGTTGGTTCTAGAAAATAAATATCATTTTCTTTCTCAACTAAATCCCAATTCAATTTGTTGATTTCTATTTTTAAAGCTAAAATTCTATCTGTTTCTTTAATTTTTAAACTTTCTAAACCACTTAGTTCTGCTTTTTTATTTAAAGCTACACAAGTAGAAACTACTGCTTGTACAAGATCTGGCTCATTGGTGAAATTGTATCTAAAAATACTTTTCGAATCAAAAGCTGTTTTACTTAAAACAATACAATCATCTATAAAAGCTGTTTGTACACCAAAAGCTTTGTAAATAGCAGCTAATTTGGCATCTCCTTGAATTGAATTTTCACTATAGTTCTTAAGTGTTAATTGTCCTTTATCTGCTATTGCTAAACTTTCATAAAAGTAAGAAGCGGAACTCCAATCTGCTTCAATGTACAAAATGTTATTTTTATATTCTTGCGTGGGAATACTAAATGTCTTGTCTTGAAAAGAAACTGCTATGCCAAAATGATTCATCAATTTTTGCGTCATTTTCAAATAAGGAAAGGAAGTAATTTTTCCTTTCAGTTCTATCTCTAATCCGCTGGTTAATTTTGGTCCGATGAGCATCAAAGCGGTAATGAATTGACTACTAATACTGGCATTGATAGAAATAGTTTTTCCTTGAAGTTTTTTTCCTTTAATGAATAAAGGAGCAAAGCCTTCTTTTTCTAAATAAGTAATATCGGCACCTAATACAATTAAAATGTCGACTAATGGTTTTATGGGTCTTTCTTTTAACCGACTAGAGCCAGTCAGAATAAAAGATCCTTTTTGTAAACTTAAATAAGCCGTTAAAAATCTAAAAGAAGTTCCTGCCATACCAACATCAATCGTTAAAACTTCCGTATTGTTTGCATTTATTTCTTTCAGTGAGTTTGCTAAAACATTTGTGTCGTCTGAGTTGGAAAGGTTTCTGTAGTTTATTTTTTCTTGGCAAAGCGCATCTATTATCAAAACTCTATTACTAATGCTTTTAGAAGCTGGAATAGTAATAGTTCCGTTTATTGCTTTGTCTTTCGGAGCCGCTATTTTCATGAGTTCTCAATACTTTTAAGTACAAAATAATAGGCTGTATTAAAATCCTTTTTTGTGATTTCAAAATCATAAACGGCATTTCCAATGTCTTTCAATACAATAAATTGCATAGCAGTAGAATTATTCTTTTTATCGTTTAATATCAATTCTTTAATTTGAATTTCATCAAAAGAGCCTAAGAAATCGAAACTGTAAATAGCTAAAAATTGTTGACAAATAGCATTGCCAATAGTTTCCGGTAGTAAGTTTGAAATCATAGATAGTTTTAAGCTAAATAAGATGCCTAAAATTACTGCTTCGCCATGGAATAAAGGCTTTTGATGATTCAATAAAGAATAGCTTTCAAAAGCGTGTCCAGCTGTGTGACCAAAGTTTAATATTTTCCTCAATCCTTTTTCTGTAGGATCTTTTGCTACAACATTTGATTTTATATTGATTGATTTCTTAATGATATCTTGCCAATTGATTGTTTCATTGTTATAAGCAATAATACATGCTTCAAAATATTTTTTATCTTGAATTAGTCCATGTTTTAAGACTTCAGCAAAGCCACTTAATAATTCTCTTTGATCTAAAGTTTTTAGAAAATCAGCATCAATTAAAACTTCCTTGGCTTCAGAAAAAAGACCAATCATGTTTTTCTGTCCTTGAAAATCTACCCCTGTTTTACCGCCAACACTGGCATCTACCATCGCTAAAAGACTAGTAGGTATATTCACGAAATCAATCCCTCTTTTATAAGTAGATGCACAAAAAGAACCCATATCTGTAATAACTCCGCCGCCTAAATTTATTAATAAAGAGTTTCTATAAGCATATTGGCTCAATAGCGATTCCCAGATTTGCTGACAAGTTTGTAAGTTTTTATTTTGCTCGCCACTTTCTATTTCTATTAAAGAATACTCATTCTTCAATTCAAGTAAAGGCAAGCAATGCTTTTTTGTGTTTTCATCCACTAAAATGAAAATAGAATGATAATTTTTGTCTTTCAACCAATTATTTAGTTCTAACGATATTTTATTTTGAATAATTAACATTTCTATGACACTTGTATTGCAAAAATACACAAGATTTAATGGATGAATTATTATTTTTGTGGAAATAAAAAACTAAGTTATGAATAAAATTATTTTTGCATTTGTGTTATTGGCTTCTATCAGTCTTTTTTCTTGTAACGAATCTGAGCCTACTGTCAAAAATCTAAGGACAGAAACAGCTCCATTTGTGGGTGTTTGGGAATTAATTAAAATGGATTTAGGAGGAGAAGTTGTGAATGCTAACATCTTAGGAGATCCAACGTATACTTTTAATATAGACAATACATATGTTATTAGAGTAAGTGCACAGTCAGAAGAAGGTGTGTGGTCTTTACAAGGAGAAAAGCTAATATTATTTTCTAAGGCTTTAGAAAAGGAAACTATTTTAAGTATTACAGAGAATACGGAAGATAACTTGACTTATGAAATAGGTAAAGAAACGCTAACTACTGTTTATTTGAAAAGAGCTAAGCAGTTTTAGAAAAAATAATTAATTGTAAAAAAAATAGTATCTTTGTAATATGACTTTAGCGATAAGCGCCATATTATTTTTACTGTTTTTAAGCGTATTCTTAATGATTGTAGAATTCTTCTTTATTCCAGGAACTACTCTTTTCGGTATTGCTGGTTTGGTTGGCGGTACTATCTCAATTTATTATGCTTTTCAAGAGTCTACTAGTTTTGGTTATACTGCAATTTTCATTGCTGTATTTATGTTTACTATCTTCTTTTTTATAGGAAGGCGAATGATGAAGAAATCTAACTTGAATTTAGAAAGTGAAATAGATGGAAAAGTAAATACTTATAATGATGGTATTTTAAATGTTGGAGGTAAAGGCGTTACGAAAACGGTTTTAAAACCAAATGGTAAAGCATTTATAGAAAATCATAAAGTTGAAGTATATTCATTGGGAGAATATATTGAAAAAGATATAGAAATTGAAGTCGTTAAGATTCAAGAAAATAAAATTTTTGTTAAACCTTTAAATTAATTAAATATGGAAGTTGGAATACCTTTGTTGGTCATAATAGTAATCATACTGATACTATTCTTTTATTTTATTCCGTTAGGACTTTGGATATCGGCCTTAGCCTCTAATGTGAAAGTAAGTGTAATGTCTTTAGTTGGAATGAGATTGAGGAAAGTTCCCCCTTCTATTATTGTAAACTCATTGATTACTGCGCATAAAGCAGGTTTGAAAATAGATCAAGATGCTTTAGAAGCGCATTATTTAGCTGGTGGAAATGTAGTAAGAGTTATAAACGCCTTAATATCTGCTGATAAGGCAAATATTGATTTAGGTTTTCAATCTGCTACAGCTATCGATTTAGCTGGTAGAGATGTATTGGAAGCAGTACATTTAAGTGTGAACCCTAGAGTTATTGAATCTCCACCTGTTTCGGCAATTGCAAAAGATGGTATTCAATTAATTGCAAAAGCAAGAGTAACAGTAAGAGCAAATATCAAACAATTAGTTGGTGGTGCTGGTGAAGAAACTATTTTAGCGAGAGTAGGTGAAGGTGTTGTATCTGCTATTGGTTCTGCAGATTCTCATAAGTCTGTATTAGAAAATCCTGATACGATTTCTAAAACGGTATTAGCAAAAGGTTTAGATTCTGGAACTGCTTTTGAAATACTTTCTATTGATATTGCAGATGTAGATGTTGGTAAAAACATTGGTGCAGAATTACAAATGGACCAAGCAAATGCCGATAAAAATATTGCCCAAGCAAAAGCGGAAGAAAAAAGAGCAATGGCAATAGCATTAGAACAAGAAATGAAAGCAAAAGCACAAGAAGCTAGAGCAGCTGTTATATTGGCAGAAGCAGAAGTTCCTAAAGCAGTAGCTGAAGCATTTAGAAGTGGAAACTTAGGTGTTATGGATTATTACAAATTCGAAAACATTAAAGCTGATACTTCTATGAGAGAATCTATCTCTGGAAAAGGAAATAATGCTAAAAAGTAAATAATACTTAAAATATTTACAAAGCCAAAATGAATTTCATTTTGGCTTTTTTTTGTCTATTAGTTCCTATTTAATTACTTTTTTAATACTATTAATTTTTCGTTATTGTGAAAACGGCAGAGTGTTTAAAGTAAGCTGTTAGTTGATAAAACAGATTTGAAGAGTAAGAATAAAAAGGGTTTTTCTTACAAGGCCATAAAGATAAAATAGAAAACGGAACAGATGAAAATGGCAGATGTTTTATAAGCTTTTTTATGTAAGTGAAAGCTAAATTTGCTTTTTGTTAGATGGTTAGTATAAACCGTCATTTTAATGACGTTTATACATTGTTATGTCTATTTTTTAATAAGATTGTTCAATGCTTTGCTCAAATTATTGTACTCGAATTTGAAGCCGTATTTCAAAATCTTGTCGGATGAAACTCTACTTCCTTCCAATAAAATCATAGCCATCTCTCCAAATAATCCTTGAATAATGAATCTTGGAATATTTGGGAGAATTAATTTTCGATGAAGCTGTTTTGCAATTTCTTTTGTTAAATCTTTGTTGGTTATATGATTTGGAGCAACAGCGTTAAATATTCCATTAGCTTTCTTGTTCTCTAAAAGAAATTTGATGATTCCACACAGGTCACTAATATGGATCCATGGCATGTATTGAGTACCTTTTCCTATTAACGATCCAAGGCTATATTTAATGGGCTGAACTATTTTTTTCAAAGCGCCTTCATCTTTAGCAAGGATAACTCCGATTCTAACTATAGATACTTTATCTGCGATATTATTGGATCTAAATGAAAAAGCTGTGTTCTCCCATTGGCCGCACACATAACTTAAAAAATCATTTCCCTTCGGGCTTTCTTCAGTATAAATTTTTTCAGTTGTCTTTGTTCCATAAAACCCTACTGCAGATGCTGAAATGAATATTTTAATGGTTATTTTATTTTCCTTGAGTTTTTCTAATATCAGGTGAGCACTATCAACTCGACTGGATAATATATCCTCTTTTCTTTTTTTAGACCACCGTTTGTTCGCAATAGAAGAACCGGCCAAATGAATAATGTAATCAACTCCTATTAGTGCTTTTGGGTCTATAAATTTCTTCTTGATATCCCACAAATAATCGTTGCTACTCGTTTTTTTTCTTGTTAAGAACCGAATAGAATATTGACTATCTAAATGCTTAGCTAAATGTTTGGCCAACATTCCACTTCCTCCTGTAATTAAAACTACTGATTTCATGATTTGGACAGGTTATTTAGTATCTCTTCATATTCTTTAAAACGGTGTTTTCGAATAGGTTTAATATTGGGTTCTGTAGTGAAGTGTAATAACAGACAAGGACTAATTACTTTATATTTGGCAACATACTCATATCCTTTCAGCTCGTTGTTTTTTATTCGTTGTTTGATTTTGTTGTGATATGGATACATTTAAGTATTGAGTTCAATTCGGTATAACGCCTAGATATGAAGCGTTTCGATGATTTATATTAAGTGCCAAACAAAGTTAGTCTTTTTGAGGAGAAAATCAAGTTAAAATCTAATTTATAAAGATTTAACTAACTTATAATGTTTTAAACTCACTTTTTCAAATTGATGACCTTCAATTTGCTAGATTATATTTTTAGAAAATAGCGTATTATAACTTATTTAAACCACAAATCTACTTCCAGTCAATTCTTCAGAAAACGCCCAAAGAGATTGAGCAATTTCTTTATTTTTAGAAACTTTAGTAGAATCAACTTTTTTTACTTCTCCTTTGAATTCTCTAAAACCATCTGGACCATAATAATCACCACCTTGTACATTTTCATTTAAAGCAGCATAAGTAGTCGGTTTTGCTCCGTCTGCTTGATTGGAAAATAGAATTAAACCAAATTTATCTTGTAAATTCAATACTAAGTTTGGTAATCCTTGACCAATGTTTGTAATAGAAACACCTGGGTGAGCACAAACTGAAATTGTAGAACTATTGGTAGAGGCTAATCTTTTTTGCAATTCATAAGAAAAGATTAAACAAGCCAATTTACTTTGAGAATAAGCATTAAAACCTTTTAGTTTTTTTAAATCTTTAGTATTTAATGGGATTTTATTTGTGGATTTGTGTGCAATAGAACTCAAAGAAACGATCCTTGAAAGGTCTGTTGTAGAAATAATGGGAAACAATAAATTCGTTAATAAAAAATGCCCAAGGTAGTTTGTTCCAAAATTACTTTCAATGCCGTTTTCGTTATGACTTGTTTTGTGTGTCATAATTCCTGCATTATTAATCAATAAATCTAATTGAGAATAATTACGGCTAAATTCTTTTGCGAATGTTCTAATTGAATCAAAATCACTTAAATCTAATGCAATAATTTCTAAATCAGCATTTGGATGAATAGTCAATATTTCATTCTTTGCAGTTTGTGCTTTTTGCATATTTCTGCAAGCCATAATGACTTTTATATTTTTACTAACTAATACTTTTGTTGTCTCAAAACCTATACCACTATTGGCTCCTGTTACAATGGCTAATTTACTCATCTTTAATGTTTTGTTTAAAATGAAGGTTGTTCTATTCTTCCGTAATCCCAAAGAATTTTAATGTGATTACTTACTGCTTTTCTAAAAGTAGGCTGTACCATATAAGGTAAATCAAATTCTTCTGCAGTTTGCTTTACTATTTTAGACAATGCTTTATAATGAACATGGCTAACATTTGGAAACAAATGATGTTCTATTTGAAAATTTAAACCACCAACAAACCAATTTACAAAAGGATTGTTTTGTGCAAAATCTGCAGTAGTTCTTAATTGGTGTATAGCAAAGGTATCTTCTAACATACCTTCTTTATCAGGAATAGGAAATGAAGTTCCAGGCACTACATGTGCTGCTTGAAAAATGGCTCCTAAAGAAACGCCAGCAACTAAATGCATAATTAATATGTAAAAAAGTAATTGTAATCCTGAAACGGGAAAATACACTAAAGGAACATAAACCATATAAGCAAAATAGAATATTTTCCATACAAATATTTCCATAAATAACCCCCAATAAGTCCTTCCTTGAGCTTTTAGATAACCTTTTTTCTCCCAACGGTTTAGTTGCATAAACTCTTTAATAGTAATCCAAGTAAAAGTCATAATACCATACAGTAACCAAGCATACAAAAATTGATATTTGTGAATCGGTTTTAGTTTGTTGTGTGGAGAAATTCTGATAATATCTATAGGAGGGTTTATGTCTTCATCTTTCCCATGTATATTTGTATACGAATGATGTAATACATTGTGTTGTATTTTCCAATGAACAGCAGAACCACCAACAAAATTGATAGAGTAACCTATAATTTTATTTATTAATGGGCTTTTTGAAAAAGCTCCATGGTTTGCATCATGCATAAAACCAGTTCCTATACCTGTTATACCAACGCCCATAATAAGATACATAAGTGTCATTGGCCAAAAACCAGTAACTGTATGAAACAGCATTAGAAAGAAAGGAGTTAAGTATAGAGAAAACATAATTATTGTTTTCAAATACAAGCTAAAATTACCGAATTTGGATAACTTATTGTTCTCAAAATATTGAGCTACTCTTAATTTTAATACTTTATCAAAACTATTGCTTACAGGTTTTTTAAAACGTACTTGTTGAGAATTTTCCATTTTGTTTCGTTATTTCACAAAACTATGCTTTTCTTTCGATTATAAGCGGTATTGAAGTCATATTTATCTACTTTTGCCTTGTTATTTTATATTAAAATTAGTTAGGTTTTTACAATGGTTTCAGAAGAGAAAATTTTTAGTGAGTTAAAAAAACATTTTGGTTATGATAGTTTCCGTTCTTTTCAGAAAGAAGCGATTTTAAAGATTTTAAAACAAGAAGATCTTTTAACTATTATGCCTACAGGAGGAGGGAAGTCATTGATTTTTCAATTAGCAGCGGTACTTTCAGAAGGAATGACAATTGTCGTTTCTCCTTTAATCGCTTTAATGAAGGATCAAGTAAATAGTTTAACTCAAAATGGTATTCCTTCGGCATACATTAATAGTAGTTTAACGGAAGAGGAAAGAGCAGCCGTTTATAATAGAATACATAAAGATGAATTGAAGCTTTTATATGTTTCTCCTGAAAAACTATTGAGTGAAGGATTCTTAGATTTTTTGAAGGGTTTAAATATTTCTTTCTTTGCTATAGATGAAGCGCATTGTATTTCTAGTTGGGGACATGATTTTCGACCAGAATACACTAAATTGAGTGCTTTAAAACAATTTTTTCCTGAGAAAGCTATTGTGGCCCTAACCGCTACAGCAGACAAGCAAACGAGATTTGATATATGTGAGCAATTGAATATTTCTAAAGAGAATACTTATTTAGATAGTTTCGATAGAAGTAATTTAAGTTTAAATGTTTTAGCAGCAAATGACCGATATAAAAAGATTGCTAAGATTTTAGTAAAGAAACCTTTTGAATCTGGAATTATCTATTGCTTGAGTAGAAAATCTACAGAAAAAATTGCTGAAAAACTACAAAAAGATGGTTATAAAGCAGCCTTTTATCATGCCGGTTTACCAGCGGATAAAAGGAATGAAGTTCAAGATAAATTTTCTAATGATGATGTACAGATAATTTGTGCTACCATTGCCTTTGGAATGGGGATTGATAAGTCAAATATCCGATTTGTGTTTCATTATAATTTACCTAAAAACATAGAAAGTTATTACCAAGAAATTGGTAGAGCTGGTAGAGATGGCGTAGAGGCTGACACCTATTTATTCTATTCCTACGGAGATATCATTTTATTAAAACAATTCGCTTTAAATAGTGGTCAAGCAGATATTCAATTAGCGAAATTGGATAGTATGCAAAAATTTGCTGAATCTCAGATTTGTAGAAGAAAGATTTTGCTAAATTACTTTAATGAAATCTTAGAAAAAGATTGTGGTAATTGTGATGTTTGCGATAATCCACCAAAAACTTTTGACGGAACAGAGATTGCCCAAAAAGCACTTTCTGCCAGTAAAAGAATGAAAGAATTTGTTGGTGCTGGAATGATAATAGATGTATTGAGAGGCTCTGGAAAACAAGAAGTTGTAAATAATGGATATCATGAAATAAAAACTTTTGGTGCAGGTAAGGAGATTGAATGGTTTGCTTGGCAACAGTATATTTTACAAATGATTCATCAAGGATTATTTGAAATAGATTTTGCAAGAAATCAAGCTTTAAAAATTACTTATTTAGGAATTGATGTTTTGTTTGGAAAGAAAAGAATTCAATTAATCAAACCTCAAGAAGTTATTGCCAAAGAACCTACTAAAAAGCGTTTAGAAACTAAAGAAGAGATGAGCTACAATGCGAATCTTTTAGAATTGTTGAAAATAAAACGTAAAGAATTAGCCATAGAAAAGAATGTTCCTGCTTTTATTATTTTTAGTGATAAAGCATTGAAAGATATGGTAAAGAAAGTCCCTGTTACGCAAGCAGAAATGCTCTCAGTTTCCGGCGTTGGGGAGAATAAATTGCAATTGTATGGAGAAGATTTTATTTCTGTAATTCTACAATTTATGACAAAAGCACCAAGAAAAGTTAAAAGAGGAAAAAAAGATAGTCATCTAGATTCTTATAATTTATATAAAGAAGGGAAATCTTTAGAAGAAATAGCGAAAACTAGATCTTTGACTGCTGGAACTATAACAGGCCATTTAATTACTTGTTTTGAAATGGAAATGGAAATGGATTTATATCAATTGGTTAGTAAAATAGAAGTTGCTCAAATCATTATTGGCGCAAAATCATTGCCTGAAGGAGCGAGCTTAAAAGATATTTTTGAGAAGCTTGAAGAAAAATTTTCTTACGAAAAGATAAAGATAGCTTTAGTTCTTTCTAAGGAGTAGTTTACATATATTCAGTATGTTTGTTAGAAATAACTAATCTTGTAGTTTGATAAAAGTACTTTTCAATAATAAAAATTTTAATAACTCTTTTTGGAGTGTTTTAGATGTAATAATTTATCCAATTTTCTTCTTAGCGACTACCCCTTTTTTTATTAAAAATTTAGGAACAGAGTTGTTTGGTATTTGGCTTTTAATGACTACTATAAGTGTAAGTTAGCCACTCTATTTCAAGTAAACTATATTAAATGGAGTAAATATCCTAATATGGATCCCATTAAAACAATCCACATAGCGTTTGCTTTTTTCAAATAAAAATGCATCAACAAAGCTATGCCAATAATCACAAAAGCACGCCAATCTGTTAAAGTCTCTAAACTCATTTTAAATAAAACCGCTATCATAATGGCAACAGCTGCTAAGTTTACAGAATCTAAAAAATAACTTAATAATTTTGATTGTCTCATCTTTGGAATTAATGGGTTTAGTATTAATACAAATAAAAATGAGGGTAAGAAAATACCAAAAGTTGCTGCAATAGCGCCCCAAAAACCTGCTAATTGATACCCGATAAAAGTTGCTGTAGATAACACAGGGCCTGGGGTAAATTGACCTACGGCAATAGCATCTAGTAATTCTTGCCTAGTTAACCAACCTTGACTAACTAATTCTGCATCTAAATAAGCAAATAAGACATAACCACTTCCATAAAGTATCGCACCAACTTTCATGAAAGTCCAAAATACTTTCATACTTGATATTAAAGCTATCGAGTTTGTCGGAATTTGTAGCAGCATAAAAGGAATAAGGGTATTTAATTTATTATCGGTTGTTTTATGCTTCATGTAAAAATAGAAAGCACCAACTACACCACCTGTTAATAAGGCGCTTATTTCATTTATGCCTATGATGCTAGCTGTTAAAACTAAAGCGCCTAAAACTGCTAATTCCCAGCTTTTTAAAGCTTTCTTACCTAGTTTAATAACTGCAGCAAGTATGATAATCAAAACAGCAGGTTTAATGCCATAGAAAAATGACTCAACAGCTGGAATTTTCCCATAAGCGATATAAAACCAAGCAAAACCAAGCGTAATAGTAACTGCAGGAAAGATAAAACTAAATCCAGCAACAAATAGACCAGCCATTCCTGCACGTTCATGACCGCAATGCATGGTCATTTCTGTAGAGTTTGGACCTGGGATTAAGTTTGTTGCGCCCATTAAATCCAAGAAGTGTTGTCTGTCGAACCAATTTCGTTTGTTGACAATTTCTTCTTCCATCATGGCGATGTGAGCGGCCGGGCCACCAAAAGCAAAGCATCCCATTTTAAAGAATACTTGAAAAATTTCTATGAGTTTGTTTTTTTGAGACATATTTTTAAAGTAAAAAAGTATTAAAGTAGAAAGAAATCAAAATAGTACTATAACTTGAAGCTGTAATTTCAAGTTTGTTAACTCCTTAGATCAAACATCAATCTAGCACCTTTTACACTTTCAATAATGTTCCCACTGTCATAAACTATATTCCCGTTTACAAAAGTTTTATTTACTGAAGCTTTGAAAGTATGGTTTTCAATAGGAGACCAGCCGCATTTGTAGGCAATGTTGTTTTTTGTAACAGTATAGTCTTTATTCAAGTCTACTAATACTAAATCAGCAAAATACCCTTCTCTTAAATACCCTCTTTCTTTAATAGTAAACAAGTCTGCTGGAGCATGACACATTTTTTCAACGATTCTTTCAAAACTAATTTCCCCTTGGTGGTAAAAATCTAACATCATTTGTAATGAATGCTGAATTAAAGGTAAACCAGAAGGCGCTTGAAAATAAGTATTTTGTTTCTCGTCCCAAGTATGTGGTGCATGATCTGTAGCTATTACATCTAATTTATTGTCTAACATAGCTTGAAAAACAGCTTCTTTATGTTTAGCTTCCTTTATTGCTGGGTTACATTTTATAAGACTTCCCATAGTGTCATATTGGCTTGCATCAAACCACATGTGGTGAACGCAAGCTTCTGCCGTTATTTTCTTCTCTTTTAAAGGAATATCATTTCTAAAAAGTGCTAATTCTTCTTCCGTAGAAATGTGTAAAACATGTAACCTTGTTCCTAATTCTTTTGCTAAGGCAACTGCTTTTGAACTGGATAAATAGCAAGCTTCAACATCTCTAATTATAGGGTGTTGACTGAAAGGGACTTCAAGTCCAAATTGTTCTTTGGCTAGTTTTTCATTGTTTCTAACCGTAAATTCATCTTCACAATGAGTAGCAATTAAACCTTCAAAATTTCCAAAATATTGTCTTAATGCTTTTTCATCATCTACCAACATATTTCCGGTAGAAGAACCCATGAAAAGTTTTAAACCACAGATTTTAGTTAAATCTGTTTTCATTACTTCTTCAAAATTTGTATTAGCGCCACCCATATAAAATGAATAATTTGCTAATGAAGTTCTAGCAGCAATTTGATATTTTTCTTCTAATCTATCTTGGGTAGTAGCGGTAGGTTTTGTATTGGGCATTTCCATAAAAGAAGTAACACCACCAGCTACAGCCGCTTTAGTTTCGGTGTAAATATTAGCTTTTTGCGTTAACCCTGGTTCTCTAAAATGAACTTGGTCATCAATAACTCCTGGTATTAAATATTTACCTTCAGCATTAATTTCTTCAATTTTATAATTAGCAGAAATGTTATTCGCTATCTTTTCAATTCGGCCATTTCGAATTAATAAGTCTGATACAAAAGATTTGTCTTCATTAACTAATGTTGCATTTTTTATTAAGTAGTTCATATTTGGCTTTTAAGGTTTATTTGGTAAAGGTAAGGCGCAAATACAATTCGAACTAGATAAGTTATTATAGTTTTTAGAAAGCGTGTATTTTTGTTGATAATATGAAGATAAGTTATAAAAATACGGAAATTTATTACACTGTTGAAGGGGAAGGAAAAGAATTAGTCTTGTTGCATGGCTTTTTACACTCTTCTAAAATGTGGAATGATTATGTATCAATATGGAAAAAATCATTTCAAGTTATTCGTATTGATTTACCAGGTCATGGAGAAAGTGGTATTGTGGAAAATATTTCTATTGCAGAAATGGCACAAATAGTTAAATTGATTTGTGATCAAGAAAAAATAATAAAACCAACAATTATTGGTCATTCAATGGGCGGTTATACTGGTTTAGCATTTGTTGAACAATTCCCAGAAAGTATTAATAAACTTATTTTGCTGAACTCTAGTGCCAATGCAGATAGTATAGAAGTAGTGAAAAAAAGAAATATTTGGCTTAAAATAATTGATAGACATCCTTCTATGTTTGTTAGAAGTGTGACAGAGTTTCTATATTCCAAAGAAAACCTTATAAAATTGAAAGATATTGTTGAAGAAAATATCCAAGATTCAAAGTCAATAGGTTATGATGGATATATTGAAGCAATAAAAGCAATGAGAGATAGACCAAGTAGAATAGAGGTGTTAAAATCTAATCATGATATTTCTTTAGTTGCAGGTGTTTTTGATAAAGTTATTGAAAAGGAAGTTTCACAAGAACAGATGAACATGTTAGCAATAGGCAAAGGTGTCTTTTTAGAAAAAGCCGCTCATATGGGGTTTTTAGAAGATAAAGAAAAATGCTTTGAAGTATTAAATGGACTTATTTAGTAATATACAAATTCATTCCCTTATAATCTATTACACAGTCATGTTTAGTTAAAATATCGGATCCTAAAATACCATCAATTTCAGGATGTCCAAGTTCTATAAAAGAATTATTTACATGTTGTAAATCCATTACAAATAAATCTATTTTTTCAATTATTTTTTCTTTAAAAATCAATGAATTAGTTACAGAGTTTTGCATTGCAATGTCCTTGGTTCCGGCACCAGTACCAGACTCATCGGTTTCTTCTAATTCTAAATTAAACTTTTCGATGCTCTCAACTGTTAAAATGGAGCCACTAGCACCAGTGTCTAACAAAAACTTGGCAGCAATGTTATTCAATACCAATTCAAAAACAATGTGCCCAGATTTATAAATTTCTAAAGGAATTTTTTGATAAGATTGTTTTCTTAATAGATTGTCTAATTTTTTATTCATCTTCCTTTTAGGTTATTTAGTGTCTGGTCTAAAATACAATATTACGTTAAAAAATTCTAATGCTTTTAGATAGTTTGTTTATCTTATCTTTGTCATTCAATGAGTAAATTTAAGAAAGTAGCCAAGTTTTTCACTTATAGTTTTATGATTTTATTCCTATTAATAATAGGATTAACCATTTTTGTGCATTTTGAAACAAAATTAGCTTACCCCGAAGTTGATGAGGCTAAATATGCGAATTTAAAAAGAGTGAAAGTCGCAGAAAATCATTACCGAATTGGTGACAATTGGCTTAAGTTAAATAAATACGGTGTTTGGGAAATGTATGTAGAAGGAGACTCATACGAAAGAGGATTGGTTTATGGAATGCTGTCTAAAGAACTTGTTCAACAACATGAAGATTACTTTATAGCACAAATTGATAAATTGATTCCTTCTAGGTTTTATTTCCATTTTTTAAGAGTAATGATTGCATGGTTCAATAAAGACATAGACGAACATATTCCTCAGGAATATTTAGAAGAAATATATGGTGTTTCCAAGTCTTTTTCAAATGAATACGATATTCTAGGAGATAAATATATTAGAATACTAAATTACCATGCGGCTCATGATATTGGTCACGCTTTAGCCGAATATGCTATAGTTGGTTGTACTTCTTTTTCTGTAAATAAAGAATTTTCATGCGATAGCTCTTTAATTATTGCTAGAAATTTTGATTTTTATATGGGAGATGACTTTGCTAAAAATAAATTAGTCACTTTTGTAAATCCTACTAAAGGTTATCAATTTATGATGTACTCTTGGGCAGGATTAGAAGGTGTAGTTTCTGGAATGAATAACCAAGGATTAACAGTTACTTTAAATGCTTCAAAATCTGATTTGCCAACAGAATCTAAAACACCAATTTCTATTTTGGCAAGAGAAATTATTCAATATGCTAGTAATATAGAGGAAGCAGTCGCTATTGCCAATAAAAGAGAAACTTTTGTTTCTGAATCTTTAATGATTGGTTCTGCAAAAGATGATAAAACTATAATAATAGAAAAATCACCAAACGGACAAGATGTATTTGTTTCTGAAGCAGATTATTTAGTTTGTTCAAATCATTATCAATCAGATGAATTTAAAGATACTGAAATTAACCTTGAAAATATTAAGCAAAGTGATTCAGAAGCTAGACGGCTGAGAGTAAATGAATTGTTGAATAAACAGTTTCCAGTAGATATTCAGAAATCAATTGATGTTTTAAGAGATCAAAAAGGAATAGGTAATGAAGACTTAGGCATGGGAAACCCTAAAGCTATCAATCAATTAATTGCTCACCATGCCATCGTATTTAAACCACAAGAAAATCTCGTTTGGATTTCTACACCACCATATCAATTAGGGAATTTTATAGCTTATAACATTTCTGAAATTGGACCAAATAGCGATGAGAAAATGGTCTCTGTAGATTCATTAAGGATAGAGAAAGATAGGTTTTTACTGTCAGAAGATTACAATAAATTTATAGAATATAAAGAAGTTAAACTTAAAGTTTTTAATTATATAGTATTAGGTATTTATTTAGAAATGAGTGATTTATATATTAAAAATTTTATCAGAAATAACCCTAGTTCTTATATTACTTATTTGACTTTAGGTGATTATTTTTATAAAAAAGATAATTTAACAAAAGCAATAGAATTTTATGAATTATCTTTAACAAAAAATGTAGCTTCTTTAGCCGAGAAAAATCAAATAATAGCAAAATTGAATTATGCAAAAAATAGATACAGATCGTTTAAATAAAGAAGATATTAATGCTTTTCAAGTTGGAGAGTTGAAGTCTTTGCTAATGTATTTAAATGAACATTCTGCATTTTATAAAACTCAATTTACTAATTTAGGAATTGATATTTCTACTGTGAATTCATTAGAAGATTTAAACCAATTTCCTTTTACAAGTAAAGAAGATTTAGCAAATAACAATGATGATTTTTTGTGTGTACCTAAAAACAAAGTAGCAGACTATGTTACTACTTCAGGAACAATTGGAGACCCAGTTACTTTTTACTTAACATATAAGGATATTGATAGGTTGGGGTATAATGAATCAAAATCATTAGAGTGTGCTGGTGGTTCATCAGAAGATGTTTTCCAATTAATGACTACTATTGATAAACGTTTTATGGCTGGCTTGGCTTATTTAAACGGTGTTTTAAGGTTGAAGGCTGGTATAATTAGAGTAGGACCAGGGTCGCCTCACTTGCAATGGGATTCTATTTTACGTTTCAAGCCAAGTTTTCTGATTGCTATTCCTTCTTTTATTCCTAAGTTAATTGATTATGCTATTAAAAATAATATTGATTACCAAAATACGAGCGTACAATCTATCGTTTGCATAGGGGAACCTATTAGAGATAAATATTTACAATTAAGTGAATTAGGGAAAAGAATTAAATCTCAATGGGATGTAAAATTGTTTTCTACCTATGCATCAACAGAAATGGGGGCTGCTTTTACAGAATGCGAGCACAGAGTAGGAGGACATCTAAGACCTGAATTACTGATTTTAGAAGTCGTAGACAAAGATGGTAATGGAGTTATTTCTGGAGAACAAGGAGAAATAATAGTAACAACATTAGGTGTTGAAGGAATGCCATTGTTGAGATATAGAACCGGTGATATTTGTAAGGTTTACTTTGAAAAATGTAAATGCGGAAGAAATTCAACAAGACTAGGACCTGTTTTAGGAAGAAAAAAACAAATGTTGAAATATAAAGGAACAACAGTTTTTCCTCCGGCAATATTTGATATATTAGACATGGTTAAAGATATAGATTTATACCAATTAGAGATAAAACATGACGAATTTTTCAATGATGAAATTAGTATAATTCTATCAAAAGAGATATTTGGCAAGGATTTTGAAAAGGAATTAATATCTTTGTTCCGTTCAAGATTGAGAGTGGTGCCTAAATTTGAATTTGTAGATAAAGAAATATTGAGTAAAAGGATTTTTAATCCTGAAAAAAGAAAACCAATAAAAATTTTAGATTTAAGAAAATAATTTTAATGAAAAAAGTAATATTCATCATCATTTTATTATTGCAAATACAGCAAACTTTTGCCCAAAAGCAAATGGCTAAAGTATTTGATGGAAAAACTAAAATTGTTTTTTTAGGTTTAGATTTCACTCAAGCTAAATTTATTGGAGAAGAAGGGTTCAAGGATTCTTATAAATTGAAAACTTACTATCTATCTAACTGGAATGTATTATTAGAAGAAGAGTATACCAAATATAATTTACCTTTAAATTCATTAAAAGCTAGACATTACGAAACAAATACTTCAGATTTAATGGTTTTAAATGACCAAATTGAAGACATTGAAGATGCTATAATTAACGGTTCACACTATATAGATGAAAAGGATGTTCAAAAATCTGTTCGTAAATATAAATTGTCTGACAATAAAGGAATAGGAGTTTCTCTTGTTGTAGAATCCTTTAATAATTCATTAGAAAAAGCTATTGTTTGGGTAACTTTTGTGAATATGAGTAATGGTTCTTTTTTATACACAGAACGTATGGAAGGCAAAGCGAATGGGTTTGGTTTAAGAAATTATTGGGCTGGTAGTATCTATGACATTATAGAGCAGGTTAGATTAAGTAGGTATAAAGTCTGGAAAAGAAAGTTTTAACGCTCATTTATACTAATTTAATTTTTAACCTGGTCATTAAAATGTCTACTTATAGGAAATTTTTCTATAAAAACACTTATAGACTTAGTTAGTAATAAATAGAATTAGTTGTTTAGGGCAGTTTTTATAAACGCTATAAATAATGGATGAGGTTCAGCAACAGTACTACTATATTCTGGGTGAAATTGTACTCCTACAAAA
Organism: uncultured Chitinophagales bacterium; assembly: GCA_963932515.1. Classification (GTDB taxonomy): domain Bacteria; phylum Bacteroidota; class Bacteroidia; order Chitinophagales; family UBA8649; genus CAKZQD01. The sequence continues at coordinate 26,779 of CAWVRT010000024.1, forward strand.
AATGGATGTTTAGGAATTTCAATAATTTCAACTAAATTATTTTTTAGATTTTGACCACTAGCAATCATGCCATTTCCTTCAAAACCCTTCAAATATTTGTTATTGAATTCATAACGGTGTCTATGTCTTTCTGTAATTATATCTTTATTGTAGATTTTATGAGCGAGCGTATTAGCGCTTAATGTACAATCATATGCACCTAAACGCATCGTTCCACCTTTATTACTGATGTTCTTTTGATCTTCCATTAAATTAATAACAGGATATTTAGTTTGAGAGTTCATCTCTAAAGAATGAGCACCTTCTAATTTTAATACATTTCTTGCAAACTCAATTACTGCACATTGCATCCCTAAACAAATACCAAAAAAAGGAATATTATTTTCTCTTGCATATTGAATCGATAATATCTTTCCTTCTATGCCTCTATCTCCAAAGCCTGGAGCAACTAAGACACCTTTCAAGTCTTTAAAAGCATCAGCTACATTTTTTTTGTTTAAATCTTCAGAATGAAGTTTTACTATTTCAACTTTACATTCATTTTCTACACCAGCATGTTTAAAAGATTCAATGATAGAAATATAGGCATCTTGTAATTCAACATACTTACCAATCATTCCAATTTTTACTGTACGAGTAGGATTCTTTATTTTAGTAATAAAATTTTTCCATTCAGAAATATCCGAATTTCCTGTTGCATTTAGTCCTAATTTCTTAAGAATAATTTTATCTGCATTTTGTGCTTCCATTAGCAAAGGAACTTCATAAATAGAAGGCGCATCGATTGCTTCAATAATTGCTTCATTCTCTACATTACAGAATCTTGCTAATTTATTTTTGATATCGTCATTTAAACTATGTTCGGTTCTACAAACCAAAATATCTGGTTGCACACCATTTTTCAATAATTCTTTAACGGAGTGTTGTGTTGGTTTTGTTTTTAACTCGCCAGCAGCTTTTAAGTAAGGGATTAAAGTTAAGTGACAAACAATAGCATCATTTCCTAATTCCCATTTCAACTGCCTTACAGCTTCTACATAAGGTAAAGATTCTATATCACCTACGGTTCCACCTAATTCTGTAATAACTACATCATATTCACTTGTTTCTGATAAAAGAAGCATACGTCTTTTAATTTCATCTGTGATATGAGGAATAACTTGAACTGTTTTACCTAAATACTTTCCTTCTCTTTCTTTATTAATGACTGTTTGGTAAACTCTTCCAGTAGTTACGTTATTGGCTTGAGAAGTTTTAACATTCAAAAATCTTTCGTAGTGTCCTAGATCTAAATCAGTTTCTGCACCATCAGAGGTTACATAACATTCTCCGTGTTCATAAGGATTAAGAGTCCCAGGATCGACATTGATGTATGGATCGAATTTTTGAATAGTAACATTTAAGCCTCTTCCTTGTAGTAGTTTAGCTATAGAAGCGGCAAAGATACCTTTTCCTAATGAAGATGTAACGCCACCGGTTACAAAAATATGTTTAGACATTTTCTTTTATATTAGGAACGCAAATTTAAGCAGAATGTTTAAATAAGGACTAATAAATCAATATTAATTTATTAGTTTCTTTTTTTTTGTGAGAAAACTTATCCATTGATGTAATAAAAAAAATTAAATTTGTAAAAAAAAATAGGAATGGGAAAGTTTGAAGATATTGCAAGTGAAATGGTTCTATACAGAATGAAAACTTCTTGGTTAAAGATAGAAAAATTCTATAATGAAATAGCTCAAAGTAATGATGTTTCTTTATCAATGGCTTTTGTTTTGATGGCTATAAATAATGAAAAGGGTTCTACGGTAACTAGTATTGCACCTAGAATAGGTTTGGAACCTAATAGTTTATCTAGAATATTGAAAAATCTCAAAGAAAAAGGTCTTATATATAAAAAGAAATCTTCAGAGGACAAGCGAAAAGTTTATATTTGTTTGACTTCACTGGGAGTTGAAAAACAAATCTTAGCATTGGAGAAAATGAATACGCTTGAGTCTAGCATAAAAGAAAGAATTTCTAGAGAGCAATTAGAAGGCTTTTTTGCCGTAAATAAAGCTATTTTTAGTTCTATTGAAAATTTTAATAAAGGATAAGGAATTTATTGAATAGATTCAACTATATTTTTTAGAAGACATAGTTCACCTACTTACTATTGTGTATCGTTATCAATTATTACATTTTTTTACGTCAAAAAGACAGGTTACATTAGTGGCATTATTTATGTCTATGAATTTATTCAATTAATAAAGAGATATGATAGATTTTGAAGATTTTTTACCACAAATGGATGATGAAAATGATTTTTTACCAATTATTACAGATGATGAGTTGGATGAAAAAGAAAAAATTGACCTTAAAGATCAAGTTCCTGTTTTAGCACTAAGAAATTCTGTCATATTCCCAGGTGTCATTATGCCTATTACTGTAGGAAGAGACACTTCTCTAAGAGCACTTAAGCAAGCAAATAAAACAGATAAATTGATAGCAGTTTTTACACAAATAGATGCTAAAATAGAAGATGCTTCTTTTGATGATTTGTATGAATTTGGTACTGTAGCAAAAATTTTGAAAATGCTAAAAATGCCTGATGGTACGTCTACGGTAATTCTTCAAGGTGCAAAAAGAATAAAATTTGTTGGGCCAATTAGTGAAGAACCTTATTTGAAAGCGAAAGTAGAACTAGCTATTGAAACAAAACCTAAACAAAATAAGGAATTTAGAGCCTTAACTTCTACAATTAAAGATTTATCTAAGGAGGTAATCAATAAATCTAGTAATATTCCTTCTGAAGCTACAATGGTTTTAAAGAATATTAAAAATAGATTTTTCTTAATCAATTTTACGGCAACTAACTTAAATATAAAAGTTGGAGAAAAACAACAGTTACTAAATTTTGATGATCTAGAACTAAGAGCCATTAAAGTTTTGGAATTATTGCAGAATGAGATACAAATGTTAGATTTGAAGAATAAAATTCAAAGAAAAACAAGAGTAGAAATTGAAAAACAACAGAAAGATTATTTTTTGCATCAGCAATTAAAAAACATTCAAGATGAGCTAGGGCAGGAGTCTCCTTCTAAAGATTATGAAAAACTGATGGAAAGAGCTTCTGCTATGAAGTGGTCTAAAACCGTTAACGAACATTTTGAAAATGAAGCAAAAAAGTTACAAAGAATTAATCCAAATGTTCCCGACTACTCAATTACGATAAGTCATTTGGAATTAATGCTAGATTTACCTTGGGGAATTTATAGTAAGGATAATAAAGATTTAAAGAAATCGAAAAGAATTCTAGATCAAGAGCATTATGGTTTAGATAAAATTAAAGACAGAATTATTGAATACTTGGCAGTATTAAAATTAAAAGGAGATTTAAAATCGCCTATCTTGTGTTTTATTGGCCCTCCTGGAGTTGGAAAAACATCTTTAGGGAAATCTATCGCAACTGCTATGAATAGAAAATATGTTCGTATGTCTTTGGGTGGTTTACATGACGAGTCCGAACTAAGAGGACATAGAAAAACATATATTGGAGCAATGCCTGGTAGAATATTACAATCTATTAAAAAAGTAAAAACAGCTAATCCTGTTTTTATATTAGATGAAATAGATAAAATTGGGCAAGGATTTAGAGGTGATCCAAGTTCTGCATTGTTAGAAGTTTTAGATCCAGAACAAAATTCAGCATTTTACGACAACTATTTAGAAACAGAATTTGATTTATCAAAAGTTATGTTTATTGCTACGGCAAATTCATATTCTACCATTCAACCTGCTTTAAGAGATAGGATGGAAATTATTGATTTAAGTGGTTATTCTATTGAAGAAAAAGTTGAAATTGCTAAAAAGCATTTAATTCCTCAGCAACTAGAAATGCACGGTGTTAAAAAAGACCAATTGAAATTTTCTAAGGCTGTTATTGAAAAAATAATAGAAGGTTATACTAGAGAGTCAGGTGTTAGAAACCTAGAAAGAACTATAGCAAGTGTAATAAGAGCAGTGGCTAAAAAAATAACTTTTGAAGAAGAATATAGTGTAGAAATTTCTGTAAATGATGTGGAAGATTTTATTGGAAAATCTAAGTTTGATAGAGAAAGATATTTGAATGACAATCCTCCTGGTGTGGCTGTTGGTTTAGCATACACAACTGTCGGTGGTGATATCTTGTTTATTGAAGCAAATAAAACTGAAGGAAAAGGTCAATTGAAATTGACGGGTAATTTAGGTGATGTAATGAAAGAGTCGGCAATGTTGGCTTTGTCTTATATTAAATCAAATGCTAAAAGTTTTGGGTTAGATGCTATAAAATTAGAGAAATTCAATGTGCATATTCATGTTCCAGAAGGAGCTACACCAAAAGATGGACCATCTGCAGGGATAACACTTTTAACGACTTTAGTATCTTTGTTTACCAATAGAAAAGTTAAACCTTTCTTGGCTATGACTGGTGAAATTACTTTAAGAGGAAAGGTATTGCCTGTCGGAGGAATTAAAGAAAAAGTATTAGCGGCTAAGCGTTCTGGTATCAAGGAAATTATCATGTGTAAAGTCAATAAAAATGATATAGAAGAAATTAATAAAAACTACATAAAAGGGGTAAAGTTCCATTTTGTAGAAAACATGGAAGATGTTGTTGAATTAGCATTGATGAAATAAGATAATTTTTGTTTAAGAAGATTCAATTGCCTTTTAATAACTTCAAGATTTTAAAATAATAGTAAAACCAGAGAAGATAGCTTCTCTGGTTTTTTTGTAAGGTTAGTGATGGTTAATCAAAATATTTTTATGTATTTATACTACTACTACTACTACTCTGTCTAGTTTCTGAGATTAATTAAAGTTAAAATATTAGATTTTAACTAGTGAAATTATTAAAAAAGTAAAACTCTAGTCTTTACTTCCACAAACAAAATAAAGTGTAGCTTTCTGTTTTCATATATTTCTTTAAATTCGAAATTAATATTATATTTATCGTAAAATAAAACTAAAAATATGCAGAAATTCTTCATTTTATTTTTATTACACCTAATAATTCCACCTATAAATGCTCAATGGAATAATGATGTAAGCCTTAACACTTCTGTTTGTACGGCTTCTTTTAAACAAAAAGAAATTCGTTTAACTAGTGATAGTGATGGGGGGGCTTTTGTGGTGTGGAGAGATTATAGAACGGGAACTACTTTTGAAGAATCTGATATTTATATTCAAAAAATAGATTCTAATGGATATGCTGAATGGACAATAGATGGCTTGGGTTTATGTATTCTTCCTTCAAACCAAGGGACACCTTCTGTTATTAATGATGAAAAAGGTGGTGTAATTGTCGCTTGGACAGATAGAAGAACAGGAGGAGAAGATATTTACGCACAAAGAATTGATGCCAATGGAAATGTTTTATGGGCACAAAATGGAGTAGTAGTTTGTAATAAACCCAATAAAGAACATAGTGCAAAGATTATTTCAGACGATCATTCTGGTATGATAGCAGTTTGGGAAGATATGAGGGTCGATAGTACTTTTAATATTTGGGCTCAAAGAATTGATAGTTCTGGTAATTCATTATGGGGGAATGGGGGAATTTCTGTTTGTACAGAAAATTCAAATAGGATTAATCATAAAGTTCAAAGAAATAGAGATGGTGGTGCAATAATAGCTTGGCAAGATCTACGAGAAGGAACTTTAAATTATGATATTTATATTCAAAACATTGATAGTGATGGTTCTTTGTTATGGGGGAATAATGGAAAACCTGTCTGTAATGCACCTAATAATCAAACCAATCCAAAAATTGACCCTGAAAAAAAGGCTAATGGCGTTTTTGTTTCTTGGGTAGACAAAAGAAATAACATAGATTATGATGTTTATAGTAATAGAATAGATTCTAATGGCAATTTTATGTGGGGTTCTGCTGGTAAACCAGTCGTTGTTTCTACCGGAAATCAGTCTGCAATTGATATTTTAAGCAACAACAAAACAAATGGATTAATTATTACTTGGAAAGACAATAGAAGCTCTGTATTAGATATTTATGCTCAAAAATTAGACATGGATGGGAATCAAGAGTGGCAAACAAATGGCGTTGCATTGTGTAATACAATAACAGATGCAAAAAATCCAAATATCATTAGTGATAAAAATGGTGGTGCAATTATAACTTGGCAAGATAGAAGAAATGGTTCTTGGGATATTTATAGTCAAAGAATTAGTTATAACGGGAATCCAGTTTGGCAAAATAATGGAGAACCAATTAGTATAGCAATAAATGACCAAACGGGTCCTAAAAATATTCCAGATAATAAAGGAGGAACAATCATTTCTTGGGAAGACAAGAGAGGTGGCTTTAGTAAGGATATTTATATTCACCATTTCCTTAAAGAAGACACTGTTACTTATCTAGAAGATACCGCTATTATAGTAAACCCAACAGATACTATCATAGACACAGTTTCTAGTGTTACAAATACTTTAGCGTTAGATTTAAAAATTTATCCAAATCCTTTTGAGAGTCAACTTATTTTAGTACTTGAAAACCCTAAAAGCTTCACTTATAGAATAGTTGATTTATTAGGAAAAGAGCTTAAAAATATTGGATTAAAACATGCAGAAAATCAAATAAAAATAGAATTTTCTAGAAACCAATTAACGAAAGGAAACTATTTTTTATTAATAGCAAATGATAATATTGTTCGCTCTGTTATGATCAATAAGAAATAAGATTACTTTTCTAAATGAAGTTTAAAATCTTCAAATGAAATAACATGTAATGCTTTATTTTCTATTCTTACTGGCGTGTTATTTTGACTATTCAAATAAGTTTGTTTGAAATCATAGTTAGTTATCAAACCTTTATAAGTTTCTTTATGAATATTTTCTGGAATACTCATGCCGTATTTGTTTATTAATTCAGTAAAGAAATTAAATAAATCATAAGAAAAAAATACACCTTCAGTAGGGTATAAGTTGTATTCTTCTTTGTATGTAGTTATAAATTTTTTGGTTTCAATATCATTTTCATTTATCCATTTAGTATCTGTAAAATGTACTTTTAGATTGTTGAAATAGTCTAATCTTAATGTTCTAGAATCTCTCCAGTTTGGCATTCCAAAAACGGTGATGTCAAAGTCTTTTCGTTGTTCATTTAGTTTGGTAAGTATCGCATGAATAAAGCCAGATTTTGCGGGTAAAACAATAACGACATTATTTACAGCATCATCTAAATACATTTGCATTTTAAATTTAGACCGATCATTTGTTTTTGCTTCTACTTCTACTAATGCATAAGTTAATTTGTCTTCCTCTTTTAGAATAGAATCATTAATGCTTTTTAATATTTCTTCCAAACTAAAAGCATATTTATTTCCTTTGGCAGTATTTGGAAATAAGACTTTTATATGGCTTTTAGATAAACTATCTTTTATAAAATTAGAAATAGTACTCAAATGAACATCCAAACCAGGGTTTGGCATAATATAGTTTTCATAGTCATTGCTAGAACTTATAGAAGGGGAAAAAGGTGAAATCATAATAATCTTCTGCTTTTTGGCAAAAGCAGAAACTTTACGAATATTCTTTGAAAGAATAGGGCCAACAATAAAATCTATATTTTCAAAAGCTAATTTGGCAAGAATGTTGTCTGTGTGAAATAATGAAGCCTCATTGTCATAAACTTTTATATTCAATTTTGAATCAGTCGCATTTTTTTCCAAAGATTTTATCATCCCCTCTAAAAAAGAAAGAGATAAGAGTGTCTCTTCTGGAATATTAAAATCTTTTAAATCAGTATTAACATGGTTTATCCAATTAATATTTAATGAATCTGAAAAAAGTGGTAAAATAATAGCAATCGTATATTCATCTTTAAATTTCAGTAAAAATTCTCCAGTAAAACTTGTAGGTGCACCTTTAAAGATAGTATCAAAAATGGTTTTATTTTCCTTTATCGTGGTTTCTCTTATTGTTTCAATAACTACAGGTGTGTTATCATTAAATATAACAACATCCCTAATTTTTTGTTTTACTTTACAAGAAGAAAAACTTGAAATAATAAGTAGTACTAATAATTTTTTAAAAGTATTATTCATAGGTGAAATTATTTATTGAATAGAAATTAATAAACAAATACTATTCCCATTCTATCGTAGCAGGTGGTTTAGAGCTAATGTCATAGACAACTCTATTTACACCTTTTACATTATTGATGATTTCATTTGAAATTTTTGATAAAAACTCATAAGGAATATGTACCCAATCAGCAGTCATACCATCTTTTGAATGAACAGCACGTAAAGCAACAACCTTTTCATAAGTTCTTTCGTCTCCCATTACACCAACACTTCTTTGATCCAATAAGATAGTTCCTGCTTGCCATATTTCATCATATAGATTATGTTTCTTTAATCCTTCTATGTATATATAATCTGCTTCTTGTAAAATTCTAATTTTATCCCAAGTAATATCTCCCATTATTCTAATACCTAAACCTGGACCAGGAAAAGGATGACGATTTACGATGTGAGGAGGAACACCAATAGCTCTACCAATAACCCTTACTTCATCTTTAAATAATGACCTTAAAGGTTCTACAATACTTAAGCCTAATTTTTCTGGTAAGCCACCAACATTATGATGAGATTTAATCGTAACAGAAGGACCGTGAACAGAAACAGATTCAATTACATCAGGATAAATAGTTCCTTGTGCTAACCATTTTGCATTACCAACTTTTCTAGCTTCTGCTTGAAAAACATCTATAAAAAATTTACCTATTATTTTTCTTTTCCCTTCAGGATCACTTTCTCCTTTTAAAGCGTCAATAAATAAATCTTTAGCATCAACACCTTTTACGTTCAGACCAAGTCCTTTGTATGCTTCTAAAACTTCTTCAAATTCGTTTTTTCTTAACAAACCATTGTCTACAAAAATGCAATACAAGTTTTTACCAATTGCTTTATGCAACAAAGCTGCAGCTACAGAAGAATCTACACCACCAGAAAGACCTAAAATTACATTGTCATCTCCTAATTTTTTCTTTAAAGAATCTACCGTTTCTTCAATAAAAGATTCTGGCGTCCAATCACCTTTACACTTACAAATTTCAATCAAGAAATTTCTCATCATTTGTAAACCATCTGCTGAATGAGTTACTTCAGGATGATATTGCAAAGCATAAACTGGATTGTTAAAAGCACCATCTTTTCCTTTATATGCGGCTACGTTAATATTTTCAGTATCTGCAAGGATTTCAAATTTATCAGATAATTCTAAAATTGTATCAGCATGAGACATCCAAACTTGGCTACCTTGTGGTATATCTTTAAAGAAAATATGGCTTTCATTTTTTATATGAATATTCGCTCTTCCATATTCTCTTTTGTCGCTTTTGGCAACAAGACCGCCCATTGTTTTAGCTAAGTATTGCGCACCGTAACAAACAGCTAATACAGGTTTTTGCTCAATAATTTTAGCTATGTCTATTTGTAAAGCTTCTTTCTGTAAAACAGAAAAAGGGCTACCAGATAAAATAACTGCCTTTACGTCTTCCGTAAGTTCAGGAACTTTGTTATATGGTAATATTTCACAATAAATATTTAGCTCTCTAACTCTACGAGCGATTAACTGTGTATACTGTGATCCAAAATCTAAGATTATTATTTTTTCGTGCATATGACGGCAAAGGTAAGCTTTTTGTTTTTCATGTCATTATAAAAGTTATTTTGGTTGATAGAACGTTTATAAGTATTCATTTTGAACTAAAATGCCTGAAATATTATTATTTTGTTTATTACCTTTGTTTTAAATTTAAATAAGCAATGAAAATATATTTCGACAATGCTGCCACTACGCCATTAGATCAAGAGGTCATTGACCTAATGTATGAAACTTCTAAAAATGTTTTTGGAAACCCTTCTTCTATCCATAGTTTTGGTAGAAAAGCTAAAGCTGCAATAGAAAGGTCTAGAAAAATAATTGCCAAATATTTAAACGCCTCTCCCTTAGATATTGTTTTTACTTCTTGTGGTACAGAAAGTAATAATATGGTCTTGAATATGGCTGTTAAAAAATATGACATTCAACATTTAATAATTTCGGAATTCGAGCATAACTGCATCTTAAATACAGCAGAAGCAATTGCCGAAAACCAAGGAATCAAACTTCATATTGTTTCTGTAAATGAAAAAGGAAATGTAAATCTGCTTGAATTAGATGAACTATTGTCTCAGTTAGATGGCAATAAATTAGTTTCTATAATGCATGCTAATAATGAAATTGGTACCATGGTCGATTTGAAACAAGTGGGTGAAATTTGTAAAAAAAATGCCGCTATGTTTCATTCAGATAGTGTACAAACTATGGCACATTTTCCACTAGATGTTAAATGTTTAAATATTAATTATTTAGCAGGTTCTGCACATAAATTTCATGGTCCGAAAGGGGTGGCTTTTGTTTATATGCGTAGCGATTCTAGATTAGAAGCTTTTATTAACGGTGGTGGACAAGAACGGTCTTATAGGTCTGGAACAGAAAATTTAATCAGTATAGTAGCCATGGGAAAAGCTTTTGAATTAGCGCACAAAAACATGGAATCTAGAAAGAATCATATTATAGAAATTAAAAATTATCTTCAAAAAAGATTACTAGCTGAAATTGAAGGAATACAATTTAATGGCGATCCTGAAAGCTGTCTATATACAGTACTTAGTACTTCTTTCCCTCCAAGATTTACTTCAGATATGTTTCTATTTAATTTAGATTTAAGCGGTGTTGCTTGCTCTGGTGGAAGTGCTTGTGCTTCTGGCGCTCAGAAAGCTTCGTATGTATTACAGGCTATTAATCACCCAGAAGATAGACAGACAATTCGTTTTTCTTTTTCTCATTTGAATACAAAAAAAGAAGTGGACTATTTAATTGAAGTTTTAAAAAATATGTAGTTTTGTAAAATGAATGAATTTGCAAGTCTTATAGAATCAAAATTTACAGGATATTCTAATAAATTTTTCAATAAAGAACCTAAGAAATTGTACGAGCCTTTAGCTTACACAATGGAGTCTGGTGGAAAAAGAATTAGACCACAATTAGTTTTATTGGCTTGTAAGTTATTTGGTGGCGATTTGGAAAAGGCTTTTTTACCTGCTTATGGCATAGAGCTTTTTCATAACTTTACTTTGTTGCATGATGATATTATGGATAATTCTGAATTGAGAAGAGGAAGATTATCTGTTTTCAAAAAGTTTGGTTTAAATTCTGGGATTTTATCAGGAGATTTAATGATGGTTTTAGCTTTAAAACTAGCTTCAGAAGATGAGAATGGCGTAAACAAAAACATGTATGATTTGATGATTAGAACTTCTATTGAATTGTATGAAGGACAACAATATGACGTAGATTTTGAGGATAGAAATGATGTTCGTCAAGAAGAATATCTTAAAATGATAGAATTAAAAACTTCTGTATTAATTGCTTGTGCTATGCAAATCGGAGCAATATTGGCAGATGCCAATGCAGATTACCAATCTAAAATTTATGAGTTTGGTAGAAATATTGGATTATCATTTCAAATTCAAGATGACTATTTAGATACTTTTGGTGATGTAAAAGTTGGTAAAAAAATTGGAGGAGATATTTTAAACAATAAAAAAACTTTGTTATTAATTTCTGCTTTACAAAAAGCAACTACGGAGCAAAAAGCATCATTAAATAACTGGATTGCCACTTCAGATAATGATGAAGGGAAAATTAAAGCAGTTAGTCAATTGTATATAGACACAGGTGCTATGGAATATTGTAGAGATTTATCTAAAAAATATTTTGATGACGCAATCGTTTATTTAAACCAAATAGAAGATTGTAACCCAATAGCTAAAAAACAAATTTTTGAAGTCGCTCAATTAATTATTAATAGAGCGTTTTAAAAGATACTCAATAGAATAAAAAGTCTAAGATGTTTCAATGTTTTAGACTTTTTTATTAGGTGCTTTCTATATTGTGTAAATATAAAATTCCTGTTAGATAAACAAACGCTGTTATTAAAATGAAATTATTAGTTTAAAGAATAATTTTGTAAATAATTATATAAAATATGAACACCTTAACACTTAGCAAGCAAGAAAATTACGCAGTTGTCCAACTAGATAGAGGCTCTTCTAATCCCATAAACATAGAAATGTTTCAAGAGTTGATAGATACATTTAATATGCTTGAAAAAGATGGAGAAGTTAAAGGCGTTGTATTAACGGGTAAAGGAAATTTCTTTTCTGCCGGTTTAGATGTAATTGAATTATATTCTTACGATAAAGTACAAATCGAAAGGCTATTTAATGTATTGTTTGAAGCAATGAAAAGATTAATATCTTTTTCCAAACCAATGGTAGCTGCTGTTAACGGTCATTCACCGGCTGGTGGTTGTGTTTTAGCAATGTGTGCAGACTATAGAGTGATGGCAGAAGGGAAGTACCGTATTGGGTTAAATGAAATTCCAGTAGGAATAATTATGCCTCAGTATGTATTTGAAACGTATGCTTATTGGATTGGAAGAGGTAAAGCCGCAAAATTCATATTAGAAGGTAAGTTGTGTACAAATCAAGAAGCTTTAAATTCAGGATTGGTAGATGAAGTAGTTGCTCAGGAAAAAGTATTAGAAACAAGTATTGAAAAAATTAAGTTTTATTCAAAGTTTAGTACAAATACTTGGAGTAAAAGTAAATTAGTGATGCGTGCTGCTTTATTAGCACACTTTGAAGTTTTTAATGCCACACTAAAGCAAGATCTAATAGCTCAATGGTGGAGTGCTGAGTCTAGAGAAATCTTAAGTAGGCTAGTAGATAGGTTGACTAAAAAGTAAATAATTCTTCGGTTAAAATTAAAAAATCAATTCTTGGAATTTTTTAATACTTACACCCAATTCAAATGGATAGTTTAGTTTGTTTAAGGCATATTCTATAGCACTTAAAACAGCAATCATATCTTGCTTGTTTGTAGCACCCATATGGCCAACTCTA
>CAWVRT010000025.1:0-36969 GCA_963932515.1 uncultured Chitinophagales bacterium
AACTCTAAATAATTAACTGTCTATTTACTGCCTGTTAAGTAAAATATTATTAACTTTGACTGATGTGTAAGCACAATAAAAAAGCCCCATAAAGGGGCTTTGTGGTCCCACAAGGACTCGAACCTTGGACCACCTGATTATGAGTCAGGTGCTCTAACCAACTGAGCTATAGGACCAATAAAAATTAATTCTTTTGAATTTCTTTTTATTAAAAGACTGCAAAGATATATATCTAAATGGTATTTACAAACAAATTTTTTATTTATTTTTTCACTAAATAGCGACTTAAAAGCCCTTTTTAACTTTAGTAACTTAAGGCCCATTCTATTTTATCATCTTTTTGATATAAGAAAATTTTCCGTTATTAATTTCTAGAATATAGTTAGCTTTTGGTAGTAAGGCTGTTTTTAATCGGGTATATTTTAAACCTACCATATTATCGTTTAAATTTTCTTTAAATAATAGCTTTCCAGACAAATCGTATAATTTCAAAGAAATATTTTCTCCAGAAAATTGATAGTATTGAATAACTATTTCAACATCAAAAGGATTTGGGAAAATTCCTAAAATTGCAAATTCATTGTTTTCTAATTCTTGAATAGGGTTAGGTTCAATAATTGTATCTACTATAGTAGTATCTATTGGATGTGTAATATGAATGTAATAAACAATCGTGTCACATTTTGCTGGCACGTAATCGTCACAGGCGACCAAAATAATTGTGTCAATTCCATCAAAAAGTAAATCAGATTGATAACTTAAGCAAGTATCATTATAAATAAGTGCTCCTCCATTTGAAGCATTGGCAACAAAAGTAGTAGTAACTATATTTCCTTGCAATTCATCATAAGCTAGGCAGTTACTCAATAAATCACCATCTTCTCCATACAAGTTTACTGTTTGTATACTAACTTTCCCATTAATTTCAAAATTAAGAATTACAGTATCACAAATACCATTATTATCGCAAGCAATTATTGTAATTTCGTCTAACCCACAGAAAGTACTATCTGCTTGAAAAGTAAAGCAATTATTAGTATCTATTATAAAATTCCCGCTTAAACCGCCTATTGTTGAAATACTATCTATAGTTGTTGTTAAATCATTAAACTGTATGCAATCTTCTAAAATACTATCATTAGAAAAAGTGTAATTATAGGTTTGGATATCATTTATTCCAATAATTTCTACAATTACTACTACTGTATCACATTGAACAGGTATTGTGTTTGAGCAAATTTCGACACTAAAATTTTGATTGCCGTAATAATTTGTAATCGTTTGAAATTCGTAACAAAATTCATTTATAATTACATTTCCAGAAGTTGCATTTTGTATAATAGCGGTATTTACATTGGGGCAAAGGTTACTTACATCAACTAGGCAATTATTTAACACAGAATTTTCATTCATGCTAACAAAAACCGTATCTTCTAATAAAGCAAAAGAAATATTTTGCCTTGGCGATAAAGGTGGTTTTATAGCTCCTGTATTAATAGATAAATGAGAATTTGCTTCCTGCATAACACTGTTATTATTGGCTGTGTACCAAGACGCAGAAAATTCGTCTGAAAAAATGGTGTCTTCTCTTTCTACATTAATATAATCTCCTTGTGCTTTTGTTTCATCTACAGTGAAAACCATATACCCATGATCTTCTATATTTACATATTCAATGTGGCTATTCATAAATTTTATGACACCGGGAACACTTCCCCCTAATGAGTTTAATAACCATTGCGGCAATTGACCTAAAGCTGTTTCTATAACATCTAAACCTGGAGAAGTAACACTGGTTACCACAAATTCTGTAGCTACATTCCCACTAGAAGTAGGTATATTATTTACCCAGGAAGTATGAATGTCTCCTGTTAAAACAACTGTATTTTTAATGTTGTTTGCCGCTAAATAATTTATTAACCTTTCTCTTTCATTGTTATACCCGTCCCACTGGTCTGCATTTACGGCTAATCCCAAAATCTCTAAAGGAGCCATCATCATTTGGTTACAGATAATTTTCCATTGAGTTGTAGTGTCTGCTAATTGCGTTTCCAACCAAGTAAACTGATCCTCTCCCAGTAATTTATGGTTTGGATTGTCGGATTGACTCATATTTTGCTCATCTCTGCCCCAAAGTCTAGAATCTATAATGATTAAATCTAAAAGATTTCCGTAGCGTAATTTCCTCCAAATTTTACTATTGTCGGCCGTGTCTGTTCTAATAGGCATCCACTCTTCATAGGCTTGAGCCGAGCTTATTTTTCTGTTGAGCCAAGGCCCTTCTGTTACCAAATCATGGTTTTCCGCACCATCTTTATATGAATCGTTCGCTGTTTCATGGTCATCCCAAGTGGTTATAAAAGGATATAACTGATGTACCATCTGTAACTGATTGTCTAGTTTGTAATGAGAATGCCTAGCTCTATAATCTTCTAGATTTATTGCTTCATGTGTTGGTAAAACCGTTCTTTCCCAATCATCTATAACTACAGAAGAACTAAACCCTCCAGATTCGTATTCATAATAATAATCTCCTAAATGGATTACTGCATCTAAATCATTTCTGTTTGCCATGCTTTCATATGCATTAAAGAACCCATGCTCATAGTTTGAACAAGAAGCAACTGCATATCTGGCACTTGTATTGTTTCCAATAGGAGCTGTTTTTGTTCTTCCAATAATAGAGTTTTTTCCTAAAGCTCTAAAAACATAGTAGTAATAAGTATTTGGCTGAAGCCCACAAACATCAATTTTAACAGTAAAATCTGACGAATCTGTTGTTTTTATAGAACCAAAGTTTACAATGTTTTGAAAAGCGGTATCTGTGGCAATTTGCCAATTTACCTCTAATTCTGTAGTGCTTCCAGAGAAAGGACTTACCCTTGTCCAAATCATTACTTGCTCTGGTAAAGGGTCTCCAGAAGCTACACCATGAAAAAAAGGTGCTTCTGTAAAACTTATCGAACTTCTAGTATTTTGGGTAGTCGCATTGCTTAATATCC
Source organism: uncultured Chitinophagales bacterium (assembly GCA_963932515.1). Classification (GTDB taxonomy): domain Bacteria; phylum Bacteroidota; class Bacteroidia; order Chitinophagales; family UBA8649; genus CAKZQD01. The sequence goes on from CAWVRT010000025.1 coordinate 3,003, forward strand.
CTAAAAACCCTAACACTAATAATACGCTAAACTTCATACTTTTAAAAGGTTTATTCATCTTTATATATTACACATCCTCTAAATATCCCCTATCTGTCTATCACTCCATTTAATGCTTGATTTATAGTAATTAGGGAGTTATGTACCTGAGAATAAAGATAGACTTTTTGTTTTCAAAACAAAGACAATAGATAAAATACTTCTGAAATATTATTTTATACAATTGTTCAGAAAAGAAGTCAATTACCTATAAAAAATATTATTTGGTTAAAAACTTTTACCACAGTCCTATTTACTAGGTGTATTTTTGTAGACTAAACATATACAAATGAAAAATATTATTTTTATAACTTTATTGTCTGCAATTATAACCACTTCTTGTGTTCCTACTAAAAAGTTTGATGAGCAAACAGCTTTAACAAACAAATATCTGGATGAAAAAGATGACTGTGAAGAGACCTTAAAATCTACAGAAGACCTTCTTGATGAAACTAAAGAACAACTAAACAACAGCACTAACGAAAATAAAACGCTAAAAAGAAATGTTTCTAATTTAGAAAAAGCGACAAAAAGTTTAAGTCAATTAGCTGATGAGGAAAAACAACTGCGACAAAAAACAAACAAAGCATATGAAAAACATATGTTAAGTTCAAGTGAAAAAGAAGAAAATTTAACACAAGACCTAGCTGAAAAAGAAAGGTTATTATCCAATAAAGAAGCCGTATTAACAAGTATTCAAAATGATTTAGAAAAAAGAGAGGGGGAGGTGAAAAGCATAAAGACTGAACTGGCAAAAAAAGAAACTGACTTAAACTCGCTGCAATCAAATTTGAAGGAAAAGTCGATAAAAATTGAGGAGTTAGAGTCTAAAATAAATGCTCAAAATAATGCTATGAGCAGCTTAAAAAACAATATAACCAAAGCGTTGAAAGAATTTACATCAGAAGATTTAACCGTTTCTGAAAAAGCTGGAAAAATCTATGTTTCTCTTTCAGAAAATTTACTTTTCAAGTCAGGAAGTTTTGATTTAGACCAAAACGGAACTACTGCTATTATTAAATTAGCGGAAGTTTTAGCAAAGCAAAAAAATGTAGATATTGTTGTGGAAGGGCACACTGATTCAGATCCGTTTAAAGGAAACGGTACTTTACTAGACAATTGGGATTTAAGTGTAAAAAGAGCAACGTCTGTTGTTCGTATTTTAGAAAACAATCATGTTCCTAAAGAAAAAATTGTTGCTTCAGGACGTTCCGATAATATTCCTTTAACCGACAATTCTACTAAAGAAGGAAAAGCAAAAAATCGTAGAACGGAAATTATCCTTTCTCCAGATTTAGAGAGCCTAATGGATTTATTACAGGCTAAATAATGTAAAATTACAGCCTAAGCTTGACCTAAATAAAAAATTATCGTTTCTTTGCAAAACAATGCAAAACAAAACTGGTGACATGTCTTTTATTGACCATCTCGAAGACTTAAGATGGACACTCTTTCGTTCTATTATCTCTATAGGTTTTTTTGGAATAATTGCGTTTTTAAATAAAAATTTCGTTTTTGAAAAAGTTCTATTCGGACCTACAAAGCCTGACTTTCCAACATTCAAGTTTCTATGTTCTCTAGGGGAGAAAATAAATATGGAAATGATTTGTATTGATACTATAAATTATAAGGTTGTAAATTTAGAATTGGCCGGTCAGTTCATGACGCATATAACTACTTCAATTGCTTTAGGTTTTATTTTTGCTTTTCCATATCTTATTTGGGAACTTTGGAAATTTATAAAACCAGGGTTACGCGCTACAGAAGCGAAGGCTTCCAGAGGAATAATTATTTCAAGTGCATTCTTGTTTTTTATTGGTGTTTTGTTTGGGTATTTTGTTTTAGTGCCTTTTGGAATCAATTTCTTATCAACCTATAGTGTGAGTGCTGAAATTCAAAATACCTTTAGCTTAAGTAATTACATAGGTTTTGTTACCATGTTCGTTTTAATGAGTGGTGTTATGTTTGAACTACCTGTTGCTACCTATTTATTAGCAAAAGCAGGAATAGTAGATGACACTATGATGAAAGAACATAGAAAACACGCTTCAGTTGCTATCCTGATTCTTGCAGCGATTATTACGCCTGCAGATGTTGGAACAATGATAATAGTAGCCATTCCTTTATGGTTGTTGTATGAAGTAAGTATAAAAGTTGCTGGCGTAGTAAGTATGAACAAAATCAAAAAACTCCATAAACAATAAATTATGAAAAAAATAGCAATAGGCGGAGACCATGCAGGTTTCGAATTAAAAGAAATAATGATTTCTTACCTTAAAAAAAAAGGATTTGAAATAGTCGATAAAGGATGTTTTAGTATCGATTCTGTTGACTATCCAGACTTTGCTCACCCAACTGCAGAAGCTGTTGAAAACAAAGAAGTAGATTTTGGTATATTAATTTGTGGGAGCGCAAATGGTGTAAGTATGGCAGCAAATAAACATCAAGGAGTAAGAGCTGCAATAGCTTGGGAGCCAGAAATTGCAAGCTTAGCAAAACAACACAATGATGCCAATATTTTAAGTTTGCCAGCAAGGTTTATTTCAATTGCCTTGGCTAAAGAAATAGTTGATGCTTACATTAATACAGATTTTGAAGGAGGAAGACACGGTAGAAGAGTTGATAAAATTGCTTGTAACTAAAACGATACCGGAGCAAGGTATAATTAAAAAATATTCTTGTTATAATTTTTTTTATGTAATTTTACAATCTAAACACTTAAGTTATGAATACTATATTTTTATTAGGAATGCCTGGTGGTGGCGAATTAATTGTTATTGCAGTTATTATTTTACTTTTATTTGGTGGTAAAAAAATTCCAGAATTAATGAAAGGTTTAGGTAAGGGAATTAGAGAATTCAACAGTGCAAAAGCCAACATTAAAGATGAATTGGATGAAGGAATGAAAGCTGAAGCTCCTGAAAAAGTTACTCCTAAAGAAGAAGATTAACCTTTTTATTTTCTTGTTGTATTATGCTTATTTGTAAAAGTTTTGTCAAAAGACATTTATAAATACAATTTTTTACCTTTAGAACTCATTATAATATTAATTCGATTTCTAAAAAACTATCCCAATGAAAAATTTTCTTGTGCTTTCTATTGTTTTTTTTCTACTAAGCGCTTGTGGTGACAAAGCAAATAACGCTAACGCTCTTTTGCCTGCCCCTATAGGTAGTGCAGATGAAGTATTGTTTGTAATAGATGACAATGTGTATTCTGAAGAATTAACAAAAAATATTAAAAAAACAATAATAGAACCTTATAAAATTTTACCTCAATCGCAAGCTAGGTTTTTAGTGTCTACTGTTAAGTATAGTAAATTAAATACGCTACTTAAAAGGTTTATCAATCCAGTTTTTATATTAATAAAAGACCAAAATAGTGCTCAATCTAGTTTTGTAAATCAATTTTTAACAGTAGAAGATCGAACGCAAATAAAAGAAAATAGTGCTACCGTTTTATATAAAAAAAACCTTTGGGCTAGAAATCAAAATGTAATGATTATCGTTGTAGAAACTGAGGATGATATTTTAACATTTTTAGAGCAGAAGAAAATAGATTTTAATACTTATTTTGACGAGAACAACTTATCTTTTTATAAAAAAATTGCCTATATAGATGGCAAAAACAACACATTAAATAAGCAATTTAATGAATTTCACAACTTATCTTTTGATGTGCCCATTGGTTATGTAATTGCTAAAAATGAAAATAATTTTGTATTGTTAAGAAAAGATGAAGACAAAAGTACTTTGTTCTTAATGATAGATATTTACAATTACAATGCGGAAGTTCCTATTAATAATTTAGGTATTGAAACCTTTAATAAATTAGGCCATCATTTAGATGGAGATAAAGAAGGCTCTTTTGTAGTAGCAGACACTACTTTAGGATTCGACATTGTTAAAACAAGCAAAAACAACCTCATAACGTTTGAAAATGCAGGCCTTTGGGTTATGGAAAATGATTATGTTGGTGGCGGTCCATTTATAAATCAATACCATATTGACAACCAAAACAACAGAGTTATTTATTTGGCGGGGATGGTTTATGGTCCAGCAGAAAAAAATAAGAAAAAATATATGCGGCAGTTTGAAGCGATGTTTAATACCTTAACTATTCACTAATATATACGTGCTGCTTCCGTTTAAAATTGGATTTCCCCACCTTACTTATAAGCTTCTTATAAGCAAATATTAATTAAAAACAAAAACAATTAAACATGAACAATATAAACGTAAACGCCTGGGTAGAATTAAAAAATGAAAATGCAGTACTAGTAGATGTTAGAACTTTTGAAGAGTATAACGAAGGTCATATTAAAGACTCATTACATATTGATATTTTTTCTCCAAGTTTTATAGTAGAAATAGAAAAATTAGAGAAGAATAAAGATTACTACATAATTTGTAAAAGTGGTGGTAGAAGTATGACCGCTGGGGAGGCTATGGAAAATATTGGTTTTTCTAAAGTTACCAATTTAGCTGGTGGAATGATGGCTTGGATGGGCGAACAAGTTTAATAAGTATGAAAGGTTTGATTTTAAAAAACTGAAATTGGTTTCGAGTAGCTAGATTGCTTTTTGCAATATACATGCCTTACAAAGGCTCTGTTTCTGGCGATATGTTTTATTATATTGTTGGTGGTTTATTGGGTTATCGGTCTATTTTTAACATCAAATGTTTAACAGGTACTTGCGTAGACGATTCCTGTTCTGCCAGCCACTAATACTTTAAATTACAAAATCAATAATATAAATGCCAACCTTTTTTGAAGGTGTTTATATTAAAAGCCTTTATCTTTACGGTCTAATTAATTTATCCATGAAAGAGTATATAGCAAAAACCCAATTCGGTTTAGAGGATGTTTTAGTAAAAGAATTGCAAGATTTAGGTGCTGAAGAGGTAACTAAAATGAGTAGAGCAGTTGGTTTTAAAGCAGATAAAGAAACTTTATACAAGATTCATCTTTGGTCTAGTGTTGCACTTAGAATAATTGAACCTGTATATGCTTTTACAGCGCAAGACACAGACGAACTCTACAAAAGATTACTAGAAGTAGATTGGTCAATGATCATGGACATTGAAGATACTTTTAAAATTGATGCCGTTGTTTTTTCTACGATATTTACCCATTCTCAATTTGCAGGTCTTAGAATGAAAGATGCAATTTGTGATTTTTGGAGAGAGGAGGTAGGAAAAAGACCAAATATAGATACACGTAAACCAAATTTTACTTTCATACTAAATATTTGGGAAGACCAAGTACAAGTTTCAATAGATTTAACGGGTGAACCGCTGTTTAAAAGAAGATATCGTACCCAAACCAATGACGCACCATTGAATGAAGTACTAGCAGCAGGGATTATAGAAATGAGTAATTGGGATAAAAAAATGCCTTTTGTAGATGCTATGTGTGGTTCGGGAACTTTCGTAATTGAAGCATTAATGAAAGCGACAAATACAGCTCCTTCTTTATTGAGAAAGAACTATGCTTTTATGTTTCAACCAGATTATGACAACAAACTTTGGTATAAAGTTTTGGATGAAGCTAAAACGCTAAAACAAAATGAATACCCAAATATAAAAGGTATTGAAATTGATGGCACAATGGTCAGCGAAGCAAATGAAAATTTTGTACGCGCAGGTTACAAGCCATTATTCCATTTAGAAGAAGGAGATTTCTTCAAATACAAACCAAAAGAAAAAGAAGGTGTTCTAATTATGAACCCTCCTTACGATATGCGTATAAAAAGTGCTAATATCAACAAGTTTTATAAGGAAATGGGCGACCATCTTAAAAACCACTATAAAGGCTGGACCGCTTATATACTTTCTGGAAATGTGGAAGCTTACAAAAAAATTGGCTTAAAGCCTACTGAAAGAATAAAACTTTATAATGGTAAAATTGAATGTAGATTACTAAAATTTGAGTTGTATTAAGCCATTTTTAATAAGATAAAAATCTTACTTTTCTTTCGTAAAGCTTTACTTCTACTGGCGTATACCCAATAAATTCTCCATCCATATCAATAGGGCATTCATTTTCTAATGCTTCTATTTTACAAGCAACAGCTTCTTTATAGAACACTTCTGAATGTTTTACGTGTAGACTCTTTTTTACATTATTCAAGTTCTTTATGTAATCCCAAATACTAACATCTCCTAGTATGGCTAGTTTTAACTTGCCGTCTGTTAAAGACGCATTGGGTGCAATGCCTAAGCCACCTCCAAAAAACTGACCATTTGCCATGCAAAGACTCATAACAGGCCCTTCCCAATTAAATTCTTTACTAGTAAATTTAATTTTTTGCTTTTTGTAAGATATAAAAGATTTAGCAATAGCTAAAATATAAGTAAAATTTGGACCAAAAACCTTAGAGCTGTCTTCTAATTGCTCTGCTACAAAGCCCCCAATCCCAATGTCTGCAATATTTACATAAAAACGACTAGCTTTTTGTTGTTGCTTATTATTAAAGGTCATGGTAAAAACATCTACTGCTGTAAAACTGTTTTTACTAATCAATTTCTTTAGTTCACTTACTGTATTAGCTGTTTTTAGTGTTTTTACAAAATCATTCCCTGTACCAATTGGTAATACCCCAAAAAGAATATCTTTTTGTGCAGTTGATTCTAAGTACCCGTTTATGGCTTCATTTATACTTCCATCACCACCACAAACTATAATAACATCTTTTTCTTGTTGAGCGGCTTCTTTGGCAACTTCTTTGGCTCCTTCTTTTGGTGTATATTTTATTTCTACATCTACCACATTACTTAAGACACTCAAAATCTCATTTTGAAGTTTTGGAAGATTTCTTTTATTTCCGTGAATAATAAAAGTTGCTTTTGGTTTATTTTGGCTCATACGAATACAAATAAAAGGAAAAATTATCTGTAAAAAAATTATTAACTTTGTGAAATCAATAAACTGATCAAATAAACCCACTTTTTATGAAAGATGATGATTACAAAGGCATATATTATAGCGAATATTTACAACTAGATAAAATCTTAAACGCCCAAGAAACAGAAACGGGTAAAAAAGGAGAAGAAGCACATGACGAAATGCTTTTTATTATTATTCATCAGTCTTATGAGTTGTGGTTTAAGCAAATTTTATATGAAGTAGGTTCTGTAATGGAATTCTTTCAAAAAAATAGCATAAACGATAGTGAGCCAGATTTAGCACGAGCTGTACACAGACTAAGTAGAGTAACAACTATTTTAACTTCATTGGTAAAACAAATAGATATCATTGAAACCCTTACCCCTTTAGATTTCTTAGATTATAGAGATGCTTTAAGACCAGCATCAGGGTTTCAGAGTATCCAGTTTAAACAATTAGAAGGACTTTTAGGTTTAAGAATGGAAGATCGATTTGGGAAAAACTATTATACTTCCGCATTGAAAGATTCTGACAAGAAAATTATAGAAGATATGGAAAAACAACCCAAATTCTTAGATTTGATTAATGACTGGTTAGAAAGAGTACCATTTTTTAAGGATGAATTTTGGGATAAATATACTAGAGAACATAAAGGAACAGTAGAAGAAGGTGTACATGACTTCTGGCAAGATTATTTATGTGCTTACGACAATAGTTTAGCGGAACCCGAAAAAGACAACTTAAAATATTTAGTTTCTGTCTGTTTTAGAGACATAGAGTCTGGCGAAAACCGTTTGAGTGCGAAAGCAAGTAGAAATGCTTTATTTATTATGTTATATAGAGATTATCCAATATTACACGCGCCATTTCAAGTTTTACAATCTTTGTTAGATATTGATGAAGTGATGTCTTTATGGCGTTTTAGACACATAAATATGGTACATAGAATGATTGGTGGCAGAATGGGAACTGGTGGAAGTACTGGTAAAGAATATTTACAAAAAGCATTGAATAAGCACTATATTTTTAAAGAAATAGCTGCTTTGACTTCTTTTATGATAGAAAGAAGAAACCTACCGAAGCTACCTGAGAAATTAGTGAAGAGTATGAGTTTTGGGTAAAAAATTGAAGTGTTCCCATTATCTTATTTATATAGTAAGAATGAGAGCGATACTGTTTTAAAACTCATTTTTCTAAAAAGAATTAAAAAATCAATATTTTTGTAGCTAACAAAGCCAAAACCTGCCAATTTTTAAGCAAATTTTGAAACGATGGAAGAAAATACAATAATGTCTAGAGAAGAAATAAACGAACAGTTTAATGAACTACTGAAGGGTGATTTTACAATCCTTTTAGAAAAAGTATCTAGTATTAAAACTCAATATGATGCAGCACACAGAATAGAGTTCAAAATGCAATTAGCCGCTTTTTTAGAAGAAGATGTTGTAGCTGAAAATAAGGAGGAAGAGCCTGAACCACCCAAAGAAAAAGATTTTAAGTTTCAAGCAGATGAGTCCACACATAGGTTTAAAGAACTTTACAATCAATTCCAAGAGAAAAAGAAAGAATATAAACAAGCTTTAGCAAAACAAGAAGAAACTAATTTTACTGCAAAAACAAAAGTAGTTGAAGACTTAAAAACTTTGACAGATGAAGAGTTTAATAACTTTGGCGAAATGTTTGCTCGTTTTAAAACATTACAAGAAGATTGGAAAAAAATAGGGGAAGTAAATAAAGCTAGATTCCAAACATTACAAACAGAATACAGTCATTTAATTGATAAATTCTTTTATAATGTAAATATTCATAAGAGTCTTCAAAACTATAGTTTTGAAAAAAATAGTTCGCAAAAAAAGGCGCTAATTTCTAAAATTCAAGATTTAATCTCAAATGATTCTATTATACAATTAGAACATTACATTAAAGCCTACCAAAAGGAATGGGACGAAATTGGACCAACTTTTCAAGAAGAGTGGGAAAAAGTAAAAGACGATTATTGGAACAGTGTAAATGCTATTTATTCTAAAATTCGAGAGCATTACTTAAAGATTAGAGAAAAGCAAAAAGAGTCTATAGAAAAGAAAGAAAGGCTAATAGAGGAAGCAAAAGTTCAATTTGAAGCACTTAAAGAAAGTACTAATCCAAAACAATGGAGCGAGCTGTCTAATAAGTTGAAAGAGTTACAACAAGAATGGAAAAAAACAGGTTTTTCTAAGAAAAGTAAAGATGATGAATTGTGGAATACTTTTAGAGATATTTCGAACGAATTTTTTGACCACACAAAAGTTCTTTACGGGAAACTAAATGAAACTAGAGATGTTTTTGAAGAAAAGAAAACCGCTTTAATAAAAAGAGCTGAAGCTTTAAAAGATTCAAAAGAGTGGAAAGATACTACTCAAAAGTTTTTAAAACTACAAGAAGACTGGAAAAAAACAGGGGCTTTAAGACCACAAAAAGACCATAAACTTTGGAATAAATTTAGAGGCGCTTGTAATTCATTTTTTGACAATAAAAAAGAATATTTCGCCACACTAGACGACAGACAAGAGGATAACTTAAAACAAAAAAAAGTATTAAGTGCTGAAATTGAAACAGTAAAAACTGTTGAAGAGTTAAAAGAAAAAATTGCAGCTTGGTGGGCAGTTGGATATGTGCCAAAGAAAACGGTTAATAGTGCTAATACAAAATTTACCCAAGCAATAAATACCGCTTCTAAAACTTTAAAGTTATCAGAAGATAGTAAAGAAACTATCCTATTTGAAGCAAAAATAAGAGCATTTAAAACGGTAGAAAACGGAGAAGTCTTATTACAAAATGAACAACGTTTTGTAAAAGAAAAAATGGATAAATTGAAAGACGAAATTAATCAGTACGAAAATAATTTATCGTTTTTTGGGCCATCTAAAGGCGCACAAAAACTAAAAGAAATTGTGGAGTCAAAAGTTTCTGAAGCAAAAGGAAAGTTAGCTGTTTGGGAAGCAAAAATTAAATTACTAGGTTAGTCTTTAGTAAAATTATACAGACGCTTTCAGTTTTAAAATTTCGTGATTTCTTAAAAAGAAACCGCCGTAAAATATTGTATAACTTAACTTAAGAAGTAAATCTTCTCTTATAAAACCTAAAGTACTTTTTTATAGCTAACTTTGCATTCTCATTACACAAGGAATTAGTTATGGAAATAGGAAAATACAATACTTTAAGAGCAACAAAAAATACCCCTCAAGGATATTATTTAGAAGATCAAGACGGAGAAGAGATTCTTTTACCGGTAAAATATATTCCTGCAGGATTAAGTATTGGTGATGAAATTGAAGTTTATTGTTATTTTGACTCTGAAGATAGACCAATTGCCACTACTTTAACCCCAAATATTGTTTTAGATGAAATTTCTGTTTTAAAGGTTAAGGAAGTCAATGAATATGGTGCTTTTATGGATTGGGGAATTGCAAAAGATTTATTTGTACCCTTTGCTGAGCAGAAAACTCCAATGGTAAAAGGAAGACCTTACATTGTAATAATGTATTATGATGAAGAGTCTAAACGTTTAGCTGCTTCAAGTAAATATAGCGATTTTACAAATGATGAAAATCCAGATTTTAGAGTTTGGGAAGAAGTAGATTTAATTATTGCTAACGAATCTGACTTGGGTTACAATGTAGTTATCAACGGAGAAGTAGAAGGGCTAATGTATTATGATGACGTATTTAAGAAAATTCGTTATGGGGAAAAAATGATTGGCTACATCAAAAAAATTCGAGAAGATGGAAAAATTGATGTTTCTCTTCAAAAACAAGGTTACGCCAATGTAAGAGGAAACTTAAAAGTAATTGTTGATGAGTTAAAAATTAATAATGGACATTTAACATTTAACGATAAAAGTGATCCAGAAGCTATAAGAAAATACTTTTCTATGAGTAAAAAAACTTTTAAAAAAGCAATTGGTGCTTTATATAAAGATAGAATTATTCGTATTGAAGAAGATGGAATTCATTTGGTGTAAATCACTAAAAAACTTCTTTTACATAAAAACATTCTCCTTAAAAAGAATTACAATTACCTTCTAGTCTTTTAAAAGAAAATACAAGGCTTTGAACGTTTAAAAGCATCTCTAATTATATTTAAAGACACTTCTGCCTTGTTAAGTGCTACTTCAATAGTACTTATTTATAAAAATAATTTGTATATTGGTCCAACAATTGAAACTTTCTAAAATGCAAATGACCACACTTTTTACTACTATTCTTTTATTTGGGTTGAGCTTAAATTTAAGCGCACAACATACAAACGTTTTAATAAGCACCGCTAATAGTCCAAATGAGCCGTCTATTTTTATTAGTCCTTTAAATACCGACACAATGATTGCTGCTAGTAATATCAGAAATTACTATTTAAGTTATGACGGGGGTTATAACTGGACAGAACATACTTTATCTTCTACTTATGGTGTTTGGGGCGATCCAGTAATTATTGCTGATACGATGGGTCATTTTTACTTTTTTCATCTTTCAAATACTGGTGGTGCAGGATGGATAGATAGAATTGTTTGTCAAAAATCTACAGATGCAGGGCAAACATGGAATAATGGAAGTTTTGCAGGCTTAAATGGCGCTAAGGATCAAGATAAGCAATGGGTTGTTGTCGATAAAACGAATAATACCCTTTACATGACCTGGACTGAATTTGATACTTATGGCTCTAATTCTCCTTCATGTAAAAGTAGAATTTTATTTTCAAAATCTTTGGATACTGGAACCACCTGGAGTAGCCCACTAAGAATTAACGAAACAGAAGGTGATTGTATAGACGAAGACGAAACAACGGAAGGCGCAGTCCCTGCCGTTGGTCCAAACGGAGAAATTTTTGTTGCTTGGGCAGGTCCAGACGGCTTGGTATTTAATAAATCTTTAGATCAAGGAGACACTTGGTTGGCGCAGGATGTTTTTGTAGATGGTATTCCTTACGGTTGGGATTATGCTATCCCAGGAATTAGTAGAGCCAACGGTTTACCAATTACTAAATGCGACTTAAGCGGCGGCGCAAATCATGGAAATATTTATATTAACTGGTCCGATCAAAGCAATGGCGTGAATAATACGGATGTTTGGCTCTCTAAATCTGAAGATGCGGGAGATACATGGACAAGCCCTATTAGAGTAAATCAAGACAATTCTCAAAAACACCAGTTTTTTACTTGGATGGATATAGATCAAAGCACTGGCTATTTGTATTTTGTATATTATGACCGAAGAAATTATACAGATAACCAAACAGATATATATTTGGCTTATAGTTTAGACGGTGGCGAGACTTTTAAAGAAGAGCTCATAAGTGACGCACCATTTACACCAAATTCTGGCATTTTCTTTGGAGATTACACCAATATTGCCGTAGAAAAAGGCGTAATAAGACCTATTTGGGCGGAATTGAATGCAAGTTCATTAAGTGTCCATACAGCTATTATTGATACTTCCTTGTTAGATTTTTCAGTAACCCCATTAGACACTTTTAATTTAACCGACACAATAGTTATTACAGATACAATAACAATTGCACCCGATACAATTTACATTATAGACACTATATTTATAAATGGAGATACTATCATTCAATATGATACTGTTTATTTAGAAATTGCGGAGCAAATCCCTTTTGAAATAGAATTTAATAGTTTTCCAAATCCAAGTGCTGGAAGTGTATACTTTTCATTTAAACTACATAAGGAAATGAATGTAAGCCTACAAGTCTATGATTACTTAGGAAGAGAATTAATTACTATAATAAAAGAAAAATCCTTAGCCTTTGGAAAGCATATTTATACTTTAGACAGTAAAGAAAAACAACTAAGTGCTGGCTTGTATTACTATGTTATAAAACTAGACGGAAAATCCTATAAAAAAAGAACTTTTGTGCTTGAATAAAAATTTACTTTTTATTCAGAGAAGAGTTAGCTTCATTAATTCTATCTAAAACCAACAATAAATTAGCATACTCGTTTTCCATAGATAGTTTTTGACTTCTTGTTAAGCCAGACGTATTTTTTATTTCACTTTTATAGCTATCAACTTTAATAGTATATTTCTTTGAAATTCTTTTTAATGCAGATTGAGAAACTTTTTTAGAATAACTATCAGTATCTGTTTTCCCCCAGTTCTCAATATAACTTACCCCTTCTAAAACGGTTTTATTATCCATTCTTCCTAAGAATTTAGAATAGTGATAAATAGAATAATATTTAGCATATGAATCATCAGAATTTGTAATTAGGGTTTCGAAATATTTTTTATTAGAAATATCTCCGTGTGAGCTATAAGTAGCCCCTACTGCATCTATAATGTCATAATTATCTATATTTTCCCACGAGCCAGCAAGTGCTAATGCACGGGTTTTATTTACTGAAAGCATAGCATCTAATGCCGCAGCATTAACTCTATATGATTGAGATTGAATTCCTTTTTCAAAAACACTTTCATGACTTTTATCTTCAAGTTCTGCTAACAAATAATATGCTTCAGATTGAACACTTGTTTTTTCTGCTGTTTCAGTTAATTCTATAACTTTAGCAAGTGTCTCCTCTTTTAAATCTTTACTATCTATTAATGATAGTGCCTTTTTTTGCACATACCAAAACTCATCCGAAAGACTCTTGCTTAAAATAGTTTTTACTGCTAAAGATTGACTGTCTAAATCGGCAAAATACGCTAAAGCTTGCAGTTTATCTATCAGGTTTTTTGCATGATTGAATTGTTCAATGTAATTTTCTGCTGTTTTAGCATCTTTAAATTCTGCTAATAAAAATTTGTCGGCATCGACATTTACTAACTGAGGTTTTACGTTTGTTTTAAATTCAAAAGATTGTTCTCTTTTATTTAAAATAATATTTTCTCTTCTAGTAGTAGAAGCTTCCGTAATATCTATAGCCATAGGTAATGTATACACCAAATATTCTTCTTTACTAGGCGTTTGCTTCAAATTAACAATTACAGAACTATCTGTATAAGTATAGTTTACATCAATAATAGGATGCCCTGCACTTAAAAACCATTGGTTAAAAAACCAGTTTAAATCTTGCCCAGTCGTTTTTTCAAAGGCTAATCTTAAGTTGTGAATCTCTACCGATTGAAATTTATTAGTCAATAAATAATTTTGTAAAGAAGCAAAGAATGCATCATCTCCTACAACCTCTCTAAGCATGTTTAAAATCACACCTCCTTTTGCATAACTGTGGCTGTCAAACATGTCTCTTGGCTCATCATAATAGTACCGAATCATATTTACTTGTTTTCCAGATTTTGCTTCTCTGAAATAACTATCCATATCTTTTTTTACTTTCAAGTATTTAGCATCTACTCCAAACTCATGTTCATCCCAAAGAACCTCTCCATAAGTAGCGAAAGATTCGTTTAATGGTAAGTTTGCCCAAGATTCGCAAGTTACTAAATCACCAAACCAATGATGAAATAGTTCATGAGCTACAATATCTTCATGATTTTCATCTAACAACTCTCTTTCGTCTCTTTGTACGAAATCTCCAAAAATTACTGCACTAGTATTTTCCATAGCACCGCTTACGTAATCTCTAACAATCACTTGCCAGTATTTATCCCACTGATACTCTACGCCTAATATGTTTGAATAAAATTCTAACATTCTAGGTGTTTTACCAAAAATCTTTTTTGCTACCGCTTTATATTCTTCCTCAACATAATAATTCACACTCATTCCTCTCCAAGAATCTTTTACTTCTGCAAATTCACCAATAGCCATCATAAACAAATATGGCGCATGTGGTTTATCTTGTTTCCAAGTAATTGTATAGGTTCCATCTCCGTTGTCAATATTGTCTGCAATATACCCGTTAGACATTGCGATATATTTATTGTTTACCGTAATAGTAATTTCTTGTGTACATCTTTCATTCGGGTGGTCAATTGTTGGAAACCAAGCTGAATTAGATTCTGGCTCTCCTTGTGTCCAAATTTGTTGTGGTTTATTTTTTGTTTCGTTTAAAGGGTTAATAAAAAACAAACCTTTTGCATCTGAAATAGCACTTACAGATTCTGAGTTTTCTAATTCATTCGGCTTAGCTATATATTTAATATACACCGCTAAGTTTTCAGATTTATTATACGTTTTATCTAAAGAAATATTCACCAACTTACTATCATAAGTATATTTTAACTCTTTTTTAGAGCCATCAGCATTTACCAAACTGACTTCTTCTATATCCATTCCTTTTGCATCTAAAGTCAATACATTTTGAGGGTAGAAATAAGGTTTTAAATCTAAAATAGCCTCACCAAACAAATATTGATCTTCCCAAGAAAAAGAAACATTTAATTTAGTGTGTATTAAATCAAAAGATTGTAAAAAAGATCCTCTGTAAGGAGTTTTTTTGCCTAAAACTTCAATAGCGTCAAGCATTTTAACATTTTTATTTGTTGTCTTTTGACTTATTTTACAAGCACTTAAAAGACTTACAAACACTAGAAACAGTATAAAATTATTTTTCATAATGAACTTTTTGAAGGTTTAAAGGTAGCAAAATTAAGTATAAAGTGTAATTAAGTGAATATAGTTTTTTAATTTAGCAGTCTTAAAAAAACATTATGGTTCAAATAAAAATTGCAGACAAGAAGTATCAAATTGAAAACAATAAAATCAACAATACCTCTATTGATTGGGATTTGTTGGATAATAGTGATGGAACATTTCACATCATTAAGAACCATAAGACTTATAAAGCGGTTTTATTAGAAAAAGACGAAGCGGCTAAAAAGATGACAATCTCTTTAAATGGAAACGAATATACTGTTGATTTAAAAGATAAGTTTGACCTTTTGTTGGATAAATTAGGAATGAGTAACCTGACAGTTCTTAAACTGAAAGATGTTAAAGCGCCAATGCCTGGTTTAGTATTTAAAATGCATGCAAAAATGGGAGACACTATAGCAAAAGGAGATGCTCTATTAATTTTGGAAGCTATGAAAATGGAAAACGTTTTGAAAGCAACTGGAGAAGGCAGAATAAAAGCCATTAAGGTTTCTGAAGGGGAGGCAGTAGAAAAAGGGCAGGTTTTAATAGAACTAGAATAACATTTAGAAAACCATCTCTTAAGTATTTTATTACCCCCAAAGCATTCATGCATTTATTTGTACCTTGCAAACTTTATATGGAATATATTATAGCCTTTATTATAGCCTTATCGCTAAATTTTGTTGGAATGCTTATTCCAGGCATGATTACTTTAAAAATAGTTAGCGTTCAACATAAAAAAGGTTTTAAGGATGCTTTTTTATTTGCATTAGGAGTAGCTTTTGTAGAACTTTTTCAGACGGTAGCCACTTTGCGATTTTCTTCTCTTTTTGTTAAGTTTTTTAATGGGCATGTAGAAATAAAATGGGCAACAATTATCATTTTAATTGTTTTCGCGTTTAACTTATTTTTTTCCAAACCAAACAATTTAAAACAAGAACTAGAAGAGGAAAGTTATACAAAAACTAGTTTTATAAAAGGAATGTTTTTGTCTTTATTTAATCTTTTAAAATATCCTTTTTGGATAGCACAGGGAGTCTATTTTTTACATAATGGTATCATAAAAACCGATATTCTTTCTATTTTTATTTATAGTGCGGGGGCCACTTTAGGTGCTTTTTTCATGTATTTTATTTATATAAAGTTAGGGAAAGCTTTATTAACTAAATTTGATTTTTTAGCTAATAATTTGAATAGCTTATTACCTCTTTTCCTTTTACTGTTGGCTATATTGCAGCTCGTTAATATTTTTTATTAAAACCTAGATATGAAAATTTTGGAATTTATGGTTTAAATATTCGTATTGTTGCTATAGCTTTCTGCTAGCAACTCATTTTTTTATTCAATCCAAATTCTGGTGCTAATATGTTCTTAATACAAGTAAATAGGGGAAGATAATTACAACGCTTTAAAAATAAATCCTTTTTTAGCAAAATACTCCAGTACTTTAACTAAGCTTTCTTTCATGTTTGTTTCTGCTTTTAAGCTATCATGAAAAACAATGATTGAACCTTCATTGGCATTATTAATTACATTTTGGTAACAGTTTTCTCCTGATAAGTTTTGATCAAAATCATAACTCATCACATCCCACATAATTATTTCATAGTTTGCTAATATTCTTGTACGAATACCGGGTTTCAATTTGCCATAAGGCGGTCGAAAAAATTTAGAATGAAATACTTTTTCAGACATTTCTATATCATTCAAATACTTATCTTTTTTTGTTTTCCAAGCATTTAAGTGATTAAAAGTATGGTTTCCAATTGAATGCCCTTCACAAATGATAAACTCTAGCAGTTTAGGATAAAGAACCACATTTTTTCCTAAACAGAAAAAAGTTGCCTTAGCATCAAACTTAGACAATAGTTTTAAAATCCAAATAGTTATCTTAGGCGTTGGTCCATCATCAAAAGTTAGATAAATAGCTTTTTCATTTTCATTTTTGTCCCAAGTAAGTCTATGAAAGGCTTTTTTAGCAATGGTTGGTGTTTTGACAATTTTCATTTTTTGGGGTTCTAGGTTTTGTTGAAATAAAACATGCGTACCTTTGTTGGATTAAACTTAACGATTTTAAAATTTAAAAAATTGCTTTTTTAGAAAATATTTATAATAAATGAAAAAAATTAGAACAAGATTTGCCCCTAGTCCAACCGGACCTTTACATATTGGTGGTGTGCGTACAGCATTATATTGCTATTTGTTTGCTAAAAAAAACAATGGTGATTTTATCTTAAGAATAGAAGATACTGACCAAGGAAGATACGTAAAAGGTGCAGAAGAATATATATTGGAAGCACTGGCTTGGTCTGGAATTTCTCCAAATGAAGGGCAAGGTGTTGGTGGTGATTTTGGCCCTTACCGTCAGTCTGAAAGAAAATATTTGTATAAACAATATGTAGATGACTTAATTCTAAAAGGAGCTGCTTATTATGCGTTTGATACTTCTAAAGAATTAACTGCCTGGAGAGAAGAAAATACCAATGTAAAGTATGATAGCACAACAAGGGAAGCTCTAAATAATTCTTTAACACTTTCTAAAGAAGCTGTTCAAGAAAAATTGGATAGTGGTGCAGATTATGTAATAAGATACAAAATGCCAAAAAATGAAACGGTAACTTTTTCTGATGAAATTAGAGGAAGCGTTTCTTTTCAAACCAATGACTTGGACGATAAAGTATTATTTAAATCTGACGGCATGCCGACTTATCATTTAGCAAATATTGTAGATGACCATTTAATGGAAATAACACATGTTATTAGAGGGGAAGAATGGTTGCCCTCTACTCCTTTACATGTAAAACTGTATGAATCTTTTGCTTGGGAAATGCCAATTTTTGCACATTTACCATTAATCTTAAAGCCTAGTGGTAAAGGAAAATTATCTAAAAGAGATGGAGATAAATTAGGTTTTCCAGTATTTCCAATAGATTGGTTTGATGAAGCGTCACAAGATACTTTTATGGGCTTTAGAGAACAAGGCTTCTTGGCTGATGGCTTTATAAATATGCTAGCATTTTTGGGTTGGAGCCCAGGAACGGAGCAAGAAATATTTAGCCTACAAGAATTAGAAGAAGTATTTAGTCTAGAGAAAGTAAATAAATCAGGAGCAAGTTTTAATTTTGATAAAACTAAGTGGTTTAATCAACAATATATAAAGAACCAAACAGATGATGAGTTAGTTATTTTAAGTAAAGAAATATTCGAAGCAGCAGGTTATAAAGCGGAAGACACTTATTTAAAAGGTGTTTGTAATTTAATCAAAGAAAGAGTAATTTTCTTGAAAGACTTTCCAGAAATGGGTTACTATTTTTTTGAAAACATTAAAGATTATGACGAAAAAATGTTAAAGAAAAAATGGAACCCTGAGCATAAAGAAAAAATCGATGCTTTAGTGGAAAATCTGGCTAAATTAGAAGACTTCTCTGCTGAAAATATTGAAAATTTAGTAAAAGCTTTCATGGAAGAATTTGAATTAGGTTTTGGGCAAGTTTTACCTGTTTTAAGAATTTCTGTAACAGGTTCTATGCAAGGACCATCTATTTTTGATGTGATGGCTTTAGTTGGTAAAGAAACGACTCTTAAACGATTGGGAAAAGGAATTGCTTTGGCTGTTGAGTTGAAGGCTAGTAAGTAATATGTTCCACTTTCCTTAATTCTTATAATTAATATTAACAGCCAACCATTTTTCCATTTCTTTTGGAGAAACAGCTTTTCTTTTAGCATATTCAACTAACTGATCTTCAGAAATTTTCCCTACACCAAAATATTTTGAATCTGGATGCGCAAAATACCAACCACTTACAGAAGCTGCTGGGTAAATAGCATAAGATTCTGTTAAAGAAATACCAATCTTTTTTTCTACTTGCAACAAGTCAAATAAAATACCTTTTTCAGTATGTTCTGGACAGGCAGCATACCCTGGAGCAGGTCTAATTCCACTATATTTTTCTCTTATTAAATCTTCTAAACTCAAGTCTTCATTTGCGGCATATCCCCAATATTCTTTTCGAACATCATAGTGAAGTTTTTCGGCAAAAGCTTCTGCTAACCTATCTGCCAAAGCTTTTATCATAATACTACTATAGTCATCATGCTTTTCTTCAAAGGCTTTAATGTATTTTTCAATACCAATACCTGCAGTTACGGTAAATGCACCTATATAATCTTGTCCTACCGATTTTGGCGCTATTAAATCTGATAAGCAGTTATTTTTTAATTTTCTATTCTTTTCTCCTTGTTGTCTTAAATGGTGTAGTATGGTTTTTTGATTTTCATGATTGACTTCTATATCATCATCACCAAATCTATTTGCAGGAAAAATTCCCATAACTGCTTTTGCTTGCAGCCATTTCCCCTTTACAATCTTCGCTAACATTTCTTGCGCATCATTGTATAAACTAGTTGCTACTTCTCCATATTTAACACTTGTTAATATTTTAGGAAAAGTTCCTTTCATTTCCCAAGTGTTAAAGAATGGACTCCAATCTATAAACTCTACCAACCCTTCTAAATCATAATTTTCAAATACTTTAGTACCTATAAAATTTGGTTTATCTATTTTTGAAAAATCTACTTTTAACTTATTTTCTCTTGCTTTTTCTAAAGTAGTGTACTTTATTTTCTCTTTTTTATTAGCATAATCTATTCTTAAAACTTCATAATCTTCTTTTATTTCAGCAGCATAATCTTTTTTATTTTTTCCCAATAATTTTTCTACAACTGGAACAGAACGGGAAGCATCTAAAACATAAACTGTTTGTCCTTTTCGGTAATGTTCATCAATTTTTACGGCCGTATGTATTTTTGAAGTAGTTGCTCCACCGATTAATAATGGAACTTCTAAGCCAGCTTTTTCCATTTCTTTTGCCATCGTCACCATTTCATCTAAAGAGGGCGTAATTAAGCCGCTAAGCCCTACAATATCTACTTTGTGTGTTTTGGCTGCTTCTATAATTTTTTCTGGTGGTACCATTACGCCAATGTCTATAATGTCATAAGAGTTACAAGCTAATACAACACCAACAATATTTTTTCCAATATCATGCACATCACCTTTTACGGTTGCCATTAATATCTTCCCTCTAGAATTTGTATTTCCTTTTTCTTCTTCTAAATAGGGCGTTAAATAAGCAACGGATTGCTTCATGACTCTAGCAGATTTTACTACTTGTGGTAAAAACATTTTTCCTGCACCAAACAAATCACCTACTCTATTCATTCCTGCCATTAATGGTTCTTCTATAACCAACAAGGGGCTACCATACTTCAACCTAGCTTCTTCTGTATCTGTAATAATAAATTCTGTAATTCCTCTTACTAATGCATGTTCTAATCTTTTATCTACTGATTGTTTTCTCCATTCTAAATCAACACTTTTAGCTTTTGTTCTTCCTAAGTATTCTTCAGCAACTTCCAACAATCTTTCTGTTGCATCCGCTCTTCTATTTAAAATAACATCTTCAACTCTTTCCAATAATTTTTTAGGAATATCATCATAAACTTCTAGCATGGCTGGGTTTACAATTCCCATATCCATTCCGTTTTGAATAGCATAATACAAAAACACGGTATGCATAGCTTCTCGCACCGTATTATTCCCTCTAAAAGAGAAAGAAACATTACTTACACCGCCACTAATTTTTGCACCTGGTAAATTTTCTTTTATCCACTTGGTAGCTTCAAAAAAGTCTACAGCATAATTGTTGTGTATCTCTATACCGGTAGCTACCGGAAAAATATTTGGGTCAAAAATGATGTCTCCAGCAGGAAAACCAACTTTGTCTACTAGGATATCATACGAACGTTTGCAAATATCTTTTCTTCTCTGTAAAGTGTCTGCTTGTCCTTTTTCATCAAAAGCCATTACAATTGTAGCAGCTCCATATTTCTTAACTTTTTTGGCTTGTTCTATAAATATTACTTCGCCTTCTTTTAAACTAATAGAGTTTACAATACATTTCCCTTGTACGCACTGCAAACCTGCTTCTACAATTTCCCATTTAGAAGAATCTATCATAATAGGTATTTTACAGATGTCTGGTTCTGACGCTATTAAATTCAAAAAAGTAGTCATAGCAGAGACTCCGTCCAACATCCCTTCGTCCATATTGACATCTAATACCTGTGCGCCACCATTTACTTGGTCTAGTGCGACAGTTAGGGCTTCATCGTATTGTTCGTCTTTTATTAAACGTAAAAACTTTTTAGACCCAGTAACATTAGTTCGTTCTCCTACGTTTATAAAGTTAGAACCTTTATAAACTACTAAGGCTTCTAATCCCGAAAGTTTTAATGTGTAATCTTTTTTCAAGGTGATAAGTTTAAAACAAAGATATTATTGTTTACATAAAAAAGACCTAGACAATTATTTTATCTAGGTCTTTTTTTTAAAATTCAGCTAAACTAAATCGTAAAGTAATTCCAGCTCTTGTGTTTGAAGAGGGGAAAGATGCTGCCGTTTTAGGAATTGTTTTATTATAATCATAAAAGATTCTAATATTAAATTGCTTATTGATTACATAATCAATAGAAGGAGCAATAGTTATTGTTTTAGAACCACTAGAAGGAACAGAAATACCCTGATCTAATCTATGATTCACAATTACATTATCTCTCAATGAAAAATCAAATCGGAGGTTTAATTCATTATGTAAAATGATTTTTTTCTTTTTCATCTTAAAAGGTAACTGTAACCCTTTTATTCTATAAGCAATACCAGCAGTATATGTTTCTGAATTATTCTCTATCATTTGATAATCTGTAAAATTCATTGACATTGATCGTGTTTTCTTATAATCGAACCTTGCTGTCACACCGTTTTTAAAGGTCATATCTATCCCAATTAAAGGACTCAATTGCTCTGAAATCATAATCGTTGGTATATTATATTGTGCATAGTTATTACCATTCAATGAATCTCTAGGAGCAACATTTACACCACCGGTAAATTCTGTATTGTCAAAGTTTGTTTGAAAACTATTTACCTGTATTACCGATTTATACCCACTTCTAATCGTAAAACTAGAGAAAATCTTTTTAGCCCATTTCATTTTAGTGATCCCATTATAAGATATTTTCCAGTTAGGTAATGGGATAGTCGCAAACGGATTTAAGCTTACATTGGCCGCATCTGTTCCTTTATAGGCTGCTATAAATGATGGAATTAAAACATCTTGAGAAGTTGGACCGTAACCTGCAGCATAGTTTGGGTTTTCTGGTGAAAGTGTATCACTAGGGTTAATGTAATTTCCAATACTTGTAGGATCTAATTCTTGCAATCTTCTAGAAACAATTGGCCTATTGGCTTCAAAAGCTTTATAAGTTTCGTTCAGCCATTGCTCATCATAAGATCTAAACATTGTTTTTAAAGTAACTGTAGATATAGTATAAGACCCCATGTCAGCAGGTAATAAATGCTCCCAATCGCTACCTGCAGTTGTTTTCTTAAAAAACTGTGAATGGTTTATGGTATAATTTTGATCCATATTTAAATCAATTTTTAAACCACTAAAAGGTTCTAATGTTGCATTTATTCTTAAAGATTTCGAGAATGTTTGATTAAATTTTTGATTTAATAATGTGTCGCTAGAAATCCAATTTTGTTGTGCCGCATTATCTAACCAAGCATCTCTTTTGTCGCCATCATAACCATCAAACAGTTTAAACCCTGGTTGATTTCCAAATACAAAATCCCATCCTGGTGCTTGTCTTTGTTTATCGTCAATCCCAAAGAATCTGGTTTTTGGTGTATAACCTGGTAATGTGGTAGATCTATTTTCAGAATAATTTAAAGAAATCTTTTTAACCATTAATAATGGTTCTATAAGAATTTTTTCTATTAAAGTAGCAGGTCCTTGTTTTTTAGCTCTATTTGCTTTTCTTCTTTTAATCTGTTTTTTATAATTCTTAATTCTTTTTTTGCTAGAAGCTTTTTGTTTTTTTCTAACAGATAGTTTAGTCTCCTTGTTTGCTTTAATTTTTTTAAGCTTATCTTTTTCTTTTTGGATTTTTTCTTTAAGCTTACCAATTTCTTTTTGGATTTTTTCTTTAGATTTTTTAATAGAAGCTCTTTTCTTTTGTTTAGACGCTTTATCTCCATTAGTTGGTCTGCCATTAAACTTTTTAAGATAAGGAACCATTCCATACAGTTTATTCATACTAAAACTTGTATTGAATCTCAGTTCTTGTGTATTGGTCATTAAGTTTCCTAAAGAATTTTCTACCAACTCATCGGCCTCATTTCTTCTTAGCGGAGAAGCTAACCAATTGTATGTAGAAGCATAATTTAATTTCGTAGAAGTAAAGCTTAACAAAGGAATTTTGTTTAACGGTAAAGTGTAACTAGCGCTAAAATTTTGAGAGAAATTTGTGTTTCTTCCACCATTTTTAATGTTATTCCAAATTTCCGCTTTTTCTTCATCAGTATCTATTACACCATTCGCTTCATCAATTCTAGCGTTGTTAGTAGCGCCATAATTAATACTTAAAGACTTGAAAGGGTTATATCTTAAAGAATAGCTTCTATCCCAAGTGAAATACTTGTTAAAAGTGCTTGGTAGTGTAAAATCTTCTCCTTGAAGCTGTCTTAATTGCAACTCTCCAAACTGACGATTCATTTGCGTGTTTACCGCCATCGTACTTGGGAAAAAATTCATATTAATGTCCTTGATAATCGTAAACCATTTAGATCTAGATTTTATCATTTTTTTAAACGGGTAAAAATATTTAGGCTTTAAAGAATAGTTATAATCTATTCTTGCCATATGATTTCTTGTTAAGTCGCTTTGTGTAAAGGGATCTGAGAAAATTTCTTCTGTATAAGAATAAGTTAATGCAAAGTTGGAAGGACTAAAAGGTAAAATTAATTTAGCCTTTTCCCCTGGTAGTTTTCTTACATTGGTAAAATTGAAACCTCTACGAGTGTTTAATGTTTTTACAGATTTTTTATAATTGGAAAGCGTGTCTCCAAACATAGTCGAAAACATGTCTTTAGCTTTTATATCTAATTGATAAGGATCATATTCTGGCGTACTAAAATCTTGAGAAATACTTCCAAAGAAAGGTAATCTAATACCCCATTTTTTAGGAAAAAATTTACCTAAACTTAAGTTTCCAGAAAGACTATATTGAATATAATCGTTTTGATAACGTTCATCTAGTTTCATGTCTACTTGCCCAAAGCCAATCCCGTGCATATTTGTAGCAAAGTTCACGTTTCCTAAATCAGCTAGTTTTATAGAAACTGTTGCCAAAGCTGCAGAACCACCTTTTTCATCAAAACCAGAAAGACGCAATTCATTAAACCATATTTCAGCACATTTTCCTAAACCGTCATCATTCGTAATTGGATTTAAAGGCGAACTTGAACTTGGGTTTCTAAGCCCTAACATCATTACCTGTACAGAACCAATGTCAGGAATACCTTTTATTGTAATATATCTACCGTCGGCAGTTAAAAACTTATACGGCACATTGTTTGGCCAGTTCAAAGCATTTCTTTGCTTTTTTGCTGCTACTAAATCTTCTAAACTTAAATCAATTTTATTGGCTGCGGGCCAAACTACTAATTTATCTACTTCACTAATATTATCATAATCATTCCTGTCTGGTGTAAAAGTTAAAGGTACTTCATACTCATAATAGTTATCTTTAAAGTCTAATCCAAACCGAGTAAATACTGTCATAGATCCATCTTCTGGCATTGTTTCACCGGCCAACCTATTTGCATGTATGTCTAATTTTACTCTTTTATAATTTCTAAAATCTTTATCTAAGCTTTTATAAACAGCTCTTGAATCACCATCTTTTAAACCACAAACTGAAGTACTTAAAGATTGTTCGTTTTGTGCAATAATGTCTGTAGTATTTCCAGAAATTCCTTGCTCTCTTTGAATACCTGAAGGTAAAATATAATTTACAGGGTCTTTTGTGTTGTTTTCTTCAAAATTTACTTGAGAGACATTAAAGAAAGTCCCATCTTCATCTGTAGGAATAGCATCTCCTGCTTCAGACAAATCAAAATTATAGGTTCTCCATTGGTTTCTGATTAAGTCTAGTGTTCCAAACCTTAAAACAACTGAATCTTCCCACCCTGTCATAAACATTCTCATGAATTGTATAGAATTGAAATCTTGAATATTTCCTATTTTGGCTTGAAATTCTTGTACAGGAATTCTAAATTGGTACCACTTAAAATCTGGAATTTGCTGGTCATATAAAGTAAAGCCAGGTCTTTCTTGCACAGAAACTAAATACGGGTGGTTGTCTACATCCATGTCTGGATATAAATCAATTATGTATTGATAGAAAGCTTCATTTTCGTTTAAAGAATTATCTCTGTTCAAATCTTCAATATCTGGAGAATTACTCCCTGAATTAGAAGTATTCCCACTTAAAATAGGGGAATTCCCTTGTGGACTATTGTAATTTTTGTATCGTTGTACAATATTAGAAATTCCAGTATATTCTTCTGATAAATAATGCTTAAAATTATCTTGAGAAGGATCGGCAATAATTTTAGCTTTCGCTGTAGCATCAATATCTAAGTCATTAATAAAACTAGAAAACTTTATACTTTCTGATTCATCATCTAAACCATCAAAGCCTACATCTTGAACTGGTCTAAGGTTGGCATCATTACTAAAAGTATTCGTAATTGGTTGTGTTTTGGGTACTAATCCCCATTTTGTAGAATCTAACAAGTCTTGACTATCGCTTAAACCATGCTCATATTGCATTCTAGAATCTTTCAAAATATCCTCAGAAACAGTTCCTAAATCAAAATGAATTTGCCCTCCAGAAGCATTGTCATTATAAATAAAAGGATCTAACATCCAAAATTCAATATACTCTACATTAGAAGTCTCAAAGTTATTAGTTTCAATTCCTCTCATTATTCCTCCCCATCTTGTTTCTGGAGCTATTAATCTTCCATCGGGATTTAATCCTCTTGAGAACCCTGCTGTAGGGGTTTCATCTTCAAAATTATATGGTCCTCTTTCTTCTGGATAATAAGCTAAATCAAATGTGTAAATCTGTGTCGCTAATTTTTCCTCATTGTTTGGATACAATTCGTTTTTATAAATTTTTCTTACGTAATGATTAGCTTTAGCCTCATCATTATCATAAACAGCCGTAGGGCTAATACTTGGGTTGTCGAAAAATGATGGATCAATATTATACCAAGAAAGCTTGGCTCTATTTAAGCCATATCTCAAATCTTTATTTAAATCTGCTTCTGGAAAAAGTATGTTCCCACTTCTATTTGTTGCTCCTTTTGGTGTAGAAGCTAGTCTCCATGTTTGAGGAACTCCTTTTAAATCTATAGAGCTACTAGATCCTTCAAAGTCATCAATATAAACGGTAGCTTCTTCTCCTTTACCTATATATGAATTATGCCCAGGAATTAAATGAGCTACTTCCCCTTGAATGGCAATACTAGACATTTCTTTGGTGTTGTAAATTGGTAAAACATCTAAAATCTTCGTAAGGAATGGTAAATCTGCTCCATATTTAAAGTCTAATCCTAAAATAGTATTGTTTATTGGGTCGTCTCCAAAATTTATTTTTTGCGAAAAAGGTCTTTCAGACATATTCATTACCGTTCCACCAATTTGAAATTTATCTGAAACGCTATAATTTAACCTTGCGCCCATTAACGAACGTTTTTGAAACCCGAATAATGCTTGGTTTTCAAAATCAACTTTTATTTGTTGTCCTGAGTTTAATAATGCTTCATTTATAATAGTAACTCTTCCTCCTTGATAATCAACGGTGTAATCTGTACCTTCTACCAGTTTTAAACCTCCCATAGAAACCGTAACCGACCCTTCTGGCAACTGAAAAGCATTTAGTTTAATAATGCTTCCTGAAGATCCTTTATATTTCCCTTTAATTACAAATCTGTTTTTTTCTGGCAACTGTTGTGCTAAAAACAAAGTAGAATCGTACAATTCAGAAAAAACATATTTATCTTGAGCGGCTGCACTTGCACCGGCATCTGTTAATTCTTTTTGTAAATACTCTCCAAATGGTTTTGTAACCGGAAAAATAAGCCTTCCGTTCTGTGGGTTAATCGTAACGCCTGATTGAAAATCAAACAATCCATCTGGTTGTGGATCTCCTTGATTATTTAAATTATCTAAACTTAAAACACTAATTATTTGTTTGTTGTCTAACTTACTATCGCCTGGTAAAAATCTTTTTTGTCCACCCCCTGGGTCTTTATAATAAATATCTAGTCTGAAATCTTCTGGACTAATTTGAAAAGCACCTAAAGAATAGATGTTCTTCATCATCAAATCCCACATTGGTAAACTTGGTCTTTGTGATGTACTTCTAAGCATTTTTATAAACAAGGCTTTTGTTGTAGACAAAGAATCTGGTGGAACATTTCTAGAAAGTTCTCCAACTTGATATACTTTCCCGTTATTTGTATATTTAAAAGCAACCCCTAAAACTTGGTTAGGTTGTAAAGCAGAATTTAATGAAATATACCCCAACTGCGTGTTGTAAGTATATTCCGAGCTTGTTAAGAGTTTAGCATAGGTTTTTTCAAAATCTTGAATAGCATTCAAGTTAAAGTTGGTCCCTTGAAGTTGTGTAACTACTTGGTCAACATATCTAGTGCTAGGGTTAGATATTAATTTATTGTATAAATCATTAGATAAATTAGAGGGTAAACTATTCCCTACTAAAGGGTTTACTAAGTTTGAATAAGGATTGTTTTCTCCTAAATCCATCAATGCAACAACATCTCTAATATCTTGTGTTTTATTGGTTCTATTGGTTACCCAAACCTCTAATTCTTCAATAGTAATTTGGGATAAAATATTTGGTAGTTCTGAAAGGGCTTGATCGTATTGTTCTTCAAAATACTGTGCCAAGAAAAAGTGTTTATCCGCTTCATACTGATCTCCTTTTATTTCAAAAGTTTGTGTTTGTGCCCCATCTTCAACTAATACTGTTTGTTTTTGAGATTGTTGTTCAGAAAAAACGCTTGTTATGGAAAGATGACCAAATTTTAAAATTGACTTAAATCCTTGTAAGCTTTGTGCTCCAGTAATTAATTGTGTTTCAAGTGGAAAACTTACATTTCCAGCTTCTAACAACTGAATAATATCATCTTCTTCTCCTGCATATTGTAATTTAAACTCATTATCGAAAGAAAACCCTGTTTGATTATTGTATTTTAGGGTGAGTTGTAATTTGTCACCAATTTTACCGGTAACACTCATATTTATTCCCATGTCAAATAACAATCCACCTTGTGTTCTAGATCTTATTGGAATATTAGGATTATCATAATTTTGAAATTGCGCACCCAAAGTTACTTCTACATTTCCTTGTGGTCTAATACTAATTGTGTTACTACCGAATAGTTTATTAAAAAACTGTTTATTTACATTTATTGGTGGAATAATCGTAGAACTGTTCTCTATTAGATTTTTAGAATCAGCTTTTTTCTTCCAATAATCATCCATTTCCCTACTTGTAGTATAATTGACATACTCATCAAAAGTCATGTAAGTTGGCGCTTTTAAATTTATACCATTTACTTTTTCTGTAATAATATAAGTATCTGTATTTGGGTCATATACAACCTGTTTCTCAATTATATCAGGGTCTTTTAAATCAAAGGGATTTTCAGACTCATTATTTAAAAAATCTCCTTCTCTTTCTTCTATCGCATAATTTGTATTAGTGCTATCTGACTGAGCTGACGTTATAGAATAAGTGACCAACACAAAGAAAATTATGATTACTTTTTTTAGAAAACTACTATTCATTAACGCATTAATTTTAAGCCGTCTTTTATCAACTGTTCCACTGTTTCAGTATTTGGATTGTTTACCATGGCTTTATTGATTGCTTTTATTGCTATATTTTTATTAAACCCCAATGATACTAATGCCATTAATGCTTCATCTTTTATTGTATTGTAAGAAACGCCAGATTCTGCTTCAAATTGTGTAGTTTGAACAACTTTATCTTTTAATTCTAAAATAATTCTTTGAGCAGATTTAGGTCCTATGCCTTTAATGCTTTTCACAAAAGCTACGTCCCCTGAGGCTATAGCATTTATAATATCTTCTACTTTATAGGTTGAAAGCATAGTAATTGCAGTGTTTGAACCAACGCCAGAAACAGAAACCAAACTTTCATATAGGTCTTTTTCTTTCGCTTCATAGAAACCATATAAATTAAAACCCGTTAAATTTTGATTTTCTATTTTGCCTACTTGTTTTATAAATAGCCTACATTCAGACTTATCTTTTATCTGTTCAAAAGTTATTAAACTAATATTTACATGATAACCCAAGCCATTAATATCTATCCAAATATAAGTTGGTGTTTTATGACTTATTTTACCTTCAATGTATGCAAACATAACTAATGTGGGTTGTGTTAATTCGCAAAAATACTAAAAGTATATATATAAGCGGGTTATAGTCGTTAAAAAATCTATTAAACCCTTCTTGAAAAAGTTTTACTAAAATACGCTGTAATCTTTGTTTTATTAAAAATTTTAAATACCTTTATTAGCTATTAACTCAGTAACTATGAAAAAAAAAATCCTTTTATTTCTTACTCTTACTTTTTTTCAATTAGCTTATAATCAAGGTGCTGGATGCCCTCAGGTTTTTACCAGTCAGGACCAAATATTACCCTGCACACAAAGTTGTACAAATATTAGCGCAAGCGTTTTTGATGTAGGAGAAACTACTTCTTACAATGTAAATTCCATTCCCCATTCCCCACCAATTGCATATAACGCCCCAGGAGGGACGAGTGTTTCAGTGGGAACAGATGATGTTTGGAGTCCTATTATAACTTTACCATTTCCATTTTGCTATTTCGGGCAAACTTATACAACTTGTAAAGTAGGCTCTAATGGTGGAGTGACTTTTGCGCCGGCTAGTGCTGGAGGTTATAACCCTTATCTGTTTTCGGCAAGTATTCCGTCTCCTGCTTTAAGTGGTGCGGGAGACGTTTTTGGACCATATCATGATATTGATCCATCGGTAGCAGGTGATGTTAAATATTTTATTCAAGGTAATACTCCTTGTAGAAAACTAATTGTTGTTTTTAACGAATTGGCACATTACAATTGTACTAGTTTAAGAAGTACTCATATGATGGTTTTTTATGAAACTACAAATATTATAGAAGTTTTTGTGCAAAAAAAAGAGACCTGTAATGGATGGAATAATGGTAATACAGTAATAGGTATTCAAAACCCTGCAGGAACTGTGGGTTATACGCCACCAGTTAGAAATACAGGTTCTTGGTCTATAAATTCACCAGAAGCTTGGGAATTTAAGCCCTCAGGTTCCCCTATTTATTCTACTATTGAATGGTTAGAAAACAGTTTAGTGATAGGCTCTGGAAATACAATAAATATTTGCCCAACAGCGCCTTCTACTACCTATACCGCACGAACAACTTATACAAGATGTGATGGTTTAGAAATTACGGCTGAAGATAATATTGAAGTAGCTTTTGCGCCTAACCCTTTAGTGCTTATTAATCCGTTTAATTTATTTACTTGCTCAGGTCAAACAACAAGCTTAATCGCTCAATCTTTGAATACTGTAGATTATTTATGGAGTCCTGGAGGGTCAACAGCTTCTTCTATTGATGTAAGCCCAAGCTCTTCTACAAGTTACACGGTTACTGTGACAGATGTTACTACAGGTTGTACAGCCCAAGCAATTAGTACAGTTACTATTGCCGAGCCTGTTGGAAATTCTTGTAATGTGCTTTATGTAACACCTACTGCATTACCTAGTGGAAGTGGAACTAAAGCTAGCCCTATAGATTTAAGCTCTGCTTTAGAAATTGGAGCTTGTAATGGAACCACTATTAAAATGGCTATCGGAAATTATTTAACAGATACAGCTATAACAGGTATTACAAGTTATTTAACACTAGAAGGGGGTTTTGATGATGCTGTAAATTGGGAAAAGGTAAGTACTGTAGGAGCAACAAAAATTTTAAGAACAGCTACTATGTCAACTTCTATGACGACAGGTTCAACTTCTATAATTTATGGTGTTGGAATTCAAAATGAAAGTGGCCCAGATCCTAAAATTGTTGCGATAGATATAAGTAATCAAATAGGATTTAGATTTCAAGATATTACTATAGAAACAGAAGGTTTCGCTGGTCAAAGTTCTATTCAAACTTATCAAGGAGTTTCTACTTATGGTGTTCAATTGACAGCTTGTTCAGATTATAATTTTATAAGAACTAATATTCAAAGTGGTTCTCCTAGTAATGGGTATGATGAGTTTTGGGGTTTTCCTTCTACAAATGGTGGCTCTTCTTATGGAATAAATGCGGTAACAAATGGTTCTAATGGAAATATTATTAATTCCACTATTTCTGCGGGACCTTTTGGGAATGGTGGGACAGGAGTTACAAATGGAGTAAATGGGATTTCATCAAATGTTACTATAACAGGAACGGCATTAGTAATTCAAGATGATAATTTTAATTTAGCAGGACAGTCAAGTATAAGAATGCAAGATATTTCTTGTACAAATACGGCTGTTGATTTTTCTTCCTCTGCTAGTGGATCCTGGACTTTTGGTGCAAATAGTCTCCCTAGTTCATTAATAGGGAGTAATGTAAACACCCTATATTCTACTATTGGAAGAAAAGATATTAGTTTTGGGACAGATTTATATACAGGTTTTTCTAATATCTTATTAGATGATCAAATAATACCAAACTTTACAACGAATGCGCAAATTATTCAAGGACAATACAGGGTTTGTGCAGGTGATTTTTTAGGCTTTACTGCAACAAATGGTGGAATTGGTTATTTATATGAATGGGATTTAGGAGGGGCAGCAATCCCCAACACTTATTCAGGAACAACTTTTAATTCTTTAGGCGCAGTTTTCAATACCCCTGGTATTTATACCGTTTCTTTAAATTATGTTACAAATTGTTGTGGAGCATCAGTTCCTGCTACAATAGATATTTATGTAGAAGAAAACCCTTTAATTGGTTTACCAGGAGATGTTAGCTTATGTTTAGGAGAAAATACTAGTACAGCTTTAACTGTAACAGGTTTAACTACCGAAGGAACCGTAAATTGGTCTCCGCCTATAGGTTTAGATAGAATAGACTCTACCACAGTAATTGCTTTACCATTGACCAGTACAACTTATTTAGTTACTTTAATAGATTCCTCAGGGATTTGTACTAGTTCTGACTCTACAACCGTTAGCGTTGTTGATTTATTACTAGACACCACTACAACAAGTGCTAATTGCAGTGTTCTTGGTACGGCAAGTGTAATTGTTTTACCCTCTTTAGGAGCCAGCGGAAACTACTCTTATGCTTGGTCAAATGGTGATAATGCTCAAACTATAACCAGCCTTCAACCAGATTTTTACAGTGTAGTAGTTACTGATAATGTTTTAGGTTGTACCGATTCTATAACGGCTAATGTAACCCCTGGACCCGGTGCTTTATTGGGTTTTGTAAATAGTTATGAGACAAGCTGCTTTGGTATAATTGATGGAAAAATCGTTGTTACTATACAAGGAGGAATCTCCCCATACACTTATACCTGGAGTAATGGTGTTACAAATAGTAATACTTCTAGTTTAACAGATTCTATTGAAAACTTAAGTTCGGGAAATTATGATTTATTAATTACTGATTTTATGGGTTGCATCTTCAATATAAGCACTCAAGTAGAAGAGCCAAATCAAATTGTATTTTCCTTAGACTCTATAAAACACCCTACTTGTGTGGGAATAGATGATGGTTTTATTGCTATAAGACCAGATGGAGGAGTAATACCTTATTCTTTTGTTTGGACAAACACGATGCCTATAAATGTTGTTTTTACAGACGTAGTGGCAATTAACTTAACTTCAGAAAATTATACTTTGATTTTGACCGACTTTTCAGGATGTCAAGACTCAGTGTCTGTCCAATTGACAGCTCCTTTAATTTCAACTTCAATTAATGATACTATTTGTGATGGGGGAAGCTATTTAACACCGAGCGGTATTTTAATAACTCCAGCAGTCGATACTATTACAATAGACACTCTTACTAGTTTTATTGGTTGTGATAGTGTTGTTATTATAAACTTAAAGGTAAACTCAAGTTTTAACAACCCACTTAATGTTGTTTCTATTTGTGAAGGGATTAATTATGTTTTACCTAGTGGAAATATAGTTTCAATAGCAGGAACTTATTTAGACACTTTAAACACTATAAACGGCTGTGATAGTATTTTAACAACACAGGTAATAGTGGATAGTTTTCAAAATATTATTATCGTAGATACTGTTTGTCAAGGCGGAAATATTTTAGTCAATGGAGAAACTTATACTGCCGCTGGAAACTATTTAGATACGGCTTTTTACATGGCAAGTGGTTGTGATAGTATTCATTACAATATTACTTTACAAGTAGATGCTATTCAAAATATTATTATCGTAGATACTGTTTGTCAAGGCGGAAATATTTTAGTCAA
>CAWVRT010000026.1:0-36047 GCA_963932515.1 uncultured Chitinophagales bacterium
TTGTTTAACTATTGTTTCTATAACAACTTGATTGTTTAAAATTGGATTGTTTAACACCGCCATGTCTTTCAATAAAGAAAGCATATTTATTCCTAAAATAGTATCTTGTTCTTCAAATTCTTTAATTTCAAAAACTACTGGAATAATAGTATCAGAACAAGGTGTTACATTCCCCCCTTCAACAGAACCAGTTCCATTACTTCCTTTATTTGCCGAAGCATAAAATTTTACATTGCCAGTATTCACAGCTGGTGCTTGCCATTTAAAAAACCATTCACTTACACCTAAAGTATTTGTGTGGCCTACATAATTAGAATTGCTAGAATTTATTACTGCTTCAGAACCCAATTCTACACTTAACGAACCTACGTAGTTATCATTTAAATCTACTGCCATAAGCGAAAACCCATTTCGTGCAGTTGGTCTATTTATAGTAAAAACCATATCATAAACCGTTTCAGGCGTATAATAAAAATTAGCATCTAGCTGTGTTCCGTTTGCGCTTAAAGAAATATCATAATTTAATTCTCCTAAAGTAGAAATCCCATTTGGGCCACAATTGCTACTAAAATGGCAGCTAGTTGTAGACGAACCGCAAGATGGTTCATCAATACCACCAGTCTGTTGAGCTGGTGCAGCATTTTTGTAGGAATATGCCGTATTATAAAAAGCTAAAACAAATAAAGGCGTAATAAATAACGCATATAGTAATTTTCTATTCATGGTATTAATTTTATTTAGTTCAAAGTAACGAATAAGTTTCGAATAAAAAAATTATTCTGCCATTTCCATCAATCCTAAAATTTGATTTGTCGCATCTTTCGTTTTCACTTTTGCAATAACATGAAGTAAAAAATTATTTTCATCAATTATAAAAGTAGTTCTCAGGCATCCCATATATTCTCTTCCATAAAGGTTTTTTAACCCCCATACGCCATAAGCTTCGTGAAGTTTTTTGTCTTCATCTACTACCAAGTGAAAAGGTAATTCGTTTTTTGTAATAAATTTATTATGAGAAGTCTCTCCTTGAATACTTACACCTATTACTACAAATCCTTTTTTAGTTAACAAGTCATAGTTGTCTCTAAAATTACACGCATTTGCGGTGCAACCAGGAGTGCTATCTTTTGGGTAAAAATATAATATTTTCTTTTTTCCCTTAAACCCTTGTAATGAAATTTCTGAACCGTCTTCTATTTTAGCAGTAAAACTAGGAGCAATGTCTCCGTCTGTTAATTGTGTCATTTTATTGTATATTTCAAAGATAAAGAAATGGTAATTTTACGGGATTAAGCTATTGCTATTTCTTTTTTACCAAGGTCCTTAAGTAGCTTAGCATGACTTGCTAATGCGCCAAACATTGTAGGAATGTTATTGTATACAATGTTGTAATCTTTGGCTGTTTCTTCCACAATTTTGGCAATTTTCTTATAATGAATGTGGCAAATATTTGGAAACAAATGATGCTCAACTTGAAAGTTTAAACCCCCAATATACCAAGAAATTAATTTACTGTTTTGCGCAAAATCTGAAGTAGTTTGTAATTGATGAACCACCCAGTTTTCTTCCATGGTAAACTTCTCATTTAATTCGGGGAAAACTGTTTCTGGCATTACATGTGCTAGTTGAAATGTTGTAGCTAATGTAAAACCTGTCGTAAATTGCATTAAAAGTATGAAGAAAACTATTTGCCACCAAGCAAATGGTAGAACAATTAAAGGAATTACAACCATGTAAGTATAGTAAAATACCTTGGCAAAAACCATAATAGAATATTCTTTCCAAAATACTCTTTTTACAGATTTATCTAAGTTCTCTTTTCTAAATCTTAGCATTTGAAAAAAATCTTTATAGGTCATCCATTGAATAGTCATTACACCATACAAAGCCCAGGCATAAATATGCTGAAACTTATGAAAACTATATCTTTTTTGATCTTTATTAAAACGCATTAATGCACCAGCATCAATATCGCCATCTACATGATTTAAATTAGTAAAAGTATGGTGTAATAAATTATGTTGGATTTTCCAATTTGTAGCATTTCCGCCAACTAAATCAATGGTTCTCCCTAGAAGTTTATTAACAAATTTGTGCTTAGAATATGCCCCATGATTAGCATCATGCATTACAGACATTCCTATTCCTGCTACAGCCAATCCTATTATTACCCAAAAAATCATAACTAACCAAAAATTGGTAATTATCCCGAAAATCATTAAAAAATAAGGTATAAACAACATAGCAAAGAACGTAATTGTTTTTACAACCATGGCAGGGTTTGCAAATCTTGTAATTCCTTTTTCTTGAAAATAATTATTAACTCTCAATTTCAATTCTCTTACAAATTCTGCATCTTTTTCTTTAGAAAATTTTATTTTAAAAACATCATTCATTGTATAGTTTTTTTGTGGTTGGTTTTGCAAATATAAGCTTAAAAATTTTAACGATTTTTTGAATACTTTTCTTTAACATCTTTTACCTTTACCATATGAAAACTATATTAATAACAGGTGCCACTTCTGGCATAGGAAAAGCTAGTGCAGAAATATTTGCAAAAGAAGGTTGTAGATTAATTTTAACTGGTAGAAGAAAAGAAAGGTTAGAAGAAGTTGCTACTAGACTATCTGATGAATATCAAAATGAAATTCATATCCTTAATTTTAATGTTCAAGATAGGCTTGCAACAGAAAATGCTATTAATTCAATTCCTGAAAATTTTAAGAAAATTGATGTACTTTTAAATAATGCTGGTTTAGCGTTAGGAAGAGAAACAATAGACGAAAGTGATATGCAAGATTGGGAAACCATGATTGATACAAATGTGAAAGGTTTATTGTATGTTTCTAGAGCTGTTTTACCTTTAATGAAAGCAAAAAATGCTGGTCAAATAATTAATATTTCTTCTATTGCTGCAAAAGAAGTTTATGCAAACGGAAATGTGTACTGTGCCACTAAACACGCAGTAGATGCCATTACAAAAGCTATGCAAATAGATCTATTGAAATACAATATTAAAGTTAGTTCTGTAGCTCCAGGAATGGTTGATACAGAGTTTTCTACTGTAAGATTTAAAGGAGATAGTAAGACAGCAGACGAAACTTATAATGGATTTGTGCCACTTTATGCACAAGATATCGCAGAAGTAATACAATTTGTAGTTTCAAGACCAGCTCATGTTAATATTCATGACATTTTGGTAATGCCTTCAGCACAAGCAACAGCTACTATTATAAAGAAAGAAAATTAGCGAGCGTTTTTTCTAATTTATTTTGTGAAAACTTTTCTTTTGGTAGAGAATAATTTTGGCTTTTTAATAATGCTTCTTTAAGGTTTAATTTTTCTTGAGGGTGGCTATAAAACCAATTTTTATTTTTTAAATGAGTCGCTAAATATTCTTGTTCGGTTTGCCCTGGAGTTGGAATTAGAATTGCTGGTTTTTCTAGTTTTAATAAATCCATTATAGAACTATACCCAGCTCTGCAAACAACTATTTTTGATTGATTAATTAATGCATTTAATTCTTCTGTTTTTAATAGAGAATATACTTTTAAATTTGGTTTTTCTTGAATTGAATTTTCAAATATTTCTGTTCCTCTAACTAATATAAAATTCTCATTTATTGTAGAAATTTCATTCAGTAATTTCTCTTCTAAAATAGTTCTTTGAGGTTCTGGTCCAGAAAGAATTATGGAAATAAATTTTTTGTTTAAATCTAGTTTGTTTTTTTTCATTCTAGATAACAATCCAATATATTTTAACTTTCTAAAAATTGATTCATTCTTAAATTCTAAACTAGAAATATTTGATGCTATCGCCAATTCATTTTCAAAATCAGGCACCCATATTTCTGTAAATTTTTTTAGTAAACTAAAATGGACTTTATTTATTTGCTTTTTAACAAAGACAATCTTATGTTGTAAATTAATTTGATGGCAAATAATTGTTGAAGGAATGGTTTTGCTATAAACACCATATCTATTGTCAGAAATTAGGTGTGTAAGATTATGTTTTCGAATTAATAGATCAGTTAGTTTATTTTCTTCTTTAATTGTTTTTCCAAATTTCCCTAATTGAAAAAAAATTGCTTTGTCAAAATTTTTAGCATTTTCTGCATATTGAACATTGTAAGAAGGAAGGACCTCAAAAGTTAAGGAAGGAAACTCTTTTTGCAGCAATACTAAAGCTTCGCCATCTGAAGCTATAACTAATTCAATATTTTTTTTAAGTAAAGATTGAATAATGGGAATAGATCGACTGGCATGACCAAGACCCCAATTTAAAACGGCATATAATATTTTTGTAGGCAATTTAGTATATTTACTTTTCGTTAAGATTACAAAGTAATATTAAAATCATCAAAAACAGAAATACAATGCTTAAAAAATCAACAGCTTTTGTTCTAATTACTATTTTAGCTTTTGCGTTGCTACAGTCTTGTGGAAATCATTGTGATTGTCCAAATTTTGATAAAAAGAAGACAAATTATAGAAGGTAATTTTTATTATTCTTTTAGGTAAACTATATTGTCAGATTCTATTTCTAATTCATTTACATAATCCTGTGATTCAATGATTAGTTTTTCTAAACTTCCATCATTTTTTATTATGTGAGGGTGAAAATTATTTTTTATCAATATTGTTTCTGCTTCTTTATGATTGGAATTTGTGTCTTTTGATTTTGCAAACTCCATAATTATTTTTGGATTATTTTTACTTAAATACTTTTCAAACCCAAGTAAAACTTGCTTCTCTGCTCCTTCAACATCTATTTTGATATAAGTTGGGTCTATTTCATATTCTTGAACTAGATTATCACCTTTTATTGAAGGAATATCTATCTCTTTTACAAGAAGTGATTTAAACCAATTTTCATTTTTATAGATACTTAGATTAGAAGTGTTATATTCTGAAAACAATATAGGAAACTCCATAAATTTCAATATTCCATTTTTATCTGAAACAGCAATATTGAAAGCTTCAATCTTAGAATTTTTTACATTCTTTTCTAAAAGGTCAAAGTTTTTCGGAGAAGCTTCAAAAGATAAAATTTTACCTTTACCATTTAATTCAGAAAATAATAATGAAAAGTATCCAATATGCGCCCCTATATCTAGAAATTGATCTCCTTTACTAACGGAATTGATTAAATATTTAGCGAATCGAATTTCAGATTCATGCGTTTTTCCACCTGATAAATAGATGTCTAAACAAGCGGGTAACTCTAATGAAATGTTTTTATTCCAAAAAGTATCTGTGTTAACTAAAAATCCTTTTTTAGTTAGCTTAAAATAGATTAATTTAGAAAATATACCTGTAATATATTTTACAGGATTGAATAGTAAACGGCCAAGTTTAGTTTTAAGAGCATAGTCTTCTACAACTTTAATATTTAAGTTTTTATTTAAAGACATTTCTTAAAATGATAGTTATTATACTAACTCGATAACCATAGCAGAAGCACCACCGCCTCCGTTACAAATACCTGCAGCACCTAATTTACCTCCGTTTTGCTTCAATACATTTATTAGTGTTACTATTATTCTAGATCCAGAGTTTCCTAATGGATGTCCTAAAGATACAGCACCACCGTTTACATCTACTTTAGAAGGGTCTAAACCTAATTTTTTAGTATTTACAATTCCAACAACAGCAAATGCTTCATTTAATTCCCAAAAATCAATATCTGTAGATTTTAAGTTTGCTTTTTTCAATGCTTTATTAACAGCAGAAGTAGGAGCAGTAGTAAACCATTCTGGTTCGTGAGCAGCATCTGCATAGCTTACTATTTTTGCAATGGCAGTTAAACCTAAAGATTCCATTTTTTCTTTACTCATTAAAATCAATGCAGAAGCACCGTCATTTAAAGTAGAAGCATTGGCTGCAGTTACAGTTCCTTCTTTATTAAATACAGGCCTAAGTGTTGGAATTTTGTCCATTTTCACATTAGTATATTCTTCATCTTTATTAACGATTAACGCATCTCCTCTTCTTTGTGGAACTTCCACAGGAATAATTTC
Organism: uncultured Chitinophagales bacterium; assembly: GCA_963932515.1. Classification (GTDB taxonomy): domain Bacteria; phylum Bacteroidota; class Bacteroidia; order Chitinophagales; family UBA8649; genus CAKZQD01. The sequence goes on from CAWVRT010000026.1 coordinate 6,020, forward strand.
ATTGTCGAATTTTCCAGCTTCCCAAGCCGCCGCAGATCTATTGTAAGATTCTATTGCAAATGCATCTTGTTCTTCTCTAGTAATATTATTTTCACTTGCACATTTATCAGCACATACACCCATGTGTACTCTGTTGTAGACATCTGTCAAGCCATCTTTCATCATGCCGTCTATCATTTTAACGTCACCTAGTTTTACAGCTTTTCTTGCATTAACATAATGAGGAACTAAAGACATGTTTTCCATACCGCCAACTACAACACATTCATTATCGCCAGTCATAATAGATTGAGCACCTAATGAAATAGATTTCATGCCAGAAGCACAAACTTTATTAATAGTTGTACAAGGTACATTGTCGCTAATTCCAGCAAAAATTGCTGCTTGTCTAGCTGGTGCTTGGCCTACATTTGCAGACAATACATTACCCATATAAACTTCATCAACTTCTTTAGCATCCATGCCAACTTTGTTTAAGGCTCCCTTAATAGCCGCTGCACCTAAATGAGCCGCACTAACTGAAGATAAACTCCCCATAAAACTTCCTATTGGAGTTCTTACTGCTGATATTATATATACTTCTTTCATATGATTTTAATTGGTTTGTGATTTAATATGGTGCGTAAAAGTACAATATTTAGCGCTTCTATTTAAAGAAATAGTCTGTACTGATTTAATAGAAAAAATTCTTCTTACAGATAAATGCCTATTTTCGCAACTCAATAAAATGGTTTTTATGGTTTTCATGTGGTTTTTAGCCTTAATGGTTTCTTTAATTGTATTATTAAAATCAGCAGATTTTTTTATAGACAACGCACTAGTTATTGGCAATAAATTGAACATTCCTCATTTTGTTTTAGGAGCAACAGTCATTGCTTTTGGCACATCTTTACCCGAACTAGCTGTAAGTTTATCCGCAATATTTAAAAATGACCCTGCAATTATTTCTGGTACTGTAATTGGATCAAATATTTCTAACATTTTTTTAATAACAGGTTTGGCAATCGCTGTAAGTACTGGTTTTAAAATTGATTTTAAAAAAAATGCAGGTCCATTATTGATATTTTTAATGGTTACTTTTTTAACTTCTTTTTTCCTTTGGGATAATAAATATACTTTAATAGAAGGAATTATTTCAGTAGTTTTATTGGTGGCTTACATTGTTTACATAGTGATTTTTCCAGCTCCAAAAGAGAAAGAAGAAGCAGTACAAGATACTTTCTCTATTAAAACAATTATTATTTTAATTTTAAGTGTTGGGGGGATTGGTTTAGGAGCAGAATATATTGTAGTTGCTGTAAAAGAAATAGCAGGAATCATAGGATTAAAAGAAGATGTAATTGCGTTAACAGTTGTTGCTTTAGGAACTTCTTTACCAGAGTTAGCAGTAACAATTTCTGCAGCAAAAAAGAAAAAATACGGCATAGTATTAGGAAATGTAATTGGCTCAAATATTTTTAATTTGCTTTGTGTAATTGGAATACCAACCTTAATTGGTCATTTTTCAGGGAAATTTTACATTACAAATGATGCCGTTTTTACAGGCTTTAGTATTCCTTTAATGTTGCTGGCAACAGTGTTAGTTTTTATAGTGAGTTTATTAAAGACAACGCCTAAGTTTTTCGGATATCTTTTTGTTGCTCTATATATATTTTTTATAGTAAGCTCTTTTTTAAAACTTAGTTTATAAGAGCTTTTGGTTCGCTTATCCTTAATAAATTAAGGAGTCTATGAAAGTCAATAATACCTAGCTTCAAGAAATTTAGTGAAAGACAAAAATATTTATTTCAGCTGTTTTTCAAAAAAATAAAAATTACTGAAAGAAAATACAATAAACCACCTATTGTTTTTCTTTGAAAAGGCATTTATTCCTAGTTTGCTTTTTTTAAGTATCTTTGTCATATGAATTTACCAAATTTTTTAAGTTCTATCAGAATATTAATAGCCTTAATTGCCCCATTTTATCTAATAAATGGAACCTTATGGGTTCGTGTTATCGCAGGAGTATTTTGCGCAATAGCCGTTGCTACAGATTGGTTTGATGGTTGGTATGCTAGAAAATACAATGAAGTTACAAAACTGGGTAAAATTTTAGACCCAATTGCTGATAAAATATTAATCTTAATTTCTTTTTCTGTCTTTGTTTATTTAGGAGAATTATCTATTTGGTGGGTTATTCCTGTTTTTATAAGAGAAATTGTAATTACTATTTACAGATTTATATTTTTGAGTAAAAATATTGTAGTAGCAGCAGCCAAAAGTGGGAAAATTAAAACAGTAATGCAAATGTCAACCTTAGGGATTATTTATATTTTATTTATGGCCAAAAATCATTATAAAGAATATTTTTCAGAGCATTATCAGCATGTTTTATGGATTGCTTTAGTATTTACACTTTACCTTACGGTGAAATCGGGCATTATCTTTTTTAAGAACAATTGGGATTTAATAAAAAGATTTCATCAATTAGCATAACTTTTAAATGCTTAATATCTCCTAATAATATGGAACAAAAGCCTTCTTTTTTTAGATATAAATTTAATGATTGGTCTAGAGATTTTACTTCGTTAGCTAATCCAATTATTCTTATTGTAATACCATTTATTTTTCTTTTTGAGGATAATAAAAAAAGTTTTTATATTCTACTAATAGCCTTAGTAATAAATGAAATTTTAGGCTCTTTGATAAAAATAATTTTGCCAAAAACTAGACCGAATGGTCAGAAATACAATAACTTATTAGAAAAAATAGATGCAGGAAGTTTTCCGAGCTTGCATTCTTCTAGAATTACAATTGTATATTTAACTTTATTTTATTTTGGAACTTTGTTAGTTTTTAAAATAATTTTTATTTCAATAATACCTCTAGTTATGTTGTCTCGAATAAACCTAAAAAAACATTTTCTAACAGACATTATTGGTGGGTTCGTTATTGGATTAATAATTTGGTGGCTTAGTATAAATACATTTTAAACGCACGTATATATTTAAAATGTAATAGCATGGAGGATAAGATTAACATTTCATTATTATCTACATTATCTTAACTTTGCAATATATGAAAGGAATTATTTTAGCAGGAGGAAGCGGTACTAGACTTCATCCGATAACATTAGCATTAAGCAAGCAACTTATGCCAATTTACGATAAACCAATGATTTATTATCCACTTTCAATTTTAATGAAAGCAGGAATCAATGAAATCTTAATTATTTCTACGCCTCATGATTTACCTCACTTTGAAAGACTCTTAGGTTCTGGAGAAAATATAGGATGTAAGTTTTCTTATAAAGTTCAGGAAATTCCAAATGGACTAGCACAAGCTTTTGTGTTAGGTGAAGAGTTTATTGGAAAAGATACAGTAGCCTTGGTCTTAGGAGATAATATTTTTTATGGAACAGGCCTAGGGAAATTACTAAGAGAGAATAGAAATCCTGATGGGGCGGTTATATATGGTTACCATGTTGCCAACCCAAGAAGATATGGTGTAGTAGAGTTTGATGGTAATATGAAGGCAGTTTCTATTGAAGAAAAACCTGAAAATCCAAAATCTAATTACGCAGTTCCAGGTTTATATTTTTACGATAATGATGTAGTCGAAATAGCGAAAAATATAGCACCAAGCGCTAGAGGTGAATATGAAATAACTGATGTAAATAGAGTTTACCTTGAAAGAAAAAAACTTAAAGTTGGTATTTTAGATAGAGGAACCGCTTGGTTAGATACAGGTACTTTTAATTCTTTAATGCAAGCCTCTCAGTTTGTGCAAGTAATAGAAGAAAGACAAGGTTTAAAAATTGGATGTATTGAGGAAGAGGCTTATAAACAAGGATTTATAAATAAAGAAAAATTAGGAAAATTGGCTGAGCCATTAATAAAAAGTGGCTATGGCGAATATTTGTTAAGCTTGATAAAATAAAAATGGAAAAAGATTTAAAAAAAGTTTTAATAACAGGTGCTGCAGGATTTATTGGAAGTAGTGTAGCAGAAAGATTATTGTTTACTGGCAACTATAAAGTAATTATGGTAGATAATTTACTAACCGGAGATTTAAGAAGATTACCGAAAGTAAAAACACCAAATTGGCGTTTTATAAAAGCAGATTGTAATAACTTTAAAGATATTTCTTCTGTGATGCTAGCCTATAAGTTTGACTATGTTTTTCATTATGCTGCGGTAGTTGGTGTTCGAAGAACCTTAGACAATCCCGTAATGGTTTTAGACGATATTCAAGGAATTAGAAATGTATTAAATCTTTGTAAAAACACAGGCGTAAAACGTGTTTTTTATGCATCTTCTTCAGAAGTTTATGGCGAGCCATTTGAACATCCACAAAATGAAATGACAACCCCCTTAAATTCAAGATTACCTTATGCGGTAGTTAAGAATATTGGAGAATCTTATTTAAGATCTTATAAAAAAGAATTTGATTTGGACTATACCATCTTTAGGTTTTTTAATACCTATGGAACAAAACAAAGTATCGATTTTGTTATGTCTAAATTTTTAACTTATGCTTTAAAAAACAAAAATATTCCTTTGTATGGCGATGGTTTACAAACGAGAACTTTCTGTTTTGTAGACGATAATGTAGATGCTTGTGTAGCCGCTTTTGAAAATGATCAATTTGTCAATGACACCATCAATATAGGAAATGATCATGAAGTAACGATTAAACAATTAGCTGAAATAATTATTGAAGTAACTAATTCTAAATCGAAAATAATTCACCTTTTACCACTAGAAGAAGGTGATATGAAAAAAAGAAAACCAGATATTACTTTAATGAAAACTATTTTAGGGAGAGATTTATTACCCCTAAGAGATGGTATTAAATATTTAATAGAAAATGGTTTAGCTCTTTATGATTAATAATGGGAAAATATTAATAACCGGAGGTGCTGGCTATATTGGTTCGCATACCATCGTTGATTTATTGGAAAACGATTTTGAAATAATTTCGATTGATAACTTTTCCAACTCTTACCCTTCTGCGCTTGAAAACTTAAAAAAGTTAACGGGTAAAAAAATCATAAACTATAATTTAGACTTAACGAATCTCTCAGAATTAAAAAAAGTTTTTGAAAAACATCAAGACATCTCAGGAATAATCCATTTTGCTGCATTTAAATACATTAATGAGTCTGTTGAAGACCCTATTAAGTATTATAGAAACAACATGAATAGTTTATGCAATTTATTAGATTGTTGCAAAGAATACAATATTTCTAATTTTGTTTTTTCATCCTCATGTTCTGTTTATGGTAATGCAGAAAAATTACCTGTAGATGAAAATACCCCCCTATGTATTTCTGAAAGTCCTTATGCCGAAACTAAGGTTATGGCAGAAAGAGTTTTAGAGGATTTTGCTAAAGTAAATCGGATTAAAGTTTCTTTATTGAGATACTTTAATCCGATTGGTGCACATAAATCAGGATTAATTGGTGAAAACCCAAAAGGTATGCCTGAAAATGTGATGCCTAGAATTACAGGAACTGTACTAGGTGAATTTGAAGAATTTAAAGTTTTTGGAAACGACTACAACACTAAAGATGGGACATGTGTACGTGATTATATTCATGTTTCAGATATAGCACATGGACACACTTTAGCATTAAATTGGTTATTTGAAAAAGCAAAAAATGGGTGTGAAATATTTAACATGGGAAGTGGAACAGGTGTTACTGTTTTAGAATTAATAAAAGCTTTTGAAAAAGGTAGTGGACAAAAATTAAACTATACGCTAACAGACAGAAGACCTGGAGATGTTATTGCTATTTATGCCAATAATAATAAAGCTAAAACTGTATTAAATTGGAATCCTAAATTTAACACAGAAGAAATGATGGAAAGTGCGTGGCTTTGGGAAACCAGAGAACGATAATTTTTAGCACACAAAACTATTCAGTTGTTTTTTAAAAGTGAATAAGCTTTATGCTTAAAAAAATAGACAGCTTCCTTTATTGATTAAATTTGTTATAATACTATTTTAGTTTTAAGCCAAACAATAAATTTACAAAATGACACCACAGATAATCCTCATAACACTTGTTAGTTATTTCACTTTTTTGATGTTAATAGCACAGCTAACCAAAGGGAAAAGTGATAATAAAACATTCTTTACAGGCAACAAAAATTCTAATTGGTTTTTGGTCGCATTTGGTATGATTGGGGCTTCACTTTCAGGAGTTACATTTATTTCTATACCAGGATCTGTTTCAGGTGCTTCATTTTCTTACATGCAGATGGTTTTAGGGTACTTGGTAGGCTATTTTATAATTGCTACGGTATTAATCCCCCTATATTACAAACTAAACCTTATAACCATCTACACATATTTAGGATCAAGGTTTGGTAACGCATCTCACAAAACAGGTTCTGCATTTTTTATTCTTTCAAGAATTGTTGGCGCAGCATTACGACTATATTTAGTAGCCAGTGTACTACAAGCATTCGTATTCGATTATTATGGAATTCCGTTCTTATTAACGGTATTTATTACCATATTATTAATATGGATTTATACTTTTCAAGGAGGAATAAGAACCATCGTTTTTACAGATACTTTACAAACCTTTTTTATGCTTTCTGCACTAGGTTTAAGTATTTATTTCATTGCTCAATCTATGGATTTAAAAATTTCATCTCTTATAGACTTGGTTAAAGAGAGCGACTATTCTAAAACCATTTTCTTTGATGATTTTGCTAATAATAAAAAACACTTCTTTAAACAATTTTTTAGTGGTGCTTTAATTGCTTTAGTTATGACAGGTTTAGACCAAGATATGATGCAAAAGAATTTAACTTGTAAAAATGCTGGAGAAGCTAAAAAGAATATTTTTACAATGAGCTTATTATTAGTTCCGATTAACTTATTATTTTTATTTTTAGGTGCAAGTTTATTCTTATTTGCTCAATATCATGGCTTTGCTGTACCTGAAAGAGCAGATCATCTTTTTGCAGAAATATCTTTTAATCATTTACCAATTTATGCTGGCGTAATATTTCTTTTAGGTCTAATAGCAGCCGCATATTCTAGTGCAGACTCGGCATTAACTTCTTTAACAACGACTTTTTCTGTAGACTTTTTAAGTTTAGATAAAACACAAGATACCAAAACAAGAGTACTGGTACATATAGCGTTTTCAATAATTTTGATGTTTGTAATTTATGCTTTCGATCAATTAAATGATGACAGTATAGTTTGGAAAATTTTCAAATTTGCAGGTTATACTTACGGGCCATTATTGGGCTTGTTTGCTTTTGGTTTATTAACTAAAATAAAAGTTAAAGATAAGTTGGTTCCAATAATTGCTATAGTTTCACCGTTTATTACCTATGCAATTCAATACTATTCACCGCAATACCTTAACTATACTTTTGGCTTTGAATTACTATTCGTAAATGCATTAATTACTTTTGTTGGCTTGGTTCTTGTAAAAGAATAAGGCAATAACAACACTAAAACTTAGGACCGCTTTAAAGAAAAAATAAGCAGTTAAATCAAACATAAAATATATGACTCAGAAACCAATCAGAACTTGGGCAGAAGCTCAAGCAAAATCTAGCTGGACAATGTTCAGAATCATGGCTGAATTTGTAGAAGGCTTTGATACCTTAGAAAATATAGGACCTTGTATTTCAATATATGGATCTGCAAGAACTAAAGAAGATAATGAGTATTACAGCAAAGCAGTAGAAATTGCAGAAGCATTTGTAGAAGAAGGTTATGGCATTATAACCGGTGGTGGCCCAGGAATAATGGAAGCAGGAAATAGAGGTGCCAGAAACAAAAACGGTAAATCGGTAGGTTTAAATATTGACTTACCTTTTGAACAATACTCAAATCCATATATAGACCAGGACAAAGAAATTACTTTTAATTATTTCTTTGCTAGAAAAGTCATGTTTGTGAAATTTGCACAAGCATTTGTCTTAATGCCAGGTGGTTTTGGGACTTTAGATGAGCTTTTCGAAAGTATAACTTTGATTCAAACAAAAAAGATAGAACAAGTACCTATTATTCTTTTTGGCACTGAATTTTGGGGTGGTTTAATAGAATGGATAAAATCTACGCTATTAAAAAAACATGCTACAATTAGTCCACATGATTTAGAATTATTACACGTAACAGATTCTGTAGAGAAAGTAGTAAAAATAGTAAGTGCTCATTATGATAAGAGTAGTTTAAAACCAAATTTCTAATACTAATGAGGAAATTTTTATTACTTTCCTTTTTATTGTATAGGATTACTCCTTCACCAAATCCAAGCCCAGTTCATCTAATTGATCTTGCGCTATAAAAGCAGGCGCATCTATCATAACATCTCTACCAGAATTATTTTTAGGAAAAGCAATAAAATCTCTAATAGTTTCTTGACCACCTAAAATAGCGACCAATCTATCTAAACCAAATGCCAATCCACCATGTGGCGGCGCACCGTATTCAAAAGCATTCATCAAAAAGCCAAATTGTTCCTTAGCTTCACTTTCAGAAAATCCTAAATGTTTCAACATTAAAGCTTGCATATCTTTATCATGAATTCTTATAGAACCACCACCAATTTCGTTACCATTTAATACTAAATCGTAAGCATTTGCTTTTACGGCTCCTGGGTCAGTTTCCAACAAAGGAATATCTGCAGGTTTTGGCGCAGTAAATGGATGATGCATTGCATGGTAAGCATTTGTATCTTCATCCCATTCTAATAACGGAAAATCTATAACCCATACTGGCGCAAAAACTTTAGGATCCCTTAATCCTAACCTTTCAGACATTTCCATTCTTAAAGCACTTAATTGAGCTCTTACACTGTCTAAAGAACCAGATAAAACCATAATTAAATCCCCTTTTTTAGCATTCGTAATTTCTGCCCATTTAGCTAATTCTTCTTCATTGTAAAATTTATCTACAGAAGATTTAAAAGAACCATCTTCATTGTATTTTGCCCAAATCATACCAGAAGCACCTACTTGTGGTCTTCTTACCCAATCAATTATTTTATCAGTTTCCTTTCTAGAATATCCTGCACAAGCCGGCACAGCAATTCCTAAAACAGCTTCTTGCTCATCAAAAATTTTGAATCCTTTATTTTTTACCGTTTCAGTTAAATCACCAAATTTCATATCGAAACGAATATCTGGTTTGTCATTACCATAAGTTGCCATAGCATGGTCATAAGTCATTCTTGGAAAATCTCCCGCTTCAACACCATTTATTTCTTTTAATAAATGTCTTGTTAAATTCTCAAAAACATTTAAAATATCTTCTTGTTCAATAAAAGCCATTTCACAATCAATTTGTGTAAATTCTGGTTGTCTATCTGCTCTTAAATCTTCATCTCTAAAACATTTTACTAGCTGAAAATATTTATCCATTCCACCAATCATCAGCAATTGCTTAAAAGTTTGAGGTGATTGTGGTAAAGCATAAAACTGCCCTTTATTCATTCTAGAAGGCACAATAAAATCTCTTGCTCCTTCCGGTGTAGATTTAATTAAGTAAGGTGTTTCTACATCTATAAATCCTTCATCCGAAAGAAATTTTCTAACCTCCATAGAAACCTTATGTCTAAACATCAAACTCTCTTTCACAGGATTTCTTCTAATATCTAAATAACGATATTTCATTCTTAATTCTTCCCCACCATCTGTTTCATTTTCTATGGTGAAAGGAGGCGTTAGAGACTTATTTAAAACGGTAACTTTAGTTGCGTTTATTTCAATGTCTCCAGTAAGCATATCAGGATTTTTTGAATGTCTTTCAATGACTTTTCCTTCTATTTGAACAACATATTCTCTTCCTAACTCTTTAATTTGGGCAATAATATCATTACCTACAACACCATTTTCTGCAACAACTTGTGTTAAGCCGTATCTATCTCTAAGAATAACCCAAGTAATATTTCCTTTATCTCTAACAGCTTGAACCCATCCAGCTAATCTTACATTTTCTCCAATTTGAGGGCTTCTTAATTCGCCACAAGTGTGTGATCTATACATAATAAAACATTTTGAATGCCAAAAGTAGTGAATTAGTGAATAATTTAGAGCAGATTAGTGCTCATTTTGTGTATTTTTATATTATTTTGAACGTAAGTAGGAAAAAAATACAACAAAATGAATAAACTAAACGTTTTAAGATTTGAATATTAGCGTCATAATATTATCTTTAGCTTTTATTAAGTAAAAACCCAGCCTTTTACGAAATAATAATTATTACACAATGAAAAAGCTTTTATTATCAATATTTACTGCCGGATTAATGACGAGTCTTTTTGCTCAAGACCCTCATTTATCTATGTTTTATAGTGCTCCGTTACAATTAAACCCTGCATTAACAGGTGTTTTTAATGGAAACTATAGACTTTCTGCGTTATACAGAAGCCAATGGGGAGAGGTTTTAAAAGATGAAGAAGCTGGTCCTACTCAGTTTAGAACCATGACTTTTGCTGCTGATTTTAGAATCCCAATTAATAAAAATGCTTTAGGAATAGGCATTGAAGCGTTAAATGATGTAGCTGGAGAATCTAGCTTTGGAACAACAAGAGGTGGTTTAGCTTTGTCTTACATGCAAAGTTTAGACAAATGGAGTCAGCATTATATCGTTCTTGGTTTACAAGGAGACGTAATTAATAGAACATTTAGTCCTGAAAATTTAAGATTAGGAGCACAATGGGATGGCACAGCCTATAATCCAATTTATGGCCCCGTAGACCCTTATTTAGCAGGAGCAAGTACGAGCAGATTATTTTTTGATGCAAGCGCAGGTTTATTGTATTTTTATAAAAGTAGAGATGCCAAGACTTCAGCCTATGTAGGTTTTGCAGTACAGCATATTAATGAGCCAAACGAATCTTTTGTACAAAATGGGACAACCGTTAAACTAAACAGAAAATATGTTGGTCATGCAGGCGTTAACTTTCCAGTATTACCCCAAATTCATTTATTACCTAAATTATTAGTACAGTTTCAAGGGCAGAGCTTAGAAACTATTTATGGTTTAGATGTTAGGTTTTTATTTGACAAATTTGACCCAAGTGGAAATGCATTTAGGTTTGGTGGCATGTTTAGAGGAGTTGGAGGATTAAACCCATACAATGCTGAATCTTTGATTTTTATGGCCGGTGTTGATTTTAAAGGAATAGATTTTGGTATTGCTTATGACTTAAATATTTCTGGTTTAAAAAGAGCAACTTCTTTAAGAGGTGGGTTTGAAGTTTCTTTAATTTATGTAGGGAAATTTCAAAAACGTTCTGTAGATAATACGCCTTGTCCTGAGTTTTAATTAAGAAAATCATTTTTCATTGCAACAGTCTTTTTATTGTATTTTTGTGTCCTCTATGAACAAAAGGTATTTTTTAGAAATTGCATTTGATGGTGCTAGCTATTTTGGTTGGCAAATACAACCAAATCATATTTCTGTACAAGAAAAAATATCAAATATTTTATCTAGTTTATATAATCAGCCTATTAAAATAGTTGGCTGTGGGCGGACAGATACAGGTGTTCACGCAAAACAATATTTTCTTCATTTTGATGCTCCTATTGAAAGACAAAATATTTTTGAAAGTATAAAATTGATGCTCCCAGAAGATATTCAATTGATAAAATTTCATACAGTCAGTCAGGAAGCACATGCACGATTTGATGCTACAGAAAGATCTTATACTTATCATTTACATCAGAAAAAGAATATTTTTAAAAGACACTATAGCTTAGGTATAAATTTAAACAAATTAGATTTAGCTAAAATTAATCAAGCTTGTGAAGTTTTCTTAAACCAAACAAATTATGCTTGTTTATGTAAAAAAAATCCTGCATTAAAAGATTATATTTCTAAAGTAAAAATTGCGCAATGGACTATGAGCGATGATAATGAAACAGCTAGCTTTTCGGTAACTGCCAATCGATTCTTACATAACCAAATAAGAAGAATGGTAGGGACTTTGTTGTTGGTAGGGGCTGGCAAAATAACAGTTTCAGCTTTAGAATCTGCCATGCAAAATAATATTCCTTTGAAACATAATGACACCGTAAAAGCAAATGCTTTATTTCTTCATTCAATAAAGTATCCATATATATAATGAGTGTAAACAAAAAATCAGATTTAACAACCTTAAAAAGAGTCATAAAACTAGCGAAACCTCATAGATTATCATTTTGGGTTTCTATTTTTCTATCCTTAGCCTTAGCAGGTATTAATGCAGTTCAACCAATATTTGTTAAGAGAACAATAGATCTTGCTATCGATAATTACGAATACAATAAAGTATTTTTATTGGCACTAAGTGTTTTTGGATTAATCCTATTGGCAGCAGTGTTAAGGTATTTTTTTATTTACATTACACGTTTTTTAGGACAAGCAGTAGTAAAAGATTTAAGAGTAAAAATGTTTAAACATGTAATAGGTTTAAGACTGTCATTTTTTGATAAAACCCCTATAGGAACAGCTACAACTCGTACAGTTAATGACATTGAGACAGTAAACAATATTTTTACTCAAGGATTAATTCAAATAGTTGCAGATTTGGCTGCTATTATTTTTATATTGATTATTATGTTTTATAATAATCCTATTATGGGATTGATGAGTATTTCTACATTACCTATTCTTATTTATGTTTCTTATATTTTCAAGAATAAAGTGAAGGTTACTTTTCAAAAAGTGAGAACAAAAGTATCTGAATTGAATGCCTTTTTACAAGAGCATATTACGGGTATGAAGATTGTCCAAATTTTTGGTGTTGAAAAACAAGAATTTGATAAGTATGAAAAAATAAATCAAGCACATACGAATGCCAATGTTGCCACTATTTGGTATTATTCTCTGTTTTTTCCTGCAGTTGAGATATTGCAATCTATTGCAATATCGTTTATGATTTGGATGGGCGCTAACTATATTGTAGGTGGTAATTTAAATATTTCTGTAGGCTTAATGGTTTCCTATATTTTATGGATAAATATGCTTTTTAGACCCATACGTTTTTTGGCAGAAAGATTTAATACTGTTCAAATGGGCTTAGTAGCAGCTGAAAGAGTTTTTAATTTGATTGACAATTCGTATACTATAGAAAATAAAGGAACCATCAAAGATGTTGAAATAAAAGGAGATATAGAATTTAAAAATGTATCATTCTCTTACACCACAGATAAGGAAATTCTTAAAAATCTTAATTTTTCTATCAAAAAAGGAGAAACTGTCGCTATAGTTGGTTCTACTGGTTCAGGAAAAAGCACCATAATAAATGTACTCTCTAAGCTATATCCTATTAAAAAAGGAGAAATCACGATTGACGGAAGAAGTATAGACGATTATGATTTAGGCTTCTTAAGATCTCAAATTTGTACTGTTTTACAAGATGTGTTTTTGTTTTCAGGAACAATAGCAGATAATATTAGACTATTAAATAAAGATATTACCATAGAGGAAATAAAGAACACTGCAGAATTGATAGGCGCAAACGATTTTATTGAAAAATTACCTAACAGCTATGATTATCAAGTAATGGAAAGAGGAGCAACGCTTTCTTTAGGGCAACGACAATTGATTTCATTTGCTAGAGCGCTCATTTACAAACCAGCTATTCTAGTGCTAGATGAAGCTACGTCTTCTGTAGATACAGAAACTGAAAATATTGTACAAAACGCAATAGATAAAATGATTGTAAACAGAACTTCTATAATAATAGCACACAGACTTTCTACGATAGAAAATGCCGATAAAATAATGGTATTAAAAGATGGTATTATTATTGAATATGGTACTAGAGAAGAATTGTTGTCGAAAAGAGAGCACTTCTTTGAATTGTATCAAAATCAGTTTAACAAAAAAATAATTTAATTTACCTGGTATCTAAATAATTAAAAATGAAAATTATTCTATTTGTAGTTTTTCTTAATTTTTTTAACGCAAACCACCTACTTTCAAATTACAGTAGTGACTTTAATCTTGAAATGTTCTTAATGAGAAAAGGAACAAATGTTAAAATTATAATTCTATCTAATGGGATTAATTTACCTTCGAAAATAGAAATAGAAAGAAAATCTACTGCTCCACTTTCAAAATTTAGAAAAATATTAACTGTTAGCAAAGAGCAATTAATACTATTTAAAAAGCATAAAAAACTTCTTCTTACAGATCATTATCCTGAATCAAGACAATTGAACTCTTATTACAGAATTCGTTTTGTTAGCAAAAAAGGACTAATAAAAACTTTACCAAACATTTTCTTAGCAAAAGCTTCTAATAAAAATTCAATCACTTTTGGGGATCATAAACAAGATGAAACAATGTTTGAAACGGAAGAAGAAAAAAAAATAATTACCTATGAAGAGTATAGTACTATTTTTTCAGTAAAAATTATTGGAATCAATATATTGATAACTATCAGTGGTGGAAAATCATTAGAAGGTTCTTGGTTTATAGAAAGAAAATATTCTAAACCATTAGCTTCTTATAGAAGAATAAAGGCTATTTCCAATGAGTATAAAGAGTTGACGATAAATGGAGAGCATGTTTTTATAGACAGGTATCCAGAATCTAAAAAACTAGATGCTTATTATAGATTAATGGTAATTTTAAAAAATGGTAAAATTCTTGAGTTTCCTAGTGTTTTATTAGAAAAAACTGCTAACGGTAGTAAATAAAAAAAGTTTTTAGCATTTCTTAAGTTCAACAAGTTCAAGCTTATTATTTTCAGCTTGTAATATTTTTATCTGAAAATTTTCAATAGTTACAAGTTCATTCATTTCTGGAATATCTTCATTTAAAACAACAATAAACCCTGCTAAGGTCTCATATTCTCCTTCAGGAATACCTAACGCATACTTTTCATTTAAATAATCAACTTCTAGCCTAGTAGAAAAAACATAATGCCCTTCAGCTTTTTTCTCTTCTTTAAAATTAAAATTATCGTGTTCATCTTCAATTTCTCCAAAAATTTCTTCTATTAAATCTTCTAAAGTAATGATGCCTGAGGTTCCTCCATGTTCATCAAAAACATGTGCAATATTTTTATTTTCATTGGTAAAAGAATTTAACAAATTTCTAGCATTCATTGTTTCAGGTACAGAAATAATATCATAAATAATTTCTTCTACATTTGCAGGATTTTTAAATAAGTCAAAATGATGAATATAGCCAACAATATCATCAATGTTTTCATTAAAAACTAGCATCCTAGAATGCTTCTCTTTTATGAAAATTTCTACTAACTCATTAATTGGCGTACTAATGCTTATTGCCTTTATCTCAGTTCTAGGCACCATGCATTCTCTAACTTTTATATCCTTAAAGTTGATAGCCTTTTCTATAAATTCTGCATTAATTTCATCATCATCTCCATCAGCATTTTCTTCATCAACTAATCCCTTTATATAATGTTTAAGATCTGAAGAACTAAATTGATCATTCGTTTCTTCAAGATCTATTTTGGTAAACAACCCAATTAGTTTTAATGATAAAAACTTGAAAATAATAGCGACATATTGTAGTGGAAGATAAACCAAATTAATAGGAATGGCAAAATATTTAAGAATTTTATTAGGTGCAATACTAAATATTGTTTTAGGGAGGAATTCACCAAACAAAAGAACAATAGCGGTTGTTATTAAAGTAATAGAAAGTGTTTTATATAGTTCAGAGGTGAAACTTATGTTTGAATTTATTAATTTTGCCATAAAATGACCTAAAATAATCAATACTATATTATTCCCAATTAATAATACAGTAATAAACAAAGAGTCGTTCAATGCAAATTTTGAAAGGATTCTATCAGCAATAGACTTCGACCGTTTTCCTAATTCAATTTTGAATTTGTTCGATGAAACAAAAGCAATTTCCAAACCAGAGAATATTCCTGAAAGAATTAATAAAATACCGATAATAATATAAATTTCCATAACTAAATTGAGCTACAAAAATATGCTTTTTTTGATAATTAATATTTTACAATTTTTAACACTACTAATAGAAGAAATATTGTCAGTAGAAAATGAATGGAATAGTTTATGCTGTCGACACTATAACAAAACAATTAAAATGAAAAATTGGATAACAAAAACATTATTAACTGCTTTAGCTGTATTTTTTATTTCTTGGTGGTTACCAGGAGTTTCTATAGGAGAAAGCTATTTTAATGCTATTTTAGTTGCTGTAGTATTAGGTTTCTTAAATTCTTCTTTGAAGCCTTTGTTGATTGTATTAACACTTCCTGCTACCATTTTAAGTTTAGGTTTATTTATGTGGGTTATTAATGCATTTGTGATTTTGGTAGCAGACTATTTCTTAACTGGATTTTCAGTTGATGGATTTTGGTGGGCATTGCTTTTTAGTGGATTACTTTCTTTAATTAATTCTTTTCTTCATAAGACTTTTATTAGAGATCATACAAATCAAAGCTTTAATTTTAATAGAAGTGAAAGTATAAGCAATGATAATATTCACACAACTGAAACAGGAAACAAGGTGTCAGAAGAAAATGGTAAAAAGACAATCATCATAGAAAAAAATTGAATTCTCCAAAAAATTTGTTTATTGTTAAGTAATAAAGTTTTTGTAGTGTTCATGATGGTCTTTATTCATATTTGTTTAATAAAAAGTATTGAGAATTCTTTTTCCAATACACTCGTTATACTAAAAAAAATATGTAGCAGAAAATTGGATCTATTAAAACTTTATTGTATTACCTTTCTATATTCTCTAGATGAGAAAATAACTAAGATTATTTTTTAGCTATACCCTTTAACTTTTCATCACGCCACTTAGAAGGCGTCTTTTCTGTTTGTTGCTTAAAAATACTATTAAAAGTAGATTTTGAATTAAAGCCGCTATCAAATGCTATGGCAACAATGGTTAAATGATCAAATTTTTCGTCTAACAATCTTTTTTTAACTTCTTTTACTCTGTATTCATTGATAAAATTAAAGAAGTTTTTACCTAGGTGGTTATTTAATAACTCCGTCAAATGATGCCTTGTAATGTTTAATTGTTTAGACAAATCTTGTATAGTTAGCTCTGGATTCAAATGCGGTTTTTCTGTCTTCATAAAATCCAAAATGTTAGCTATATATAATTTTTTAAGAGCATCTGTAAGGTTAGAATTTTTATATTTTTCTTTTTTTGGTTCTTTTTCTTTTTCATCATTTTCTTCTGTCAAAGGGTGAAATAAATAGGTCTGTTTTATACCAAAATAACTTACCGAAAAGGTTAATAAAACCAAGCTTAAATCTGAGAAGTATTCAATTTTAAAAACACGACTAACAGCAAATATATTATACAAAGACATTATAAAAAAGATGACATAAATACCAATTACAAAAGCTGATAAAAAGTATAACCAATTTAACATATTGTTGCTTGAAAAATAAGAAAAACTATCGTATTTTACTCTTCGGTATCTATTAATTATGTGTAAAGTTAAGCTGCTATAATAAAAAACTGAAAACAAAAATATTACGCCATAAATAACCCTAGCCATAATATAGCCATCTTTTCTAAAGATCATAAACCCACTTTGAAAAGTAAGTTTATCCTGAAAAAAGATAAAATATAGGACGGTTAATAGTATAAAAGGAATAAAATGAGTAAATTCTTTTATAGGTAATTTTTTTAGATTAAACATTAAGGATTTTGTGTACAAATACAAAAATGGGCCGAATGTCAAAGGAATTAATCCAATAGAAAACTGGGCATCAAAAAACTCACCATGCTCTATTTTCATTATAAGAACTAGCATTCTAAAACCAATGGCTAAGAGCCAAAAACTTAAAATCCAATCTGCAGTTCTTTTATTTTTCTTAGTAAGAAAAATAAAAGCCACAAAAATAGCTTGTGCTAAACCAATATAATAAACCGATTCTTCCATTTTAGTTTATAGTAACTCGCGTAAATGTTTTAGTTCTGCCTAAAAACCACAATATACCATAATAGCCTGTTAATTCTAACTCTCCATCATCATTTATTCTCATTTTTCCACTGTACGTATTACCCGTTTCGTAATTGTAAATTTGTCCTTCTTTCCAAACATCTCTTTCTGAGAAATACGAGAATATCATTAAAAAATCTATACCAACTATACTCCTTTTTTGAAGTAAGTTATTAGGGTTTTTTAGATCTAGCCTTTCTATTCCTTTACCCTTTTTAGAATTTTTTAACCATAGAACTTTTCCATAATACAGGTCATTATTCTTGTAAATTTCAATGATTTTATCTTCTTTTTCATTAACCCAATTTCCAAGAATAGCTTCTGAACTTTGGCTAAATCCGATGATGCTTAAGAAGAATAAATAAATAAGTATTATACTTTTTTTCATTTTTTTGTTTTGTGTTGTAAAAATAGTTATAAAATGTGGTTTAGCTACTTCCTTATACCTAATCAATAAATAGTAGAAGAACTACTTATTTTTATTTAGAGATAACTTTGTATTTGTCTGCATTAACAGGATCTAACTTTCTAAGAATGTTTATTATTTCTTTTCTTTCTGCATCAGGTGCATCTTTATAAATATCTATTGTTTCTTTAGATTTTGTATCCGACCACATTTGCATTAAAGATAAGTTAGGATCCTCTAAGCTTATCTTAGCTAAATTCTCTAAGGCTTTTTTAATATTTTTACGCGCTAGAACTTCATCGCTATAAAAATTATCTAATCCTTCTCTGTAATATTGATATTGTGCTTTTCTAAACAATGAATACCTTGGGTTCATTAAATTTGTAACCATCCAGTATCTGCTTCTTTTGTTTTTATCTATAGATTTCCAGCCTTTATACTTTTGCCCATCAGAAGAGCTTACCATATTTACTAAATCTAAGGCTTTTTGCAGGTAAATTTCTCCCCCTTTGTCTTCAAAAGTCTCCTGATCCACCCCAATAACCATATTAGCATAAAAAGCAAGAATGTGACTTAAGTTAGACACAAATTGATTTTCAGCAATTTCTATAGCTTGAAATTCTTTGTAATTAAAAACGATATCATTGTCTATAATATTCAATACAGAAGTATTATAATCGCTATTAAAGACAGGTCTTTTAGACACAATGGTAAAACTTCCACTATAGGAATCTCCGCTTTGCGCTTTAATTGCAATAAAAATACTACACTCTATTTTTTCACTTTCAGCATAAGTTTTTGTTGTCCATTTAGTCGTATTCATAAACGCGAAAATGGCATTTTCTAATGTTTTAAATACTTTTTGATCAGTAGTAATTTTAGAAGCATCTGGTGCAGAAATACTTACATCACAGAACAATTCTTGGGTAAAAATAAAACTTGTGCTAAATACTAAAATGAAACTTAATAAAAATTTATACATTGTTATTTTTTATAATTAACTAAGTAATTTACTATATCTACTGCTACTTCTTGCTTTGTCTTTAACTCAAAAATAGTATTATTATTGTTATTATCTAGTATAGTTATCTTATTTGTATCATGTGCAAAACCTGCACCTTTATCTTCTAAAGAATTTAATACAATAAAATTTAAGTTTTTTACTTTTAACTTTTTTAAAGCATTTATTTCGGGATTATTTGTTTCTAGTGCAAAACCAATAAGTGTTTGATTATTAGATTTTATTTCTCCTAAAGATTTTGAGATGTCTTTGGTTTTTACAAGTGTTAAAACCATTTCGTTGGAATCTTTTTTCTTTTTAATCTTTTGAGTAGCAGGGTCTTTGATTGTGAAATCTGCCACTGCTGCGGCTAGTATAGCAACATCTACTTCCTGAAATATTTTATGACATGCTTGGAACATTTCCTCTGCCGTCTGCACTTTAATAAGTTCAATGGAAGGATTAAATGAAGCTAGATTTACAGGTCCAGAAACTAAATATACTTTTGCTCCTCTATTGGCTAATTCTTCTGCAATAGCATAACCCATTTTGCCAGAAGATCTGTTCCCAATAAAACGAACAGGGTCAATTGGTTCATGAGTAGGACCAGCAGTAATTAGTATTTTTTTATTTTGAAAGAAATTCATTTTGTAAAAAGCTTAAGATATTTTCTGGTTCAGCCATTCGACCTTCTCCTACCAAGCCACTGGCTAAAAATCCGTTTTCTACAGGAATTATTTTAACGCCATCTTTTTTTAGAAGTTTTAAATTTCTTTGTGTAGTATTATGTTTCCACATATCTAAATCCATGGCAGGGGCAATAGAAACTTGACATTTAGAAGACAAGTAAGATGCTAGTAACATATTGTCACAAATTCCAGTTGCCATTTTAGCTAAAGTATTCGCAGAGCAAGGTGCTATTAAAAACATATCTGCCCAAAGGCCCAATGCTACATGGTTACTCCAAGTCTGATTGTCGCCCCAAAAATCTAGATGAACTTCATTATTACTAAGAGTAGATAGTGTTAAAGGAGAAATAAATGCTGTAGCACTTTTGGTCATTATTACCTTTACATTGGCTCCTTGCTTAATTAATAACCGGCATAAAAGTGCTGATTTATAAGCCGCTATGCTTCCTGTAATACCAAGTAATATGTTTTTACCTTTAAGCATTAAAGTTAGTTGTTAAAAAAGAATTCAGTATGGCTTATGCCAACACTATAAAAAAGATTATTCTTCTTCAGAAACTTCTTCTCCTTTTACATTCAATTTCCCATCCATAAACTCTTGAAGAGCTATAATTGTTGGATGAGGTAATTTTTCGTAAAATTTTGAAATTTCGATTTGCTCTCTATTTTCTAACACTTCTTCTAAAGTATCAGTTGAAGAAGCAAATTCTTCTAATTTATCATTTATTTCCTCTTTCAACTCTATTCCAATTGTATTAGATCTTTCAGAAATAATAGTCAAAGATTTATATAAATTACCCGATACGTCTTTGATTGTAGAAAGATTTTTTGGTTCAATGCCTTCTGGCATTTCATACGTTTTAAAATGTCTAATTTTATCCATTACTATATTTTTTATATTTTTTATCTGAAGCCATAAAAAAGCTTTTAGCTTCATTAAGGTATTTACTGTCCGCATACTTTGTACTAAACACATTATATGCTTCTATGCATTTTTTATAATACATACTTTTGTTCTTTACATCACTATCTTGACCTTGTGCGTAGGATGTTTTAATTTTCTGAAAATATGCTTTTTCTAAATATTTACTAGCTTTCAGTTTTAATTTTTCATCTGTTATTTTATTGAAATTATTAGCATATACATCAGGCATCTCATCTAATATTTTCATTCTTACAATATAAACAGAATTTAAAGCACTATTATAATTAGCCTTAATTATATTATAGCGTGCTTCTTCATTTAATTTATTGATATCCGCTAAGTATTTACTATTTGGATATCTATTTTTAAAATTTTTTGCGGTTTTTATTGCTTCTTCGTATCTTTCTTGTTGCTTAATGGCAATACTTTGATCTGCATATTTAGAATAAGACTTAACTATATTAAATTGAATTTCTTTTACTCCTTCAATATCTGGATAGTCTAATAATAAATTTTTATAAGAAACTGCTGCTGCTCTGTAATTTTTAGTGTCAAAATATAAATCCGCAGCTTTTAATGCTTTTTTCTCTAACCGATCTCTTAATTCATCAATGTTGTCATTAGCAACTTGAAGTCTTTCACTATCAGAATATGCATTGATAAAAGTTTGGTAAGCTTCTATTGCATTTATAGTTTCCGTTTGGTCTAGAGAAAAAACTAAAGTTTGCTTTTTATAAGATTCAGCATGCATAAAAGATGCTTCTTCTGTATATTTACTATAAGGATGTTTTACAGTATAATTTTTAAAATGATAAGCTGCCATTAAATAACTTCCTTGCTTATAGTTTGCCATACAATAATAATAATATAACTCTTCGGTACTTTTTTCTCCTTTATAAAGACCCATTAATTCCTCAAAAACAGGAATAGCTTTAAAGTATTGTCCTTTAGTATACCATTCCATTGCCTTAGTATATTTAAGGTTGGAATCCGAACTTTTTAATATTTTTTCGGTACTTGTACAACTTACCACTACAAGTGTAACGGCTATTAATGCTATGTATATTCTTTTTTTCAAGTCTGCAAAGGTAATTAATAATGTTAATAAAGGTATAATATTGAACTATTTTAATACAAAACAATGTAAGAATAGGCGAGAATTCTAATTTATTTAGTTAAAAAGAGTAAAATGTATGAAATACTTAGGTATAGTTGTTAACTATTTTTTTACACCTACACTTATCATACTACCTGTAATGCCTCCAGTAAAAACAACTTCAGAAGTTAAGATTGTTCCGTCTTCAGATAAAACACCCGTAGCATTAACATTAAATGCTAAAGAAAGTGATTGGCCGTCCAAATCTATATTTATTGATAAAGCTCTGCTTTTCATCTCGTATTCATTTCCAGATACTCTTGCTTCAGCATAAACACCTAATGGAGCTAGACTTGTTACATAGTTTGTTTCGACATACATAAATAATTCGTCATCATTATCCCCTTTTTTTATAACAACTAAGCCCGTTTCGTTTACAAAGGTAGTATCTCCTATAAAAAAATTAATAGAACCACTACTCTTTACATCATAAGTTCCTTCAAATTTTTCATAAGCAGGTGTGACACCTCCAATTTTTTCACAAGAAGTTAGAACTATACTAAATACGGCAACAATAAACAGAAATTTTTTCATAGTAGTTTTAATTTTACACAAATCTAAATAAAAAAGGCTTCAATATTTAAATATTGAAGCCCTTTTGTAAAAAATTATTCTGGATTTATTTAGAAATAGTAATCTTATGGACTAAAATACCTCTTTCAGTTTCTACTTTAAGTAGATAAACACCTATTGGCGATTTTTGTAAATTCAAAATTGCTTTTTTGTTTTGTAAATTTTCTACTTCAAAAATAGATTTACCAATTAAATTATAAACATTTATTGATTGAATTTTTGAAGAAGCGGCCACATTGAATAAGCCATTATTTGGGTTTGGATAAACACTTACACTAGCTGCTCGATCTATTTTTTCAATACTCGTCATTTTTTCAATAATTGTATTTACTGTTGTATTGGTAATTACTGGTTCATTAAAGTCGAAATATATAGCTGCAGTATTTTCAATGACCGTTCCTAATGGTAAGTTTTCATTTTGAGAAATAGTAAAATGAATACTTCCATTGCTTCCTTCCGCATCATCTTGTTCTGCTGGTAACATTATATTATTAAAAGTAAAGACTAATTCATCAGCGTTTTCTACCGTCAGCACAAAATTATGAGAAGCAGAAACATTTCTAAGTGTTTGTAAATCTAGACTATTGTCCAAATCATCTCTAACAATAACAAAAGTAGCAGGAGCTGTCCCTTTATTTTGGAATCTTATAGTATAATCATGATCTTTTTCTTCAACAGACATTCCCGCTTGCGGATAAACGGCTTTGTCATTTGGATCCCAAGAACCTACTACAGTATCTATTACATAAGCTGTATTGTTTCCAGGTGTTACATCCCCTGCAAGTGGGTTAATCACAACTGTGTTTGACATTACAGAACCTAAAACGGCACTAGTACTACAAGTAAAATCTGGGTATAAAGTAGCACACTGACTTGGGTTTAATCCAGTAAAAGTCCAAGTTAAAGTATTGTTTACAGGGTCATCTACTGCGCCAGTAGAACTTGCTGTAACATAAGTAAGGTTTGCGTCATAATTCATGACTACAGTACCTGACATTGGCATAGTTCCTGGGTTGCAATACGAAATATAAGCCCAATAAGGAAAGCCTGGTGTAAAAGTTGTAAAACTGTATAGGCTTATACTCAAATCTTGAACAGGTGGTGGTGGCGTCATAAAGAAATCTATCACTGGATTTGGATTATTTGGACCAAGCGTAACACTAAAGCCACTAGCAGGGCAATTTTGTGTAAAGTTGGAAACATTATTTCCGTTTACGTCAAAATAATAAGTACCTGCGGGTGCTGTAATATTAAAATATCCACTAACATCAGTATAATCATAAATCCATAACCAATTTCCATTAGTGTCAGCTAAATCTACCCAAACACTATTAATTGCATAATCATTATTATTAAATATACAATCGCCATCTAAATCTGCATATACATTTCCAGAAATAGTATAACAATTATTACTTGGTACTATAAAAGTTCCTGATGCGGTGCAACCGTTAGGATCTGTTACTATGTATGTATAAGTCCCAGGAGCTGGGTTTTGGTAAGTGTTACCAATGGTGCCGTCACTCCAAACAGTGTTTGCACCAGAAGCATAAGCTTGCATAAATGAGTTATTCCCACCTGTTCCGTTAGAATCGCAAGAAGAAAAATAACTACTTTCGTACACTTGAACTCCTAATACATCAGCGACATAAACACTTAAAGTTGTTGTACATCCTGTAGCATCTTCAACAGTTGCTAAGTATGAACCAGGACATAAATTAGAAAACACATTGAAAGTATCTAATGCGCCAGAATCTAGTGCGTATAAGTATGGTCCAGTCCCTCCATTTGGTGTCAAAATTATATCAAAATTACATTGTCCTTGAACACATGGAATCGTACTATTATTTACGACATCCGAAAATACATTAAAATTAGTTCCACCTGTTAAATATACGGTTTGGTAGCCTACTGCGGAACAATTATTATTATTTATATCAAAAACGGTTACTGACGCAAATACAATTTGTGCTGAATTTGGAAAAGTTATCACTGGATCCGGAATAGTGTATGTATTTACAATACCGTTATATTCTATTTCCCACAAATAATTAGTGGTTTGAATATTTGTTGTGGCATCAAATTGAATAGTTGTAGTAGAACAATCAGAACTAAAAATAGAATAGGTCCCGTAAACAGAAATATTTGAATTAGTATTTACTTGAATAGAATTAATATAACTATTTCCGTTTGCATCAGTTACTGTGACTTCTACTGTAGAACCATCACCTAGGGTTTGAGTAAATTGTGAACCAAAACTAGTATAAGTATTTAAAAGAACATTGTTGCTATTGTAAACTGTCCAAATAAAAGAATAAGGAGCAACTCCTCCGAAAGGTGAGGCATTTATTGTAAAAACTCCTTGAAAACAATTAATTGCAGAATCTTGATTGGCTGTAATTAATAAGTCTGTAATCCCGCAAGTATCTGTGTTAATTACATGAGTATAGACTCCTAAATTAACTTGATAGTTTGGGTCACTATAAGCATATAATAATGCAAAGTTCGACTGGTTATTAGAAACCCATGTTTCAAATGGTGCTTGACTTGTATCTACATTTGTAACAACTCCATTTATTTGCCATTGGTAATAAATTTGAAAGGTTGTTTGAGGTTGTGTATTATTATATATAAATACTTGACTAGAATCGCAATCGTGATAACCAATTGAATCCGTAACATAAAAAGAAATTTGCGAAAATGCAATAAAAGCAAAAAGGCTTAAACTTAAGGTAAGTAATGTTTTTTTCATAATAATAGTTTTTTGTTCAATAACACAAATCTGTGTTCGTTTAATAATTCAAATGTACTAATATATAATTAAAAAAAAAAAGACAAAAAAATCGATTTGTGACGATTGGCTAAATATACGGATTTGCTGGCGAAGCGCAAATATGGAATTTAGGTTGTGTTACCCAACGTTTTCTTTTCTTAACTGGCTTATTTTTCAATACAAATTTAGCTATTCCGCCACTAAGGTAAAGGTAGCTGAACCAATAGCCCGATAAACCCGTTTTGTTTTTAAAAACCATCTGTTTTCTTAGGTTAAACGATTGGTAATGCTTCATAATGCCTAAGTAGGAATTTAAACTGCTTAAAAGCGTTTCTTGTTCTGCTTTGGTGGGTTTGCGGTTTTGGACTACTTTGTTTTGTTTGGATATGGCATTGTAAAAATTGCCTTTGGTACGATTGGCTATGTAAATACGGTTGGGTAAAATTACTGCACCAATAAATTTTACGCCTTTTTTGTAATGCTGTAAATGTATTTTTTTTGGATGTAAAGTGAGTTGTAAATTTGAATGTAAAAAAGTAGAAAGGTGGGGGATTAATTCTTTCAAATATTCTTTGCTGGGATGTACAATTACAAAATCATCTACATACCTGCCGTAGTATTTTAACTCTAAATGATGTTTGATGTAATGGTCTAAAGTATTCATATAAAAATTAGCAAAAACTTGACTTGTTAGGTTGCCAATGGGTAAACCACAGTTTGTGGAACTATAAAACAAACTTTTATTGTTGGGTAAACCGTCCCAATTGCTGCGTTTCCCTTTTACAATGCAGTTTTGGGTTGGGTTGTTAAAAACAACTTGTTTGGTAATTTTTAAGATTAAACTCTTATCTGTTTGATGATATTTAGCATTGATAAACACTTCTAATTTTTCCCATAAAATGTTTTTATTAATATGCATAAAAAAGCCTTGAATATCCAGTTTTAGCACATAGCAATCTTCGGTGTAATTTTTACTGCATTTACGTATAAATGTATCTACTCGTTTAATGCCAAAATGAGTGCCTTTGTTTATTCTACAGCCGTAACTGTCGTTTATAAATTCTTTTTCGAAAAGAGGATTGAGTTTGTTAATGATAAGATGATGGACAATTCTATCTCTAAAATCGGCAGCAAAAATTTCTCGTTTTACAGGTTTGTTTACAATAAAAGCTATTGACCTGCCAATTTGATATGTGCCATTATTTATCTCATTACAGAGTTGTATAAGGTTGCTTTCGTAATCTATTTCAAATGCTATAGCATTAGTTGTGTTACGTTTGTTTCTACGACAACTGTAATAGGCTTCAAACAATTGGTTGAGCTTTATCTTAGATTTTTGTTTTGGAGTGATGTTAAAAAGTGAAAGTTGGTACATAAAGGAGTTAAAAGTTTATAAAGTAAAACACACCCCTAGCCCCTCTCAAGAGGGGAATAAAAACACCGTTAAACAAATGCTTAACGGTGTTAATTTTAGTTTTATTCAAGAAGCCCTAACCGCACGAACTGAGTTTGTATTGTTCTTATTGTTGTTGTTCGCGTTTCCATTGTTGAAATTGAAGTTGTACGCATTGGTTGTATTGTACTCCGTGCTACTCCAATAGTTAGCTGTAAATGCAAATGAGTTTTGATGTTTGCTACGCGTGTAGCAGCATACGACTTAACTACCAAACCAGTTTATAAAGTAGAAAGTCTAAAGTTTTAAAGTCTTTGAACTTTAGACTTTAAAAACTTTCTAACTTTTAACTGCATTACCAGTCCATTTGCCCTTTTTAAATAAAAACTTGCTCGCCCATTACCACCTTAACAATAATAGTTCTGGCTACTACTGATTGGCATTACGCCAACCAGTAATTTGTTTACCTATACCATCCATTAAAAAACTAAGCTGAGCCTGTTTTTTAATGGAGATTATTTTCATATCTGTGCATAGGCGTATTTCTAATTTAAGCAGTTCAAAATCATCTAAAAACTGCTCTAAATATTCTACCTTATTTTTTGCTTTATTGGCTCTATAAATACTCCTTACTAAATTAATACCATCTCGTTTTAAATCTTGCCCTAAAGTATATTTATATTCTTTAGGAAAATCTTTGGTGTATTCAAAAATGAGTAAAATTAGCTTATACACATCTTTAAAAACTGGTAAATCATAATATAGTGCCATTTTTAAAAAAAAAATCGACCGCAAGCGGTTTTAATGGTTAAATAGATAAATAGTTAAAAAGCCCGAACAGCCCTAACAAGGTAGTTGATGCCCTTACTGTTGGCGCTCTGGAATCCATTGAAGAAACTCTGTCTCCACGCATTGTCGTTATCGAACTCAGTAGAACTCCAATAGTAGTAATTAGCAAAACCACCAATATTACCTGCTGTTCCAGTATTACCTTGACCAATATTTAAATACATTTCATTTAATTCATCTTGTGAAGGCAAGAACCAATCACTATAACCGCCAAGAGTTAAAGTGTCACAAATATATGCTGCTATTCCTGGTGTTGTACATCCATTTAATATATCAATTGTGTTTTGATTACCTGTACCTATTGCTGTTCCATCTGCTCCTGAAATGAGCGTTCCATTACAACCCCATTCTGCACCAGAAGATTGGTCTGTAGGAGCAGCAATTAAGCCACCACCATTTCCATCCAAGTAAAATATAATACCTCCCTGAAGAGTATCACCAATTGCTAATGAAGAAGAAAAAGTACAAGAACCATCATCTGTATTTGCAAATGAGTCATAATTTGTTGCTGTAGGGTCTATACAACCAAAAGCACTTAGTATACAAGAACCATCATCCGTATTTGCTAATGGGTTGTAGTTAAATGCAAGAGAATCTGTACAACCTAAACCTACTAAAGAGTTTATCCAGCTCAATCCAGGTATAACTATATATTGCCCACCAGTTATATATATTGTATCTCCAGAAAAAGATAGGTCTTGGGCAATACCAATACCATCAACACCATTAGCTCCTGCAACACCAGTTATTCCTGTTGCTCCGGCTGGACCATTTGTTCCTGCTGCTCCTGTAGCACCAGTTGCTCCG
Organism: uncultured Chitinophagales bacterium; assembly: GCA_963932515.1. Lineage (GTDB taxonomy): Bacteria > Bacteroidota > Bacteroidia > Chitinophagales > UBA8649 > CAKZQD01. The sequence goes on from CAWVRT010000026.1 coordinate 34,517, forward strand.
TCAGTACCATTAGTTCCATTTGTTCCTGCTGCGCCTGTTGCACCAGTTGCACCGTCAGTTCCATTTGTTCCTGCTGCTCCTTGTGGCCCTGGAGTTGAACTCCCTGATGTTTTTGCATAAAGAGCATATGGTACACTCATTAGTTGACTTGTACCTGTAATAGTATAAGTTGTACCTCCTGTTGGGTCAGTTTCGGTTTTTATAAAGTAAATATTGTTTGCCCAATCAATAGTTGTAAAATCTCCACTTACTACATTTCCAGTTCCTATTTCTAAACTTACCAATCCGTTGGCATTGGTGCTTGGCGTTTGTGTCTCTACATAAACTGCTGTTCCTGTTGCCGTGGTTTGTAATATGCTTATTTGCATACCAACTGCTTGGCTAGTTACTAAAGCATCACTTGCATCTCTTACTACTGCTTGGTAGCTCATTTTTTCTGGTGCTTGTGCCCATACGCTTGCAGTCATTAATAATGCTGCTGCTATTGTAAATATTTTTTTCATAATTTTTTTTGGTTTTTTAGATTAGATCCCGTTGTTTCGCTCTCGCTTCAATCGGGATAATTCGACTGCGTATTTTTTTGAAAAATACGGTCTCATTAATTTTTGATTATTTTAAATGTTTTTACTACTTGGTTGTTATCCGTTACGTTTAAAAAGTAAATTGCTTTTGGTAACGTTTCCATTTTAATGGTAGAGGTTGTAGCGCTTACTTTTTTATTTTCAATTACTTTTCCTTGCAGGTCAATTAGTTGAAAGTTTAAGTTCTCTAACTTTTCACTTTCTACTTTTAACTGTAAGTAATTAGTAGTAGGGTTAGGGTAAACACTCATTTCTAAATTAATAGTTGTTTCGTTTATTCCAGTTGTAACAGAAATTTCATACGGTTGTTGCACCCCTTGTGCTACGCTTCCATTCGTTCCTGTGGCAGTAGTGTAAACTACTTGCCCTACCGAGTAACTGGCTGTTCCACCCGTACCTGTTGCTTCACTTCCTGAACCATTAATGGATTCTTGGGCGTGTAGACCTCCGAGACCTAATAGGAGAAACGCAGCGCTTGTTATTGTTTTTTTGTGTTTCATATGCTGTTAAATTTTAATTATGAGGTAAAGATATTATTATTATTATTCGTTTTTTGTGTTGGTTTTGGTATGTTGGGTAACGTTTGGCTAAAAATAAGCGTTAGCGACCCATAGGGTTATTTTTAGGTTTTGTTATGGGCTTTGATTTATTTTTCCTTTATTATTTTTTTAATTATTCTTTGGCTAGAGTCTAGGTCTTTGATTTCAAGAAGGTAAATGCCTTGAGGTAAGTTTTGAATTTCAATCGCAGGTTGGTTTATTTTATTGATTACCCTTTTTCCTTGTGAGTCATAAAGAGTAGCATCGTAATATAGATTACCAGACACATCAATATTAATAACACTTATTGCTGGATTTGGATAAATATTAATTGTTGAGTTTGAAAGCTCAAATATAGATGTACTTTGATTGATACAGGAGCAGGAGTCTTCATCCCATACAGTCATGTTA
>CAWVRT010000027.1:0-35227 GCA_963932515.1 uncultured Chitinophagales bacterium
TTTCTCCATCTGCATTAAAACAATGTTCATCATTTTTTGTGAAATTAATACTTAAAACAGGTGGTTCAGTAATATTAAAGGCAACACTTGTTTGGCAACCTGAATTGTCAATGACTGTTAAAGTATAATTTCCTGGATCTAAATTTGCAATAGTAGAAGTTACAGCTAAGGAGTTACCACCAAAAGACCAGTCTAAAGCATAAGGTGGATTTCCTCCAGAAAATATTGCTATTGCCGAGCCAGTTGTTTGTCCGTTACATAATATATCATTAGTTTGAACAGAAACTAGCGGTGCATTTGTATTGCCAATATTAAAAGTTGTTGTTTCTGAACAGCCATTACTGTTGGTAAGCATTACTGTATGTGTACCAATATTTAATCCTGTTGCAGTTGGAGTTGTTTGGGTGTTGTCCCACAAGAAAGTATAGCCATTTGCAGTCCCATTTACCGTAGCTATTGCCGTTCCATTTACTGATCCGCAAGATGTATTAGTCGTCTGTATGGTCGGTGTAAAAGTTTCATTGATGTTATTTATAGTAATGTTTATTCCTGAAATACAATTATTAGCATCTTGAACAGTAGCATTATAATTACCTCCTGCTAAATTACCGAATACTGATAAATCTTGTACAATTCCATCAATTGAAAACATATAGTCTGAAGCACCTCCCGTCGCATTTAAAGTTACGCCACCATTATTGTTGTTGCAATAGTCTGAGCTTAAATTACTAGCATTTAGAGTAAGAATGGTTGGTTGTGAAATACTCGTATTATTTATAGTGGTACAGCCATTACTATCGCTTACTAAGAAAGAATAGTTTCCTGCACTCAAATTATTAAATGTATTACTATTTGTATTTGCGCCATTATTCATAGAATACAAATAAGGTGTTTGCCCACTAGACATGTTTACTTCTATTCCACCCAAATTATCATTGTAACATAATAAGTTTGAGTTTGTAAATGAACCAATTACAGGATCTGGATTTATAATAATATAATTTGTTTTGATTTCACTATCACTACCATCTGCATTTGTTACTGTAAGGCTAACGGTGTAGTTTCCTGCTGTGTTAAATGTTGCTGTAGGGTTTTGTACAGAACTATTTAAAGTTGCACCACCAAAATCCCAAGCCCAAGAAGTAGGTGTATTCGTTGATTGATCTGTAAATGTAATAGATTCACCTATACAGATAGAAGTTGAACTAGCAGTAAATTCAGCAACAGGTAGCGTAATCGCAGCAACATTCGAAATGTTTATATTATCTACATATAGATTGTTTCCGTAAGCGTTTTTGGCTATAAAAGCAAATTGAACGGAGTTTTCACCAATTAAAGAGGTTAAATCTAATATCTTGTTTTGCCAATCAGTAGCCGTTGGAATAAACTCTATACCTAGTCCACCAGCTGTCGCAAGTTGTGTTCCTCCTTGTTTCCATATCCAAAAGAAACTTGCGCCACAATCTGTAGAAGCAGCAATTCCCAAGGTGTCATAACCAACAGAAGCACCACCTGTTTGGTCGTAGTATGCATAAGCTAAATCATAAGTTAAGCTAGGATTTGTTACCGTACTAAAATCATAAGTTTCAGAAACAAACCAATCTAATTGATTAGGTGCATTATAATCCCAATTGTCAATAAACATAGATTTAGTACCTACTCCAGTTCCAATTGTTGTTGAATGTTCCCAAGTTTTGTCATTGTCAGGATTTGATAGTACCCAATTTGTTGGAGGGAAAGTATTTGATTCAAAACTTTCTTGTACAGGTAAATTGTTAACTGTATTTAGGGTATAATTTTCAGTAGTAGAATTATTGGCGTTATTACTATCGGTATTTCCATTTGGTAAATCAGTGGTAGCGGTAAAATTATTTAATCCTCCAGGTGAAGTCATATTTGGTAAAGTAATTATTGTTGTAGCGTTTTGAGCTAAACTTCCTGTCCAAGAATAAGATTGTAATGTGCCAGTGTTTATTTGATAGTTTATTGTTACTGAAGTTAATGTATTTGTTCCAAAGTTTTTTAATTCTATTATTGGAGAAATTATCGTTCCACAGACAATTCCTATAGGTCCATTTATTAGTGTAATTCCAGCATCATCAGTCGCTACCGTTGTACAAGGAGGATTTGTTCCTACAAGCGAACTTACGCCAGAATTTGTAGGATCTAACCAAGGTTTTAATTGTCTGTTATTTGCTGTGCCATTAGATTCCCAATGGTAAGACATTTTACCGTATTGGTCTGAATTAGTATTTTGAGTACAGTACGATCCTCCACCTGTTAACGTCCCTATGACTTCTCCTGTGTTATTAAATAAAGGAGAACCAGAGGATCCACCTTCTGTCACTCCATGGCCGTTTGTTGTTGCTGCCCAAGCATGGCTCCAATGTGTTGTTCCAGTATTTTGAATAGAATAACCTTGACCACTATTTGACCATGTTACACCCACAGTTGAAGGTGTGGCAGTAAAAGTAGAAATCTTTTTTACGTCTCCTGCTGGATGGTGTATTCCCACACCTCCGTTTGGTGCAGTATTTAAATTGTTCCAGCCATTGTAATATGGATTATAAGTAGTAGGTACGTTTTGGTTTAATTCTAACAATAAAAAATCTGAACTAATTGTACTAGAATTCAAATCATTTGATCTAGCTCTGACCAAAGCCCCTGTCATTGTTTGGCTTGTCGATGGTGAGGTATTTGAACTACTACAACCACTAAATTCAAAGTTGAAGTAAAATAACCAATTATTAAAATTAGTTGTTGAGGAGTTGTTTCCACAATGGTAAGCAGTTAGGAAATACGGTTTGCAATCCGCATTAGTATTATTTATTAATGTTCCAGTACACCATCCTTGACCTTGACTACTCATTACTAATATCCTTGCAACACCTCTCTTTTCATCTTGCCAATTAGTTCCTTCTGGACTACAATTTACATTTATCTCACATGGGTCTGCATCTCCGAAGCTATTATCGGCTTGAATTGGTAAATCAACATTTTTATAAAAGCTTCCAATATTTTCTATCGTAAAGAACCCTTTATTTACTTGGTTTTTTGGTTCTAAATATTCTAAAATTAAAGTAGTTCCAAATATTATTTCAGTAGAGAATTGTTTAGATACATGATTGTTTGTTTCATTGAAAGCACCTATTACTTGTTTATAAGCTGGGCTGTAAATAAATAGTTTAGATCCTTTGGCTAAAGAAAAATCTTTAAAGATTGCATTTACACCCAAAGCATCAGTTGCTGTAATTTGTAACCTCCAAAGTCTATCACCATTTAAAAGGGTTTCCCAAGTACCCGAATTGTATGGGTTTAAATTTGTAGGAATATTTTTTGCGACTCTTTCAATATCGCCATTCTTACCATCTGTTTCAGCGGCTTCTGTAATCCATGCTTGGCTAACAGGGGCTAAAATAACGGATTTGATATTTTGATTTTCTAAAAATTTTCGACTTATTGGTTCTCCACCTGAGCTTATTTGTGATATGCCTAAACTTACAATTAGCAAGTTTAAAATAATTAAAACTAATTTATTTTTCATGTTGTTTTGTTTTATATAATTCAATTTTATTGATTATCAAATATCGTTTTGGTGTATTTTCTCCATTTCTCAATTAGAGAAGACATATCCTCAGGTAATTCATTTTCAAAATACATTTCTTCACCTGTTCTTGGGTGAATAAAGCCTAAAGATTTAGCGTGTAATGCTTGTCTTGGGCAAAGCTTTAATGCATTTGTTACAAATTGTTTGTATTTAGAATATATTATCCCTTTTAGTATTTTATGACCTCCGTAAGTTGAATCATTGAAAAGCGTATGAGCAATATGTTTCATATGCACACGTATTTGATGAGTTCTACCAGTTTCTAATTTACATTCGACAAGTGTAACGTAGGAAAACCTTTCTAATACTTTAAAATGTGTTACGGCATGTTTACCATACTCTCCTCTAGGATAAACAGTAAATATTTTTTGATTTCTTTTATCTCTTCCAATATGACCTTCAACAGTTCCTTCGTCTTCATCAAAGTCTCCCCATACCAAAGCATTATATTTTCTTTGAATTGTTCTATCGAAAAATTGTTTTGCTAAATGTTTTAAAGCTAAATCTGTTTTAGCGACTACCATTATTCCAGAAGTATCTTTATCTAATCTATGGACCAAACCTGCTCTAGATTGATCGCCTCCTTTGGCAAGTACTTTTACATGGTATAATAATGCGTTAACTAATGTTCCAGAAGTATTGCCAATACCATGATGCACAACTAAACCTGGTGGTTTATTTAAAACAATCAAATCGTCATCTTCATAGATAATGTCTAAAGGAATATCTTCAGGGGTTAAATCTGCTTCTGTTTTTGACTTAGGGAAATAAAAAACTATTTCATCTAGCGGTCTTACTTTATAATTTTGTTTTACAGGGTCTCCATTTACTAGAATACAACCCAATTCTGCTGCATTTTTAATTTTATTTCTGGCAACACTCTCTGTTTTACCAATTAAAAATTTATCTATTCTTATAGTAGACTGACCTTTGTCTACAATTATTTCTAAAGTTTTCAAATCTTCTTTATTTTCTTCTAAATAGGACATCTTAGTTAGTTTTTTTTCCTAATTCACCTTTTAAAAATTCGATAACCTTTACTTCTGTAGTATCTACTTCTCTTAAATAAGATAAATATAATGAAAGCCAATCTCCCAGATGTATTAAATACAATGACTTTTCTAAGTCTGAATTCCCTTTACTCCAAAGTTCATAAATATTTTTAGTACACTTAGCAATGATTTGTTTGTTTAGTTCCATTCTTTCTTGAATTCTGGCTAAATCACTTTTATTTCTGAGTATAATTACCGCTTGGTTGTCGTTTGCTATTCTCCAACCAACTAATTCATTATGGTTCATTTCTGGAATAACATGATGCCAACAAAGCATTTTACTATTTTCATTAATTTGTTGTCGAAATCTTATTGCTACAGCTTCAAAACTAGCTGAAGAATATAAAATAGGTGTTTTACCTATCAATTTATTGGCTAACTCTTTTGCTTCTTTTTTTATGTTCTCTTTTTCAGTGGTTAATAGTTTTGCAGTAGCTATTAATTCACTTTCAAAAGAATTATCAATGATAGAAAAAGCTTGTAATGTGTACAATAATTGAGTTAAAGAATAACCTAAAGATGTTCTAGGAGGATTACCTGCTGGAATTTTTATTAAATCTATTGCTTGCGCTTTGCAAATTTTAGATATTTCGCCTCCTGCAGTAATAGCTACAATTTTACATTTTCTTTTAATGGCTTCTCTCATAGAAGCAAGCGTTTCTTCGGTATTTCCAGAATAGGAGGAAATTAATACAAGAGAGCCTTCAGACGCATATGCTGGAAGTTTATATGATTTTACAACTTCAATCGGTAAATTTACAATTGGTTCTAAAAGTTTTTTAACTAATGTTGCTCCAATTCCTGAACCACCTAAACCACAAATTATTATATTATTAAATTGACTAGACTTGTCAGTTATTTTAGCCTGTTGACCTATTGTTATTGCATGTTCTATTTGATTAGAAAATGTGTTGATTAGTTTTTCCATAATGTTGTTTTATAACTAACTACAAAGTAAGTACCTTCTGTCGATTTTACAAAATAATTTATAACTTTGTTTCAATTATTTCCTTAAAAATAAACTAATATGGCTCATCATAATGAAATTGGTAAAAAAGGAGAACTTTTAGCTAAAGAATTTCTTTGTAAAAAAAAGCATTCTATCTTGGCCACAAATTATAGATTTCAAAGAGCTGAAATAGATATAATTTCAAAATTAGAATCTGGTATAATAATATTTACAGAGGTAAAAACTTTAGCAAATGAAAATTCTGGAAATCCTGAAGATGCTGTAAGTATTTCTAAGCAACAACAAATAGCTAAAGCAGCCTTAAATTTTATTGAAGAAAATAATTATCAAGGAGAAATTCGGTATGATATAGTAGCTATTACCTTGTTTGGGAAAAGAGAAATCTATCATATTGAAGATGCTTTTTTTCCTACAAATTTTCAATAAAAAAGTGACTCCAGTAGGATTCAAACCTACAACCGTCGGAGCCGAAATCCGATACTCTATTCAGTTGAGTTATGGAGCCATTTTGTTATTAATGTAAATTTGCAATATTCATAAGCGCTGTAATATCTTTAACTATTATTTCTTTACCGTTAAATGCTATCAATTTGTCTTTTTTCAAATCAGAAAGCGTTCTAATTGTCGTTTCTATAGTAGATCCTGCAATGTTTCCTATGTCTTTTCTTGATAGTTTTACATCTATAGATTCATTTTCTTTATGACCAAACTTATAATACAAAATAATTAAAGTCTCGGCAATTCTTTCTCTAACTGGTTTTTGAGAAATAGATAAAATTCTATTTTCAGCATTCCTTAAATCTTTGGCTAATGTTTTCATAATGTTAATATATAGAGAAGAATTAGTCTTTAATACTTCTAAAAATTTTGCTTTGGGAATATGACATAGTGTTACATCATTTAAAGCAATAGCAGAAGCCTGATATGCGTCTTCACTCAATAAAGCTCTATAGCCTATAAGATCACCACTTTTGGCAAAGCGTACTATTTGTTCTTTTCCTTCGTCACCAAGTTTTGAAATTTTCACTTTTCCATCATAAATAGAATAAATACCTGTAGGGAAATAATTTTCACTGAAAATAACAGATCCTTTTTTTACAAGACTTTCTTTTTTACTATCATTAAAAAGGCTTATTTCATCTTCTACTAAGGAGCAAAAAGCATGGCCAACATGTTTACAAGTTAAACAGTTTTGATTTTCAATTGTTTTGTTTGCCATTGTTAGAGTAATTGATATTGCAAAGATATAGAAAAGATAAATAAACTTGGCTATTTAAGTTTTTTAGTTTACCTGCTTAACTATTTTAGAAGAGATTAAGTTTTAAAAAGTATAATGCTTAATTTTGCATTTAAATAATAAATATGTTTACAGGAATAATTGAAACGCTTGGGAAAGTAATTTCTATAGAAAAAAAGGAAGAAAATGTTCATTTTGAAATTGAATCTGATATTTTTAATGAATTACAAATAGATCAATCTATTGCGCACAATGGAACTTGTTTAACTATTGTAGCTTTGAATGAAGATAAACAATCTTATATTGTTACAGCAATTAAAGAAACTTTAGAAAAAACAAACTTAGGCTTACTGAAAGTAAACGATAGTCTAAATTTAGAAAGAGCCATGATTTTAAATGCCAGATTAGATGGTCATATTGTTCAAGGTCATGTAGATCAAGTGGGTGTTTGTATTAAAAAACAACAAAATGATGGTTCTTGGACATTTGTTTTTTCCTATAAAGTAAATCGTGAGAACATTATTGTAGAAAAAGGTTCAATTTGTATTAACGGTATTTCTTTAACGGCATTTAATGTAACCAATGATACTTTTGAAGTAGCTATTATTCCTTACACAATTGAGCATACTAATCTTAAAAATGTGGATGTTGATATATCTGTAAATTTAGAATTTGATATTATCGGGAAATATGTAGCAAGAATAAATGCTTTGTAAATTAGTGTTTATAGCCTTGTAAGAAATCTTTAGTTTTCATTCTTTTCTTTCCTTCTAGTTGTAATTCGGTAATTTCTATATAACCGTTTTTACAGTAAAAATGAATAGCTTCTTTTGTAAATTCTACAAAACCATTTTCGTTAGCATGTTTACAGCTAATAGAGTTTGCTTTATATATTTTTAGTGTTTTATTCTCTAGTTTTGTCCATGCAGTCGGATAAGGACTTAAACCTCTAATTTGATTATAAATACTTTCCACTTCTTCATTCCAGTCTATTTCACAAGTTTCTTTGAAAATTTTCGGAGCGTGTTTAATTTCTTTGATATGATCCTGCACTATTTGAGGGTAATTTCCTTCATTTACAGCATCAATTGTTTTTACGATTAGTTTTGCGCCAATATTCATTAGCTTATCATAGATAACATCTAAATAATCAGTCTTTTTAATGGCTATTTTTTCTTGAAAAATAATTTTCCCAGTATCTATTTCATGCTGCAAAAAAAAAGTACTCACACCAGTTTCTTTTTCACCATTCATTATAGCCCAGTTAATTGGTGCTGCTCCTCTGTATTGTGGCAGGAGAGATGCATGTAAATTTATAGAACCCATAGAAGGCATGTTCCATACCGTTTCTGGTAGCATTCTAAAAGCGACAACTACTTGTATGTCTGCTTGAAGGGCTTTCAATTCTTCTTGAAAATATTTGTTTTTAAGATTCGTAGGTTGTAAAATAGTTAAGTTTTTGCTTAAGGCAAATTCTTTTACTGCAGACATTCTTAATTTTTTACCTCTGCCAGCTGGCCTGTCTGGAGCGGTAATTACACCTACTACATTATAGTTTGCTTCTAAAAGTTTTTCTAAACAAGGAACAGCAAATTCTGGCGTTCCCATAAAAACAATTTTTTCTATATTTTTCTTCATAATAAGGCAATAAGCGATTTAATACAAAAAGCAGAAAACCAATGGATTTCTGCTTTTCAGTGTATCAAGAGGCGGGGTTGAACCGCCGACCTCAGGGTTATGAATCCTGCGCTCTAACCAACTGAGCTACCTTGACAAATATTGGTTCCTTTTTTAAAGGACAGCAAAGATAATTACTTTTAATTTATTTTTTCTAAGATTTTTTCATTTTTTAAGAATGAAAGTATTTTTTTAGTGCCTCCAGTGTTGTTTTTTACATATAAACCAGCAGTTATAGCACTTTTTTGTAAAGGTAATTTATTATCTAATTTTTGTAAAACCACTTTTAATTCATCTAAACCTTGAATACAAAAGCCTCCACCGTTCTGAATTAAATCAGAGGCTTCTTTCATTTTGGTATGTGCTGGTCCAAATATTACAGGAATAGAATACACAGCGGCTTCTAAAATGTTGTGAATACTTACACCAAAACCACCTCCGATATAGGCGATGCTTGCATACCTATAAATAGAAGAAAGGATTCCCATATTGTCAATAATTAAAATTTGCTTTGAAATGTTTTCTTTTTCAAGTTTTGAATATAATACTGCATTTTTAAATATTCCGGAGACTTCTTTTATTCGGTTTTCATTGATATCATGTGGTGCAACTATTATTTTATATTCTTTTAATTCAGGTAGTAGTTTTAAGAACATTTTTTCATCAACGAGCCAAGAGCTCCCAAGAATAATACACTTTTTACCATTGACAAACTCTTTGATTTTTGGTAGTGATTTAGCATCGTTTTTTATAGATAAAACTCTGTCAAATCGTAAGTCCTTTACAATACTTGTTTGATTAATGTTTATTGATTTCAAAAGTTTTAGTGAGTTGCTGTCTTGTACAAAAAGATGTGTGAAATTTTTTAGCATTTGCTTAAAAAGTACTCCATGCCATTTAAAAAAGGCTTGATTTTCTCTAAAAATACCAGAAACCAAAAAGCTTGGAATATTTTTATTTTTTAGTTCATTTAAATAATGAAACCAAAATTCATATTTTATAAAGAAGACAGCTTTAGGATTTATTTTATTGATAAAGTCTAAGGCATTTTTTTTAGTATCCAATGGAAGATAAAAAATGTGATCTGCTTTGTCGTAATTTTTTCTAATCTCATAACCTGAAGGAGAGTAGAAGCTTAAAATAATTTTATCTTGAGGATAATCTTCTTTTATTTGCTCTAGTAAAGGTCTCGCTTGTTCAAATTCTCCCAAAGAAGCACAATGAAACCAAATAGTTTTTTCTGTAAGTTGTGGAATTGAAACCTTTCTACCATTTACCCAAAGAGAAGCCTTTTTATTGAAAGGGGAAATGAGTAGCGCAATTAAACAATATAATTGTAAACCAAGATTGTATAGTATTTTAGAAATAACCAAAAGGATCGTTTTTAATATTAGTAGTAATAATATTCATCTTTATTGCTTTTTCCCATAAAAACAGGTAAATACCAATTAAATTTAAATCCAATTAACAAATCTAATCTTGTATTAGCTATTGTTTTTCCAGTAGCAAAATCAAAAGGTCTTCTATCTTGTGTTATTCCTTCGGTAAGTTCTAACCCAAAAGAAAGATTTAAGAATTTCTTCTTCTCTAATTTTATTAACCCTACATATTGAGAAAAGGCAATACCACTTGTAAACCGATCATAGCCAGTTTTTAAAACAGCCGATAATTGAGGAACGTTAATATCTTTTACATCAATTAATATCTTATGATCTATATAGCCAACACCAAATTTTACCAATAAACCTGAGTTTGCCATTTTTGGATTGAAATGAATTATTTTCCCAAATTTAGCCATAATGTTCATTCCTCTGCCAGAAAGATTTACTTGTTCTAAGTTTCCATCTGCACCAATTAATGAGCCTTCTGAAGTTAATAGGTTATTTAAAAGATTTTCATCTTTCACTTTAGCCCCAAACAAGAAATTCCCTTCAACACTTACTAACCAATTCTTTTTAAACTTATAGCCTAACTCTAAGCCAATATTGTGATTGAACCCATAAGAATTAAACATATCACTCATTGGTAGTTGAAAACTATAGCTCGGAGAGATTAAAAACGCATCATCAAAAAAGATTTTGTCATCTCCTTTCTGAGCGAAAATATTTAAAACTAAAAAAGTGGATAGTAATAGTAAAATTGTTTTCTTCATAATTTACAAAGTTAGACTTATATTAATGATGAGTTGTTTTGGAAATGTCATTTTTTGTTAAGAATTAATCTTGTTTTAATAATGCATCAAATTGCGCTGAAAGTTTTTTGTTTGAAGGTCTTAAAGCTTTTGCATCAATTATTTTTAATTCTTTATCCAATAATATAAATCTTGGAATACTATTAATTAAATAAGTTGTTGCAAATACAGACTTAAAATTATCTACTAAAACAAAAGCGTTTTCTTCTAAATGATGTTCTTTAATATAGCTTTTCCATGCAGGTATATCACTATCTAGCGAAAGTTTTAAAAATTTAATATTTTTCTCTTTATATTTTTCTTCTAAAGCTAAAAGGAATGGCGTTTCTTTTTTACAAGGACCACACCATTGCGCCCAACAATCAATATAAACATATGAGCCTTTAAAATCTACTAAATGCTTAATTGTATCATTTTCATCTTTAAAACTAGTTAAAGGAGAATCTTTTCCCGTTTGAATTTTTTCTATGCTTCTTTTTAACTTCGACAATTCTTTATATTCTCTTTTTTCTGTTACCATAAAAGAAATTAAAGCCCAGTATTCAGTTAGTTTTTTAACTTTAGACATGTTTTGTTTGGCACTTCTATAAATGAACTCTTTTTTAAGTTTATTGTCTTTTATGTGGTAATTTATTGCTCGTAGTTTAGAAAATGCATTTTCTGTCGTGTCATTTTCTTCAACATGATTGTTTAAAAATGCTTCTACATAGCTAGTGTAGTTTGCGACATCTAGTAGTTTACTATTTTCTAAAGAAATATTACTTCTATAATCATAAAATTTCTCAGAAACTTTAAAATCTGTTGTTTTGTTAATATAGTTGTGATATTTCACAAAATTTTCTTTAACTAATGCGGTGTAATATAAATTAGTAGCTTTTTCTTTTTGGATAAAATCAGTATCAATTTCTTTTACATTTGAAATGATAGATTCTAAGAATTTGTTTTTGCTGAATTCTAAAGAATCTATTTTATGGACGAATGTACTTTCATTTAGTGTATAAAAACTCCTTTCATTTGAATTTTCCGTATTTAAATATTTTTGTGCTAAATAATTATTTTCAGGACTACCAATGCCATTAAATTTTATGCTTTCATCAAAATCTACAACATTAAGGGTTATAAATAAATTGTAGCCATCTTTTAGGTAGATTTTAGTATACTCTTCGCCTGCTTTAAAATTGTAATAACCATCTACAAAGTCATAAATAGTATCTGTAAAAGTACCGTCAGCATTTAATTTAATAATTATTTCGTCTAAAGAGTGAATAAATTTCACTGACGCAGCATCCAAATTTTCAATTTTTCCTGATAGGATAAATTGCGGTAAAGGCGGTTTAAATTGGTTACATTCTGATAATAAAAACAGGAAGGCTAATGCTAAAAGAATGTTTTTCATAAAAGGATAAGTTAAGTTGTAAAGATAGTATTTTTTATATTTGTAACTTTATTAAGTATTTCAATAGAATCTATGAAAAATATCATCTTCCTTTTTAGTATTATATCAATCTACAGTTTTGGGCAAACCAAGAATAAAAATTTTAATCAGTTTTTAAAAGACGAGCAAGTGAAAAATGCCCAAGTGTCATTTACCGTATTGCTTAATGACGCTGCTAATGTAGCGGATAAAGGAGGAACGCAAGGTGCTATAATTAATTACAATACCAATAAATTGATGTATCCTGCTTCTTTGCAAAAGTTAATAACAACCAAAATTGCTTTAGATATTTTAGGTCCAGGTTTTAAGTATAAAACAAAAGTGAAATTTAAAGGCGTAGTACTGGGCAATGTTTTTAAAGGTATTATTGAGGTTATTGGGAGTGGAGATCCAAGTTTAGATGAAACATTCGTTAATGAAGTTTATGCTTTTTTAGTTTCAAAAAAAATAAATAAGATTGAAGGTTATTTGAAAGTTACACAAAAAGTTTTTGATGATAACGCACCACAAAGCTGGTTAGTTGAAGATGTTGCTAATTATTATGGCGCAGTTGCTTATTCGTTTAATTATAAAATGAATTTGTACAAAATAAAATTGAAACAAGCTGCTTTTGGCGAAAAACCAACTTTAATTTCTACAGATCCATACCAAAGAAATTTAGAATTTGAAAATCAATTAATTTCTGCCGAAGCAGATGCTCCAGATAAAGCATATGTTTTAGGGATGTCTTTCTCTAATAAAAGAAGAATTGTAGGTTCTATACCTTCAGGAAATGAGGTTTTCACCATAAAAGGGTCAGATAATAAGCCAGCACAAACTTTTAAAAATGAACTGATTAAAAAATTTCAAGACAAACAGTTTAGCTTTGTTTTTAATGAGAATGTAAATGCAGCTAAAACAGTTTTTGAGTTTAGTCATTCAAGTGAGATATTAGCTGAATTATTAAAAGAAATGAACCAAAGAAGTATTAACCTGTATGCTGAATCTATTTTGAAAACTATTGCCATAAAAGAATATGACGTGCCAGGAACTACGGAGATTGGTATAAAAGCTATCGAACAAAAAATAGCTTTAGGTCAATATCATTTTTATGATGGTTCTGGTATGTCTAGAAAAAATTTGTGGAGTGGTGGCTTGTTAATCGGTTTCTTAAGTACTTACGCTAAGGAAACATCATCAAATCATAATAAGGTATTTAAAAATAGTTTAGGTGTTTCAGGTATTTCAGGAACTATGAAGTATTTCAGCTCAGTAGCAATTAAAGGAAAAGTAACTGGTAAAAGTGGTTCTGCAGATGGTGTTTTAAATTATGCAGGCTATTTCACAGACAATAAAGGCATTGAATATTCTTTTGTTTTTATGATAAACAATTATTCTGGCGACAGAAAAGTTTTAAGAAGAAAAATGGTAAATGTTTTAGAAGATTTTATTGTTCAGTAGGAGTATCTAACCTTCTTATTTTAATTTCTAAAGCGGCAAATAATAAAGTCATAAACGGACTTACATAATTAAAAACTGCATAAATAAAGTACGACTCTACACTCACACCTAAAACACTTGCTTGATACGCACCACAGGTATTCCAAGGTATTAAAGCGGAAGTAACTGTTCCGGTATCTTCTAGTGTTCTACTTAAGTTCTCAGGTGCTAAGCCTTTATCTTTATATGCTTTTGCAAACATTTTTCCAGGAACAACTATTGCTAAATATTGGTCAGAAGCACTCAGATTAATAGCTAAACAACTAACAACGGTACTTGCAAATAAACCAAATACTGAATCTGCAATACTCAGTAAAGCAGAACTAATTTTAGCTAATGCGCCAATAGCTTCCATAATTCCACCAAAAACTAATGCACTCATTATAAGTAAAATAGTCCATAACATACCAAGTGTTCCGCTAGAAGTAAAAAGATCATTTAGGATAGAATTATCAGTCGTAATACTAACATCTGTCCACATGGCAGTCGTAACTCCCTTTAATGCAGATTTCATATCTAAGCTGCTTGATCCAGTAATACTCGCCACAACATCTGCTTGAAAAATAAGTGCAAAAATACTTGCTAAAACGATTCCTGCAATTAAGGCAACGATAGGTTTTGTTTTGAAAATGATAAGAGAAATGACCACCCCAGGAACTATAAATAAGTAGGGACTAATATTAAAATGAGTTTTTAGAGAAATTAATAAATCTGATATGTCTGTAGCACCAGAAGTCTCAACCGTAAAGCTTAAAATTATAAAAACAATTAAAGTAATAAATATAGAAGGGAAAGTAGTGTACATCATATACTTTATATGCGTAAAAATATCTGTTCCTGCCATAGCCGGCGCAAGATTGGTTGTGTCTGAAAGTGGAGACATTTTATCACCAAAATAAGCTCCTGAAACTACTGCACCTGCAATCATTCCTGGAGGAATACCGATTGCTTTTCCAATACCGATTAAAGCAATTCCAACCGTTGCAGAGGTCGTCCAAGAACTTCCCGTTGCTATAGAAATTAAAGACGCAATAACGACAGTTGCTGGTAAAAATATTGATGGGCTTAAAATTTGTAAGCCATAATAAATCATTGCAGGGATAATGCCACTGATTAACCAAGTTCCAGCTAAAGCACCGACCAAAGCTAATATCAAAATAGCACCAAAGGTTTTATGGAAATTATCCTTTATTTCAGTAACCATTTGTTTAATGCTTACTTTATTAAATAAACCCATTATTAAACCTACAAAACCACCAAAGAGTAAAATGTATTGGTTAGAGTATTCCCCAAATAAAGCACCTTCTGCACCAAAAATATTATAAGAAAGTAAAGCAACTACCACCAGTAATGGAATTAAAGCTTCTCCAATATTTAATTCTTTATTTACAGTAATTTTTTTGTTCATGGTTTAAGTTTATTTCACGAATATAGTCAAATTTTAATTTGATAAACGAATTGGATAATTTTAGTTATCTGGTATCTTTAGACAAAAAAATAGCACAACTATTTCATTTGCTTGGTACATTAATCTTATTTTACTAACTTTGTCCATTAGCATTAATGAAAAATCTTTTAGCCATATTATTTGTTAGTTTTTTAGTAAACGGATTTTCACAAATTTTTCCAGGAGGAAATATTGAGGTAACAGAAAATGGGCAGCAATTAGCTAATCCTTGGGCTGGAGGTTTAGACTTACCACAGTTTTCAGCAACGGATCTTGATTTTGATGGAAAAGAAGATTTAGTAATTTTCGATAAAAAAGGAAATAAATGGCTTGTTTATTTAAATCAAGGAAATGCACAATTCAAATATGCGCCACAATATGAAAAATTGTTTCCAGAAGTTATCAATTTAGCTTTGTTACGAGATTTTAATTGTGATGGCTATGCCGATATTTTTGCACATACAAATTTTGGTATACAGGTATTTAAAAATACACATCAAGGAGGGAACCCATCTTTTGTTTTAGAAAAAAGTATTTTAAAATATGAAGCTTCTTGGGGAATGAATAATATTTATAAATTCAATAACGATATTCCTGCCATAGAAGATTTTGATGGAGATGGCGATATAGATATTCTTTCTTTTGATCTGTTGGGAACAACGATTCCATACTATAAAAATTTATCGGTAGAAAATGGATTTAGCTGCGATTCTTTCATTTATGAAGAAAGCACTGTCTGTTGGGGTCATTTCAAAGAAAGCAATTCAGATAATTCTGTTCAATTAAATTTCATGTGCAAAGGGAATGGTAGTTTATCTTCTCATTCAAGTTTAGAAGCTGAAATGCATACAGGATCAACTTTAGCTGTTTTAGATGAAGACAATGATGGTGATAAAGATTTATTGCTAGGAGATGTTGCTTATGATAATCTCATTTTTTTAAAAAACGGAGGCACAAATTTTATAGCAAATATGGTTTCTGTAGAAACAGATTTTCCAGCGTATAATACGCCTATAAAAGTGCCTATTTTTCCGGCTTCTTTTTATGTAGATGTAAATAATGATGGACAAAAAGATTTATTGGTAAGTCCCAATTCATATACCTCTGCTGTAAATAAAGATTGTGTTTGGTATTATGAAAATACTGGAAATGCAAATGCTAAATTTAGCTTGAAAAAAAGAAATTTTTTAGTGGAAACACAAATAGATTATGGTTCTTATAGTAATGTAACATTTTTTGATCATAATGCTGATGGCTTATTAGATATGATTATCGGGAATGGGTTTATTTATGATGATTTAGGAGGAACAAACGGCTCACTTTATTATTATGAAAATACTGGAACGGCTACAAAACCTGCATTTACTTTAATGAACGAAAACTATGGCGGAGTAGCTAATTTTGGCTTAGAATACATGAAACCAACTTTTGGAGACATAGATGGTGATGGCGATGATGATATGATAATTGGCGCAGCAGATGGGGCACTTCATTTATTTAATAATAATGGTGGAGCAGGAAATTCAGCCATTATTTCTTTTACTTCTGTAAATTATTTTAATATTGATATTGGAACCCATAGCACACCACAATTAGTAGATTTGAATGAAGACGGTTTATTAGACTTAATTATAGGAAGGAATGCACCTACTGGTAATGTTGCTTATTATAGGAATTTTGGAACAGCTACCAATGCTCAATTTCACCCTGATACTGTCAATCCAATCTTGGGAGGAATTCATGTAGAAAATCCAGGTTTTTTATTTGGTTATAGCGCACCTTTTGTTGCTGAAGAAGATATTGACGGAAATAAATACATTTATGTAGGTTCAGATTTGGGTTTTATACATAAATATAAAGTAAATGTAGATAGTTTAGAAAATGGTGCATTTGAAGAAATTGATGATGCTATTTTAGAAGTACGTGCCGGTAAAAGGACTACAATTAGTGTCGTAGATATTAATAATGATGGACAGCAAGATTATTTTGTAGGAAATTCAAGGGGAGGAGTCCATTTTTATTCCGATGTATTAACAGACACTAGTTTAGTATTAGGAATCTCAAAAGAACTCGAAAAACAAGTTTACTTCGAGCTATTTCCTAATCCTGTAAAAGAATTTATTCAAATAGAAATAGATAATTCGAAAAATATACGAGTGAATGTTGAATTGAAAGATGTTTTAGGGAAGACGCTTTTAAATACATTTTTTACTTCAAATACAAGTAAAATAGATGTAAGTAATTTTTCTAAAGGAATCTATTTTATTTCACTTAGAATCTCCAATAAAGTAAGTGTTCAAAAAATTGTAATAGAATAAAGTATCGTTAAAATAAAAAAAGTGAAAAAAAAAATTCTAATTATAAGGTTTAGTTCTATTGGCGATATTGTTTTGACAACACCTGTTATTCGTTGTTTAAAAGAACAATTGAATGAGGTAGAAATTCATTATGCAACCAAAGGGTCTTTTGAGGTTTTACTCAAAGATAATCCATATATAGACAAGCTGCATTTATTTAAAAATGATTTAAAAACGTTAATCAAAGTTTTAAGAAAAGAACAGTTTGATTATGTTATTGACCTTCATAATAACTTAAGAACAAGAATCATAAAAACCGCTTTATTAAAAAAGAGTTATTCTTTTAAAAAGTTGAACATTAAAAAATTTCTTTTAACAAGTTTCAAAGTCAGTAAGTTACCAAATATTCATATTGTAGATAGATATCTAGAAACAGTCAAAGAATTAGGGGTAATAAATGATGGAAAAGGTTTAGATTATTTTATTCCTAAAAAAGATGAAATATTGTTAGCAGATTTCAATATACCAAAAGAATATATTGGATTTGTCTTAGGCGCGAAATTCGCAACCAAGAGAATGCCCTATAATAAGCTGTTAGAAGTTTCTATGAAAATTGAAGGCTCTATTGTTTTGTTAGGCGGAAAAGAAGATTTTGAAATCGGAGAAAAATTAAAGAATAAATTGGATAGGGAAAATGTTATTAATGCTTGTGGTCAATTCAATTTAAACCAATCAGCATCTTTAGTAAACCAAGCAACTCAAATTATTACGCATGATACAGGCTTAATGCATATTGCTTCGGCGTTCAATAAAAAAATTATTTCTGTTTGGGGAAATACTGTACCAGTATTTGGGATGTATCAGTATGGTAAAGCTGAGAATAAAGTAATTGTTGAAGTAAAAGATTTAGATTGTAGACCTTGCTCAAAAATAGGTTATAAAGAATGCCCTAAAAAACATTTTGATTGTATGAACAAGATAGATGTTTCAGAAATCATTAATGGACTAAAATAAAAAGTACCATTTATGATATTTAAGCGTTTGGATTTGTTCTAAGTCAAACTTAGTCATTCATTAGTTGAAATAGCTATGTGCTTAGCCTTGAAAACCATTTCGAGATATTTATTTTCTATGTCTTCTGAAATATATTCTTCCTTTAAATCATAACCATACTTTTTGGCTATTAAGTTATAAACCCAAACTTTAATAGGACTCAAATATTCCTTAATAAATGCATTAAAGGTTGTGCCCGAATTTCTATTAATCATTTTTACCAAAATTTTCCCTTCGCTCATAGTAAGACCTCTGAGTTCTTTTTCAAATTTACTAACGAGCTCTTTTTTAGTTGTTCTTTTATATTTATTATAAACTCTTTTTTTTGAATTAGCTTCTACTTCTGCTAAATCACCAATTACTTTTAAAGCAACTTCATAATAAGGAAAGACTTTTTCAATGCGTCTATTGGCTCTATTGTATAGGTTCTTTTCTCTGGTGGTGGCAAATTTGTATCTAATTACACTAGTTTCTGGAATTTCCATCATACCAATAGTATCCCCATCAAAAACAGTTGCATAAAGTGCTTGAAACGAACTAGGGTAGTCTATAGGGTTTTGGGTATGACTAACAAAAGCTATCGCTAGTATCATGAATGTTAAAATTGACTTTCTCATAATAATGTCGTTTTGTGATGAGTGGAATTCAATATCTATGCCAAATTTTAGTATTAAAGTTAACTTATTGATTATTTTAAGTTAAATTTTTCCTATCAAAATTATCAATACCGAAAAAATAATCTTAAATTTACTATAATTTAAAATAACAAATAGTTAAGTTTGCAAAACTAAGAAAACTTAAATTTTATGAAACACCTCTTACTTTTAGTTTTAATGTCTTTTGGATTTATGTTTTCGAATGCCCAATCTAATGAAATATTTGTTAATCCATTAATTTTCGAATTTTACCCAGAGACTAAAGTAGAAATCATGTTAAAGGAAAATTTAGAAGAAATCATTTTTTGGAATGCTATCTATGATTTTGGATATGAAATTAAATCAATTTCCAAATCTGAAAAAGAATTAGTAAAGAATTATCAAGAAGTAGAAATAAAGGATTTTAATAAAATTAATATCCTAGGAATGAACTTATTTCCAATGAAAGGAAAAAATCAATCTTTTAAAATAAAAGACACTAATAAATTATTAACTCTTTTTTCTGAAGAAATAATAAGAAAAAGACTAACAGAAAATCAAAATTATAAAAAATAAAATATAACTAATATGAAAAGAATTTTTATACTATTAAGTTTTGCGTTTATTGGATTTTCCTTAACAGCTCAAGACGTCCACTTTTCTCAATTTTATGCTTCCCCTTTAACCTTAAATCCTGCTTTAACAGGAAAATTTAATGGATTGTATAGAGTTTCTGCTATTTATAGAGATCAATGGAGAAATGTTCAAGAACAAAAAGCAAATACATTCATGACACCTTCTGTGTCACTTGATTTTTCTTTATTAAAGAATAAATTGAACAATAGCGCATTGGGCGTTGGAGTTGTAGTAACTTACGATAAAGTAGGTCTATTTCAGACTATTGATGCAGGATTAAGTTTAGCTTATCATTTAGGCCTTGATAAAAAAGGTTTATATCATTTAGCTTTAGGCTTTCAAGGAATGTATTCTAATAGAAAAATTGGAAATGATTTTACTTTTGGAGAAGAATTGGTCCCTATCAATCCTACTTTTATAGATGATGGAAATATAGATACTGAAGGCCATCACTTATTCAGTTTAACCCCAGGTTTAATTTTTGATGCCAAAATGGGTAAAGAAAAGAAATCTGCAATTTATGTAGGTTATTCTTTAAATATGAACTTAACACCAGCTCAAGATCTTTTTGTAGTAAATTCTCTTTATGAAGTTAATGGACTACCTATGAGACACGTTGCTCACGCAGGTGCGGAGTTTAATGTTAAAAAATTCTTAGTTATTCCAGGTGTACTATATCAAACAACAGATAACACAGATGAATTAAATTTTGGTGTTACTGCAGGTTACAAATTAATAGAGGCTCCCAAAAAGAATACTAAATTATTCGTAGGCTTATGGTACAGAACAAATATGGGAAATGCTTTTAAAAGTGGTTCTTTTATTCCTAAATTAGGCGTAGACTTTGAAAACTTTAGGGTCTCAGCTGCTTATGACATAGGTCATGGTTCAATCGCTTCTAGTTCTCTAGACGCTACAAATGTTGGTCAAATACCACAGGCATTTGAAATTGCAATTAACTATTTCGGTCAAGGAAATACTCCAAAACCAACAAAAACATACTTATTTAACCCAAGATTTTAATAACAAAACTAAAACATTTTTTAATGAGACTTAAAAATATACTTACAATTGGTTTATTAGTAGCACTATTTTCTTCTTGTGCTATACAAAAAAAGATTAAAACCGCTGATAAATTATATAAAAACAACAGTTATTATAATGCTGTAGATTTATATGGTGAAGCATTTGAGAAAAAAGAAAACAACACAAAGCTTACTTATAAAATTGCTGAAACAAATAGACAGTTAAAAGACTATGTGCAGGCAGAAAGTTTTTATGCTAAAACAGAAGAAATGAATGCTAAAGCATGGCCAGAGGCTAAGTTTTATAAAGCATTAATGATGAAAAATCAAGGAAAATATGATGAAGCATCTACCGAATTACAAGCTTTTGTTGATGCAGGATACACTGGTGACGTTGCTGGTTTGGTTTCTAGAGCAAAAATGGAAATTAAAGGTTGTGAATTAGCTAAAGAAATGAAAGACGCTAAATCTGAAGCAGAAGTAGATACTGTTGATGTCGGTTTGAACAATACATTACAAGATTTATCACCAAAAGTTATTGGAAAAGATAAAGTTTTAATGGCTGCACTTTTATCAGAGAATGCTATTGAGTTGGAATCAGCTCGTGATGCAAATGATGATTACTTTACAAAATTGTATTTTGCTACAAATGAAGGAGGTACTTGGAAAAGAGAAATGCTTTCTGATAACATTAATTCTGCTAATGAGCATGTTGGGAATGGTGTAGTTTCTAGAGATGGTAATACAATGTATTTTACTAGATGTTCTGAAATTCCTTCGCAAGTTATGACTTGTAATATTTACAAGAGTAATAAAGTAAATGGTGAGTGGGCTGAGGCAGATGCTTTAACAGCTATAAATAGAAAAGATGCTAGTACTACTCAGCCTGCTTTAGCTTATGATGAAGTTGGAAATGAATTAATGTATTTTGCTTCTAATAGACAAGGTTCTAAAGGTGGAATGGATATCTATTATGCAGCAATTAATGAAGAAGGTGAATTTTCTGCTCCAAAAAATCTTGGAAGTAAAGTAAATACCAAATATGATGATATAACTCCTCATTATGATGGTGCTAATAATAAATTATATTTTAGTTCTGAAGGTCACCCAGGGTTTGGTGGATTAGATGTTTTTAGTATAGAAGGTTTTGGGGAAGAAATGGAAGGTGAAGTAGTTAATGCTGGATTTCCAATTAATTCTAGTGCAGATGATCTTTATTTAGCATTAAATAATGAAGGAACAGATGGTTACATGGTTTCTAATAGAGTAGGTACCACTTCTACTAGAGGGGAAACTTGTTGTGATGATGTATTTAAAGTAAGTTTAGTAAGAGATTTATTCATGTCTTGTAATTTTGCTTTAGAAGGGGATGATTCAAATACACCAATAGAGGGTGTTGAAGCTTCTATTTATAAAGTAAATAATGGAGATTTTGATTTTGTTGGAGAAGGAACAACAACTAATACAAACTTAGTTTTCTCAATTGATAAAGATTTTTCTTATAAAGTGAACGGAAATAAAGATGGTTTTTGGCCAAGTATTTCTACGGTAGAAGCTGAAGAAATCACTTCAATGGATGGAGATACTTTATTTAAAACTTTCTACTTGAAAGCCCTTGATAGAATAAAAGTGAAAAATGTTTATTTTGCTTTTGATAAATCAGCTATTCGAACTATGTACGGACAAGAAATGGATTCAGTGTTATCTTTAATGAACAAGTTTGGTGATTTAGTATTACAAATTGATGGTCATACGGATAATAAAGGTTCAGATGTATATAATGAAAAATTATCTAAAAGAAGAGCCACGGAAGCTAAAGAGTATTTCTTGGAGAAAGGTATTACTACTGAAAGAATTAATACAGCTGGATATGGTGAAACTAATCCAATAGCACCTAATGAGAATACTGATGGTTCTGATAATAAAGCTGGTAGAGCTAAAAATAGAAGGGTTGAATTCAAACTTTCTAATATGGAAAAAGGTATAAAAGTAGATTATGAAGCGCAAGAGCCTACGTCTGTTGAATAATAATTTTAAAACTTAGCTATATAAGAGCGTCTTGATTTTTCAAGACGCTTTTTTTTTTATATTTTTGTATGACAAACTATTTCATGAAACATTTTTTTTTAAGTATTCTTATTTCGTTTTTCTATCAGAATGGTTTTGCTAATTACATGAGTGATTCTTTAATAGTAGACAAATTAGTAACAGATACTATTTTGATGGATTATTCATTAATTCATGAAGTAATTAATGATAGTTTAGATATAATATCAGGAGAGCAATTAGAAAATTTAACGAATAATACATTACTATATAATAAATCATATTTTTCTGATGAAGAAATAAATCAATTTATAAAATTGACTAAAGATGAGTTGCCTGCGCTTGAGGATAAAGACATAGAATTAAAGTTAAACGCAATAGAAACAACTTTAAATTTGCGATTTACACCTGATATTGGAAAACAAGTAAGATCTTATCTTTATTATAATAGAAACTTCATTGTTAAAATGCTAACAAAAGCGGAATACTATTTCCCAATGTATGAAGTTGAGTTTGATAAATTAAATATTCCTTTAGAATTAAAGTATGTTTCAGTTATAGAATCCCATTTAAATCCTAAGGCAAAATCTCCAATGGGAGCTACAGGTCTATGGCAATTTATGTATGCAACCGCAAAATACAAAGGGATGAAGATTACAACGCTAGAAGACCAAAGGAGAGATCCATTTGTTTCTACTCAGTTTGCTGCCAATTATTTTCAACAACTATATAATATTTATGATGATTGGTTATTGGCTATTTCGGCTTATAATGCAGGACCGGGGAATATTAATAAAGCTATACGAAATGCTGGGGGAGTTAGGAATTATTGGGTTGCAAGACCTTTTATGCCTAGAGAAACACAACAATATGTACCAAAAATTATTGCTTTGATGCTTGCCATGTATTATGCAGAGGATTATAAGTTATATCCAAGAAAACCAATTGATGGATATCATGATGTTACTCAAGTAAGTATTCCAGAAAGATTATCAATAAAATATCTTTCAGAAGTTTTAAGTATTGATTCTGCTTATTTATCAGACCTTAATCCTATGCTTATAAAAAATTTGGTTCCTAGTAGAATAGATTCTTATAAACTAATTATCCCTATTAGTTCAAAGTATATTTATGAAGAAAAGTATGCTTTATTACATGATGATCCTTATTTAACTGTGGAAGCCAAATTATTAGAAGAAAAATTTGTTTCTAGCTATTCGTATAGTAGTTCAGGAAAGTATCAGACTTATATAATTCAATCTGGAGATAATCTAGGATATATTGCAGCGCTTTATGCTTGTAAAGTGTCTGATTTACAAAGGTGGAATGGAATGAATAGTAATTTTTTAAGAATAGGAAAAAAATTAAGAATTTACAATAATAATAAGGTACAAACTACAAACAATTCAATAGCGACTATTGAGCCTAAAGGAAAAGTTGGTTTTACAAAAAATGAAATAATTGAATCTACTTGCTATTGTTATGCTCATGAAATAGTTCCAGGCGATAACCTTTGGGATATAGCAACGAAATATAAAACATCAATAGAAAAGATTCAATCGGTCAATAATATTTATAGGAATTGGAAGTTACGATTGGGAACTCATTTAAAAATCCCTAAAAACTAGTATGGAAGAAAAATTAAAAGCATTTGAGCGTTTGTTGAATATAATGGATGATTTAAGAGCAAAGTGCCCTTGGGATAAAAAACAAACACTAAATTCATTAAGAAACTTGACAATTGAGGAAACTTATGAATTGAGTGATGCTATAATGAAAAAAGATTTCCCAAATATAGAAGAGGAATTAGGTGATTTATTTTTGCATTTGGTTTTTTATTCTAAAATAGCAGAAGAAAAAAATAAGTTTACTGTAAAAGATGTTTTGAATAGTGTTTGCGATAAATTAATAAATAGACACCCACATATTTATGGAGATACCATAGCAGAAACAGAGGAAGAAGTTTTAAAAAACTGGGAAAAAATAAAACTCAAGGAAGGAAAAAAATCTGTATTAGAGGGAGTTCCTCAATCTATGCCAGCACTAAATAAGGCTTTTAGGATGCAAGAAAAAACCTCAAAAGTAGGTTTCGAATGGAATACCATTGAGCAAGTGTGGGATAAGGTCGAAGAAGAAACTGAGGAGCTTAAAGAAGCTGTTTTGAGTAGAAATAAAGACGAAATTGAAAAAGAATTTGGTGATTTGTTTTTTGCATTAATAAATTATGCACGATTTTTAAAAATTGATCCTGAAGCAGCTATAGAAAGAACTAATGTTAAATTTAAGAAACGGTTTGAGTATATAGAAAAAATTGCTAAAGAAAAAAATGTTGAATTAAATGATATGAGTTTACAAGAAATGAACGATATTTGGAATATTGCTAAAACTAAATAATATGAATTTTTTAAAAAGAGTGTTTTATTCAATGGGGAGGTTAAAAATCATTTTGGTTTTTATATTGATTTCTTCATTTTCCTTAGAAGTGTTTTGTCAAGAAGATTCTGAAGAGGAATTAAATTTTATAAGTCTCAAAAATCCTAAAAAAGATAAAATTATTTCAAATGAATTAAATAGTGTAAGCTTTAAATTGAGTTTTATGGCACCTTCTATTGCAACTGAGTTCAAGTTGTCAGATCGGTTTAGTATAGAGCTAGCTGCTAAAATGAATGTTTTAATAGAAATAAATAGCACTACGAGTACAAGTTCGTCAGGTATTGTACTGTTCCCATATCCAGTTGCTCACATAGAGCCCAAATGGAATTATAATATTATTAAAAGGCTAGACATGAATAAAAATATTAAAGGATTTTCTAGTAATTTTTTAAGTCTTTTCGCTTCCTACTGGGTTAAAGTTTCACCAAATACTGTCAATGCTTTACTAATAGGTCCTACATGGGGAATTCAACGGTCTTTTAAAAATATTGGCTATTTTAAACTGAATACTGGTCTAGGTTATTTGCACTTATTCGACATGGCAGCTGGCGCATCTAATTATACTCCTATACTTATCTTGCCGATTATTGATGTACAGTTGGGGCTTATTTTTTAATAAATCATTAGATTACAACCTCTTATATCTTCAAAATCTACTCGGCCTATTATTTCAAATGAGCCATCTTTATAAACTTTCCCTAAATCGGAAGTCTCAATAAAAGCGCAAGAGTTTATATTCGCTAAATCTATAACTTTTATAACACCAGATCTGCCGTTTTGTTGACTTGAAAAGGGTTCAGTCAACGGTCTAGTAGTTATTTTCATCCAAGGTGGTGTGTTAAATACTCCGTTTTTTTGTGAATATGCTTGCGATAATAATTCAGTCATCCCATATTCTGAATGGATATTGTTCACATTAAAAGATTTTTTAAAAACTTCATGTAATTCGTTTCTAGTCCATTCTTTTCTTCTGCCTTTCATACCACCAGTTTCCATGATGATATAGTTTTCTAAATTTAATTGCTGCTTTTCTGCTAAGTCTAATAAGGCATAACTTACCCCAATTAACAAAACTTTTTGCCCTTTAAGAGTAGGAATATTTTTAATTAATTCTTCCTCTGTTATATAAGCACTTAATTCGTGTGGTGAGGATTCTATCAATGAATTTATCATGTAGATTAGAGAAGAATTGCCATTTTCTAGATAGGAAGGTAACAAAGCTTGAATACAATAATTTTCGATATCTCCATAAAAATGTTTAAATGAGTTTTCAAAACTTTTTTTGTAAATTGAAACATCTGAGACTAAATGTTTACTTCTTTCCATATTTCCAGTACCACTACTTAAAAAAGTAATTTCTTCTTTACTATTGTTTAATAAGATGCAATGAGTCTTAAAAAGGCTAATAGGTAAAAAGGGAATATCTATAACCTTATTAATCATAGAAATGTCAATGCCTAAATGTTTTATATAGGCTTGATAAACTGAATTGTTTAAAGCTTGAAATTTGAACAATTTCAGTGCTTTTTCATCAAAATTTAGTTTATTTGTATCTAAGAATTCGTGCAAAATAAAAGTATATTCTTTGTTTAAGAAATTATTAACTTTGCAAAGATAAAACTTCTAAGATTATGAAATTATTTAAAAATCTTTTCGTTTTATAAGTATCTGTATAATTTCTTAGAATATGAATCAGTTTTTTAAATACCTATGTAGTTTTTTTCTATTTGTTACAGTGATTGAGTCTTGTACCGTAAAGCCAGAATTTCCTAACGAACCTTATATAGAGTTTGTATCTTTAGAAAAAAACACAGCAAACGAAGGAGAACAAATATGGGTAAACTTGACTTTTACTGATGGAGATGGTGATTTAGGGCAAGTTTCAATTAATGAAAGTACCTGTGGTAAAAATTCAATTTATCTTTGTGAATATGATTCTGACTCTTCTTGTTACAAAGATCCTTTTTGGAGTGTTTTTTTAATTAATATTAACGATAGTTGTTTTGGTACACCTGGTCATTTACCTAGTTTTGAACCTACTGGAAGTGTAAAAGCTGTTTCTGGAGAGTTACAAATAAAGACTAACCCTCTATTCTGTAAAAACAATGGCTGTTGTAGTATAGATACCGTAGTATTTAAGCTTGTAGTAAGAGATGCAAGTGGAAATTATTCTAATAAAATATTAACAGACACAATTTTCATTAATTGCATTTAAATTTCAGAGTGAAAAAAGAATATTTCATACAACTGTTTCTTTTTATTTTGTTAAGTGTAGGTATTAGCTACCTATACATGAATGCTGATGGGGATGGTTTTAAAAAAACCAAATCAGAGGTTGAATGTGAAATAGCCCATATTTACAACACTTTTGAAGAGGTAGTTGATAATGATAACTTATTCTTAGATTCTTTAAAAAGAAGTGAATTTGATCTAATAAACCAAGCATTACCATTCGAATTATATGTTTATGAAAATGATAGATTAATTTTTTGGAACAATAATGAAGTTCCTGAATTGAATGCAAATTTAATTAATACTCAAATTGGATTAGTTAGTTTAAAAAATGGTTATTATTTAGCACAAAGAAAGGAAAAAGGAGATAAAATATTTTTGGGTTTAAGTCTAATCCGAAATTCATATTCTTTAGTCAATGAGTACTTATCTAATAGCTACTCTAAACAGTTTAATTTTCAAAACAATGATGTTGTTTTACCCGCGCTTCACTCTAGTGGAGGAGATATATTAGCCCCCAACAATGAAGTTGTATTTAAAGTGGAAAGGCAAGTAAGGGATACAAAAGATATCAATTTTATTCGTTTAATAATTAGTATTTTGCTTGCTATGCTATTGTTTTTTTTTTTTTACAATATAATATGTAGGTTGAATAAGAAGAACAAAATTTTAAGTATTATTTTTTCTTTTTTCATTTCAATAATTTCTTTCTACAGTTTAAACTTTATTCCTTTTGAGTTTTTAAAAATTCTTCTTTTTAATCCAGAATTGTATGGAAGTAATATTTTTAAATCTCTAGGACATTTATTAGTTTTTACAGTTTTATTGATTAGTAATGTGAACCTAGTTTTAACATTGTGCTTAAAGAAAAAAGAATTTTCTAATCCAAAATTTAGGTTTGTATGGATAATTATATCCGTATTTGTTTTTGTGTTTACTACAATTGTTTTGAAGAGTTTAGTTTTAGATTCTATTATAAATTTTGAGCTAAAGAATTTAGTGATGATCGATTTTTATTCAATGATAGGTCTTTTTATTGCTTTTTTCATTTCAATGGTTTATGTGTTTTTTACTAAAATAGCTGTCCAGTATTTAAAAGAAAACATAAAGACTTATTTACAATTGATATTGTCTACTATTATAGTTTTTTTAATCTTTCTTTATTTTTTAGGAAATAGCTCAATCATTTTTGGTTTGAGTGGCTTATTTTTATTTAGCAACTTAATTTTACTAAAATTAAAAAACAAAGAAAATATTTATGCGTATTTTTTATACGGTATTTTCTTTATTGGCCTTCATGTTTCTTTAGTTTTTTCCTTTTATTCTGAAGTTAAAATAGAAAACAATAAAGTAACTTTTGCATCTCAGAAAGCAAGACAAAGAGACTATACTGCAGAAGACTTATTTAATAGAGTAGTAGATGAAATCCATTCTGATGAGTTCGTGAAAGATTTTTATCGAAATCCTTTGTTTACCTATAAAGATTTGTATAAAAGGCTTACTTATAAGTATTTTGGAGGGTATTATAGTAAATTTGATATTACTATATTACCCTTCAATAATGTAGGTAAACCAATTAAAAACTTGAGTAATTTATCGCTACAGGTTTTTTATGACATGGTTAATGAATATGGAGAAGAAACATTAGCTAAAGAATTGTATTATGTAAAAGATGAAAATGAGAATTATTCCTATGTTTCATTATTAAAAATAGAAGAAAATAAAAAAACTGTAGGTACATTATTGATTAAAATAGTTCCAAAATCTTATAATATTGGTAACGTTTATCCAGAACTGTTATTGGAAGGAAAAAATAAATTAATTAGTCAATATGAGAATGAATTTGGTTATGCCATCTACATAAATGATATATTACATGCTAAACACGGAGCTTTTCCTTATCCTAAATTTATTAATGAAATAGAAGATACATACTACAGTCATTATTTTTTAATAGATAATGTTTTAAATAAAAAAGTCATTATTTCAAATAAGAGAATTACTATTTTCGACAAAATATCTTTATTCTCTTTTGTACTTAGTTTGTATTTAATTTTAGGCGCATTAACTACACTCGTCTATTTTAATTTTTCAGATAAGCCGTTTTTTCAAATTTTCTATTTTACTTTTCGAAAGAAAATAACATTATCAATGTTACTTATAGTGATAACCTCATTTTTTGTTTTTGGAGCTACCACCATTGGTTATTTTTCAAAAGAATATAATATCTACCATAAAGAAAGGCTCATTAGAAAAGAAAATGCAATACTGAGATCTATTGATTATATAGTAGAAAATAAAAACATCACTTCTGAAAATGAATTAAGGAGATATTTTGTAGTCTCTATGAACAAAGATTTAGTAGAACTGGCAGATATTCATAAAATTGATATAAATATTTTTGATAAAAAGGGTGTGTTACTTACAAGTTCACAGGATGGGATTTTTACTAGTGGATTAATTTCTAGAATGATAAACCCTGGAGCTTATGTTTCTTTAAGAAATAATCAAAAGCCACAAGTTATTCAAGATGAAAAAATTGGTAATTTAAAATATTTAGCAGCCTATATGCCTGTTTATGGTATTGAAGGTGATATTATTTCTTACCTAAGTGTTCCTTATTTTAGTAAAGAGAAAAAATTAAATCAAGACATTTCTAATTTCATGATTTCCTTAATAAATGTTTATGTTTTACTTTTTATGATAGGAACGATATTGGCATTTTTTGTTTCAAATTCGTTAACGAAACCTTTAAGAAATATTAGTGATAAATTAAGAAATATTTCTTTAAGTAAACAAAACAGCTCAATTAAATGGGAAGGAGATGATGAAATTGGTGCTTTAGTAAAAGAATACAATAAAATGATAGTGCAGTTGGCACATAGTGTTAACTTATTGGCTAAAAATGAAAGAGATGAAGCTTGGAGAGAAATGGCTAAACAAATAGCTCATGAAATAAAAAACCCTCTTACTCCAATGAAATTAAGTATTCAACATCTTCAAAAGGTATTACTAGAAGACTCGGTAAAGGGTTTAAATTTAGCCTCTAGAGTTTCAAAAACATTGATAGAACAAATTGATAACTTAACAGATATTGCAACAGCTTTTTCTTCTTTTGCGAAAATGCCGGTAGCTAATAAAGAAATAATTTCTATTGAAGAGGTTATAGATACTGCTATAGATTTATTTAGTAGTGGGGGTAAAGTAATCCTTAAAGAATTCTATGTTAGTAATGCTCAAATATTTGCAGATAAAAATCAAATGACATCAGTTTTTAATAACTTAGTGAAGAATGCTCTGCAAGCAACAGAAGATACTGTTGATCCGAAGATAGTAGTTAGCCTTGTTGAAGTTGGAAACTTCTTAGAAGTGAAAA
The DNA here is from genome assembly GCA_963932515.1 of uncultured Chitinophagales bacterium. Taxonomy (GTDB): domain Bacteria; phylum Bacteroidota; class Bacteroidia; order Chitinophagales; family UBA8649; genus CAKZQD01. The sequence goes on from CAWVRT010000027.1 coordinate 30,829, forward strand.
TTCAAGATAATGGTGTTGGAATACCTGAAAGTAAAAGACAGGAAGTTTTTGTTCCGAATTTCACTACTAAATCTTCTGGTACTGGTTTAGGATTAGCTATTTCTAAACAAATCATTGAAAATTTAAAAGGAAATATTAAATTTGAATCTGAAAAAGGAGTTTACACTATTTTTTATGTTCAGATTCCTAAATTTGTTGAAAATTAAATACGTTATTTTGAAATCTAAAATATACTCTAATCAAAAGAAATACATTTTTTTCTATTTTACACTTATATATTTATTAATGTTTTTATTTTGGTGGACTTACCTATTGTATCAAAAAACCGATCAGTTTTATCAAGATGCTTTAAAATATGAAGTATTAAAGCATAGTACTGAAAATAACCCATTAGGCTCTTATTTAAACTCTGTAGAATATGAAAAAGAGTTGAAACGCTTTAGCAGAGATAGAGTAATGATTCTTACAGAAAGTATGGTTTTCTGTGTTATATTGATTTTTCTTGTTTTTAAAGTGAAAAAGTCAGTTGAACATGAGATTAAAATGTCTAAACAACAACAAAATTTTATACTTTCAATTACCCATGAGTTAAAATCTCCCCTTTCCTCTATTAAACTAATGGCACAAACTTTAAAAAAACATACCTTAAAAGAAGTAGATAAAGATATGTTGATTACGAATTCTTTACATGAAGTAGATCGATTACAAAACTTAGTAGAAAACGTTTTGTTAGCGGCAAAAATAGATAATCAAAGCTATGGGTTTTTAAAGCATAAATTAAATTTATCTGATTTAACAGAAGCCTTAATAAATAGTTTTAGAACTAGTGAAAACCTCACAATTAATTCAGCTATTCAGTCTGATATTAGTTTTAATTCAGATAAATCTGCTATGACATCAATTATTATAAATTTGATAGAAAATGCAATAAAGTACTCTGAAAATAAAGGGCATGTTGATGTTTCTTTATTTCAAAAAGAAGATAAAATATATTTTCTTGTAAAAGATAATGGAATTGGAATTGTAAATGAAGAAAAAAATAAAATATTTGAAAAGTTTTATAGGGTCGGAAATGAAGATATTAGAGATACTAAAGGTACTGGCTTAGGACTTTATATCGTTAAACAATTAGTACTTTTTCATAATGGAAATATTTCGGTGAAAGATAATAAACCAAAAGGTTCTATTTTTGAAGTCGTTTTTAAAATTTGACAATAGAATAACCTAGTACATTGAGTTCTTTTATATATTCGTTGTAAGGATGAAGTAGAAATATCGACAAAGCTTTAGGTTTACCTTTTAAATTAGAGAATTATGATACCAAGAATTTTATTAGCAGAAGATGAGAAAAGTTTAAGAGAAGGAATAACACTTAATTTAGAATTGGAAGGTTATGATGTAGAAGCTGTAAGTAATGGATTAGAGGCTGTTAAAACTTTTTCTAGTCAGCGATTTACTTTGATAATATTAGACGTAATGATGCCAGAAATGAATGGTTTTGAAGTCTGTGAAAAGATAAGATTGTCAGATTCTGAAACGCCTATATTATTTTTAACTGCAAAAGATACAAGCCAAGATAAAATTAATGGATTAAAAATAGGTGCAGATGATTACTTGACCAAACCATTTAATTTAGAAGAGTTATTATTAAGAATAAAAGTATTAATAAAACATAGTTTTAAAGGAAGGGAAGAAGCAGAGGCATTGCAAAGCTTTACTTTTGGAGAAAATAGTGTCAATTTCACAACATTTGTAGCAGAAACTACCAATGGAGCTATAAGTTTAACTAGTAAAGAATCTCAATTGTTAAAATTATTAATTGATAGAAAAAATGAAGTAGTTTCTAGAAATCAAATTTTGAAATATGTTTGGGGTTATGATGTTTACCCATCTACAAGAACTATAGACAATTTTATCTTATCTTTTAGAAAATACTTTGAAGAGAATCCTAGAAAACCCGAATTTTTTCACTCAGTAAGAGGTGTTGGCTATAAGTTTGTAGTGTAATACTTTTAAACAAACTCCAAAATAGTGGACGGGATAGTGGATTATTACTTTTAACCATTAAATTAAATTTCACGTATTCTAACCTAACACCTATTTACATCATTACAGCAAGCTTACCATCCTAAAAACAAAAAAGCACTAAACAGTTAAGTTTAGTGCTTTTTAAGTAGTCCCTAGGGGAATCGAACCCCTCTTTACGAGATGAAAACCCGTTGTCCTAGCCGATAGACGAAGGGACCATATCCCTTTAAAGGAATGCAAATGTAATACCTTTATTTTGTAAAAAAAATATTTCTTAGTTTTTTTTTATTTTTTATCTCCCTTAATTTACCCTTAAATAATTTAAGTTTTTCTAAAAATAGTACCTTTGTAAAAAAAAATAAATAAATTAATATGTTGACTGCAAAAGAATTTAATTTTAAACAAACAAGGGCTTTAGTTAGAGTAGATTTTAATGTTCCCTTAGATGAGAATTTAAACATTACGGATAGTACTAGAATAGATGCTGCAATACCTACTTTAAATAAAATTTTAAAAAATGGTGGTTCTATTGTTTTAATATCTCATTTAGGAAGACCAAAAAACCAGTTTCAGTCTGTAAGGTTAGGAGCGGAGGATAAATTTTCTTTAAAGCACATTATTCCGGTATTGGAAGAAAAATTAGAGAGAAAAGTATTATTTGTAGATGATTGTATTAGTGAAGAAGCGTTTACTATTTCTAAAGGCTTGAAAAAAGGGCAAATTTTATTATTAGAAAACCTACGTTTCTATGAAGATGAAAAAAATGGAGATGTAGATTTTTCGCAAATGTTAGCTCAGCATGGAAACGTATATGTAAATGATGCATTTGGAACTGCTCACAGATCACATGCTTCTACAGCTGTAATTGCAGACTACTTTGAACCTCAATATAAAATGGCTGGCTTGTTAATGGCTGCTGAAGTAGAAAATGCTTCTAAAGTTTTAAAAAGTGCAGAAAAACCTTTGACCGCTATCCTTGGCGGAGCAAAAGTTTCAGATAAAATAGAAATAATTAAAAACTTGTTGAATATTGCTGACAATATAATTATTGGTGGAGGTATGGCTTATACGTTTTTTAGAGCACAAGGTGGTAAAGTTGGTAATTCTTTAGTAGAACAAGAAAAATTGGATTTAGCAGTAGAAATATTAACAGCAGCTAAAGAAAAAGGCGTGCAATTTATTTTGCCTTCAGATTCTGTAATAGCCGATGATTTTAGTAATGATGCAAATATAGATCAGGCAAATAATAATGAAATTCCTGATGGTTGGATGGGATTAGATATAGGAACCAATGCTGTTAAAGAAATTACCAAAGTAATTTCAAAATCTAAAACAATTCTTTGGAATGGACCAATGGGTGTTTTTGAAATGCCTAATTTTGAAAATGGAACTAAAAAAATTGCCATTGCAATTACTAAAGCGACTGAAAAAGGTGCATTTTCTTTAGTAGGCGGAGGCGATTCTGTTGCCGCAGTTAAGAAATTTAATTTCGAAGATAAAGTTTCTTACGTTTCTACCGGTGGTGGTGCGATGTTAGCGTTTTTTGAGGGTCAGTCTTTACCTGGTATTGAAGCATTGAAATAATTTCTAGTTTATTCTCTGTTTAGTGTATATTTTTCAATCTTATTATAAAGATGAGATCTTTGAATATCTAACACTTCAGCGGTCTTAGAAACATTCCAATTGTTCTTCTTTAATTTGTCTGCAATAAAAATACTTTCTATATGGTCTTTGAAATCTTGAAAGCGGTTAAACTGATCAAACAATTTTGTCGTAGATCCTTTTGCTTGGGCATTTGATACATAAGCCAATACTTCTTCATCAGAAATTTTTTCTGGACTTAAAATGACTAATCTTTCAATAATATTTTTTAATTCCCTAATGTTCCCTGAATAGTTAATTTCCTTTAAGGCAAGCATTGCTTTAGGGGTAATCTTTTTTATGGGCATTCCATAATCCTGACAAGTATCTACTACAAATTTTTCTGCCAATAAAGGAATATCAGATTTTCTTTCATTTAAGGAAGGAACGTGTACTAAAATAACGCCTAGTCTATGGTATAAATCCATTCTAAATCTGCCTTCATCTATTTCATTCAATAAGTTTTTATTTGTTGCGGCAACTATTCGTACATCTATTTTTATTTCTTTATCACCACCAACTCTAGTGATTTTACTTTCTTGCAATGCTCTTAAAACTTTAGCTTGAGCTTCCATACTCATATCACCAATTTCATCTAAGAAAAGTGTTCCTCCATTAGCTTGTTCAAATTTTCCAATGCGTTGTCTTATAGCAGAAGTAAAAGCGCCTTTTTCATGTCCAAAAAGTTCACTTTCTATTAATTCAGTAGGAATTGCAGCACAGTTAACTT
>CAWVRT010000028.1:0-34051 GCA_963932515.1 uncultured Chitinophagales bacterium
AATCAAGGAAAGTATTTACAACCTGATTTATACAACCAACCAGACAGCAAGAAAATTGTTAAGCCTTTGGAAACTGGAGAAGTATCACCAGAAAGAGGTATTAAGCAAAAGAAAATTGAATTAATAGAAAAGTAATTCGACTCAGGATTCTGAGAAAAAACGGAAAATAAAAAACCTATAATAGAACATTACTTTGGTGCAAATTTAAAAGCCAAACTCTTCAGTTTGGCTTTTAAAAATTCAATTCAAAATACTAATTATCGATTAGTATTTTATTAAGTCTTTTAATTAGTCAATAAACAATTCAATTTCTAAAGTAAAGATATCATCAATTGCTTTGTCTCCTAGGCTATCGAAAAAAGAAGATGAACCGTATTTAACATTAAACTTAGAACGGTCTATTTCCATTTTTCCTGTGTATGAATTTTCTGTTTTAGTAACTTCAAAAGAAATAGTTTCTGTCATTCCTTTAATTGTTACTTCTCCAGTTAAAGTAGCTTTGTCATCTGCAAATTTGGTACTTTTAGTTACTTTAAAAATTGCTGTTGGAAATGCCTCCACACCAAAGAAGTCGTCAGATTTTAAATGACCCACTAATTTTTGGTTATAAGTTTCATTTTCAAGATCTGTGTTTGTAATAGAAGTCATATTTATTATAAACTGACCAGAAGCTATTTTGTCTTTTTTTAATTCTAAAGAACCTTCTGTAATTTTAATAAAGCCTTGGTGTTTTCCTCCAATTTTCTTTCCTGTCCAGTTCATTGTAGACTTTTCTACATTAATGTTTTGTGTTTGAGCAAATAGTCCGAAACCTGATAATGTTAATACGATTATTAATAATTGATTTTTCATTTTGTATGTTTTTGTGAACCACAAATGTCTATAGAAATAAAAAGCTGTGCATTAATCTAGGTTAAGAAAAAGAATTTCATTTAGATTTTGCCATTTCACCTCTTATTTTACTTAAGGCTTCAGGTGTTATGCCTAAGTAGGATGCGATCATTCTTTGTGGAACTCGATTGGGTATTTGTGGGTATGTTTCTAAAAACAATTCGTAGCGGTCTTTTGCTGAAGCACTTATTAACATGATTACTCTTCTCTGCATGACAGCAATACGTCTTGATAAAAGGTTAATATTGTTTTTTAGTTGAGTAATATTTTGCTCAGATTTAGTGAGTAAATTTCTTTCCAAAATAATTACTTCTGAGTCTTCAACGCAATCAATAAAAAGTTTGGCTGGTTGATTAAACTCTTGAGACTCAATATCTGCAATCACCCAACTTTTGGGTGCAAACATGAAAATGTGTTCTTTACCTTTTTTATCAATAGTATAACTTCTTAATAAGCCTTTTTTAACAAAAAAAGCTTTAGAACAATTTTCTCCTTCTCTTTGAAGAATATCCTTTTTCTTATAATGTTTGATATTGTCTTCTGAGGCAAGACTTATTATTTCGTTAATGTTTTCCATTCAATTTTATTTCAGACCAACGCAGTTAAAGAAATTAATTCGTTTTTAATAATTTATCTCTAATGTTATAACAAAGCTACTAAATTGTTTAATAATTACAACAAATCCAGCTCCAATCCAATAAAGAAACTATAATCTCTAGCTTTATCTTTTAAACCATCAAACCTTCCAGAAGCACCACCGTGTCCAACTTCCATATCTGTTTGTAATAATAGTAGATTGTTGTCTGTTTTGAAGTCTCTCAATTTAGCAACCCATTTAGCTGGTTCAAAGTATTGTACTTGACTATCGTGTAAACCAGTCGTTACTAATAAATTTGGATAGTCCTTTTTAGTTACATTGTCATAAGGAGAATAAGAAAGCATGTATTCATAAGCTTCTTTTTCGTTTGGGTTTCCCCATTCTTCATATTCTCCGGTTGTCAACGGTAAAGTTTCGTCTAACATAGTTGTCATTACATCTACAAAAGGAACTGCTGCATGCACGCCATTGAATAATTCGCTATTCAAGTTAACAATTGCTCCCATCAATAAACCACCAGCAGAACCGCCTTGTGCATATAAATGTTCTGGAGAAGTGTATTGGTTTTCTATTAAATATTTGGCAGAATCTATAAAATCGGTAAAAGTGTTCATCTTTTTAAAGAATTTACCGTCTTCATACCATTCTTTGCCTAAATATTGGCTTCCTCTAATATGTGTTGTTGCATATACAAAACCTCTATCTAAAAGGCTTAAACGAACAGAACTAAAGTAATCTGGAATAGTCAAACCATAAGAACCATAAGCGTATAATAGGAAAGGAGTGTCTTTAGAAATTACGGTGTCTTTATGATAAACCATAGAAATGGCAACTTTTTTTCCATCTCTTGCTTTTGCCCAAACTCTTTTACTTATGTAGTTTTCTTTTTTGAATTTATCACCAAGAACTTCCTGTTCTTTTTTTATTGTTTTTGCTTTTGTTTTAATGTCAAAATCTATAACAGAATTTGGTGTTGTAAAAGAATTGTAATTGTAACGAATCGTTTCTGTTTCAAATGAAGCATTTCCAGATAAACTTACATCATACGTTTCTTCATCAAAATTAATATAGAAATCTGTCGATTTATTTAAATCTACAATTCTTATTTTCTTCAATCCATTTGAACGTTCTTCTATCGCTATAAAATTTTTAGCACCAATAAAATCATCTATAAATGTATCTTTATTATGGTCTATAAATGTTTGCCAGTTTTCTTTAGATGTACTGTCTTCAGAACAAGTCATTATTTTATAGTTGCTAGCTTTATCTTTATTTGTTAATATAACAAATTGGCCTAAACTATGTTTTACATGATATTCTAATCCTTTAGTTCTTTTTTGAAAAACAGTAAAGTCGTCATGTGGCGTATCTGCATTTAAGTATTGATTTTCAGTAGTTAAAGTACTATAAGAATTGATAAAAATATATTTCCCTGATTTAGATTTTGATACATAACAGTTATAAATATCGTCTGCTTCATAATATATCTCTATGTCTTCCTTTGCAGAAGAATCAAGCGTATGTTTCCTTATTTTTGACTCACGTAAATCATCTGGATCTTTATGTGTGTAAAAAAAAGTTTTGTTATCGTTTGCCCAAACTACAGGGCCAGAAGTGTTTTCTATTTTTTCTAAAAACAATTCGCCAGTTTCTATATCTTTTATATGTATAGTATATTTTCTTCTACTTACAGTATCTACACTATAGGCAACAAAGCGATTGTTTGGACTAAATTGGTAACTGCTTAACGAATAATAAGAAAAGTCTTTTGCCATCTCATTGACATTAAATACAATTTCCTCTTCATTTTCTAAAGTATCTTTTTTTCTGCAATGAATTGGATATTGACCACCTTTTTCATAGCGAGAATAATAAAAATAACCATTCTTTTTAACTGGAACGGAAGCATCATCTTCTTTTAAACGAGATTTCATTTCTTGAAATAGTTCTTCTTGAAGGGGCGTAGTGCCTTCACTTATTTCATTGAAGTAAGTATTTTCATCATTTAGATATTGAATTACTTCAGGATTTTCTTTTTCATTCAACCAATAGTAATCATCAACACGTAGATCTCCATGGATTTCCATTTGCTTTGGTTTCTTTGCAACTGTAGGTTGTGGTAGTATTTTTTTCATAATGTAAATCTAAGGTGTTTAATGGTTAGTGGCTTATTCGTAGTCGTCACTTTCTTCGTCTTCTAATTGATGTTTCAAATTTTTATTGTAATAAATACTCGCATTTAGTTCGAAACCTACCAGTAGAACAAAGGCATTTACATACATCCAAGAAAGGAACATAATAATGGATCCAAAAAATCCGTAAATTGAATTGTAATTATCTAAACTAGAGACATAGCTTGTAAAAATAAGCGAAGCTAGAATAGAGCCAAAAGTTGCTAAAGAGGAACCAACAGAAATAAAACGAAATTTCTTCTTAGCGGAAGGTCCATAATAATACAATAAAGAAATAGATACAAAGTACAATAGTAAAATGATAAGGTATCGTAAAGTATTAATTAAGAATATCGTTATGGAACTTTGAATGTGAAGTAAAATGGCCATTTTACCAATAATTAAATTTCCGACAATTAGTAAAACGAGTGAAGTAATAAATAAAACAAACAGTATTAAAGTCAACTTTAAAGAAAGCCATCTCATTTGGAAGTAATTTCTTTTGTTGTAAATAGCGTAAGATTTATTAAAAGAACCAATCATGGAAACGACACCTTGGGTGCTAAAAAATAAGGTTAACAAAGAAGCAAATGATAATAAACCTGCTCTAGGTTTGTTCAAAACATCATCTATGGTGAAAACAATGAAATTTTGTACTATATTTTTTGGTAAAACTTCATTGATAATACTTATTAAACTTTCCTGAAGACCTTGTAAAGGTATATAGGGGAGTAGTGTAAATAAAAAAATAATTCCAGGAAAAAAAGCGATAAAAAAACTATAAGAAATAGATCTTGCTCTTGTAGGAATTAAATCTTTCTGTATTTCCGATATTAAAAACTTAATAACATCATATACTGGTACTTTATCAAAGCCTGGTAGTGTAAACGTTGTTAGTTTTTTCATCCATTTTGCAAGAATTGGATAGCTGTTTATGACATGGTTAAATTTATTTTTGATAATTTTATTTTTGATCTACAATGGAAACATCAAAGGTTCTTAAGTTTTCTTCTTTTTTCAAAATAGAAATTTCCACATAAGTTTCTGGAAGTAATTCTGCGGCTATTTGTGGCCATTCTATAAAGCAATAGTTGTCTGAGTACAAATAATCTTCTAAGCCTACTTCAAAAGCTTCTGCAACGGAATTTAATCTATACAAATCTATATGATATATTTTTCCTTCGGTACTTAAATATTCATTTACGATGCTGTAAGTTGGACTAGCAGTTTGACCTTCAACGCCTAATTTACGACAAATTTCTTTAATGAATGTTGTTTTTCCAGTCCCTAAATCTCCTTTAAAAATAAATACTTTTCGATTGCTAGCAAATTTTAAAATTTCTTCAGCAAATGAACTTAGTTCTTCTATGGAATGAATGTATTTTTTCACTGTACAAATTTAATGAAATCAATTCAATTCTTGGAAGAAGTATCGAAGGGAATTTTTAAAGTTAACAATTCGTAGTACATCTTAAAATCTGAAAAGAGAGAAAATAAGGGATATTGAAAAGTTGCAGGCTTATTCTTTTCAAAGAAAAAATGGCCAACCCAAGCAAAACTGTAACCTGCTAATGGAACGTAAAGTAAAAGCTTAAAATCTAGTATGGCAATACTTGAAATAATTAATGCAAGGACTAAACTAGTTCCAATAAAATGGAGTATTCTACAATTAGTATTTTGGTGTTCTGATAGATAGTAAGGGTAAAACTCTTTAAAAGTTTTATAAGTTTTTGACATAATTTATTTTATAAACTAAAATTACATTTTTTTTCACGAATGAATAGAAATTAATAACTCAATGTATTTGTAGCTGGTTTATTTACTTTTCAAATGTACATAAGGAATTAGAATTTCTTCTAAAGAAATACCGCCATGTTGGAATGTATCTTTAAAATAAGATGCAAATTTATTGTAGTTGTTTTGATAAACTAAGTATTTGTCTTCCTTTCCAAAAATATAACGAGTACTCACATTAGACTGTGGTAAATTGGCATCTTTTGGGTTTGTGATTACAAAAACATCCTTTTCTTGAAAACTTATACTTTTTCCTGCCTTATATCGAATATTTGAAGAAGTGGATTTGTCGCCAACACATTTTGAAGGAGAGCTTACCATCGTCATACCATGATCTGTTGTAATTACTAGATTTACGTCTTTTTCTGCAATTTTCTTTAAAGCATTATGTAAAGGGGAGTGCATAAACCAACTTACGGTTAAAGACCTAAAGGCAGCATCTGTACTTGCCATTTCTTTCAAAACTTCCATTTCTGTTTTGGCATGAGAAAGCATATCAACAAAATTGTAAACGATTACGTTTAGTTTATTATGCATGGTGTTCAATATATTATTTTCCATTGCTTTACCTTTAGCATAATTGGTTACTTTGGTATAGCTATATTTCACTTCATCCTTAAAATTTCTTCTCAGTAATTCTCCTAGAAGCTGCTCTTCATAAAGATTTTTACCACCTTCTTCATCATCATTTTTCCAATAGTTTGGGTAATGTTCAGAAATTTCTAAAGGCGTAAGACCAGCGAAAATTGCATTTCTAGCATATTGTGTTGCTGTCGGTAAAATGCTATAGAACATATCTTCTTTTACCACTTTAAAGCTTTCTCTAATAATAGGTTCCAACATTTTCCATTGGTCATATCTAAGATTATCTATCAATACAAAGTAAGTTGGTTTATCTTCTTTTAATAAATCAAAAACTTTTGTTTTAAATAATTGATGAGAAAATAAAGGACTATTTTTCCCTTCTTTATCTTTCATCCAATCCATGTAGTTTTTAGCTACATATTTAGAAAATGCTTGATTTGCTTCGCTTTTCTGCATAGCAAAAATTTCGCCCATTTCTGTCGTATTAGATTTTTCTAATTCTAATTCCCAATAAATTAAATTTTGGTATAATGTAGCCCATTCATTAAAATCCATATGGTCTTGCATTCTCATAAAAAGTTTTTGAAACTCCTTTTGGTAATTGGATTGTGTTTTTTCTTTTACTAAAATTTTAGACTCTACTATTTTCTTTAACGTCAATAAAATCTGCTGAGATTTTACGGGTTTTATTAAGTAATCTGTTATTTGAGAGCCAATAGCTTCTTCCATTAAATCTTCTTCTTCGTTTTTAGTAATCATAACGACTGGTAAGAAGTGTTTAATTGCTTTTATTTTTGGTAAAGTTTCTAAACCTGTAAGCCCTGGCATAGATTCGTCTAAAAAAACAACATCATAATCATTTTCTTTAACTAAATCAATCGCATCATGACCATTGGTAACAGGCGTTATTTCATAACCTTTCGCTTCCAAATACATGATTTGAGGTTTTAATAAATCTATTTCATCATCTGCCCAAAGGATTTTTACTTTACTCATCTTGTTTCAAGTTATGTTTCAGCTTTAAAACTCTAAATTTAACTAGCTTATTGTTTTTATTATAGTTAATTATCGTGAAAATTTGTAACAGTCATTTTTTTGCATAAAAAAAGGAGGCAAAAGCCTCCTTTAGTATGGTTGTGTCTTAAAATTTATCTCATTTTATTTTTTCCTACATTATATTTAAATGTATGAGAAAGTTTAGCCATTGCATAAAAACCTATGTATGGTGTTCCTGGAAAACGTTGAAATTTATTATCAGTAACGTTATAGAATGAACCTGAAATTAAAGTGTTTTTAGAAAAGTTTGGTCTATAAGAAATATTTAAATCTAATAAATGTGCCGCACTTACATCACCAACGTATATAGCAGAGTTTGCAGGGAAAGCATCTGACCATCTCCAGTTTGCTCCTGCGCCAACACCACTGTTTCCAATATTAGCAAAATCTAAAGCTAAAGATGTTTTGTATTTTGGTGCATTTAATGCTACATAACCATCAGAAGCTCCTTCTAAAGCAATTCTATCTTTATTTACAAAAGAAAACATTCCAGAAATAGATATTTCTGTTTCCTTAATTTTTTCTACATATTTTATACCTAAATCAGCACCTGCTAAATCGACAGTACCTAAATTAATATAAGTCAAAATCAAATCTGAATTTACTAAATCATTATCTGGTGCAACTGTTCCTGCAGAAAAATCATATATATAGCCATTATCAGTTGGATCAGCAGGGTTTCCTGCTAATAAATACATTAACTCTTCAAAAGCAGTACCGTCTCCATTTTCATCTAAATTTAAATTTGGTAAGAAACTTCCTGTAAGTAATTCATCATAAGTAAATCCTCCTATTGTAGAAACTCTTGCTAAATTTGCCATAACAGCTGGAGCCATAGCGCCAGAAAGTTGTGTTGGGTCAAATTGAACTCTATAAGAACCTGGAGACAATGGGCTTACAAAATTATTGATTTGTGTATAATAAGCATCTACCGTTAAAAATACTTTGTCTTTTATAATCCCTTTATAACCTAATTCTACCGTTTGTGTAACAGTACTTTTTACAGATGCTAAATCAGTAATTGTTTCATACTTAAATTCTTTACCTGTTATAAAATCAGTAACTATTTTATCTACACTGTTGATGGGAGAGTTTACGTCATCTATCAATCCTTGAGTAATAGCTGTTACTAAAGATTGTCCTATTGCTGCATCATCAGCTAAAGATTGTCCTAATATTTTTCCAATATCTTGTGTTATATCCTCAAACAATATATGGTTACTCGAGTTATCAGCTACACTATACCATTGGTTATCATATGGGCTTTTGAATTGTGCCAATCCATCTGTACCATAATTATAATTGAAACCATCAGGGTTTCCTAATCCTCTAGCTGTAATACCGTTTGGAATAAATTGTTGAGGTAAATCTAAAGCTGTATTCAAAGCTGAAGGTGCGCTAAATGCTCTATTGTAAGTAGCTCTTATCGTATTTCTTGTATTTGGTTTGTAAACGATTGCCGCTCTAGGTGATAGCATTACTTCATTGATTCTATCTTGATAATCAACTCTTAAAGCACCTAAAATATCTAATTTTTTAATTGGATGCCATTCAGTTTGTAAATATAATCCGTATTGACCTATATTGTCATCATCTTCATATCTACCATAAATAGTTCCATCAGATTGTGGCAGCGTGTACATAAAATCAAAACCATAAGTAAAATCAAATTTATCTTTAATTTTGGCATTATGTTGCAACTGTAAACCATGTAACATTGAACGATCGGCTAATGTTTGTAATGGATATGGTTGAGGATCTCCTGCACCTACTTGAGGTATTAAATAAGTGTCTCCTGAGTTACTAGCATTTACAAAATAATTGAAAAATAGGTTTTTCCATCTCATTTTAACTTGACCATAAGTATAACCCCAGTTAATTCCTTGGGCAGCCCCTAATCCAGTTAATTCTAAATTTGTTGTATTTGCATAACCACCACTTAATGTGAAGTCTAGGTCTTTATTTACAGCAAAATCAAAACGAGTATCAAAGTTATATTTTTGTATGAAATAATCTCTTTTGAATTCTTGTGGATCTTTGGTCTCATCAGCCTGAAATAAAGTTCCGTTAGTTACAGATCCTAATTGAGCCATTGTTCCTACCGCAGGTTCTCTATCATCAGGTTGTTCAAAATCATGTCCTTGCATATAACCACCAGAAACTTTAAATCCGAATTTTTTACCTATTTTTTGTGCATGACGAACACTTGGTGCCCAAACACTATTACTTCCACCAACAAAAGATAATGTTGTTTCAGCGCTATTGTCTTTTAAGTCTAAAGGTGATTTTGTAATTATATGTAAAACACCATCAGAAGCATTCGGTCCATAAAGTGCAGAAGCTGGTCCTCTAACTACTTCAATAGCTTTAATGTCTTCATTTCCACTAGGTAATAGTTGGAAAGCATTTACCTTTAAAGAAGGAACTCTTCCAATTCTATTATCTACCATAGTTAATAGTGCACCAGAAAATATATTGTTAAACCCTCTAACAGCTACGTTTTGAGAAACCAAACCTGTAGGAATAATATCTACACCAGGTACTCCTTTTAAGTTGTCGGCAACGACTATGGCAGCTGTATTTTCTATTTTTTCAGCTTTTATAGTTGTTACAGAAGCAGGCGCATCTAGTAATCTTTCTTTTCGTTTAGAAGCAGTTACTACTACATCATCTACACCAATAGCATCTACTTTTAAAGCGATTTTTGCTGCTGTACTAGAATAAGCAATTTCTTGCGTTCTATAACCTAAAGATTTTATGACTAAAATTGGATTTTCAGTCGTTAAATCTAAGCTGTAGTTTCCATCGAAATCAGTAACGGTACCGTTGTAGGTTCCTTTTTCAATAACATTTGCACCAATGGCTGGCTCATTGTTTTCATCTAAAATTACCCCTGTAGCTTTCTGTGCAGAAAGTGTTAGTGTAAAAAGTGTAATAAAAAGTAATAAGTAAATTCGTTTCATGTTTTTATTTTTTTTAGTTCCCTATAAATTTAGTTAAAAAATTATTAAAAGGTAAAAAAATGTTAAAAAAATGCCAAAAAAAATGAAAAATATTTGTCCGAATGCTGAAATAGGAATAGCTAATAGTTAGAAAAAAAGCTGTCTTTTCCTAAAAGACAGCTTTTTTTGAATGTTAGTATTTTATTTTACAATACTTAATTTTTTAACTGAAAAAAGTTTTTCACCCTCATATAATGAAATGAAATATAAGCCATTATTTAAATTAGATAAATCAATCTTACTATTAATTAAAGAATATTCATTCTCAAAGAAAAAGCTTTTTCCTTCAATATTTGTAATTAAAATTTTAGAAATAGTAAATGCTGAATTATTTGTTAAAGTAATTGAAGAGTTACTAGGGTTTGGAAAAATAGAAATTAAAAGATTAGTCGAAACAATATGGTGAATGGCACTAACGTCTGTTACGTTTACTGTACCACTTGCTGTTACTGTATAATCATCAGTCCCATTTAAAACACCCGAATTACTAGCGGTATAAGTATAGCCATTATTTTCGTTTAAAAATATTATTTCATCTCCCACTTGGATGCTTACTTGCGTATTGGGTCCTACTAATATAGTATCAGTTCCATTAACTACAATATAATCTCCTTCTTCTACAATGAATGTTTCGTTTACAATAACTGCTGCTAAGTCTGGTCTTCCTGTTACTGCCATAGATCGCATGATATCTGACTGTCCTTGTGTAAACATGTTTTGACAAGATTCTTCTGAGTAATCCATGTAGTTTTCTGGCATATCTGGTTCATCGGGTGTTTCTCCGTTTGTACATGTATTTTTAGAGAAATCACAACCATCATTCTGAGAGTTGTTTCCCATATGAGGAGTGTCGCTTATCTCATCATCTTTTGTTATATCACAATCTATAGATCCGAAGAAACCAGCGTCTCCCCAAATATGTCTTAAACCAAAATAATGTCCTACTTCATGAACTGCTGTTCTACCTTGGTTTGCAATGCTTAAGCCACCAGTAGCTAGAGGATTGTTAAAGCCAAACACTTCATGAGAAATTACAACGCCCCATTTCTCTTTTTCTGTTGGTGTACTGTTTTGTGGCCAATTTGGTGCAGTTTCAGGTGGATAAGCAAAACCTAAGATTGCTCCTCCGGTATTGCATACCCAAATATTTAAATAATTATCAGTGTCCCAAGCATCTATTCCATCGGTACTTGCAGATTTTACTTTGTCAAGTTCAGCAGTACTTGGAAAAAACCCGCCAAAGCTAGTAACACTTGTTTGGGTTCTAGTAATGCCGGTAGTAGGATTTCCGTTAGGATCTATAGTTGCTAAAAAGAAATCAAAACCTACATCTGAAGCTCTGTCTTTGAAAATTGGGCGATGGTTTATGGTATCTGCATTCAGTTTTCTAAAATCTTTATTTAATACATCTAACTGGCTAAAGATTAAAGAATCTGAAGCATTTTCTTCTGGCGCATTATAAACTATATGAAAAACGACTGGAATTCTATAAAGAATACTTGGTGTCGTAGATTTTAATGATTTTTGAGATGTGGCGTAAAGTTTAGCGACATCAAATGAGTTTTGAATAGCTTGTTTTATGGTAGGATTAGATTCACTCAAATAGTCAATATATTCCGTTGTGGAACATCTATGAATTTGTTGAGCATTCATATTTATAAAGCAGAAAATAGAGAAAACTAAGCAGTATATTTTGGTCATAAAAATTATTTTAGTCCAAAAATAATGAATTTTTACATCTATTCCTATAACCTTTGTATTTTTGCAGTATTCAATCAGCAGTTTATAGAATTATTATGAATAAAAGAAAAGTTTTTAACGACCCTGTTCATGGTTTTATTAGAATTCCTTATGATATTATTTTTGACATTATAGAACATCCCTATTTTCAACGGTTAAGGAGAATAAAACAATTAGGGTTAACAGATTATGTTTATCCGGGTGCTAATCATACCAGGTTTCATCACGCTTTAGGTGCTTTTCATTTAATGCAGAAAGCAATATTTACTTTAAGACAAAAAGAAGTAGAAATAACGGTAGAAGAAGAAAAAGCTGCTTTGATTGCTATCTTATTACACGATATTGGTCATGCACCTTTTTCACATACCTTAGAACATTGTATTTTAGATAAAGTTTCTCATGAGTATGTGTCTTTATTATTTATGAAAGAATTAAATAAAGAATTTGACGGTGCTTTAGATTTAGCAATTAAAGTTTTTCAAAATCAGTATTCAAAAAAGTTTTTGTATCAGTTAATTTCTGGTCAGCTAGATGTGGATAGATTAGATTATCTGACTAGAGATAGTTTTTTTACTGGCGTAAGTGAAGGAGTAATTAATTATAACAGAATCATAGATATGATGCATGTTAAAAATGATGAATTGGTCATAGAACAAAAAGGAATTTACTCTATAGAAAAATTTTTAATTTCTAGAAGAATAATGTATTGGCAGGTTTATTTACACAAAACAGTTATTTGCGCAGAAGAAATGTTAATTCAAGTATTGAAAAGAGCTAAAGAATTAGTTAAAAGTAAAGAGCCATTATCGGCTTCAGAACCCTTGATGTATTTCTTGGAAAACAATATTTCAAAAGCTAATTTTAATAAAGAAGAAATTTCGCTAAAAAACTATGCATTATTAGATGATGTAGATATTTTTTCAGCGGTAAAAACTTGGGTAAATCATTCAGATAAAGTATTAGCATTTTTGTGTAAATCTTTGGTAGACAGAAGATTATTTAAATTAAAAATGCAAAATGAGGCGTTTTCAAATTCTTTTATCTTAGCAAAAAGAGAAGAGCTAATACTTAGATATAAGTTAAATTCAGCGGAAATAGACAAATTAATTATTCAAAATGATATGACTATTTACATGTACAACATGAATGAAAAGAAAATAAATATCTTATACAAAGACGGTAGTTTATTGGATTTTGCTAAGGCAACAGATCAGTGGAATATTTCTGCTTTGAGTTTACCTGTTTCTAAGTATTATGTATGTTTTCCTAAGTTGAGCTGATGAGCTTCCTTAATATTTTCAAATAAAAGCTTAATTTTACATTTCAAACAATTTTATGATCGTAGTAACAGGTGCAAGAGGGTTTATCGCAAGTTTTTTAGTAGAAAAATTGAATAAAGAAGGTAGAAAAGACCTTGTTTTAGTTGATGAATTAGAAAACCAAGAGAAGAATTTTAATTTAGAATCTAAAGAATATGTAGAATTAGTACACAGAGATAATTTTATGGATTGGTTCGCTATAAATGCTAAAAAGGTCGATTTTGTTTATCATTTAGGCGCTCGTACAGATACTGCAGAGTTTGATGTTGATTTATTCAATAGACTCAACTTAGACTACACAAAAGATATTTGGAATATTTGTAGTGAAAACAATATTCCTTTGGTTTACGCTTCCTCTGCAGCTACTTATGGTGGTGGCGAACATGCTTATAGTGATGAATCGCCAATACAAGACTTAAAACCATTAAACCCTTATGGAGATTCTAAACAGGATTTTGATCTTTGGGCAGAAAAGCAAACAAAAACACCACCATTTTATGCAGGCTTAAAATTCTTTAATGTTTACGGAAAAGGAGAGTGGCATAAAGGGAGAATGGCATCGGTTATTTATATTGCTTTTAATCAAATTAAGGCAACCAATAAAATGAAATTATTTATGTCGCACCATCCAGATTTCAAAAATGGAGAGCAACAAAGAGATTTTGTTTACGTAAAAGATTTGGTCAATATGTGTTACTTTTTTCAAGAATCTTTTGAGAACAAACATTTCGTTGAAAATGGTATTTACAATATAGGAACAGGAGCAGCAAGAACTTTCAACGATTTAGTTTTAGCAACATTTAAAGCAATGAATATTGAAGCAGATATTTCTTACATTCCAACGCCTGAAGATATTAGAGACAAATATCAATATTTTACAGAAGCAACTATGAAAAAAATTCGTAAAGCAGGATATGATAAACCTTTTACTGCTTTAGAAGAAGGTGTTAAAGATTATGTTCAGGAGTATTTGATGAAGCGTTAAAGATCTAACTTAGAAAACATTGATTATTCTAAAGAAGCTAATGATTTATAATTTTAGACATTAAGCCACCAGCAATTAGACTATCTTTGTCTAAAACCTAAAATAAATTGTCAACTTTTTCAAAAATACTTAAAGAAAAACGAGCTGAAAAAATGCTTAAATTAAAGGAAGTTTCTGACGCTTTAAATATTGATGTTGCCATAGTTAGTAAATTAGAAAGAGGAGATAGGAAAGCCACTAAGAAACAAGCGCTCGCTTTAATAGAATTTTACAATTTAAATAAAAAGGAAATTTTGATTCAATGGTTGTCTGAAAGAATTTTGGGCGAAATTAAAAATCAAGAATTTGCTTTAGATGCTTTGTATTCAGCCGAAAAAAGTATGAAATACTTCAGTGCGATTGCTCATGAAGTGATTTTAAATGCGGAAGTATTGGCTTTGCTTTCTAAAATTGATCAACTCAAGAAAAAATGGGATTTGTTAAGTAATTCTGAGCAATATGATTTATCAGAAATCAAAGAATACTTAAATCTAAAGAATACTTTTGAGTCAAATAAAATGGATGGAAATTCTTTAAGTTTTAAAGAAACAGAAGCCGTAATAAATGAAGGCGTTACGATTGCCGGTAAAAGTATGCAAGAACATTTGGAAGCCGTAAATCATTTTGATTCTTTAGAATTTTTAGAAGAGTTTGTAAAGAAAAAAGAAACGGTCAACGAAAATATTTTAAAAGAAATTCATCAGCTTTTATTGAAAGGGATAGATAGAAAAAATTCGGGTAAATATAGAAAAGACAACACTATTTTATCAGGTAGTAAATACAAGCCGCCACAAGCTGATTTAATAGATAAAAAAGTAGAAGAAACTTTCCAATATTATCACGAATATAAATCAAATAGTCATCCCATAATTTTAGCGGTAGAAATCCATGAAAAGATAATCTCTATTCTGCCTTTTAAAAGAGAAACTGATAAAACAGCCAGACTTTTAATGAATTTAATTTTGATGATAAATGGTTTTCCAATGGTGAGTATAAAAGCTGATTTAAAATCTATAAAGTCTTACTATACTGCGCTGGAAAGTATTCAGTTAAAGGGTGAGCCAAAAGATTTGCAATTGTTGATTTGTAATTTAGTTTTAGGGTCTTTAGAAGATAGTTTGGATAGGCTTATTTAAGAATTTTCAGTTGAACCAAAACTTTCTTTATCTTTGCAGTCAATTAAAAGTTAATTATGGTTTACCTTACTAGAGAAGAACATTTCAGCGCAGCACACAGATTGAGTATCTCAGAATGGAGTGAAGAAAAAAACAAAGCAGTTTTTGGAAAATGTGCCAATCAAAATTTTCATGGTCATAATTTTTTAATAAAAGTAACCGTAAAAGGCGAGCCAGATCCACAAACTGGTTTTTCTATGAATGTTACCGATTTGAGTGATATTATGAAAGATAAAATCATTGAAAGATTTGATCATAAAAACTTAAATTTAGATGTTCCTGATTTTTTAACACGTCAACCAACTTGTGAAAATTTATGTATCGTAATTTGGGAATTACTAGAAGAAGAAATCACTAAAAATACCAATGCGCTTTTACACCAAGTAAGGGTTTATGAAACACCTAGAATGTATGTAGATTATTACGGAAAATGAGGGAAGTAAGCTTATTTGCTAACAGCCAATAGCTAAAAGCTAAGTTTCAACACCCAATCTCTTTGTTCTTTAGTGTCTGGAACTTTACAAGTTCTAACGGTAGAAAGAAATTCAAAAACATCTGTAGTATGAATTTTGTTTTTTAAAAGTAAACCAGCAGCCACCGTTCCAGTTCTACCAATTCCCGCTCTACAATGAATCACTATTTTCTGATTTTTTTCAAGTCTTTCAGTAAGATTATTTAGTAAAGAAAAATAGGCTTTTTCTTCTGGTAGCTGAAAATCTTTAATAGGAAAATATATAAAATCTATTGCGGCCTTTTTACAGGATTTTTCTTCTGTTAAAAGTCCTAATTCTTGCATTTCTGAATGCTCAATGAGGCAAACTAAACAATCGACTTTGTTGTTTTTTAAAATTTTAATTTCTTCCGTTAATAATGAACCACCATTTGGTTTTGGCATCATGCCAAGTATTCCTTTATTAAATTTATTAATCCAAAAGATCTCCATTTTAAACTAATTTATCTAATTGTTTTTTTAAAGCTCTTAAATCCTTGGGTAGCTCACTTTCAAAAATTTTCTCTTCACCATTTGGCATCGTGAATTTGATAGATTTTGAATGTAAAGTCAATCTTTTAATAAATGGTAGTTCTTCTTCAAGTAGCCCATTTTTATAACTTCTTTTTACTTCAGAAAGGTAAAAATTATTCTTTTTAGAATATAATGCATCTACCAATAAAGGGCAATTGATATATCTACTATGTACACGAATTTGGTGTGTTCGGTCTGTAACTAATGAGAAAGCCATTAAACTTACTTTTCCATAACTCTGTAATAGTTTAAATTTTGTTTGAGCAGGAGAACCCTCTTTACTTACATGCATTCTGCCACTTTTTTTGATGTCATTTAAAATTGAGGCATCAATAATTCCAGAATCAATATCTGGTTTGTTTTGGGTGAATGCCCAAAAAACACTTTCAAAAGTATTGTTGCTAATTTGAGCAATTAATAATTTTCTAGTTTCTTCATTTCTGGCAAAAATAATAATCCCACTACATTCTTTTTCAATTTTTTGAACCGTGTAAACTGCTTCATATTGTTTCAATAAAATGTCTTTTAAACTAGCCTGTGTTTTAAATCTATCCGTAATAGAAAGTAGTCCGTTTGGTTTGGTAACTATTATGATATTTTCATCTACATAAATAGTTTCTATTTGTTTTACAAATTTAGTATAGTTCATAAAAATTATTATTTGATATTTCGTTCTTGTTTTATAATATGGTACGCTTTAGAAATTTCACTAAATTTTTCATTAGCAATACTGTCATCCAAATCAGTTTTATCTGGGTGATATTTTAAAACCATTTTTCTATAAGCTTTCTTTACTTCTATATTTGTAGAAGCACTAGTAACTCCTAGAACTTTATAAGCGCTGTAGCCAAATTTTTTACTGGCGGCAGGTCTTTTTCTCTGCTTGTTTTGATTGTGAAATCTAGAAACAATATTTTGATAGTCTATTAAACTTAAACCAATAATTTTAGCAATTCTTTCTATCAAAAATACTTCGTTCTTGCTGATGATTTTATTCTGTACAATAATGCCATATAAGAAAGTAAGTAGCTGAATTTTATTAGAATGCTTAAGGCTTTGTTTTAAATCTAAACAAATTGCTTCTACATTAAACTGTTTATCAATATTCAGTTTTAAAGATTTAAGCATCTTGTTGGAATAGATAGATCCAAACTGCTTTAAAAGAAAGTTTTTAATGAAATAAATCTCTTCTTTATGGATGTAGCCATCTGCTTTTACAACTTCAGATATTAGTGCTAATAAAGACTCTTGGTAAGGAGTGTATTTGTATTGAGTTTCGTTGAAAAGTTTTTTAGTTTCAATCGTTAAATTATTTTTCAAATAATCTTCTAAAAAATAACCTACAGTGAACCCAATAACTGCGCCTACTACATTCCCTCTTGTAGCACCGATAATCATTAAAACCCACTTGATGTAACTAATTAACTGCATATAAATAAAAACCCTGATAGCTTGTAGTTGAATTATTCAAGTCTAAGCTATCAGGGTGTAAAAATACTCTTTTATTAAATATCCTATTTAATTACTTGTAATTTTCTAACAGATTTTTTTCCTTCTGTTTTTATTTCTACAAAGTAAACCCCATTATTTAAACTTGATAAGTCTATCGTTTTAGAATAGTTAAAAGTACTTGAAAGAACTTTTTCTCCTAAAGTGTTAATTATTTCCACTTGAATAAGATTCTTTACATCTACCAAAATATTTAAGCTGTTTTTTGCGGGGTTTGGATAAAATTTAATTAAATCTTTACCAATTTCATTAATTCCCGAAACAATACTATAGTATACGGAAGCCGTATCGCATTGAGTAGTTACTAAATTATTACAGATACTATAAGTCAAAGAATCTGTACCAACAAAGTCATTGTTTGGAGAATAATTTATTGTTCCGTTAAAATTCAAATCTGCAACACCACTTAAAGGAATTGCTACAATTGTTATAGAAGTTCCACAATCTATATCATTTAGTCTTGGGTCTTTTGTTGATACTTGATTTTGAACTAAACTATAATTATCCTCATTTGCATGACAAATAGCTAATGGCTCATAAGTAATTGTTAAATAAGCAGTATCACAAAGAGGGACAGTGTTACAAGAATAATATGGAATAGTAACTGTACCTAAAAAACCAGTAGTTGGTACAAATTCTAATTCATTACTAGTATTTATTGAAGCTACACCTTCTGTTCCTGAATAGTTTAAAATAGGTGTTAAAATATTGCCATCGCAAAAAGTATCATTAGCTAAAATATTGACAGAAGCAGAGGTGTTTTCCACTAAAACAACACTTTCACTTAATAGTATTGGTGGAAATGCTGAAGGTAAAATAGTATCTAAGTGTAAAGCATCTATAAATAAGACGGAACCATCAATTCCTGTATTATCGTCATTTAATATAAATTCCCCATCAATAATTTCAAAAGCTAAACTACTAGCTGATATTACAGTAACAATCGTATCTGGAATTTCACAATTCAAATGTGTATATTCTACTGAAAACGGAGTGAATGAACTTGTATTTCCAAAACGTTCGGTACAATACCCAATAACTACACCATTTTTCTTTAAGCCACTTACAACAACAAACGAGTCGATTTGACCAGTAGTAGCATCTACGGCACCAGTATAATTATAATAACCAGAAATTGATTTCGGAATAAAATCTATAGCTTCACCAACACCTGGGTAAGTAAAAGGGTTTAAAGCATTTAAACCAGTTCCGCTCAATATATCATCTATTAAATTTTGCGGGTCTAAATTAAAACTCCCATTTGCTACAAGTCCTGGAACTACATTGTCTATAGACTGAGAAAACCCGACACATCCTGGAGCCAAATAAGCAGTTATGGTTAAACTTTTAGAAGTAATTTGAACTGATTTGGTCCCAGAATATGCTATAGAAGATTCCGAAACAAGTTCAACCGAACCAAAAGCAGGCGTATTGGTTAATTGATTAGTTGATGACCAGTTTTCTAATTCATTATATGAAAAATTTGGTGCACAAACATAAAATGTGAATCCTGCAATACTGCCCGTTACGTTATATGAATTTGTCAATAAGGGGCTTTCCCATATTTCAAAACTTGAATTTGCTAATTGGCCGTAGTTTAATAAGGCTAAAGAAATACAAGTAACTAGCGTGATTATTTTTTTCATATTTATTTACTATTTATAAGTTTTATTTATGTAAATATAGAGAAAAACAATAAGGTAAATTGGTTTTTTTATAAAATTAACGTTCTATTATCAAAAAGCTGCCGTACTTTTGTGTCAAGAATTAGTTAATTAATAAAAAAATATAAGATTATGAGTTTAGTAGGAAAAAAAGCACCAGAATTTAAAGCGGCAGCTGTTGTAAATGGAGGAGAATTTGTGGATGGTTTTTCTTTAGAACAATATAAAGGAAAAAAAGTAGTATTATTTTTCTATCCATTAGATTTTACATTTGTTTGTCCAACAGAATTATTAGCATTTCAAGAAATGTCTGCAGAATTTGAAAAAAGAAATACGGTAGTTGTAGGTTGTTCAGTAGATTCTGATCATACGCACTGGGCATGGTTAAATACAGATAAAAATGATGGTGGTATTAAAGGAGTTAAATATCCTTTAGTAGCAGATTTATCTAAATCTATTGCTATGAACTTTGGTGTTTTAGCTGGAGAATATGATTTTGATGAAGAAGGAAATTGGGCTTTTGAAGGAGCACCTGTTGCTTATAGAGGTACTTTCTTAATTGATGAAGAAGGAATCGTTCAGCATGAATCTATCAATAACTTAGGTTTAGGAAGAAATGTTTCTGAAACTTTAAGATTAGTAGATGCTTTATCTCATTTACAAGAGCATGGAGAAGTTTGTCCAGCAAACTGGAATAAAGGTGATGTAGCAATGAATGCTACACATGATGGTGTTGCAGATTACTTATCTAAGCATTAAAATAAAAATACTTAATTTTACAGGCCTTGTCGTTAATTCGGCAAGGCTTTTTATATATAAACTATCAGCTAAACGAATTTATCTTCAATGAAACATCAGAAACATATAAAGCTAACTAGAAAAGAAAATGATATCTATGCACCAAAAGAAATTGCTATTCTTGGAGCAAACTGTACTATTATTTCTAAACTAGTAGAAAATGTAAGTAACATTTTGCATGATAGGTATAGAATAGCTTATATTGATTCATCTCATTCTAAAGAAATAGTTCGTCCAGTTTTTGATACATTTACTTTTCATTCAGAAGGTAATCTTGAAATTCAAAAAAGTGTAGACTTAAATGTTTATAATGAAAGAGTAAGATTTAATGCTTACGATTTGTCTTTTATAAATGGAAATCATTATGAAGGAAAAAAACAGATTATAATTTTAGATACGGAGAAGGAGAATTCTATTATTAAAAGATTAGACCAAATAAATGATATTTTATTTTTTGTAGCAATAGATGAAAATTCTTTTGTTTTTGATTGTTTGAAAGAGAAATTTGATGATTTTAAAAGTATACCTATATATAACCTGAATGCAATTAAAGAAATTTCAAAAAATATAGATTTATTATTTCACAAAAAAAAATCAATAATAGATGGTTTGATCTTAGTAGGAGGGAAAAGTTCTCGAATGGGAACAGATAAATCTACATTAGATTATTATGGTAAATCTCATAGTCTTTATTTAGCAGATTTGTTAAAAGATAAAATGGTAGATACTTATTTATCTGTAAGAGATTCTAAGGAATATTCTTATCCTGTAATAAAAGATAGATTTATAGATTTAGGTCCTTTTGGCGCTATTTGTTCCGCATTTTTAAAAAATCCAAACAAAGCATATTTTGTATTAGCTACAGATTTACCTTTTATAAATGAAGAGTTGATAGATCTTTTAATAGAAAACAGAGATTCTACGAAAATAGCAACCACAGTCAAAGGTTTAACTAAAGAATTTCCAGAACCATTAATTACCATCTGGGAACCCAAAGCTTATCCCACTTTATTGAGTTACCTGGCTCAAGGAATTTCTTGCCCAAGAAAAGTCCTAATAAATTCTGATGTTAAAATAATAGAAGTAGCAGATAAGTTGATTACCAACGTCAATACATTTGAAGATTTTAAGCGTATTAGAAATGCTATTTAACTAGTGGAATTTATTTCTTACAAGTAACTTCATATAATAAAGTATTTAGTAAAATCTCTTACTGTAGCCAAATAATTTTATTATCTTTGTTTAAATGAAATTATCAAAACTCGCTTATTCTCTAATAGTATTTATTGGAGTTATTGTTATCTTATTTATCGGGAAAGACCTGATTCTTCCTTTGGCCATTGCTATAATGATATCTTATGTAATTAAAGAACAAAAGAAATGGTTATCAAAAATGTCTATTAAAGGGAAAATAATGCCGAATTGGCTTCAATCCATACTTGCCTTTAGTTTTATCGTATTGTCTTTATTTATTTTCGGTAATATTTTGTACAATAACATTCAGTTAATTACAGATGTAATTCCTGTTTATCAAGAAAATATAAATAACTTAGTTTCTAAGTTTATTAATTTCGAAAATGTTGATTTAACAATGGCTACGAAAGAATGGATAAATGGAGATAAAATTTCATATTTTATACAAGTGGCAGTAGAATCTATTAGTGGTATTCTGAGTAATTCATTCTTAATTTTACTTTATCTAATATTTTTGATGTTAGAAAGTTCTAAATTTTCGGAAAAAGTCAAATTGATTTATTTTAATAATGGTAATTATGAAAACATTAGATTTATTTTAGAAAATGTGAATGATTCTATGAGTAGATACATTACTTTGAAAACCATTACTAGTGTGAGTACTGGTTTATTAAGTTATATCGTCTTATTGTTATTAGAAATTGATTTTGCTTTCTTCTGGGCATTTTTAATTTTTGTATTAAACTATATTCCAACAATAGGATCTTTGATAGCTACTTTGTTTCCTGCATTGATTGCTTTACTTCAATTTGGTACTTTTTTGAACCCTTTGATTGTATTGGTTTCTATAGGAACCATACAATTCTTTATTGGAAATGTGTTAGAGCCTAAATTGATGGGGAATTCATTGAATGTAAGCCCTTTAGTCGTTCTACTATCATTAGCTTTTTGGGGAACAATTTGGGGTGTTACAGGAATGATTTTAAGCGTGCCGATAACTATTATGGTCATTATATCTTTTGCTCAATTTAAAGCAACTAAATGGATTGCTATTCTTCTTTCAGAAAATGGTAATATATTGGAGAATAAAAGAATTTAGGCAAAAAAAATATTCAACATGAATGATGAATTCAATGTTGAATGTTTTATATTTTTAAGAAATAATTAACTTTAAAAAATTCCAGTAAAGTTAAAAGGAGTAATCACTTTCAATTCCTTTTTAATTTCATCAGTAACTTTTAAAGAATCTATAAATGCATGAATTTCTTTTTCCCCAATTTGACTATTTGTCCTAGTCAATGCTTTTAATTCTTCATAAGGATTTGGATAAGCTTCTCTTCTTAAAACTGTTTGAATCGCTTCAGCTACTACAATCCAGTTTTTTTCTAAATCTTCATGTAATTTATTCTCGTTTAAAAGTAACTTATTTAATCCTTTTAAGATAGATTTTAAAGCAATAACGGTATGAGATAAAGGAACACCAATATTTCTTAAAACCGTAGAATCTGTTAAATCTCTTTGTAATCTTGAAATGGGTAATTTCGCAGAAAGGTGCTCAAATAATGCATTGGCAATACCTAAATTCCCTTCCGCATTTTCAAAATCTATAGGATTTACTTTATGAGGCATAGCAGAGGAACCTACTTCACCTTTTGTAATTTTTTGCTTAAAATATTCCATAGAAACATAAGTCCAAATATCTCTACATAAATCAATCAGAATGGTGTTAATTCTTTTCCAAGCATCAAAATAAGCAGCTAAATAATCGTAATGCTCAATTTGTGTTGTATGCTGATATCTGTATAGGTTTAATTTTTCCTCAACGAATTGGTTTGCAAATTCTTGCCAATCAATATCTGGGTAAGCAACGTGATGCGCATTGAAATTTCCTGTAGCACCACCAAATTTAGAAGCAAAAGGAACATTTTCTAAATCATCTATTTGGTTGATTAAACGTTCCACAAATACTAATATTTCTTTACCTAATTTAGTAGGACTAGCTGGTTGACCATGCGTTTTAGCTAACATTGGAATATCTTTCCACTCGGCTGCTAATTCTTGCATTTTAGTAAATACTTTATGCATTTCTTCTGCAACAACTTCACTATCTGCATCTTTTAGCATCATAGGGAAAGCTGTATTATTAATATCTTGACTAGTCAACCCAAAATGAATAAATTCTTTATGCGCTGAAAGGTTTAATTCATCCATTTTTTCTTTAATAAAATATTCAACAGCTTTAACATCATGATTTGTAATGCTTTCTGTTTTTTTAACTTTCAAAGCATCTTCCTCAGAAAACTCTTCATAAATTTTTCTTAAAACATCAAATTTCTTTTTAGGAAACGATTTCAACTGTGGTAAAGGCAATTCACACAAAGCGATAAAATATTCAATTTCTACTTTCACTCTATATTTAATTAAAGCAAATTCTGAAAAGAATTTTGAGAAATCACTTACTTTGTTTCTGTATCTTCCGTCAATAGGAGATATCGCTGTTAATTCATTTAATGTCATGTTGAGATATTTTATACAAAGATAAGTTTAGCGTACGTTATCATTTGTTTTGAGTGAAGAAGTTATTCTTGAGTAATCAACATTTTGGTTTCTAGTGTGTAGGTTAAAATTACGATTTATTTTTATCGGTTAAATAACTGATATTTTCTGTATGTTTACAAGATAGAATACTAAACAGAGATATTATAACTTCAAAGCAGGAGAAGCGAAACTTTGCGGGATGTTTTTCAAAACAGAATAGGTGTAATTTGTAGTCTACCAATCTTAGTTTTAGTTTAGCTACACTTACTAGAGTTATTTATAAACACTTAATAAAATTTATAAACGCACGTATATTGCGTTTGACTATAATACTTTTGTATAAAATTAAAAAACATGAATCAAACCTTAATATATTTTTTAACAGCTATTTTGTTTTTAGCAATCGGCTTTGTTCTCAGTAGCCTTTTTTTGAAACTAAAATTTGAAAAAGAAAGTGCAGAATTAAATGAAAGAAACGCGCAATTGAATATTCAATTTGACAATTATAAAGAGACTAGTCAGCAACACTTTGAAAATTACAAAACAAATGTAAAGGAAGAACGAGTTGTTTTTGACACGCAAATAGAAGAACTTAAAACAGATATTACTTCTTTAAGAACGGTAAAAGATAATTTACAAATAAATTTAACGCAAAGTGAGGTTGAATTGAAAAATACTGAGAAAAAATTAGTAGAAAATCGCCAAGAAATTGAAAACATACAAGAAAAATTCACGAAAGAATTTGAGAATTTAGCAAATAAAATATTAGAAGATAAATCTAAGAAATTTACTGAGCAGAATAAAGTGAACATAAGGGAAATTTTAAATCCACTACAAGAAAAAATAAATACTTTTGAAAAAAAAGTAGAACGTACCAATAATGAAAACATAGAAAGACATGCCGCAATGGGAGAGCATTTAAAGTCTTTACATGAACAAAATATTAAAATTAGTACAGAAGCAAATAATTTAGCAAAAGCTTTAAAAGGAGAAAGTAAGACGCAAGGAAATTGGGGAGAATTGATATTAGAAAGAGTTCTTGAAAAATCTGGTTTAGAGAAAGGGAGAGAATATGAAATGGAAAAAAGTTTTGATGTAAATGATGGAGATAAAATAAGACTACGTCCAGATGTCATTATTCATTTACCAGACAATAAAAAAATGGTTGTCGATTCTAAAGTTTCATTAACCGCTTATGAAAGATTTGTCAATAGTGAAGATGAAGTTGAAAAAGCACAGTTTTTAAAAGAACATATTGCGTCTTTAAATAGGCATGTAATTCAATTGAGTGAAAAGAAATATGAAGATTTGTATGAAATAGAATCTCCAGATTTTGTATTATTATTTGTCCCTGTAGAGCCTGCATTTGCGGTTGCTATAAACAATGATAATCAATTGTATAACAAAGCATTTGAAAAGAATATAGTTATCGTTACACCATCTACTTTATTGGCAACTTTAAGAACGATAGATAGCATGTGGAACAATGATAAACAACAAAGAAATGCTTTAGAAATTGCCCGACAAGCGGGTGCTTTATATGATAAGTTTGAAGGTCTAATTTCTGACTTAACCAAAGTAGGAAAGAAGATGGATGAAGCAAAAATAGGTTATAAAGATGCAATGAATAAATTGGTGGAAGGAAACGGAAACTTAATTACTTCTGTTGAGAAAATTAAGAAATTAGGCGCAAAAGCAAAAAAATCATTACCGGAGGCTATTATTAAAAGAGCAGAAGAATTAGATTAAATCAACTTTTTCTTCATATTCAATGGGAACATCAAAAGGAAGACCTGCAACTTCAAAAGTAGCTGTGCCAACAAATTTTAAGTAAATATTTTTATCTTGAAAAGATTTCAAACTAATGCTAATAATATCTAGTATAGAAGCTTCCTTTTTTATTAAATCTTGTGGCTTGAATTTTGCATTTAATGGAATATTAAATTCAGAATTTTTAGTAATTTCTGTTTTTTTTGTTTGAGAAATATGAGAAACTTCGATATCATTTGCAAATACATCTATTTCTATTTTATTCAAAAATGCTGAAATACCATTCGGATTAAAAATGATAATATCAGCACTTATAACAATTCTGTTAGCCGTAAAATCTTGAACTTGAACATTCTCAAAACGTTTATATTCAGGCTTTCTGTTCTCTATGTCACAAGAATATAGACCGACTGTTATCAATAGTAGTATGATAAATTTATTCACTGTAAATTCTAGTTTTAGAGCTTAGAACCAAGCATTGCCAAAGCCTCTAAAAGGCCAAGGAATGGATATTATTATCAAAACGAAAGCGATTAAAAACAGCACAAATATTTTTTTGTGTTTTAGGGTATCTTCTGTTATTTTCTTAGATTGAATTCTAGCTAAAGTAATTAAAACTATTGCCAGTAACATACCTACGGCATGCTCCATACCAAAAAATCTAAGTTTAGCTATTTTCATAGAAAAATTTTCAAAAATTTTCATATCACTCATAAAATATAAAGCAATGCCTAGCAATAACTGTATATGTGCGGTTATAAAAGTAAATAAAGACAATTTGTTATCTAAATCTGTAAAAGGTTCTTTTGCTTTCCATTTTTTAAAAGCATTAAAAATACTTCCTACCAATAAAGCTAATAATATCCATCTTAAACCACTGTGCGCGTGTAATAGTCCCTTGATCATAATTAAGTTTTTAGTTTACTGTAAATTTACTGTTTATTTTTTATAAACATATTCAATTCCTTCTGGCAGATTGTGAAATGCTTCTGCTAATGCGATAGGAGGGATACAAAGTTTTCTGCTTTTTAAATTTAACCAGGCACCTTTCATAGAAATGTGAGCACTTTTTTCTCCTTTAGTATTAAAAATTTCATGATGAATAACCCACTTAGAACCATCTTCAGAAACGCTTCCTTTTTTTAAGTTAATGCGAATAGTATCTTCTATATGCAATTCTTTAATAAACGAACATTCTTCTTTAAATAGAATGGGACCAATCCCCAATTCTTTCATTTTGAAAGCATTAAAACCCAATTCTTCAAAAAAACGAATTCTAACATGCGCACCATAATCATAATAAGCAGAATGCCTTACATGACCATTCGCATCGGCATCTGCCCATCTTATTTCTATTTGTTTTTCAAATATTTTCATTAGTTATTGTGATATTTTTCGCCTTTAATAATTGTAAAAGCTCTATATAATTGTTCCGCAAAAATTGCACGTATTATTTGGTGAGAAAATGTCATGTCAGACAATTTTATTTTGCTATTAGCTCTTTGGTAAACAGCCTCAGAAAATCCAAAAGCACCACCTACAATAAAAACTAAGTTCTTAGTACTTTGAATCATTTTATTCTCTATCCATTTAGAAAAAGTATTGGAATTGAAAGCTTTCCCTTTTTCATCTAAAAGAACTACAAGGTCAGTATTCGTTAACTTTTTTAGAATTTTTTCTCCTTCTAATTGTTTTAATTGTTCAGATTTTAGGTTCTTGGCGTTCTTGATGTCTTCTATACAAACTTCTTCAAAATTAGTATAGTGTACAATTCTTTTTTTGTACATTTCAAAGCCTTCTTTTACAAAGTTTTGATTGGTTTTACCGATATACATGAATGTTACTTTCACACTTGTTATTTGAAAAGCGAAGGTAAAGAATTATTTTTTATTTGGTGAGTTTGTTTACCGCTTAATGCTTGGAGCTGTTCTGTTCTTTATTTATAATCAAAAAAATCCCAAGCAATTACTTGGGATTTTTTTGTTACACTAAATTAATAATGTTATTTTCTATAGGATATTCTTAAAACTGCTCAATACCAGAGAAGTAAAAACTTCCTTCTATTTGTGCATTTTCATCAGAATCTGAACCATGTACAGCATTTCTTCCAATGTTTTCAGCAAACATTTTTCTGATAGTTCCATCAGCAGCTTCAGAAGGATTAGTAGCACCAATTAAAGTTCTAAAATCTAATACAGCATTATCTTTTTCTAAAATGGCAACATAAATAGGACCAGAAGTCATAAATTCTACTAATTCACCATAAAAAGGTCTTTCAGCATGAACTGCATAAAATTCTTTAGCTTGCGCATCAGTAATATGAATATATTTTAAAGCAATTACTTTAAAACCACCTTTAATAATTTGATCTAAAATTGCACCCGCATAACCATTTTCTACAGCATCAGGTTTAATCATTGTAAATGTTCTATTTGTAGCCATCTTTTTTATTTTAAGGTGCAAAGGTAAGGGAAATATTATTTTTTAGGTAAAAAAATATTTAGACAAAATTAATTTAGCCAAGTGTTCAACCCTTTACTATGAAAACTATGTTCTCTTTAGTTTGTTTTATTGCTTAAGCTAAACTTTTTTATTTTGTTCTTATATTTTGTGATACACTAAGTTTTTGCACACATTTTTCCTTTTACAAATACTTCTAAGAAGGAGGTCGATCTTTTGATAGCAATGGTTAAATTGTAAATTAATAGAAACTAAGAATGAAATATACAACGGGTGAATAAGCTTAGGAGTAATAGTGAATATGAAATTAGCCAATTACTGGTAAGTCAGAACATTCTATTTGTTCGGTATCATTATCTTCAAAATCTGTTTTGCCGCAAACACCACAAGCACCTACTTTATTTCTCAACATTGGGTTGTTAGAAGCACAACCGCCTTTGAATTCTCCATTATGCTTTGAAAACACTTTTACTGCCATGCCTAAAACAGAGATTCCTAACACTAATACTGTAGCTACTATTGTTGGTAATACAAGTTCCATAATACAAATTTAAAGTTTTTAAATGAATTCAACTATTTATTAGATGAAAAAGCTTGAAAAATTTTACAAATACTTTTTAAAAATCTACCCTCAATTTTACATTAAATCGTCTATCTGTTAAATAATTGGGTACAGCATATTGTCCTAAAGATTGTGTTCGGGTATCATAGGCTTCTACCCAAGAATAAGACGCTACGTTTTTAATCGCAAAGATATTAAAGACTTCAAAAGATAACCAAAGATTATCTAAGTGAGAGAACGCTTTTTTAACAGGCTTTCCTTTCGATAATCTTAATTTTTTATTAAATAAAGCAGCCGAAAATCCAATATCGAATCTTTTATAAGCGGTCATTCTGTATCTGTCTTGATAGCGTTCACTATCGGGTGGTCCGAAAGGTAAACCGGTAGCCAGTACAAGGTTTAAATGTACTTTAATATAAGGAAACTTAGGAATGTAATCTTGAAAAAATAAAGCAAATCGAACTCTTTGGTCACTAGGTTTAGCAATATAGCCAGGTTCTATTTCTCTTACAGAAACGGTGTCGGTAATATTTGAAAAAGTTAAACCATAACCTTCTTCTTTTTTCTTTACTATTTCGTATTCTGTGTAATGATCTCCTTTTATATCTTCCTGAGCACTCATAACGGAAAGCGTTACCCAGCTTTCTACACCTTCTGCCAATTCTCCGTTTAGCCTTAAATCTATACCTGTAACATAACCAGTAGAATTATTGGTTCCATAATATCTTATCAATACATTATCATATTTGTAAGGAACATTGTCCCAGAGGTATTTGTAGTAAGCTTCTGTAATAAAACGGAAGTCTCTATCCCAAGCTTTAAAAGAATAATCTGCGCCTAAAATAAAATGTGCTGATTTTTGTGGCTTTAAATTGATATTAACTTCTCCTTCAAAATTCCTCATTTCTCTGTAGAATGGTTGCTGAAAGTATAATCCCGTAGCGGCCTTTAATTCAAAATGACCTTTTGTTTTAGGTAAGTATCTTAATTGTATTCTAGGAGAAATAATAATTTTCTTGTTTACATCCCAATATTGTGCTCTTACACCATAGTTTAATTCCAATCTATTGGTGTCTCCAATTACCCAAGTGTCTTGTATGTATGCTGAATATCGGTTAGATTCTAATAGTAATGCTTCTGGTTTTAAAACCTTATAAAACTCTATTGATTGTTGAGTATTTGGCGTGTTATAACCTGAAGAATCTATTCGAACCCATTCATTTAATCTATCTTGAATTATTTCATGTTTATAAGTTACACCCCATTTAAGTTGGTGTCGTTTAATTTGAAATTTTCCCTTATGCGCGGCACTATAAACATCTGTATAAAGTGAGTTTCTAGCCCAATCATGAAAAGCTCCAGAACCTAAAACATTTTTTACTTCGCCAAGATTCTCCTTTGAAGGATCTGTTTCTACTTCTCCTAAGAAATATTCTCCCAATAAATCAAAATTTTCTTTTTCTGTCATATTGTATGAAGAAACTAATAATTTTAATTCTAATTTTTGGTGTGGGTGGTAAACTGCTGCTAATCCATTCATTAAAGAATTATAACTGTCGTTTTCAGCACTATTGTTGTCGTAATAAACTTGAAATCTATTTTGGAAATTTACTAAACCAAAATCTGTTGTTCTATCTTCTGGAATAAAATCAAATTTATTTAAAGCAAAATTGCTAATATATTCTAAATGAAATTTAGGACTTGAATAATAAGTGAAAAATCCTTGAACATCTACAAATGTTGGAGAATATTGCCCTTTAACATCTTGAGTACCTAATAATAATTTGCTCGTTTTATATCTTGCGCCTAGCGCAAAAGTGAAATTTCTAGATTTATCTGTTCCTTCAATTTCTGCATTTACACCTAATAAACTAGCAGAAATTGTTCCCCCAAATTTAATAGGTCGATTATATTTTACATCTAAGACTGAAGCCATCTTATCTCCATATTTTGCTTGAAAACCACCAGCAGAAAAAGCAATTTTATCTACCATGTCTGGATTTATAAAGCTTAAACCTTCCTGTTGCCCAGACCTTATTAAAAAAGGACGGTAAACTTCAAAATCGTTAACGTAAACTAAGTTTTCATCAAAATTTCCGCCTCTTACAGAATAAGCCGTACTCAATTCATTGTTTTTATGAATAAAAGCTTGTCCTTCTAATAAAGAAGAAATATCTCCAGAAGGAGAGGGAAGTTTTCCTTGTTTTAGATCAATGTCAAGCATTTGCTCATCTTGACGATATTTAGTTTTAAATCCTTCTATTGTAGTTCCTGGAACAATTATTTCAGAATTTTTAAAGTTAAGTTGTAGTGTTTTAGTTTCATTTTCTTTCAAATTGAAAATAACATATTGCGTTTTATATGAAATGTTAGAAAACTGAATAGTTACTTCTTTATTTGCAGGAATTTCTAATTCTAAATTTCCGTCAATATCTGAAGCACTACCTTTTAAAATACTTATTTTGTAAGAAGCATTTAACCCAATGATTGCTTGATTTTTAGTGTCTAAAACTTTTACTTTAATTAAAGCAGTTTGTGAGTATATAGAAAATATAATTAAAAGGAATAATATGGATAAACTAAATTGTTTTAACATTATAAAGCTAAACGTTTCATTAATTGTTTTATTGGATAAAGAACTAAATTATTTAAGCATTTCTAGAATTGCTTCACTTGGATTGGCTGCTTTAAAAACGGCACTACCAGAAACTAATACATCAGCTCCCGCAGCAAATACTTTTTTAGCATTATTTGGTCCAACACCGCCATCTACTTGAATAATTGTGTTTGCATTTTTAGATTGGATTAAAGCTTTTGCTTCAGCCACTCTATTATAGGTTTTTTCTATAAATTTTTGTCCACCAAAACCGGGGTTTACAGACATGATTAGTAACATGTCGATACTATCTACAATGTCAGTAATAACATGAATTGGTGTAGCAGGGTTCAGCGCTAGGCCAGCTTCTAAACCTGCATCTCTAATCTGATTTAAGATGCTTAAAACATGAATATTTCCTTCCCAATGAATTGAAATGCCATCTGCACCAGCTTCCTTAAAATCATTGATGTATTTTTCAGGATTTACAATCATCAAATGGACATCAATAAACTTATGAGTAATTTTATTGATAGCTTTTAAAATAGGAAAACCAAAAGAAATGTTTGGGACAAAAACACCATCCATTACGTCATAATGAATCCATTCTGCTTTAGAATCATTGATCATTTGAATGTCTTGTGCTAAATTCGAAAAATCTGCAGAAAGTACAGAAGGTGCAATAATTCTTGGCATAGTCTTTTAATTTTCTGCAAATTTAATCAATACTTTTTAATCGGTAGTGTTTATTGATGAGTAATAACATCGGTGTTTATAAAAATTATTTGATTTGAATTAGTAGAATGAGTACTTTTGTGGCTCATAAATAAATAAAATGAGTAAAAAACATAAGAAGTTAGGTGAATTAGCTGCTACAGCTATTAGTGGGAACGATATAAGTTCTTCTGTATTATATGTTTCTGCTTTGGCTATTGCAACAGCAGGAGGTTATGCTTGGATCACTTTAGGTATTGTTGCTTTTGTTTTGTTCTTTTTCAGAAAAATTTATGGAGAAGTTGTTGGTGCTTTGCCTCTAAATGGTGGTGCTTATAATGCCTTGTTAAATACTACGAGTAAGCAAATGGCATCCATGGCAGCAACCTTAACGCTACTTTCCTATATGGCAACAGCGGTTATTTCAGGGGAAGAAGCGATGCATTATTTATCTAAAATAGTACATGTTTTACATGATGAAACACCTAGTCCTATCAATATGTTTTTTCCTTCTTATGTAGAAGTTTCAGCTATATTATTATTAGGAGCGTTTGCCATGTTGGTTATTAATGGAATCTCTGAATCTGCATTTGTTGCAATAGGGATCTTTATTTTTCATTTAACGTCTATGGTCTTATTAGTAGGTGCAACTATTTACTTTTTATTAACTCATGGGTTTGATATGTTTAGTTTTAATTGGGCTAATAAAAGTGATAATATGTGGTGGGCCATATTTATGGGTTTCTCTGTTTCTATGTTAGGGATTTCTGGATTTGAAAGTTCTGCTAATTTTGTAGAGGAACAAGAAGAAGGTGTTTTTCCAAAAACACTAAGAAATATGTGGATTGTAGTTAGTGTCTTAAATCCATTAATGGCATTTCTAGCATTAGCTATGTTTACGACTACAGATATATCAGCTAATTTTCAAGAAGGACTATTGTCTGAAATGGCTAATAAGTCAGCTGGTTCTTGGTTAAAGTGGATTATATCTATTGACGCAGTCTTAGTTCTTTCTGGTGCTGTATTAACTTCTTTTGTAGGGGTTACCGGTTTAATGGAGCGTATGACCTTGGATAGAATTTTACCGAATGCGTTATTAAAGAAAAATAAAAAAGGTGTTTCATATAGATTGATCTTAGTTTTCTTAATCCTAAGTGGGTCTGTTTTGGCTGTAACTAAAGGAAATGTTGCTTTGTTGGCAGGTGTATATACCATTTCGTTTTTAGCGGTAATGACACTTTTTGTAATTGGTAATATTCTTTTGAAATTTAAAAGAGCAAAATTACCAAGGCCTGAAGTAGCTCCTTATTATGGATTAGCAATTGCTTTTATTGGTGTTGTAATTGCATTGTTGGGAAATATTTTCAACCCAGATAGACCAGATAATTTTAGAACATTTTTGTATTATTTCTTCCCCGCTATAATCTTTGTCTATATCATGTTGAATAGAATTATCATTTTAAGATTACTATTAAGTTTTGTCAGATATATCAATACACAAGTTATACATACTATAAATGATATTGTTTCTCAAGAGTTTGTATTTTTTACAAAAGGAGATAATTTGTCTAACTTAAATAAAGTAATGCTTTACATAAAAGATAATGAGCATACAAGAAAAATAAAAATTGTAACAGTCCTGAATGAAGGTGAAAAATGTTCAGAAAATTTAATGACTGATATTAAGTTTTTAGATAGAGAATATCCAGA
Source organism: uncultured Chitinophagales bacterium (assembly GCA_963932515.1). Lineage (GTDB taxonomy): Bacteria > Bacteroidota > Bacteroidia > Chitinophagales > UBA8649 > CAKZQD01. The sequence goes on from CAWVRT010000028.1 coordinate 33,895, forward strand.
AATCGATATCGATTTTAAAGTGATACATGACACCTTTGGTCCAAAACTGATCAATAAACTTTCTAAAGAATGGAATATTCCGGTAAATTTTATGTTTATTGGTTCTCCTGGAGATAGCTTCCCTTATAGAATAGATGAGTTAGGTGGTGTTCGTTTA
>CAWVRT010000029.1:0-33455 GCA_963932515.1 uncultured Chitinophagales bacterium
CAAATTGGTAATAATATTTATTGTTTTGAACTCAAGTTAAATATAAACAACTAAAGCACTCCACTCCACTCCAAACCGTCAAAACTACCAGAACTCATCAGCAGTAAAACATTTTCTTGCAAATCTTGTGTTAGAATAAACGCTTTTAAATCTTCAGGGTTTCTAAAAATTTTAATTTTATTATTTTTAAAATTATTATGAATTACTTCATCAGGAATGTAACTTTTACCTTTTATTTCAAAAGCTTTTTCGCTCATGTATATTATGGCCGTATCTGCAGGATCCATACTTCCCTCAAATTCTATCAAAAATTCTGGGTTAGTGCTACTAAAGGTATGTAATTCCATACAAGCAATTAGCTTCTTGTTCGAAAACTGTTCGCTTACTGCTTTTACGGTTGCTTCTAATTTAGAAGGAGAATGAGCAAAATCTTTAAAAGCAATAATGCCTTTATCATTTGCTATTTTTTCTAACCTTCTAGCCGCTCCACTAAATGTGCTTATTGATTTATAGAAGTCTACATTTGAAATACCTAAATCAAAACATACATTTTTTGCGCCTTCTAAGTTTTGTAGATTATGTTCTCCAAAAATACTTAAATGAAATTGTTGTCCTTCAAATTTTAAGATAGTTACACCGTTTTCAATCGTGTATTTTGGTGTGTTGTATTTTTTTACTTTACATTTCGCTCCTTGAACTAAGTCTTCCAAGACTTCATCTCCTTCAAAATAGCTTAAACTAGAATCTTTAGCTAAGTCTTCTATAAATTCTTTGAAAGTATTATGATACAACGCTAATGTCGGAAAAACATTAATATGGTCCCAGGCTATTCCTGTTATCATTGTAATGTCTGCTTTGTAAAAATGAAATTTCGAGCGCATTTCTATCGGGGAAGATAAATACTCATCTCCTTCTAAAATGATAATTGGCGTATCTGTTAATGCTACGCCTCTTTCAAAACCTTCTAAGCTAGCGCCTACTAAATAATCGAATTTTAGATTATGATCTTTTAACACATGCATAATCATAGCTGTAGTTGTAGTTTTACCATGGCTACCCGCAATAACGACCCGCTTTTTATCTTTACTTTGCTCATAAATAAATTCAGGAAAAGAAGAAACTTTAATTCCTTTTTCTAAAGCTGTTTTAAGTTCTATATTATCTTTTTTGGCATGCATTCCTAAAATAACAACATCCAGTTCTTCTGTAATGTTTTCTTTAAAAAAGCCTATTTTTTTAGGTAGTAAATCAAACGCTGCTAGATTTGATTTTGATGGGTCGAAAATAATGTCATCAGAACCAGACACCGAATGACCTAATTCTTGTAAGCAAATAGCTAAATTATGCATAATTGCACCTCCAATAGCAATAAAATGAATATTCATACAGTTAAATAATTAAGTTTAAAAAATAAAGTAACCGCTTTAATTTTCAAAAGAGAATAGAATCTATCAATTTGTATTCACTTCACAATGTTTAAAGTAATAGAGATAAGTCATAATCGATTTATATAAATTGATTATTTTCGCGACAGAAGAATAAGAAAAAAATATTAACAATTAAAAACGAGCGTCATGAAAAAGTTAAATATCACCATAGCAACAGTAGTATTAGTAGCATTCACAACAATATTATTAAGTTCTTGTCATAGAAATACTTGTCCAACTTTTGGTGAAGTAACGCAAAGCGCACAAGAAAAGGTTTAAAATATATGAGATATTTATTCACAATATCTCTTTTAGTCTTTTTATTAAATTGTAAAAAAGAGGTGATTGGCACCGTAGATTTAGGAAAAGATTACTTCCCGTTAGAAATAAATTTTTGGCAGGAATATAAAGTCGATTCCATTACTTTCAGTGACTTCACTAACCCGGTGACCATAGATACTTCAAGTTATTTTCTGAAAGAACTAATAGAATCCGACTACTTAGATTTGTCTAACAATACAAATTATCGGGTAGAACAATATAAACGATACGAGAACTCTTCTTGGTTTATAAATAATATTTTTTCTCAAAAAGCAACAAATATAAATTTTCAAAAGGTAGAAAACGATTTACGTTTTATTAAATTAGTTTTTCCGGCAGAAATAAATAAGACTTGGAATGGTCATATTTATATAGATGTTATAGATGAACCTAGTTTAGATTTTTATAATCCTACGAAATTTGAATGGGAATATACTTTTACTGCAATAGATGAAAAATTAGAAATTGGAGAATTTACTTTTGACTCCTGCGTTACTGTAATCCAAATAGATGAAGAAAATCTTTTTGAAAAAAAGTATAGCAAAGAAATATATGCCAAAAATGTTGGGTTAGTTTATAAAGAATTAATGATTCTAGAAACACAAGCAGCACCTTCTAATGCACCTTTTGTAGAACGAGCAGAAAATGGTTTTATTCTTAAGTATACTATCACTGATTATAAACACTAAATGAAATGAGATACATTTTAGTTCTACTTATTACAGCATTAATAAACATTGTAAATGCACAAGAAAAATATTGGGTAAGTTATAAAGACAAGGCAGCTTCTAATTTTAGTATTGAAAACCCAGAAGCTTTTATGAGCAAAAATGCTTTAGCTCGTAGAACCAAGCATCATATCAAAATTAGCGATACAGACATTCCCGTTTGCAAGGCTTATACAAATACCATCTCCGCTTTAGGCGTAGAGGTTAATAAATCATCTAATTGGTTAAATGGTTCTTTAGTATACATAGCCGATAATTCAAAAGTTAGCTTAATTGAAGGATTGGAATTTGTAAAAAGTATTCAAGGATTAAGTATAACTAAAACGAAAATTGCTAAAAACAAATTTAACCTTATAAGTACGAGAATAAATAAAACAGAATATGACTACGGTGACGGCTTGAATCAAATAAAAATGTTAGCAGGTAATTCCTTACACGATCTAGATTTTAGAGGCAAAGGAATTGAAATTGCCATCATGGACAATGGCTTTCCAAACGTAAATACCAATAGATTTTACCAAAAAGCATATCAAGAAGGAAGAATACGAGTAGGTTATGATTTTGTAAATGATAACGATACTGTTTTTGATAACACCAATGGAAATCATGGAAATTATGTAATTTCTACAATGGTTTCGGATATTAAAGAAGAAATGATAGGAACGGCTCCAGATGCTACTTATTATTTATTTAGTACAGAAGACAACTATAATGAAGGTTTACCTGAAGAGTATAACTGGGCAATGGCAGCAGAAATGGCTGATAGTTTAATGGGTGAAAATGCAATTATCTCCACTTCTTTAGGTTATTCTAATGATTTTGACATTGATAGTACAAGCCACACCTATCAAGACATGGATGGCAATACTACGCCAATTACGATTGCAGCAGATTTAGCTGCTGCAAAAGGGTTTTTAGTAATAAATAGTGCAGGAAATTCAGGAAGTGATCCTTGGCATTATATTACTGCGCCTTCAGATGGCGATAGTGTCTTATGTATTGGAGCTGTTGGCCCTAATCGCGATTTAGCGGCATTTAGCTCTAGAGGACCTGCTTTTGATGGAGATGTTAAACCTAATGTTTGTGCTCAAGGATTAGCGGCTGTTGGTATTAATGCATTTGGACAAATAGTAAGAATAAACGGCACATCATTTTCTTGTCCAATAACAGCTGGAATGGCAGCTTGTTTATGGCAAGCTTTTCCTGAAAAATCTAATATGGAAATCTTCTATGCCATAGAAAAAAGTGCTCATTTATTTTCAAATCCAAATGATGATTATGGTTATGGTATTCCAAATTTTAAGCTCTCCTATTTGTATTTATTAAATACAAATATACCAGAAAATGAAATGGTCATTTTTCCAAACCCTGTTACCAACGCTATCAATTTTATATTGAAAAATAAAGATTTAGATACTGAGTATAAGGCAGAAATATATAATTTAAATGGAGAACTGATGAAATCTCAGTTTTTTACTAAAAATGAGGCTTTAAACATCTACATCTTTGAAGATGTTTCTATGCTTTCAAGTGGTACTTATTTTTTAAGTATTAGAACAAAGAAAGATAATTTTCAATCTAAGTTTATAAAAAAATAAATTTTAACATTAGAAAATATTTTTTTAAGATAGTTTCCTTAATTTTGCATTTCTAAAATAATTATTCATGAAAACTATTTTACTTTTGGCAATGGTCACTTTTTTTACAATAGGACTATTTGCACAAGAAAAATTTACAATTTCTGGTTATGTTCGTAGCGCTTCTGATGGGGAAGACTTATACGGAGCGAATGTTTTTGAAAAAGAATCTCTTAAAGGGGTAAGTACAAACTTTTACGGTTTTTATTCTTTAACACTACCAAAAGGAATTTATACAATAAAATTTTCTTCAATAGGTTATGGCTTTAAAGAAGTTGAGATTGAATTAGATGCTAATAAAACAGTTACTGTAGAATTAGGTACTACAGACCAACAAGTTAAAGCTGTAGTTGTAACTAGAAAGAAAGCCGATGCTAATGTAGATCAAGTTCAAACAGGCGTTGTAGAAATAGATACAAGAACAGTAAAGGAACTTCCGATGCTAATGGGAGAGCCAGATGTTATAAAAACATTGCAACTTTTACCCGGTGTGCAAGGTGCCGGAGATGGTAACGGGCTTTATGTAAGAGGTGGTGGTCCAGATCAAAATTTAGTTTTATTAGATAATGCACCAGTTTATAATACAGGTCATTTATTAGGGTTTTTCTCTGTTTTTAATGCAGATGCAGTGAAAGGTATTAAATTAATTAAAGGCGGTATTCCTGCACAATATGGTGGTAGACTTTCTTCTGTTTTAGATGTTAAAATGAAGGAAGGAAACATGAAGAAATATAAGTTTTCTGGTGGAATAGGAATTATTTCAGCTCGTTTAACAGCAGAAGGGCCAATAGTAAAAGACAAAGTTTCTTTTATTGCTTCAGGAAGAATTTCATATATCGGTCTGGTGGCTACTGAAATATTGAAAAATAATGAAGATCCTCAATTAAGTAGTTTGAGTGTCCCATGGTTTTATGATTTAAATGCGAAGTTAAATTGGAAAATAAGTGAGAAAGATAGAGTTTTTGTAAGTGCTTATACTGGACAAGATATCATGAATTTTTCAAACGCAACAGGTACTTTTAAAGTGAAAATCCCTTATGGAAATACATTAGCAACTTTAAGGTGGAATCATCTTTTTAATTCGAAATTATTTATGAGTACCACTTTTGTTTACAATAATTACAAAGCAAGTTTGGAAGGTCAATTTGGTGGTCTAAGTTTTATATATAATAGTGGAATTGAAAATTTTTCTTTAAAAGGAGGATTAGATTATTACCCCAATGACAACCATGATGTTAAATTTGGATATGATTATACTTTTCATAATTTCACACCAGGAGTTACGTCTTTCAACACTGGAGATACTGTTTTAGAATCCGATATTACTTCTAAGTATGGTCATGAAGTAGGTCTTTATATTCAAGATGAAACAGATATAGGTACAAGAGTGAAAATTAATTTTGGGGTAAGAGGATCTATGTTTGCTAATACGGGCCCTTCAGATAGAACCTTCTATAAACCAACTGGTGAAATAGATTCAGTAGTTTCTAAAACAGCAGGCGAAAGTTTTGCAACTTATTTTGGAATAGAACCAAGAGTTAATTTGAGGGTTAAAATATTAGAAGATTTATCCTTTAAAGCAGGGTTTAATTTAATCAATCAATATATTCATTTAGTTTCTCAGTCTACGTCTACTTTACCAACGGAAATATGGGTGCCAAGTACAAATTTGGTTAAGCCAGAAATCGGTTTACAAGCAAGTGGTGGCTTCTTTAAAAATTGGTTAGACAACACATTAGAAACTTCAGTAGAAGGTTATTATAAAAAGATGTGGAACCAAATTGAATATGGTAATCATCCAGTTTCAAACAATAATACAGAATTAGAAGATAAGTTTGTTTTTGGTGAAGGGGAATCTTATGGTGCTGAGTTCTTAATTAAAAAGAAAGGTGGAAAATTTAATGGTTGGATAGGATATACTTTGTCAGAAACTACTAGAACATTTCCTGATTTAAATGACGGTAAAAAATTTAAATCTAAATATGATAGAACGCATGATTTATCGGTTGTATTGATGTATTCGCCACATAAAAAATGGAAGTTTAATGCTACGTTTATATATGGAACAGGACAAACAACAACTTTACCGGTTAATTATTATTTAACAGGTGGAGAAAATCCGGATATAGTTTATGAATATGGAGAAATAAACTCTCACCGTTTACCAGCTTATCACCGTTTAGATTTAGGTATTAATTTTATTTTATTGGATAAAGATGATAGATATTCAGCAATAAATCTATCAGTTTTCAATGCTTATAATAGTCAAAATCCATATTTCTTTTATAATGAAACAAGTGGGGATTTTACGAAAGGAACATTTAAAGTGACACCAACGCAGGTGACTCTATTTCCTATATTACCTTCTATTTCTTGGAATTTTAAATACTAACAAAAATGAATACACTTAAAATATTAATCATGTTGACTGTAGGTGCCTATTTGTTTTCTTGTACCAAAGAAATACAAATTGATGTAGATCCATTAGCAGCAAAAATTGTAGTAGACGGAAAAATTGAAATAGGTCAAATGCCCCAAGTTGTATTAAGGCATTCTGCTTATTTATATGATACGCTAGATATTGAATCTACTTATATACACAAGGCAACAGTGAGCGTTTCTGATGGTGCAAGTTCAGTAGAATTAACTGAAATTTGTTACAAGCTATACAGTGGCTTAGATTCTTTATTAACCAATAACGATACATTATCTCAAGAAGAATTGTTTGGGCTGTTAATTTTTGTAGAAACTGAAGAAGAAATGGATGAAATCTATAAAAGTTATTATGGTGTATCTGCTACAGATTTGGAAGAAAGTTTATTCTTTTGTATCTATGTGGTATTTCCTGGAGCGCCAATGATGATAGGAGAAGAAGGTAAAACATATACTTTAACAGTTCAAAATGGAACAGAATCTGTTAGCGCAGTTACAACAATACCTGAAAAATTTGAAGTAGATTCTTTGTCTTATACGCCAATTCCAGAAGCGCCAGATTATTCTGAAGTATTTATACATTTAACTTTTCCTTTAAACAATGTTTTAGGACATTATATTCAATACGGTTCGGAAACAACTACTAACCCAACTCCTTATTATGGTATGCGAACGGGTACTGTTTATTCGGATGCTACATTTGCCGGTTCTACTAACTTAAAATTGCCATTAGAAGGTAGAAAGAGTGATGGTATACCAATCATAGCTCAAAGACAGTTTAAAAGTGAAGATACAGTTACTTTGATTTGGAAAAATATTGACAAATCAACTTATGATTTTATTTTTTCGGCAGAAAATGATGGTGGCTCTACTCCTTTTTCTTCACCAAGTTTAATACAATCTAATATAGAAGGAGGCTTAGGGAATTGGGCTGGTTTTAATATAAGCTATGCTGATATTTATATCCCTTAAAACGTGTTACACTAAATTGTATTCGTAAATCAAGTTAAAATGGGAATGAAATTATTTACAACACAAAGTTATTAATTTCACATCAGACAGCAATCAATTTACTTAAACGAAAGTATTACTCAAAAAAAAACCACTCTAGAGTGGTTTTTTTTATTTTTTGACTCATAGTTACTTCGATTTCACAAAGAAAGCGACCATAAATAGTCCTGTAATTACAGTACTTACAATATCCATAGGTCCTCCTGGTGAAGCATGCGAAATAAACATTTGGTATATCTGTAATAAAAGAAATAACCCTGCAACTACTCCAAACCAGAGAGAAGCTTTTTTCAATTGCCCCCCGCTAGCCCAAGATGGCATACCAAAAGAGAAAATAGCCATTGCCATCATTGCTGTACCACAGGCTTGCATGCAAGCAGTCAGCTCATCTGTCCTAGTCCAATCATACTGTTCTAAGACCAGAGCAGGTAAAAAGAGTAATTGAATTGCCCAAAGTGCATTAAATACTGCTTGTAATTTAAAAATAAGTGAATGTTTCATATGTTTGTTTTTTTAAGGTTCACTCTAACATAAGTAAAAAAAACTACAAATCACTTGAAATCAATAATTATTTTTTATTGCTTTTAAAAAAGAATATAGAATAAGGTAGGTTTTGTATAAACAATAAAAATTGAAATACATATAGAATTCCTTATTTAATTGCCTTTATTTACTGACTAAAGTACTGCTATATTATAGCTTAAGAAGGCCCACCAATCTATAACATAGCAGTGTCTATGAATATTCTCACATTTCCATTTTCATCTTTTGAATACTCTTTAAATTTTTGGTATTCTTTAGGTCTATCATGTATTACAAAGTAATTCATTGGGTCATTAATTAAGCTAGATTTTACCTTTTGGTAAGGGTCCCCATCATATGAGTTCAAGATAAACATTTTTATATTATAATTATCTTTATAATATTTTGAGACTCCTTTATATAGTTTATCAACTTCACGCTCCTCTCCAACAGTAAACCAAGCATAAACTAATTTGTTTGTTAATTTTAATTTTTCTACTAATCTGAATATGCCTTTTGGGTTATCTAAATTGAACGATAAGTAATCACCCCAATTTACAGCGACACAAGCTGCAGTCATATTTCCATTTTTATCTGCAAGCATAAATGCTTTAGTTGATTTAGAATAAGAAATTACTCTATTATAAGTATGCAGAAAATCTTTAAAACTCGAAAACTGATTAAACATGTATTTCCCCCTAATCTTATGACTTTTATTATATAAAATTTCTAATTGCTCCGTATCGTTTGTAATGTCAATTAACTTGTTTCTATATTTATTACTGCCATGTAAAAAAGTAATTTTTGAATTTGAAATAGTAGAAAAGAAATCATGTTTTTTATTATAATCATTTGCAAGTTTTACAAGAGCCGTTTTGATTTTAGTGTTCTCTTTCCCCATTGTTGCGTATACGTAATGAATATCGTTTTGCTTAGTCAAGTCTAACAATACACCAAAAACAGTTGAAAATACACCTGTACGTCTATAGATTTGTTTACCATCTACTCTATCTTCACTCACTCTAAGCATATTGTAATAATAGCCTGGAATTAACTCTTCACTCTCAATATTCGGGGAAAAATTGAATTCATTTGCATGTACATAAGCAGCTACTTTATACAATCTTTTTCCTTTAGCATCTAACATTTTTTTAATAGGCGCAAGAGCTACAACTACAATGGCTTTATCATTTATGGATTCTAATGAAGTAGGAAAATCATGAAAGTAAGCTTGAAAGTTCATTTTACCTTCAGTACCTTTTTCATTTTGATGTTTCTCTGGTACGGCAATCACTTCCCTACATTGATCAAAAAAATCTTCTAAGTCACAAGTAAGGTTATTTAGCGCCAATATGGTATCAAAGTTGTGCAAATATTTAATAGGCACAGCAAATAACTCTAAATCTCCTTCATAGCTATCAAAACACTCAATTTCTATGTCTTTATAGTAGAGTAAACCGTTTTGCTTAAAATCTAATTTTTCTTGAACTTTTAATTTTGAATTGTCTTCAAAAAAATAATGATACTTTCTTTTTTTCATACTTAATTTATTTATTCTAGAGGTCGAATAAAAGTAAATATAATCAATAATTTTAGAACAGATTTTACTTCGAAATACAAAATATAACTTTACATTGTAGTAAAGGGTTTTAGGTTATTAAGGTACAAATATCATAAAAAAACCATGTAAATCGCTTTAAACATATTAATTTGAGAAATTGTTATTTAGTTTGTCATTAACTAACATCTTCATTTCCAATAATTTTAAAGGTTAAAGGTTTGTTTTGTAGTGGTTACTTTCCAATACAAAACTTAGAAAAGATAGTTCCTAAAATATCTTGGTCAATATCTATTTCTCCCGTTATATTTCCTAACTCTCTAAGTGCTATTCTAATGTCTTGTGCCAATAAATCTCCCGTAATACCTAATTCAATACCTTCTAAAGATTGCTGTAAAGCTTCTTGAGCTGCTTGTAAAGAATTATAATGTCTGATATTACTAATAATAGTATCGTTTACAGAAATTTCAGAATCGATAACTTTAGTATAAAGTGAATTTTTTAGTTCCTCTATTTTGATTTTTTTCTTAGCAGAAATAAAAATAAAATCATGTTCAGAATTTTGGAATTCAGTCAATTTTTCAGCAGAAACTAAATCAGTTTTATTGGCTAATAAAATCCTTGGAATACCTTTATTTAATAAACTTAATTCTTCATTTACTTCATCTAAGTTGGTTGTATTCATATCGAATAAATAAACATAAACCGAAGATTTATCTATTTGTTGAAAAGCTTTTTCTACACCAATTTTTTCAATAGTATCTGTAGTTTCTCTCAAACCTGCAGTATCTACAAATCGAAATAAAATACCATTGATATTTAATGTTTCTTCAATAGTATCTCTGGTAGTTCCTGCTATTTCAGAAACAATCGCTCTTTCTTCATTCAATAATGTATTTAAAAGCGTAGATTTTCCAGCATTAGGCTTCCCCACTATAGCCACATTAATTCCGTTTTTAATGGCATTTCCTAGTTTAAAAGAAGCAATTAAAGGGATTAATTTGGTAATAATTTTTTGAATCAAAGCAACTAAAGCATCTCTATCTGCAAAGTCGACATCTTCTTCACTAAAATCTAATTCTAATTCTATTAAAGATGCAAAATTGATCAACTCTTCTCTCAATACTGATAGTTCATTAGCGAACCCTCCTCTTAATTGATTTAAAGCAATTTGTTTAGAACCTTCAGAATTTGACGCAATTAAATCGGCAACAGCTTCTGCTTGACTCAAATCTATTCTACCATTTAAAAAGGCTCTTAATGTAAATTCTCCAGGATTCGCTAAACGAGCTCCTTTAGTAATTAAAAGACTCACAATTTGTTCTTGAATATATAAAGAACCATGACAAGAAATTTCTATAGAATCTTCTGTCGTATAAGATTTAGGTGCTTTAAAAATGGAGACAATTACTTCATCTATCGTCTTACTACCTTCTATTATATAACCATAATGAATAGTGTGAGATGCTTGTTTTACTAGGTTTTTTCCTTTAAAAACAGCATTAGCAACTTCTATAGAATCTTTACCCGAAAGGCGGACAACCCCTAGCGCTCCTTCTCCTTGAGCAGTAGCAATAGCAACAATTGTTTGGTTTAATTCATTCATTCTGCTACAAAGATTGCAATAATTATTAATTATGAATGATTAATTATGAATAATCAGTGAATTTAAAAAGTTGTTTGCTATTTGTTAATTATTATTTGTTGCTTACAAAATGAATTATTTACATTTGTGCTTATGCAAGCATACCATAAATTATTACAAAAGATTTTAAAAGACGGAATTCAAAAAGGAGATAGAACTGGTACGGGTACCAAATCTATTTTCGGCTATCAAATGCGTTTCGATTTAAGTGAAGGATTTCCTTTATTAACCACAAAAAAAGTTTTCACGAAAGGAATAATTCATGAATTATTATGGTTTTTGAAAGGCGAAACTAACATTAAGTATTTGGTAGATAACAATGTGAAAATTTGGAATGATTGGCCTTTCCAGTCTTATTTAAAACAAAATAATTTAGAAGAAAAATTTCCAAAATATTCTGACACTTGGCATACTGAAATGAAATCTTTTATTCAAAAAATAAAAGACGATAATGAATTTGCTAATATCTGGGGCGAATTAGGTCCTGTTTATGGAAAGCAATGGAGAGATTTTGAAGGCGTAGACCAAATTTCTGGATTGATAAATGATATCAAAAACAATCCAAACTCTAGAAGATTGATAGTTTCTGCTTGGAATCCTAAAGAAATTCCTGTAATGGCAAAATCTGGCTTACCTCCTTGTCATACTTTATTTCAATTTTATGTTGCCGAAGGAAAACTGAGCTGTCAGTTATATCAAAGAAGTGCTGATGTATTTTTAGGTGTTCCATTTAATATCGCTTCCTATGCATTGTTAACGCATATGATTGCGCAAGTTTGCGATTTGGCCGTAGGTGATTTTGTACATACTTTGGGAGATGCACACATTTATTCTAATCATCAAGAACAAGTAGCACTACAACTTTCTAGAGAATTTGGTAAACTACCCGCTTTAGCATTAAATAAAGATATCAAATCTATTTATAACTTCTCTTATGAAGATATCAGCATTAAAAATTATCATCCTGCGGATGCTATTAAAGCGCAAGTTGCTGTTTAATCGTTTATAGTTGACTAATTTACGATTTTCTTGTTATTAAATAGATATAAGTTACTGTAGATTTGTTAACTAAAAGTTATTTTCAGCCTTACACCAACTTATAATTCAATCCAGTAATTAGACTCAGCTCATCTAACATTTCATGCGATAAATCTAATTTAAAATCTCTAGAAAAGAAGTCTAGCTTGATTTCTTCCTTCACATCTCTTACCGAAAAGTTACCAGTATAGTCACCTGGATATTTAGTAAAGACTTCTTTCATACTTTTAATGGTCGGTTCGTTAATATTTTCCAAATTCATAAAGAAACGAATACCAGTACAGATTTCTTTACGTAAATCATCTAATAAAGTAATTTTTCCTATTTTGAACTCAAACTCTTTATCATTCCATTGTCTTGCTTGATATTGCCCTTCTAAAAAGACCATAGAGCCAATTTCACTGACCATACTTCCAAATTCTAGAAAATCTTTTCCGAACAAGAAAATTTCAAAACTTCCATTATAATCGTCTATTGTAAAATTGCAAAACTTGTTTCCTTTTTTAGTAAAGCGAGTACTCGTAGCAGAAATAATTCCACCTAGTTTTATAGCGTGCTTATTCTCCGGAACAACCTGTGTCGTATTGCAATTAGCATAAGATTTTATTTCTAATTTATACATATCTAAAGGATGCCCAGATATATATATTCCAATAAGTTCTTTCTCTTTATTTAGTTTTTCTATTTCATTCCAATCCTCACATTTTGCTACTTTAGGAATCGGCACTTTTTCGTCTGAAGTACCCCCAAATAAAGATTGTTGTGCAGAATTATTCGCATCTTTTACTCTTTGACCATATTTTACGGCTTTTTCAAAAAGTGTCATTTTATCGTTGGGATCGGTATTGAAATATTGTGCTCTGGTATAATCATCAAAACAATCGAAACCACCAGAAATAACTAAGGCTTCTAAAGATCTTTTATTGACAGTTCGTAAATCTACTCTTTCTGTTAGGTTGAAAATAGAAGTAAATTTTCCACCTTCTTTTCTTTGCGCTACAATTTCTTCTACGGCATTTCCGCCTACTCCTTTTATGGCAGACATAGCAAAACGAATAGCGCCTTCATCATTTACCGTAAATTTCATATTACTTTCATTGACATCAGGACCTAAAACAGGAATTTTTATCTTTCGGCATTCTTCCATAAATAAAGATACTTTTTTAATGTCTTTCATATTATGTCCCAATACAGATGCCATATATTCTGCGGGATAATTTGCTTTTAAATACGCTGTTTGGTAAGCAATAAAAGCATAGCAAGTAGAGTGGGATTTATTGAATGCATAAGAGGCAAATGCTTCCCAATCTTTCCAAATTTTCGCCAATATTTTTTCATCATGACCTCTCTCCTTTCCTCCTTCAATAAAAAGTGGATACATTTTATCCATCATGGCGATAATCTTCTTACCCATAGCTTTTCTCAATGTATCTGCCTGCCCTTTTGTAAAGCCTGCTAACTTCTGAGAAAGTAACATTACCTGCTCTTGGTAAACCGTAATACCATGAGTTTCTTCCAAGTATTCTTTCATGGCATCTAAATCGTATTTCACTTCTTCTCTACCATGCTTTCTGGCAATAAAAGAAGGAATATACTCCATAGGACCCGGACGATACAAGGCATTCATAGCAATTAAATCTTCAAACTTATCTGGAACTAAACCAATTAAATGCTTCTGCATTCCTGGACTCTCAAACTGAAAAATACCAGTTGTTAACCCTTGTTGAAATAATTCATAAGTCTTTTTATCATCCAAAGGAATCTCGTCTGCAATGATTTCAACGCCATGTTTATCTTTAATGATTTCTATAGCATCTTTTATAATCGTTAAGGTTTTTAAACCTAAAAAATCCATTTTTAATAAACCGGCATCCTCTACAACACTATTATCAAATTGTGTGAGCATCAAATCAGAATCTTTCGCGACCGTCATCGGTAACAATTCTGTCATATCTGTCGGTGTAATAATTACACCACAAGCATGAACACCTGTATTTCTAACAGAACCTTCCAACCCTTTGGCTGTCATTATCATTTGACCAATATTTGTTTTTGCAAAAGCAATTTTTCTAAAAGATTCTGCTTGTTGTAGCTGATCGGGATTCAATTTATCTTTCAAATTTGCTACTACACCATCTGGTGCCAAAACTTTATTTAAAGAAGCCGACAAATGATCTGGAAAAGCTTTGGTAGCCATTACAACTTCTTGCAAAGGAATATCCATCACTCTACCAACATCTTTCATAGCAGATTTGGCTGCCATAGAACCGTAAGTTATAATTTGTGCTACCTGTCTCTGCCCATATTTCTCGACTACATAGTCAATTACTTTCCCTCTTCCTTCATCATCAAAATCTATATCAATATCGGGTAATGATACCCTTTCAGGATTCAAAAAACGCTCAAAAAGTAACTGATATTTTATAGGATCTACATTAGTGATCCCAATACAATAAGCTACCGCAGAACCTGCTGCAGAACCCCTTCCTGGGCCAACAGATACATTCATTCCTCTTGCCACAGTAGTAAAATCTTGTACAATCAAGAAATAACCAGGATAACCAGAATCTTTAATAACTGACAATTCAAAATCTAAACGTTCTTCAATATCTGCCGTTATTTCTCCATAACGTTTTTTGGCGCCTTCATAAGTTAAATATCGCAGATAATCATCTTGCGTTTTAAATTCAGGTGGCATTTCAAAAGCGGGCAACAAAACATCTCTTGCTAACTCTGGCGTATTTATCTGATCTACGATTATATTCGTATTATCTAAAGCTTCCGGAACATCAATAAACAACTTTTCCATTTCTGCAGTTGTTTTAAAATAAAATTCAGAATTTGGAAAACCAAAACGAGTTCCTTTCGCACCATAATTTTCATTCTTACCAATAGGTGTAGATTGTAATTCGCCTGTATTTACACATAATAAAATATCATGCGCATTTGAATCTTCTTCTTCTACATAATGTGCATCATTGGTAGCAATCATTTTTACATCATACTTCTTAGCAAAACCTATTAAAACTTGATTTACATCTTCTTGACTCATTCCCGAGCCGTCCAAATTTTCGATACCATGTCTTTGTAATTCTACAAAATAATCTTCTCCAAAAATGTCTAAATATTGCTTAAAAATCTTTTCGCCTTCTGCTGCTCCTTTTTTAATAATAGTTTGAGGAACTATAGCTCCAATACAACAAGTAGTAGCAATTAAGCCTTCCTTATATTGTTTTAATAATTCTAAATCAATTCTTGGCCATTTACTGTATAAACCATCTATATATCCTAAAGAACAAAGTTTCGAAATATTTTTATAGCCAATTTCATTTTTAGCTAATAATAACTGATGATATCTTTTATCTCTTTTTTCTTTAGTAAATTTCTTTTGAAAACGGTCTTCTACTACATAAAACTCACAACCAATAATCGGTGTAATACCTATTTTTTTTGCTTCATTTACAAACTTAAAAACACCAAACATATTTCCATGATCTGTAATAGCAACTGCTGCTTGGTTATCATTCTTTGCTTTGGTCAACATTTCTTTGATGCCGCAAGCCCCATCTAAAAGTGAAAACTGTGTATGATTATGTAAGTGTGAAAACTGCATGTATTATAATTGAATTACGAAAGTAAAACTTTAGAAATTAAGGTTCGTTTATTTAAGGTTTTATTTATTTACATTGTTTTAACAATTTTGGGAAAGTTATATTCGAGATACTATTCAGCAAAAGAAAATCTCCCTAACGGATAGAAAACAAAAAGACTTATTAAACATGTATAGGCAAATAGCCAAACGGTAATAAACTAAACAAAAAAAGCCACTAAAGATAAAATCTCAGTGGCTTATAGATTTGACAATAAATAATATTACGCTTATTTATTTCCTTTGATATTTAAAGTATCTTTTAATTCATCGTCATTTAAAACATCTTGTATTCCTTTTTTAGTTTTTCTAAGAGAGACTTTTTTTAATACAATATCAATTTTAGACTCTAAAAATTCTTTGTTTTTTCTGTTTTTTTGATGAATTCAGCGATTATTTTCTCACCTTTTTCTACAGAACCTTCTTCTTTTTTAACAATTTCTTTTATTGTTGTTTCCATTTTTTCTACAGATTGAGCAGTTAAATCAACTCCCATATAGAACATTTTCTTTAAAAACTTTTGCATAATATTTATTTTTTTTTTACGATAACACAAAACTACGTATAGAATATTGCGTAAATAAGTTTAAGAATTTGAAGTGGTATATTATCTGATTGAACTGGAATAATATAATATTGAAAGGAAGGAGGATTATAAATTTTACAGATTACTTCACGTTCAGGTGTGCGAAATAACGTCTTAACTTATAACTATTAAGCGTATTGCTGAATTATTTGCTCAGCACATTTCTCACCATCAATAGCAGCAGAAATAATTCCACCAGCAAATCCGGCACCTTCACCACAAGGATATAGACCTTTAATTTGTACATGTTCTAATGTTATCATATCTCTAGGAATTCTTACCGGTGAAGAAGATCTTGTTTCTGGTGCATGAATTACAGCATCATTGGTTAAATACCCTCTCATAGCATCTCCAAATTGCTGAAAGCCCTCTTGTAAAGTTTTATGAATAAAACTAGGTAAAACTTCTCCCATTTCTACTGAAGTAGTCCCTGGCTTGTAAGATGTTTCCTGAATATTATTAGATAATCTTCCTTTTGTGAAATCCATTAATTTCTGAGCAGGGACTTTTTGCGTTTCACCGCCTAAACGCCAAGCATTTTGTTCTATTTCTTTTTGGAATGCGACACCTGCTAGAGGTCCAAATTCTTTATATGGTTCAAAATCTTCTAAAGTTAATTCTACTACAATTCCTGAATTTGAAGTGTCTCTATCTCTTCTTGAAGGCGACCAACCGTTGGTAACTACTTCTCCTGGAGATGTTGCACAAGGCGCAATTACACCACCCGGACACATACAAAAACTGTAAACGCCTCTACCTTCAACTTGACGAACAATACTATATGGCGCTGGCGGTAAAAATTCACCTCTTGCAGTACCATTGTATTGAATTTTATCAATCAACTCTTGTGTATGTTCTACTCTAACACCTACAGCAAAAGGTTTTGCTTCTATTAGAATTTCTTTTTTATATAATAATTCAAAAATATCTCTCGCAGAATGACCTGTAGCTAAAATAACTTGTTTTGCTTTAATTTTATCTTTATTCTGTAAAACAACACCTTTAATTTTATTATCTTTTACCATAAAGTCTACTACTCTACTTTCAAATAAAACTTCTCCACCACATTCAATAATTTTCTCTCTAATGGCTTCAATTATCGAAGGCAATTTATTTGTTCCAATGTGTGGATGCGCTTCTACTAATATTTGTTCTGTAGCACCAAATCCTACTAATAAATTTAGTATTTTTTTAACTGCTTTTTTATTTTTTGAACGAGTGTATAATTTTCCGTCAGAATAAGTTCCTGCACCACCTTCTCCAAAACAATAGTTTGAATCTGGATTTACTTCTGCATCTCTAATAATAGAAACTAAATCTCTACGTCTTGCTTGAACATCTTTTCCTCTTTCAATGATAATTGGCTTCATGCCTCCTTCTATCAATTTGACAGCTGCAAAAAGTCCTGCTGGTCCAGCTCCTACAATTATTACTTCTTTTCCGTTTTTCACATTTGGAAAATCAGGTAATTCAACTCTTACGGCCATAAAATCTTCCTGAATGTAAACCCTCAAACGCAAATTGATTTTAATTCGCTTTTGACGTGCATCGATAGATCTTTTTAGAATTTCAATATGGTTTATTTCGCCAGCATCTATTTCTAGCTGACTACTGACAATCTCTAATAACATTTCATTGTTTTGAGATTCTTCTGGACTTACTTGTAAATTGAGTTCTTTCTGCATGCTGCAAAGATATCAATTAAAAATCGCTTGAATCAGTCAAAATTGGAAAGCTATCAAAAATCAAATAAAAGAATTAATTTTGCTAAAATGAATATTAATCATCCAATTTACAAATTAACAATTCTTCCCTACCTAGAAAAAGATAGAGCTGATTTCGTAGAAATTTTTATGGATGAAAAATTATGCCAACACATGTCAGGAGGTGCATTTGAAGAAGAAAAAGATGCTGAAAAATTATTCGACCATCTCTTAAAACTAAATTTATACGAAAAACAGATTTCTAAAAGTTTTGGTATTTTTTGTGCAGAAAATTTAATTGGTCATTTTGAATTAAACCAAAATAATTTTACCGAAATTGATGAACTAGAAATAGTTTATTTATTAATCAATAAGTATTGGGGGAAAGGAATTATGAAAGAAATAATCAGGCATTTTCAAGAATCATTTAAACAAAAAATGATAGCTAGAGTTCAGCTAAACAACTTTAATTCACTTAAAATGTTAGAAAAATTAGGTATTGAGAAACAAACTATTTCTAAATTTAATCATAGTAAGGTATTAAAAATCACCTTAAATCCATTGGTTTAAAATGAATTTACGCTACTAAAACACCTGAAATGAAAGAAGAATCTTGTTCAAACAGTAAAAATACTTCTATAAACTTAACAGAACATTGGCGTGCTGCTTATACTGACGTAGACATTACTAAATCGGGTTGGTACGAAAAAGAATCTAGACCAGTATTAGAACTTATCGCTAAAACAGGTATTACTAAAAATGCAAGCATAATAACTTTAGGAGCCGGAGCAACAACTTTAATTGATTCTTTAACTGCATTAAATTACAACAATTTAATTGTAAACGACATCAGTAGCAGTGCATTAGAAAACATTAAAACAAGACTCGGAGAAAAAGCAAAAAATATTCAATTCATAACAGATGATATTGTCAACCCAAAGGAACTCCATAAAATAGGACAAGTAGATTGCTGGATTGATCGAGCAGTTTTACATTTTTTTACTGCAGAAGGAGATCAACAAGCATATTTCAAATTATTAAATGAAAAAGTAAATAAAGGCGGGTTTGTTCTTTTAGCAGAATTCAATTTACAAGGCGCTAAAAAGTGTAGCGGGTTAGCTGTAAAAAGATATGACACCAATATGCTGCAAGAAGCTTTAGGTTCAGTGTATCAATTAAAAGAATCTTTCGATTATAAATACACCATGCCTTCTGGCGATGATAGAATGTATATTTATACTTTATTTCAGCGGGTTAATTAATTGTATAGAACTATTATTAACTTCTAAATTCCCCATAATTCATTATATTCGCAAAAACGAAATACAAAATGAGTTATAGCCATATTAAGTCTTTAGAGGAATACTTCCATGTTTATAGAAAATCTGTAACTAAACCTGAAATATTTTGGAGTGAGGTAGCCTCTGAGCATTTTGTTTGGCATAAAAAATGGAACACGGTTTTAAGTTATGATTTTGCAAAACCTGAATTCAAATGGTTTGAAGGAGCAAAACTAAACATTACAGAAAACTGTATAGATAGACACTTACTTACTAAAGGAGAAAAAACTGCTATCCTTTTTGAACCTAATAACCCGGAAGAAAAAGAACAACACATTTCATATAATGAATTGTACAAAAGAGTAAATGCTTTTGCGAACGTTTTAAAAGATAAAGGCATCAAAAAAGGTGATAGAGTTTGTATTTATTTACCTATGATTCCAGTATTAGCAGTTTCTGTTTTGGCTTGTGCTAGAATTGGGGCGATACATTCTGTCGTATTTGCAGGCTTTTCTGCTAAAGCACTTTCTACAAGAATAAATGATAGTGATTGCAAAATGCTTATCACTTCTGATGGTTCTTATAGAGGAAATAAAACCATTGATTTAAAGACTATAGCAGATGAAGCTTTACTTTCTTGTAAAGGAATAGAAAGTGTATTAGTCGCAAAAAGAATTAATACTGATATTCATATGGAAGCAGGAAGAGATTTCTGGTTGCAAGAATTATTAGACAATGCTTCTACCGTTTGTAAAGCAGAAATAATGGATGCAGAAGATCCCCTTTTTATTTTATATACTTCTGGCTCTACTGGTAAACCGAAAGGCATGGTACACACCACCGCAGGTTACATGGTTTATACGGCTTATACTTTTAAAAATGTTTTCCAATATGAAGAGAATGATATTTATTGGTGCACTGCCGATATTGGTTGGATAACGGGTCATTCATATATAGTATATGGGCCTTTAGCTAATGGCGCAACAACTGTTATGTTTGAAGGAGTACCAAACTATCCAGATTACAGTAGATTTTGGGAAATAGTAGAAAAGCACAAAATAACACAATTCTATACCGCACCGACAGCTATCCGTGCTTTAGCCAAAGAGAAATTAGATTATGTTACCAAACATGACCTTTCTTCTTTAAAAATATTAGGAACCGTTGGCGAACCCATCAATGAAGAAGCATGGAATTGGTACAATGATAATATTGGTAAAAAAGAAAGTCCCATCGTTGATACTTGGTGGCAAACTGAAACTGGAGGTATTATGATTTCTCCTATTCCAAATTCAACACCTACTATACCAACTTTTGCTACACTCCCATTACCAGGAATTCAAGCTTGTATAATGAATGATGATGGCAATGAAATAATGAGTAAAAGAGCTGATGGAAAATTATGTATTAAATATCCTTGGCCTTCAATTGCTAGAACAATCTGGGGTGATCATAAAAGATATAAAGAAACCTATTTTACAGCCTACGAAAACAAATATTTTACTGGAGATGGTGCACTGAGAGATACTACAGGTTATTACCGAATAACTGGAAGAGTAGATGATGTGGTTATTGTTTCTGGACATAATTTAGGAACAGCAACAATTGAAGATGCTATCAATGAACATCCTGCTGTTGCGGAATCTGCTATTGTAGGATTTCCACATAAAATAAAAGGACATGCATTATATGCTTATGTGATTTTAAAAGATGTTGGTCTAGAAAGAGATCATGACAACTTACGAAAAGAGATAAATCAAATAATAACGGAACATATTGGGCCAATAGCTAAACTTGATAAAATTCAATTTACTGAGGGAGTTCCAAAGACTCGTTCAGGGAAAATAATGCGTAGAATATTGAGGAAAATTGCTTGTGGAGAAACAGCTGACTTAGGAGATACTTCTACTTTATTAAACCCCGAAATAATTCAATCAATTATTGAAGAAGTCTTGTAGCTTAAAATTTTAACTTTTTTTAAAAACTTTTTTACTATCCTAGCTTTTTAAGCTTTGAAAAAAGAATACCTTTACACTCAATTTAACTTGCAAATAATATTATTTATGAAATCTATTCTCCTATTACTTATAAGCTTCAGTGCATTTACTTTTACTTCTTGCGCACAAAAAGAAAACACAACAGTAGTAGCAAATACTGAAGTGAAATCTATTTATCAATTTAAAGTTACCGACATCAACGGAAAAATATTTGATTTAGCTACGCTGAAAGGTGAAAAAGTAATGATTGTTAATACAGCTTCTAAATGTGGCTTAACACCGCAATACGAAGGCTTGGAAGAACTTTATAAAGAATACAACGCAACTGGCTTTACCATTATTGGTTTTCCGGCAAATAATTTCTTAAGTCAAGAACCCGGCTCTGATGATGATATTGCCGCTTTTTGTCAAAAAAATTACGGTGTAAGTTTCCCTATGATGTCTAAAATTTCTGTAAAAGGAAAAAGTATGCATGAAGTCTACAAATATTTAACTCAAGAAAGTTTAAATGGATTGAAAGACAATAAAGTTGCTTGGAATTTTCAAAAATACTTAATCAATAAAGAAGGTTTTTTAGAAAAAGTAATCAGTCCTAATACTAAACCTTTAGATGCTGAAATTGTTGAATGGCTAACTAAATAAAAGACCACTACATTCTATTTAGAAATTAAAATTTAGCTATTATTTTTATTAGATTATCTTTGCTAGATCATGCAGAAAAAAAGAATTTCTATTATAGGCTCTGGCAACGTAGCAAGCCACTTAGCACAAGTATTTTTTGACAATAATTTACCACTCATTGAAATTTACAGTAGAAATATTGTAGAAGGTGAAAAATTGGCAAAGAAAGTAAATGCTAATTTCATACGGGATATCAAATCTGTTGGTTTACAAACGGAGATAATCATCATGGCAATTTCTGATGATGCTATTCCAATAGTTTCAAAAGAACTTAATTTAAATGGCCAAATATTAGCACATACTTCAGGAATAGCAAATACCGAAGATTTAAAAATTGCTACTAAAAATTATGCCTGTTTTTATCCTTTACAAACTTTTACAAAAGGACATATCGTAGATTTTAATCTAATTCCTATTTTAATAAATGCATCGAATTCTCAGACTTTGAGCGACTTGAAGAACATAGCCTTCAAGCTAAGTAATAATGTAAAAGAAATTAGTGATTTAGAACGTCAAAAATTACATTTATCGGCGGTCATTGTCAATAATTTCACCAATCACCTATTTTCACTTTCTTCTAAGTATTTAGCTGAAAACAAAATCGATTTCAATTTATTGAAATCACTAATTCAAGAAACTGTCAATAAAATTTCTAATAGTGATCCGATTGCCAATCAAACTGGTCCTGCAAAACGAAACGACTTAAATACCATTGAAAAACATTTTAGTTTAATGAAAGATCACGATTTAAAAGAAATTTATAAAATATTGACTAAAAGTATTTACGACACGCATAATGACTAAAGTTTTAGCATTTTTAAAATTGATTCGATTACCCAATTTGGTGATGATTGTATTGGCTCAGTATATTACGTCAATTAAATTTGTGAAAACTATTGATAATGCTCAATTAGTATCAATCTCTATAGCAACCATTTTTATTGCTATGGGCGGTTATGTTCTCAATGATATTGAAGATATAAAAATTGACACAATAAATCAACAAGAACCCATTACAAAATATTTTAGCCTAAGTGTATTGAAAATACTTTATTATGTTTTTTCCTTTATTGGTTTAGCTGTAGCCTTTTACCTTTCTTATCAAACAGAAATGTGGTTTATAATGCTTTTTAGCTTTGCCTTTTTCTTGTTATGGTCATACGCTAAATTCTTTAGTAAATTCAAATTGATAGGTAATATATTTGTTTCACTTTTAGTAGCTGAGGCAATTATTATTGTACCTATAATTGCAAATATTACAAACAACACCATTTTACCCACAGAAAAGGTATATAAAGTTGTTTTACCTTCTTACATTTTATTGGCTTTTTTATTTAATTGGATGCGAGAAATAATAAAAGATCTTGAAGATCAAAAAGGAGATGAATTGGAAAATAGGATTACCGTCCCTTCTGTATTTGGTACTGAACCAGCAAAAATGGTTGTTTTTGCGCTGGTATTTATCGCAAGTCCGCTAATTGTTTTACAGTTAGTCAAATTACATTACAATGTTTTAGGAATTGTTATTCTATTGGTTGCTATGCTAATTTATAGACTTAAAATAGCAAAAGAAACTAAAGATTTTAAACAAGTAAGTTTATTGATGAAACTGATTATGTTGTTGGGTATTTTGTATCCTTTATTTTAATTTACTTATTCTTTAGTAAATCCGTTTTACCACCAGTTTTTTCTACCAAACAAGTATCCTTTATTATCATATGTTGTCCGAATGCTTTACACATATCGTAGATGGTTAATGCCGTTAAGGTAGCGCCTGTTAAAGCCTCCATTTCAACACCTGTTTTACCAGAAATTTCAACAGCACAAAGAATTTCAATATTTTCTTCATCCAAAATAGTAATATTTATATCTACACCGCTTATTTGTAGTGGGTGGCATAAAGGAATTAAATTAGAAGTTTGCTTAACTGCCATAGTTCCAGCAATAATAGCTGTTTGAAAAACCGCTCCTTTTTTTGTTTGAATATCTGTAGCTTCAAAATGAGACATAATTTCTTTCCCTAAAAACATTTCAGTTCTAGCTTCTGCCCTTCTTTTAGTAACATTTTTTTCGCTAACATTTACCATTCCCGGTAAACCTTTTTTATTGATGTGTGTAAACTTACTCATACTCTTAAAATTTATCTTCTATACATTATTATAGGAAAGCTTTCTCCTTCATTAAACTGTTCTCTATCCGCTGGTAATTCTAAAAACCCATCGCAATTTACTAAATTCGCTAAATCTCCAGAACCATTTCCAGTTTCGGGTGTTGCTAATCGTGTACCATTTTCATCTTCAGAAATACTGACATTTAAGAAGTAATGTAAATTCGGTTTAAAACTAAAATCTTTAGCTAAAATAGCTTTTTGAAGAACATTCTCTTCCAATCCTAAACTTTTACGATACCAAGGAAAGAAATATTTCGCACAACCTACAAAAGTAGAAACTGGATTTCCTGGAAAAGCAAAAACAGTTTTCGTTCCTTTTTTTCCAAACCAGAAAGGTTTTCCTGGTCTTTGTTTTACGCTATGAAATTTTTTTTCTACACCTAAATCCGCTAAAACCTCTGGTAAGAAATCAAACTTCCCTTTAGAAACAGCGCCACTAAACATTAAAATATCAAATTCCGCTAAAAAACTAGCGATTTTTTCTTTTAAAGCTTTTTTATCATCAACTATATGTGCTGACTTGGCAAAAATTCCTTCTCTTTGTAATAAAGAAACCAAAGTCCAAACATTTGAACGTCTTATTTGATAACTTTCTGGCGTTTCTTTTACCGCTACCAATTCATCTCCTGTAGAAACAATCATGATTTTGGGTAACTTCTTAACTAACACTTCAGATTTCCCGACAGTTGCTAAAACTCCAATTTCTGCACTTGAAATTTTGATGCCTTTTTGAATTAAAACATCTCCTGCTTTTCTATCTTTTCCTTTAGCGTGAACATTTTTGCAGTAAGTTAATTTTTCTTTGTCGAAACTGTCAAAATTTAGATTTGCGGTTCCATCTTTTATAGTCAACCATTCGTATTGAATAACCGTATCAGCATTTTTTGGCAAGATTCCACCAGTCATGGCTTCTAAGCAATTTTTTTCATTACTTAACGTTTTTTGAGGATCTCCAGCGGCTTGAATTCCTTCTATTTTAAAACTTGTTTGACCATTTTTATAAGCATTATAATTGATAGCAATACCATCCATACTCATTCTATCGAAAGGTGGAAAATCTCTATCTGCAAATATATCTTCAGCTAAAATCCTTCCTAAAGATTCCATAAAAGCAAGCTTCTCAAAACCAAAATCCTCCGTTTTACTTTGAATGATTTCCATTGCTTCCGATACCGTAATTAATTTTTCCATTTTACATTTTTCCTTAC
Source organism: uncultured Chitinophagales bacterium (assembly GCA_963932515.1). Lineage (GTDB taxonomy): Bacteria > Bacteroidota > Bacteroidia > Chitinophagales > UBA8649 > CAKZQD01. The sequence continues at coordinate 25,595 of CAWVRT010000029.1, forward strand.
ACAAAAATAATACTTATACTGAAATACTCTTCAGTTCCAAAATTAGTCAATTTCGACAACTGATATCACAGTATATCCATAGCTTTTTCTAACAAAAAGACCCCAAGAAAAGTCTTGAGGTCTTAAATAGTTTATGCTACCTTTTAATTTCTAGTAGCCATTATACGTTTTTCAATATCAGCCAATTCTCCTTTTGGAATAGCAGAAATCAAACGTTGTGTATATTCTTTTTGAGGATTGTTATAGATTTCATCAGCTAAGCCCATTTCTTCTATTTCTCCTTTATTCATTACCACCATTCTATCGCTCATAAATTTAACAACAGATAAATCGTGAGAAATAAAAATGTAAGTGAAATTAAACGCTTCTCTTAGTTCTAGTAATAAATTTAATACTTGCGCCTGGACAGAAACATCTAATGCAGAAACTGATTCATCACAAATAATAAATTTAGGATTTAAAGATAAGGCTCTAGCAATACAAATTCTTTGTCTTTGTCCTCCAGAAAATTCATGTGGATATCTATTAAATTGTTTTTCATTTAAACCTACAGTATTCAGTAATTCTTCTACTTTGTTTTTTCTAGCAGATTGACTATCATAAATTCCATGAACCGTCATAGGCTCCATTATCGCATTACCAATAGTCATTCTAGGATTCAAAGAAGAATAAGGATCTTGAAAAATGATTTGCATATCTTTTCTCATCTCCTTTAAGTCGCCTTTGCTCATATCTAAGATGCTTTTTCCATCATAAATAACTTCCCCATCCATTGCCGGAGCTAATCTAAGAAGTGATCTACCAAGTGTTGTTTTTCCACAACCTGACTCGCCAACCAATCCCATTGTCTCTCCTTCATAAACATCAAAAGTAACATCATTTACTGCTTTTACATATTCTGTTGGTTTACCAAAAAAGTTAGTTTTTGTAGGGAACCAAGTTTTTAAATTTCTTACTTCTAATATTGGTTTTTTAGCTGAAAGTTTTTCAAATCTAGATTTTGTTTGCGCAGGTGTTACTATAAACTTACTAATAGCAGACTCTACAGAAGTTTCTAATTCTGTAATGTTTCCATCTTCATCTTCTTGCATAAAATCGGCAACAGTTGGTAATTTACTTAACCGTTTTGCCAATGGTGGTCTACAAGCTAACAAAGATCTAGTATATGGATGTTTTGGATTTCTAAAAATATCTAAGACACTGCCTGTTTCAACTATAGCACCTCTATACATTACGATAACTCTATCTGCAATTTCGGCAATTACACCCAAATCATGCGTAATAAATATTACAGAACTATTTAATTCAGATTTCAAATCGTTCATTAACTCTAAAATAGTTTTTTGAACGGTAACATCTAAAGCCGTAGTTGGTTCATCTGCAATTAATATATCTGGATCGCAACTCATAGCCATTGCTATCATTACTCTCTGTTTTTGACCACCAGACAATTGATGAGGATAAGCAGAAAAAATTCTTTCCGGTGTAGGTAATTGAACTTTTTCGAACATTTCAATAGTTCTTTGTTTTGCAACTTCATTAGAAACTTTCTGATGAAGAACAATCGCTTCTGCTACTTGATCTCCACAAGTGAAAACAGGATTTAAAGAGGTCATTGGCTCCTGAAATATCATGGCGATATCATTCCCTCTATACCCTCTCATTTCATCTTCAGAAATTTTTACTAGATCTACAATATCTCCATTTTTTGTATGATACAAAATTTCACCACCAGCTATTTTACCTGGAGGCATAGGAATTAGACCCATAATTGTTAAGGAAGTAACAGATTTACCTGAACCAGATTCGCCAACTATGCCTACTGTTTCTCCTCTATATATATTAAAGCTAACATTGTTTACTGCTCTTACAATACCTTCTTCGGTATGAAATTCAGTAATTAAATTCTTTACTTCTAACAATAACTTCTTTTCGCTCATAATATATCAGTGTTTTTAAGAAAGCACTAAAATAGTGATTATTCTATAAGTAGTATCAAAAAAAACATAGAAAATATAAATCAAGAATTAGAAAAAAAAATACTAAAAGACCATTTCTATAATTGTGAAAAATTATTAGAAGAATTTATTGTTTTTCATGTTTCACAAAACGATATAGAGTATAAATTAAATATTCTCAGCGATTTTTACTATAAAAAGAATAATTCCAAAGCTGCACTCAGTATAAATACAAAACTACTTTCTGTTGTAGAGAAAAACCCCATACACTTTAAGAGCTACTATAAACTATTTAAAGTTAATCTTGATCGTTTCTATATTTTATTGAACGATTTTTCCTACGATACTTTTCAATATGCTGAAAAATCAATAGATTTTTTAGATAAATATTATTTTTTAGAGAAAATTGCCATTAAAAAACATTTACTTCAAGATTCAATAATGACGAATAGGCAATATGATGTTCGACTAATTGAAGAAATAAAAAAAGAAATTCAAAAGGATCCTGAAATTTCTAAAAAATTATTGTTTAAAATTTATACAATTTCTCTAGCTTCTTGTGAAGGGAATGTCAATAAAGAATTATTACAAACATTAACAGATTTAATTTATACTCACTTAGATGAGTTTGATGCAGAATCTAAAAAAGATTTTTTAGACGACATTAATAATTATATCAGTATTCTTTATAGTGAAACAGGGGACAATAGCCTTTTATCTTCTTTATTTGAAAACTACAAGAAACAAATAAAAGCAAACAATTATATTATTAATGGTAATATTCCTGATGCTAATTTTTCGCAAATAATTAGAATTTCTCTCTATTTAAAGGAATATGACTGGATAAATGCCTTCCTTATAGAACATGCTAGCTATTTAAAGAACAAAGACTTAGTTCTTATTTCTTCCGCAGAAATTTCTTATCATCAGAAAGACTATAATCAAACATTGGAAATATTAAATAAAGTAGATTTAAAAACAACTAAGCACAATTATGAATTAAAGTCAATTTATGCAAAAACACTTTATGACATGAAGGAATTTAGCCTTTTAGAAAATCATTTAAACACCTTTGAAACCTACTTAAGAAGACAAAAAGAATTGAGTGCTCTAATAAAAGAAAATAATTTACATTTTGTATTATTCCTAAAAAGGTTAGTTAAAAATCAGGTGAAAGAATCAGGCTTAAAGAAATTGAAAGATGATGTTGAAAATGACAAACGAGTTTTTAACAGAAATTGGATATTAGATAAATTGAATACGATATTGAAATAAAACATACTCCTTCAATCCCATCAATTAGTTATTCGACAAGCTGAACATTCTCATCAATTATAAAATCTTCATTTTTAAGTTTTTGAAACAACCTAACAGAAGTTAAAACGTCTTTTTCACAGTAATTTTTTATTCGATTTATATCATTTTCAATCCAAAAAACCTCACCGACCATACTTCCATCTATATCATCTTTTGGCGTAGGTATTTCAAATAAAGCTGCTAATAAATTTAAGGAGGTGTAGGCTTTATAATCACCAAACTTCCATAATTGTAAAGTATCAATAAAATTAACTTCCCAAGGTTTTTTACCGTGTATATTAATAATGTCTGGTAAATCAATACCATTAATCAGCATTCTTCTGCAAATATATGGGATATCAAATTCCTTAATATTATGCCCACATAAAGTTTGATTTTGAAAATCGCTATAATTCAGCTTTAAGAGTTTTGCAAAATCATCAAGTATCTGCATTTCATTTTTACCATAAAAAGATTTAACTCTTAATTTTTCTACCCCTTCTTCTTTAGTAATATACCCGCAAGAAATACAAACTATTTTACCAAATTCAGCATATATAGCAGCTTTCTGCTCAAACCCTTCTTCAAAAGAAACTTCTTCATTTTTAAAAAGAGTTGATTGTTTTCTTTGCCATAATTGCTTAAACTTCTCATCTAAGTCATCATAACTTCTAACTTTTGAAACCGTTTCAATATCTAAAAAAAGAATATTATATTTACTTATCGCATCAAGCATAAATTAGTTTTTCTCTAATATAATAAAAAGTTCATTGTTTTTTCTTGATTTAATAGAATTATAAGCTACTTCGATAGTTTTTACTTTAAATTTCTTTTCAAACAATAACAAGTATTCTGTTTTATTTCCACCAAATGGCGGATGATTTTCAAATAGTGGAATATTAAAAAGTAAACCAACTAATTTTCCATTTGGTTTTAATAAAGAATGCATTTTCTCAACATACTTTTTTCTTAAGGCTGGATTTATAGCACAGAAAAAAGTTTGTTCAATAATTAAATCATAGCTTGAATTATGTTCAAAAAAATCTTCTGAGATCAAATTACTATCCATAAAATCTGGTATTCGATCTTTAATATTCGACAAAGCCGTTTTTGCCCAATCTAACACAACCACATTTTTAAAACCATTTATATGCAGATATTCAGCCTCATAGGAATTTCCAGCACCCGGAATCAATATATTTAGCTCCTTTCCCTTTAACTGATCAATATATGATTTTAATGGGTCAGAAATAGCTCCAATATCCCAACCAGTCTCATCTTTGACATATTTTTTTTCCCAGAAATTAATATTTTGTGAATCCATGCATACAAACTTAAGTAAAAGAATTAACTTTGTGATCTAAACAAAAAACTCAAAATGGCTAACAATACAAAAAAAACAATGTACTTAATTATAATTTTCCTATTACTATTAACAAATATAGTAGCAGGTTACTTTTGGTTAAATAGTAACAAAGACAACGAAAAGTTAACAGTTCAAAAAACAGAATTACAATCAGAATACAGTAGTTTACAAAAAGATTTGAATACTCAAATGGCTGAATTAGAAGCTATGAAAGGTCAAAATGAAGCATTAGATTTAATCATTATTGAAAGAGAGAAAGAAATCAAAGAACAACAATTAAAAATTGCGAAACTTTTCAAACAAAAAAACTTTACTGCTTCTGAATTAAAAAAAGCAAAAGCTATGATTTCAACACTTGAAATTCAAAATACTAGCTTTATGAATCAAATTGATTCTCTACAAACAGTGACAGTAAAATTAAAAATGGAGAACGAAGTACTAGAAACTAATTTAAGCACTCAAAAAGAAAATAATTCTAAACTAGAATATGAAAATGAGTACTTAGATGGTAAAGTTGAACTTGGTTCACTTCTAAGAGCTGATGAATTATCTATTGTGGGGATTAAAGTGCGATCTAATGGGGTTGAAAAAGACATGACTAGAGTTAAAAAAATTGATAAAATTAAAGTTTGCTACCAAACAGGAAACAACTTAGTCAGAGAAGCTGGTGAAGCAAAAATGCACTTAAGAATAATTAATCCAAAAGGAGAAACTATATTTAACGAAGCAAATGGCTCAGGTACTTTTATGACTAAAGATAATGAAGGTTTAAGATATACGAAAGTAGCAAATTTAGATTTTCAAGGAAAAAACAAAAATGTATGTATCTACTGGACACAAAATTTAATAGATATGGGTGAGTATAAAGCATTAATGTATAATGACGGTTATTTAGTTGGGCAATCTTCTGTGGAATTTAAATAATTTAAATGGAGAAACCATTAATACTGATAGTTAATGATGATGGTATTACTGCGCCAGGAATTAGGGCGTTAAAAGAAGTAGCTGAAACAATTGGTGAAATAATTATTGTCGCTCCTGATTCCCCTCAAAGTGGAATGGGGCATGCTATTACACTAAACAAACCATTAAGACTAAATAAAACTAATATTTTTGATAACGTTTCAGCTTATGAATGCTCTGGTACACCATCAGATTGTGTAAAAATAGCTGTAAATCAAATATTAAAAAGAAAGCCAGATTTATGTATATCAGGCATAAATCATGGCTCAAACTCTTCTATAAATATTTTATATTCCGGAACGATGTCAGCAGCTGTAGAAGCAGCTTTAGAAGGAATACCTTCAATAGGTTTTTCTTTAACTGATTTTGATTGGGAAGCAGATTTTACTGAAGCAAAAATATTTATAAAAAAGATTATAGAACAGGTACTAAAAAATAAATTAGCCGAAAACACATTACTTAATGTAAATATTCCTAAAAAATCTAAAGACCCTATTAAAGGAATAAAAATCTGTAAACAAGCATTCGCTAACTGGGAGGAAAAGTTTGATAAAAGAAAAGATCCTTTTAATCGTTCATATTACTGGTTAACCGGAAAATTTGTAAACAAAGATGAAGGCAAAGATACAGATGAATGGGCATTAGCCAATAACTATGTTTCAATAGTTCCAGTTAAATTCGACCTTACAGCACATCAAGGTATTAAACATATTAACCAATATTGGACATTAGATGAATAACACTAAAATGACAAAAGGGATTATAATAGGAACGATTATTCCTATTATAAGTAGTGTATTAGTAAAACTAATATTTTACAGTTACATTCCATTTAAACAAATATTAAGACCACATTTATTTTCAACATTTATTCAATTTGGCATTATAGCAAATTTGCTACTTTTTTATTACTTTATGGTAAAAAATAAGCAAGAAATACAAAAAGGAATTGTTCTACCAACATTATTATATGTCATTCTTGCTATGTATATGAAATATTTTTCTTAAATTTCTAATGTGAAATACTATTTAATTGCAGGTGAGGCTTCAGGAGATATCCATGGATCAAATTTAATGAAAGAAATTTTGTTGAATGATAAGGATGCTAAATTTAGATTTTGGGGTGGTGACAAAATGAAATCGGTAGGAGGAGAACAAGTAGAGCATTATAAGAATACAGCTTTCATGGGATTTTTAGAAGTCGTTAAGAATATAAAAACAATACTTTCATTTATTAAGATCTGTAAACAAGATATTCAACTTTGGAATCCAGATGTACTTATTCTCATAGATTATCCCGGATTTAATATGAGAATTGCAAAATTTGCAAAAGAAAAAGGTTTTAAAATAGTCTATTATATTTCTCCACAAGTTTGGGCTTGGAAAGAAAAAAGAGTAGAAAAAATAAAAATTTATATAGATAAAATGCTTGTTATTTTACCATTTGAAAAAGCATTTTATGACGACAAGTGGAATTATAAAGTTGATTTTGTTGGACATCCATTATTAGATGAAATTGAATTCAATAACGAATACAAAATAGAATTAAAGAATAATGATAAACCAGTAATCGCTATTCTTCCAGGTAGCAGAGAGCAAGAAATAGATAAAATACTTCCTGAATTTTTAAAAATAACTAAATATTTCCCGGATTATCATTTCGTAATAGCAGGAATATCTCACCTTGGAAAAGACTATTATTCTAAATTTAACATAAAGCCAGAAATAGAAATTGTTTTTGGAAAAACATATCACCTACTAAATAATAGTTTTGCATCATTGGTTGCATCAGGCACTGCAACTTTGGAGGCTGCATTATTCAATTCGCCAATGATTGTAGCTTATAAAGGCTCATGGATTTCTTATCAAATAGGAAAAAGATTAGTTAAAAATATTAAATACATTTCTTTAGTCAACTTAATAATGAACAAAGAAATTCTTAAAGAACTTATTCAAGATCAACTAAATGAGGAAAATTTAAGGATTGAATTGAAGAATATTCTTACCTTATCCTCACAATACACTATTCGGCAAGAATTTAATACGCTAAAAACAAAACTTGGAAGCGTCGGTGCATCTTCAAGAGCAGCTAATATTATTAATACCTTAATTCAGAATAGCTAAACACCTAATAAGTTATTTTTTAGTAAGGAACAGATTAATATTACATAATAAATTTATGCCTTATTTTAAAGCATCTCATCAAATAAAATGAGACTAACTTCTAAAATATTAAAAAAAAAGCAAAGCATTGAAAAAACGGCAAAAAAAAGACTCA
>CAWVRT010000030.1:0-32797 GCA_963932515.1 uncultured Chitinophagales bacterium
CAATTTTCCTTGAAAATATAAAGCAGTTAATGATTTCATTAGCTGCTTTTTTTTGCTTCAGAATACTACCATTATAAATTCATAGCATCATATTATACAGATTTTTTCGTGCAACATGATTAACTTAAAGTGCTAATGCTTACCTTTACTGTTCTTAAAAAACTAAAAAATAATAGAATTATGTTAATGACATTTTATAAAAAATTAATAGAATACAGGCTATACTTAGGCGTTGCTTTACTATTAGCTTGTATTCCATTTTATATAACAGGAAGCTGGAACTTATTTGGATGGTCTTTAACCTTTGCTATTATTGCTATTGGTTCTCACCTATTTTTTGGACCAATGCGTCTAATTCAAGAAGCTGTTCAAGCTGGGGATATGGAAAAGGCTCAAAAATACATAAACATGGTTAAGTTCCCTAGATTATTATTTAAGCCTATTCGCCAAGGATTTTATATGCTACAGTCTAATATGGCCATGACTAATAAAGATTTTGATAAAGCAGAATCTTTAATGAAGGAAAGCATGAAAAGTAAAAGTAAATTAACTGGAGAAGATAATGAAGGTGCTTCTCACCTACAACTAGGAATGATTGCGCTGCAAAATGGTAAAAAAGGTGAAGCTAGGAAAAACTTAATGACAGCCCTTAAAAAAGGCTTGCCAGACATAGAATCTAGAGCGGCAGCATACTTACAACTATCTGCTTTAGATGTTCAACAAAGACGTTTTACACAAGGTAGAAATTTCTTTAAAAAAGCAAAGCAATTAAAACCAAAATCTAAAGAAATAAAAGAACAAATTGCTGAGATGGAGAAATATATTCATAGAGTACGTTAGCATGCATTTTAGCTATTGATTAGCTTCTAGTTGTTAGTGAATTTATTCGGAAGTATTGTTTTTAAATTATATTACGCCCATTTTTTTCATTAAGAAAGTTGCACTTTTATTTTTACAGATACCTTCTCTTAGTTTATAATCAAAAACTAGTTCGTTTTTTACGATTTCGACTTCAAAATTTTTGTTACTTAGTATTTTTGGGAATTCTTCGGTGGTTTTACAAACTTCTAAATCGTGCGTTGCTATAGCGCCAATAGCTTTCTTAGCAATCATCTTTTTTATAACTTCTATTGTTCCAGAACGTTTATCGTCAGAATTTGTTCCTCTCAATATTTCATCTAATAACACAAACGAAACTTCCTTATCCAGTTTATTCATGATTTCTTTCAGCCTTTTAACTTCTGCAAAAAAGTACGATTCATTTTCTTCTAAAGAATCTGATAATCTCATAGAAACTAAAACTTTTAAAGGATGAACAGTTGCTTCTTTAGCACAAACTACAGAACCTACACCTGCCAACACCATATTAACACCTAAAGATCTTAAAAAAGTACTTTTACCAGCCATATTAGAACCTGTCAAAATGATAAAATTCTCAGTATTAAAATTTACGGTATTATTGACTCTTCCATTTTCTTTAATTAATGGATGTCCTAATTCTTTAAAATCAATTTTGTACTCTTCATTTATTTCTGGAAAACAGAAAGCTGGGTTATTGTATGATAAATTCGCTAAAGAGTTTAATGCTTCAAACTCACCAATAATATCTAACCATAGCGAAATTTGAGTGGCATAGGCTTTTTTCCATCTTATTAAGAACCTATATGCGTGCAGGTGATACAAAATAGTTCCATTAATAATAACCGCTGCTATGGGGTTTATAATGCCTTCAATTTGCTTAAACAAAGAAGACAAATTTTGAATTTGCTTACTCGCTTTTATATTATCGAAAGTTAATTGCCTTTGTAAATTTTTAAGTTTAGGCGCAGTGAAATTTTCAGTTTCAATATGATTAATTATTAAACCATAATTTCTAATGATTTCATTGATTTTATGGAAGTTTAAAATCTCTCCTTTTATCTTACTAAACAAAGAACCAAAGATTCCTAAATTTAGTAAAAAAATCATAAACAAAAGTTTAGAAAAAATAGTATTATCTTCTACTTGAGATAATATAAAAAGGCCGATAAAAATCAATGGCATCACAAAAGAAGCAATCGTTAATATCTTAGCATAAGGATTTATCGTTTTAGACCATTTTATTAAATTAGTATAAACTTCTTCAGAATCTGCTGTGATTTTTGCCAAGGCTAAAACATCTTGTCTGAAAGTTATCTTTGAAGCCAATTCTCTGATAGCTTCCTGGTTTTGAATAATTTCCTCTTTACTTTTTAAACTCATTAATAAGTTGGCTAAAGTATTTTTCCCTTTAAAAGTGGCTGTTCTGTTTATGTTTTGAAAAATTGAATTTTCTCCAAAAAAATCTAAATCGAAAGCGTAATCATGACTTTTTGGTAAAAATTCAACACCGTTTTTAAAAGTAATTTCTTTCTTTTCTAAGTAGTTTAATTCGTCTTCATTTATATTCTTTAATGTTTTAAAAATGCGCCTTTTAAAAGCTACTTTGTCATGCCATTTAATTACGATAAAAAAGGAAAAAAAAGCGATTAATATTGCCCAAAGAAAATAAGTATTATCTGTCTTGAAAAAATAGTAAATAAACACTATAAATACCATAGCAATAACTAAACGAATAAAGCTAATTAACTGATACGTTTTTGAAATTTCTTGGTAAGAATTCTGATGTGCTTGTCGTAGTTTCTGGTAGGTATTTGTATTTATCATTGTAACACAAAGGTAAAGGGTTAAAACTTTTTAATTGAAAAAAAATTAGAATTATATGTCTCTTATCAATATAAAACAAGCGAATTAAACTAATTTATTAGAAAGGTTAAACTTTTTTTTTAAAAAGTCCAAAAGGACTATCTTTAAACTTAAACTCATTTAAAATAAAATTAAGGAACACACCAATACTAAACCCTAATAACATACCTGAAAAAACATCAATTGGAAAATGAACACCTACATAAACTTGTGCAAAAGAAATAATTCCGGCCCAAAGTAAAGCTATTCTTAAAAACCAAGGATTCGTTTTATGCAAAGCTAAACCAATAAACATAGCTAAAGCAAAATGATTTGCTGCATGAGAAGAAGGAAAACTAAAACCGCCAGAACAATGAATTCTTAAATGAATATTGTTCGCTAGTTCTACTAAGTTGCACGGACGAATTCTTTCTACCAAAGGTTTTAAGATATGACTACTTATACCATCTGCCATGCCTATAGAAGCTAATGCCAAAAGGATAATAGGAATTGATTTCTTCTTAAATTTATAGACTAAAAACACAAATAATATGATGTATAATGGGATCCAAGTTTTCTTTTCTCTGAAAATTGGTAAAATCCAATCAAAAAAATTATTTGATAAATCGTTATTGATAAATTCAAAAAGGAAAAAATCTATTTGGTGTACTAATTCTATCATTGTTTTTTTATTTAAAAATCTATTTTAGAACCGAAAGCTAAATCTCCGGCATCTCCCAATCCTGGAATAATATAAGATTTTGAATTCATTTCTTCATCTATTGCTCCTACCCAAATCTTAGTGTTTTTAGGGAAGTTATTCTTTACAAAATCAAGGCCTTCTCTACTTGAAATTACACTTACAATATGTATAAATTTAGGCGTGCCATTTTTTAGCATCGCTTGGTAAGCTAATAACATAGATTTTCCTGAAGCAATCATTGGATCTGTTAATATAAGTGTTTTACCCTCTAAATCAGGACTAGAAAGATATTCTATTTCCACTTCTATTTCTTTTGTTCCATGTTTTCTGTAAGCCGAAATAAAACAATTATCTGCTTTGTCAAAAAAATTTACGACTCCATGGTGCAATGGTAATCCTGCTCTTAAAATAGTTGCAACAACTGGATTTTCTTCAATCAAATTTATGCTAGAAATTCCTAAAGGTGTTTTAATATCGGTTTTAACACTATTGAACTCTTTACTAATTTCGTAAGCAGTAATCTCACCACACCGTTCTAAATTTCTTTTAAAACGCATACGGTCTTTTTGGATTACTTCATCTCTTAATTCCGCTATAAAATTATTATAAATAGAATTTTCTTGACTAAAATCGCGTACTTGCATTTGGTAGTTTTTTTTATACATTAGGCAAAAGGGATTTCCATTTCCGTTTCTAAATCAGAATGCCATAAGCAGAAGTTTCTCTAAATACATTTTTAACCATGCCGCCTTTACTGATTCAGTAGGTATTTCGTCTAAGATATTCATGAAGTAAAATTACTATAATTTTTTTAATAATTTAAACTCTTAGGAACAAGTCATACATGTCAAGGATTTTCAGTTGAAAAATGGTATTTAAGTTCTATCAAGTAAAAATTACACTAAAGAAAAAACACCACCTTTCAAACTTCTAAAACTATAATCTGGATATTGTTTCCTGAGCATCGCTACACAAGCTCTGCTAATACTGCCAATATTACAAACTAAAACATATTCATCTTTTACTAGTTCCATATCTTCTGCAACAAAACTAGAAAATGGGAAGTGAAAATCTGCATCAAAAATTTCAGATTCTTCTTCCATTACACTAATAACTTTTATCGTTTTATCAGCAGATCTTTCTAAGAATTCTGTTGCTTCTATTTCATTGGAATTTTTCATATTACAGTCTATTTCTTCCTTATAATTATTGGTTTCCCAGATTTTATTAAAATTTAAATCCTTATTGATTTTCAATTTCATTTTCAACTGAGAATTATCTAAAGCATTATAAACCAAAAGCTCTTTACATAAAGGTTTTCCAATACCTAAAACTACTTTCAGCACTTCATTGCTTTGCATCATTCCAGCAATTCCTACAATAGGATTTAAAGTGCCTACTTCACTACAATTTGGAAGGTTTTCTGTTGGCATTTCTGGAAAAACATCTCTTAAATTTGCTGTTCTAACAGATTCTTTCCCTTGAAAATTAAAGCTCGAAATATGTGCTTCAAACTTATATAAAGAACCATAAATCAAAGTCTTTTGTTCTAAAACACAGGCATCATTTAGTAAGTATTTTGTTACTAAACCATCTGTACAGTCTACTACAATATCAAATTGGCGAATAATCTCCCTAACCTCATTTTTTACTAGCCGTTTATTACTAAAACTACAATTTATTTCATTATTAATACTTTTTATATAATTACATAAAGTTTCCGCTTTTAACTTGCCTACATCTTCTGTTTTGTAGAATACTTGTCTATGTAAGTTACTAATATCTATCCTGTCAAAATCTACTAAATGTAAAGTCCCTATACCACTTGCCGCTAAATTTACGGCTACAAAATTCCCTAATCCACCACAACCAACAATTAATATTTTAGCATCAAAAAGTTTTTCTTGACCTTCATTTCCAACTTCTTTTAAAGTGGTTTGTCTAATATATCTTTTGGCACTCATTAATTCGGTCTTTGAATTGTTAAAATTTTATTAAAATCTTTCTTACACCATTTTCAATAATGTCATACTTTTATTTTTTGTTTCAAACCATTCTTTTTCAGGAATAGAATCTTTGGTAACTCCAGCTCCAACATAAACCAAAAAATTATTTTCTAAAACTTGCATACACCTCAAATTAACATATAATTCTTGATTTTTAGAAGAATTTAAACCAATAAACCCAGTATAGTTTTTTCTTTGATTTCCTTCAATTTCTTTAATTAAATCAAAAGAATTTTTAAGTGGTATACCACAAACAGCTGGTGTTGGATGTAATAATTTGGCAATAGTTTCTATATTTTCTGTAGTACTAAATTTAATCTCTGTTTTTAAATGTTCTATAGTCCCTGCTTGAATAGTTTTAACTTCTCCCAGTTCAATTTGCTTACAGTTATTACACTTCAAACGATTGACTATATAGTCTGTAACAATTTGCTGCTCTTCAGTTTCTTTAGCTGTCCAATTCCTTTTTTCACTAGTCAATTTAGTGCCCGCTAAAGAATACGTTTCGTAAGTGTTTGCTATTTTCTCTTTTACTAATAGTTCTGGTGTTGCACCAATCCACAAACCACAAGCAGGATGATAATATAAGTTTACAAAAGTATTTTTATACGCTTTTATCAATTTTAAAAAGTAAGTTCCTATATCAAAATTTGTAGGTTTATTATGAGAAATTATTCTTGCAGGAACTGCCTTTTTAAATTCCCCTTTATTGCATTTTTCAATGACTAAAGAAATATAATCTTGATATTCCTTTTGGTTAAAAATTTTTATTTCAGCAGAATCATTTTGTCTAGAAATACCTTGTTTTAAATGCGTTACTTCTTGAATTTGAATCTCTTCATTCTTTAAAAAGACATCCTTTCCTATGACAAATTCCTGAATAGCAGTATCAAATTCTTGAATTACAAAACCTGCTTTCGTATTTTTTTGTTCATCAACAATCAAGTACACATCTGAACTATTTGGCAAACTGTAAGCTGCAAATGAAATTTTATTTTTAACAAGATAATTTATGGTCTTTTCCATAGTTCAATACTATTTTATTTAAAAGTAATTAAAGTAGCTCCATCGCCACCTTTATTATCTTCTTCATACTTCCATTCTCTAATGTTACTTTTATACTCTCTTACCAAAGCTTTTACTAAATTTCTCAATTTACCGCTTCCTTTTCCATGAATTATTTTAATTGTTTCAATATTATTCAACAAGGCTTGATCAAAATATTGTTCTATTTGCATTAAAGCATCTACTTTCATTAAACCTCTAATATCAAAAGTTTTTTCTACATCTTTTACACGTACGTGTTTAAAGTTAGTTGCTTGATATATTTTTCTCTCTTCTTTCAATTTTAATAAATCTACAATTTTTACAGACATTTGAATTCCATTAAAATTTACTACTGCTTTATTTTTTCTCAATTCTAAAACAGTCCCTTCTTTTTCACTTTCTCTCAACATGACAATATCACCTACCGCAATATTTTCTTTACTAGCTTGCTCTGTTTTTTTATTTAAAACTATCTTTTTTTCATTTAAAACCGTTGATCTTGCTTGGGTAAATTTCTGAATATCTTTGGCAATTTTTTCTTTACTCTTCGCCTTGTTCAGCTTATTTAGAAAGTCTTTAGCTTGCTTTTCTGCTTGAAGTGTTTTCTCTTGTTCTAATTCTACTTGCTTTTCTAATAAAATGTTCCTTTGTAATTCTAAATCTATATTCAGTTTGTCAAATTTCGACATCAGTTTTTTCAAATTGACATTTTCATTTTTTATATGAAGATTTTGCTTTTCGTATTGCTTTCTTTCTCTTTCTACTTGTTCTAAAAGTTCATCAAATTTTAAATCAGTATAATCTACCAATGATTTTGCTTCAATAATCAATGCAGGACTTAAACCAATTTTTTCTGCAATGGCAAAAGTGTATGAACTTCCTGGTTTTCCTAATTTTAATTGATACTTTGGTTTAAAATTTTCTTCATCAAAAAGCATCGCTCCATTTTCTATACTGGTACTTGCTTCGCCAATCTTTTTCAAGTTAGAATAATGTGTCGTAATTATTCCAAAAGCCTGTGTGTTAATTAATCTCAATAAAATAGCTTCCGCCATAGCGGCTCCAAACCTAGGATCTGTACCGGTTCCAAACTCATCAATCAAATAAAGTGTTTTACTGTTTGCATTTTCCATAAAATGCTTCATTCTATTTAGTCTAGAACTATACGTACTCAATTCATCTTCTATGGATTGATTGTCGCCTAAATCTGTAAAAATACTTTTAAACAAACGCATTTTAGAGTTTTCATTACAAGGAACCAATAAACCAAACTGCAACATCATTTGCAACAAACCAACAGTTTTTAAAGCAATAGATTTACCGCCAGCATTTGGACCACTAATTAAAACGATATGTTTATTTTGAGTGATTTTTATATCTAAAGGAATAGATTTTTTATTTAAACGCTTGTTGTGTAATAATAAAATTGGATGAAAAGCTTCTTTTAATTCAATTAAGTCTTCTTTTACTAAAATTGGCATATTTGCCTGCATTTCTACACCTAACAGTGCTTTAGCTCTAATGGCATCATACTTAGATAACACTTTACTGTAATCTTCAATTACATGTTTATTTTCAGCAATTTTAGCGGTTAATTCTTTTAGTATTTTATGAATTTCTCTACGCTCTTCACTTTCTAACTCAAACAGTTCGTTGTTTAAAAATATAGTTTGTTGCGGTTCTATATAAGTAGTTTTCCCAGATTCAGATTCATCTAAGATAATTCCATCAATAGCCCGCTTATTACTTGCTTGCACAGATAACACTCTCCTATTGTTACGAACACTTTCTTCAGATTCTGCTAAAATTCCTTGCTTTTTTAAATTAGAAATCAATTTATTAAAAACACGTTTGAGTTCTACATTTTTTTCTTGCATTTTTCTCCTAATAGAAACCAATAGAACAGAAGCATCTGATCTAATACCACCTTCTTCATCAATAATATTATCAATTTCTTGTGCAATACTTTTATCTAAAGTAATCGGTTCTAGAACTTCCGCTAAAGTTTTGTATTCTTCTGAGTTCTTTTCAAAAAAACTAAAAATTTGTTCTATCGTTTCTAGAAAATTAAGAATCCTTCTAAATTGTTTTCCTTCTAAAGTATAGTTTTCTACTCCTAGATATTTTAATTCGTTTTCTAAAGGCAAATAGTTTTGAGCAGGAAAATGAATTCCTTCATCAAAAGCAGACTTCATTTCATAAACTTGTCGTAATTGTTTTTGTAAAATTAGAATATCTGTTTGGAAAATTGTTCCTTCAATTTCTTGTTTCCCCAAATCACTCAAACACTTAGCCAATAAAATTTCTTTTACTTTATCAAACTCTAGTTTTTCAGTGGTATCTTTTGGGAAAATTTTCATTGCTTTGCAAAGATAATTGAATTAGTATTATATTTGAATTTCGAACCAATAAATCATTATGAAAAACTATATGTTCCCTTTACTATCTCTTTTAATAGTTTCTTGTTCCCAAGAAAAATCTCAGATAACAAGCGCAGATAACTTAATTTCTAGTTATGAAGAGTTCGGTACAGAAATTAAATTAACCAATCAATACTTTAAGCATTTTGCTGTCAAAAATGGAGAATTAACTAAAGATATTATTTTACAAATAAAGCAGACAGAGCACATTCAAAAAGGTTTAAAACAAAGTAATTCTTTTGTAGAAATAAAGCCTTACAAATTTGACAGCGACTGGAAAATCAACACAAAAGCACACGAAATAAAAGTAAAAAACAATACCTTAACTACTATTTTTAAAAGCTCAGGAGACATTGAAGATACTTATAGTTTATACAATGTAAATTCAGGGGAGCATTTATTAAATGCTACCTATAGTGTGTTGAATACTGAAATTCCTGAAACAAACTTTAAAAGGTATATCGGATTCACTTCTAAAGCCAATGCCAGCGATTTATTAAATGGTCTAGAAAAAGATGTAATTGGTCTATTAACTTATGCTTCTGAAAACAAAACTTTACAACAATTCCTTATTAAAAGTACTGAAAGGCTAACTAATGCTACACCAGACATGGAATTGGTCACTTTAGATGAAACTTCTAAACTGTTTAATGGAAATCAATCCCTATACTTCTGGGGCTTAGATAAAGACTACAAAACAAAAGATATCTATTATGCTTTTGGTTTAACATATTACATTGGAGAAGACTCAAATGAATCTGCTTTGATGTTTGTAGTAAAAGATGATGAAATCTCTTTAGAAAATGCAAAATTCAATCCTAAAGTATTTACTATTTCTTCCGTTTTTTAATCGAAATAAATAAGCGTTTGGGAAATCAATACCTATCAAAACTTTTTTAGCATTAAATATTAAAATAAATTCTTAGTTTTAATCTTTTTCTTACGGTATTTATTTTTCAATTTGTAGCTTTGTACTCCTTAAAGAATTATGTCTAAACAAAATTTCAATATTAAATTGCCCTTAATGGAAGATTTCGACTCTATCCAAGGAGAAGGATTTCACCAAGGTAAGCCCGCATACTTCATACGTTTGGGTGGTTGTGATATTAATTGTCCTTGGTGTGACGTAAAAGAAAGCTGGGATGCTGAAATTCATAACTTATTGGATATAAATGAATTGGGGAAAAATCTAAAACTCAGTAATGCTAAAATAGTTATTGTAACCGGTGGCGAACCATTAATGTACAATTTAGTTGAGTTAACTGATTTTATTCATTCTTTAGGAAAAGAGACCCATTTAGAAACTGCGGGAGCACACATACTTACAGGAAACTGGGATTGGATATGTGTTTCACCAAAAAAATTCAAGAAAGCTAAACCAGAAATCTTAATAGAAGCTAATGAATTGAAAGTAGTCATTTCTAGAGAAAATGATTATAGATTTGCTGAAAAAAATGCAGCAATGTGCTCAGACAGCTGTTTATTATATATTCAACCAGAATGGGATGTTAATGAAGAATTAATGCCTTCCATGATTAATTACGTTAAAGAAAACCCAACTTGGAGATTAACCCTTCAAATTCATAAATACTTAGGCGTTAGGTAATATTTTTTGTTAACTCTACAAATGAAGTGGAGAGAGTTTAGTGTTTAGTCTATATAATTTTTCAGCTCTTTATTAAGCCTGTTCATATTAAATTAACTGACTCCTGGTAAAACTAGTTATAATAACTCCTTCTTTGGTTTCAGAATAAATAAAACTATATTTGTACAGTTAGTTCAATTATTTACTTAAAAATAACTATTTTATGGATAAATTTAAATACTTTGCAGCCTACACTGTTCCTTTATTGGGGATTTACACGTTCTATTCTACAGGAATTTATGCTTATTTCGGCTTGTTATTCTTATACTTTATTGTTCCACTATTTGAGCAATTACTCCCTCAAAACACTTACAATTTTAATAAAGTAGAAAAAGAAAAAGCCCAAGAAACTTTCATCTTTGATTTAACCTTGTATTTGATAGTCCCTTTATACCTATTTGTTATTTACACTTTTTTAATCACTATTTCTAATCCTGTAATATCAACATCAGATCTCATAGCCAGTATGTTGATGATGGGAACTATTTTAGGCGTCAATGGAATTAATGTAGGTCATGAATTAGGCCATAAAACAGATCAGCCATTTAAAATGTTTTTAGCACATGTTATGTTAACCACTTCTGTTCAAAATCATTTTGTACCTTATCATAATGGGGCGCATCATAGAGATATTGGAACACCCGCAGATTTAACTTCTGCAGAAGAAGATGACAATTTTTATTTCTTTGCTGTAAGGTCTCAAATAGGTGGTTATTTTAAAACTTGGAAACTAGAGGCTAACAAATTAAAAGCTAAAGGTAAAAACACTTTATGGAATCCTATGATTCTTTATACATTATTGCCGCTATTACTATTCGTTGCTATTTTTATTTTATTTGGGTTCAAAACAATGCTCATCTATTTTGTAACTAGTATTTATGGTATTTCAGTTTTAGAGGCCCAAAATTATTTTGCGCACTATGGTTTAAGAAGAGAAATACAAGAAAATGGCATCTATGAAAAAGTAAAACCTAAGCATTCTTGGAATTCTGACCATGTCATTGGTAGAGTTTTATTATTTGAATTAACCAGGCATTCGGATCATCATCATATGGGTGCTAAGCCATTTCAAGTTTTGGACTCAAAGCAAGATAGCCCCTTATTGCCTTTTGGCTATCCAATGATGTTAATGCTATCTTATTTTCCTTTTATTTTTAGACCTTTAATGAAAAAGCAATTGGATTTATATCGAACTGCCTAGTTTTAGAAGTGTATATTAAATCCTCTTAAATG
This sequence comes from uncultured Chitinophagales bacterium, assembly GCA_963932515.1. Lineage (GTDB taxonomy): Bacteria > Bacteroidota > Bacteroidia > Chitinophagales > UBA8649 > CAKZQD01. The sequence goes on from CAWVRT010000030.1 coordinate 11,758, forward strand.
ATATTGATAAGCACATTTCCTGCTTTCTTTCCAGAAATTACATATTCGTATGCTGCTGAAATATCACCTAAAGGATATTCTCTGTCTATTACTGGTTTAAAAATACCTTTTGTAAGTAAATTACTGATATAAGGAATTGTTTCTTTTGGACTATAAGGAATCGGAAATATCACTTTTTTACTAAAAATAAAATTCAATAAAGGATAAAATATATTCTGTGCATAAGGGCCTAATTCAGAAGAAATGTAAATACCGTTTTTACTTAATAAAGCTTCGCATTTCCCAAAAGTACTTTTACTAACCGTATCAAAAATAAAATCATATTGCGCTAGCGTATCAGTAAAATCTTCTTTTGTGTAATCATATACTTTATCGGCTCCTAAAGATTTAATTAAAGCTATGTCTTTTGTACTAAAAGTTACGGTTATTTCTATATCATATTGTTTTATAAATTGAAGTAAAGCAGAACCTATAACTCCTGAAGCACCATTTATAAATATTTTTTGACCAGCTTGAATATTTGTTTTTTGAATAAAAGTATACGCATAATACGCACCTTCTATACTAGCAGCAGCTATTTTAAAATCTATATTTTCTGGAATTGGAAAACCCTATCTGCCGTAGAAACTAAAAACTCATCATGAGATCCTGTTACAGCATCATTAACTTATTAACGTTTATCTATTCTTTAAAATGTTATCCATGTCAGCAATAAATTTCACTTCCTCTTTACCAGGTGTAACTCCTGATGGATAACCACCACTTCCGTAAGCTTGTAATTCTACTTTATTTGTTTCTTTATTTACCGCTGCATTAAACAACCAAACCGTAGGATATCCTCTTACTTGAAAAGCTTGTGCTAAACCCTGATTTTGCTCTTTTAACTTTGCTGGTAATTGAGTTCTTCTAGGGAAATCTAATTCCAATAAAACAACATTTTTAGCTGCCCAATCTATAAAAGCTGGTTTATCAAAAACATTAATTTTTAATCTTGTACACCATCCACACCAATCACTTCCAGTAAAAAACCCAAACACTACTTTGTTTTCTTTCAAAGCTAACAATCTAGCTTCTTCAAAATCTGTATGCCATTTTAACTCCTTAGCTTTTGGCTCTGGGTTTATAACTTTCTTCGGTGTAAATGCTGTTGCTGTTGTAAATACAAGAGCTAGAACAATTATTATTTTTATAAATTTCATGTTTTTCTATTTTATTTTCTATTATAAAGTCGGCTGATAAGATGTAATCTTACAAATATGATTCCATTTTTTTGATATTGGCAATTAGTCCTAGTTCATCAAACCTTCAATTTCTTCTACTGTAATCGGAATGTTTTTCATCAAGTCAATATTCTTTCCTGATTTTACAATAAAATCATTTTCGATTCTTATTCCTAAATTTTCTTCTCTAATATAGATTCCTGGCTCAATGGTGAAACACATATTTTCTTCCATTTTAGCATATCTATTACCAATATCATGAACATCTAGTCCTAAATAATGACTTGTGCCATGTGGAAAATACTTTTTTGTTAAACCTGCTTTCGTTTTATCATCTGCAGATTTATCTATCAAATTGATATCTATTAAAGCTGATTGCATTACTTTAAAAACCTCTCCATTGTATTCTGCCAATGTTTGTCCAGGGTTCATTAAGTTATTCGCTTCATAAAACACACCTAAACAAGCATTATAAACTTCTTTTTGACGAGCAGAAAATTTTCCATTTACTGGAATTGTTCTTGTCATATCAGAAGCATAATTTGCATATTCAGAACCGAAATCCATCAATAACAAATCGCCATCTTTACATTCTCTATTATTTTCTACATAGTGTAAAACACACGCACTTGCTCCAGAAGCAATAATTGGACTATAAGCATGTCCGTTAGCTCTATTCCTAATGAAGTTAGCAATAATTTCCGCTTCTACTTCATATTCCATAATACCTGGATTTACAAAAGATAGAATTTTTCTAAAAGTACTTTCAGTAATATCACAAGCGGTTTGCATAAGACTTACTTCCTTTTCTTGTTTTATAGCTCTTAATGTTGCCATAATAGAAGCAGAACGCTTGAAATTATGTAAAGGGTATCTTTCCTTCAACTGATTCATTAAGCGAATATCATTTGTTGGCAAATTAGTAGCCGAACGATCATTTTCATTTAAGTTCAAATAAACGGTCGTTGCTTGGTTTAACATACTCATAGTTTGAGCACCTAAAAACTGATCATTCCAAGTAATTGTTTTTATACCAGAAACTTCCGTTGCTTTTTCTTTCGTGTACTTCTCTCCTTCCCAAACAGCAATATGTTCATTGGTCTCTTTTACAAATGCAATTTCTTTAAAAGAATCTACTAATGCATCTGGGTAAAGTATTAAGTAAGTGTCTTCTTGATCTAGACCTGAAAGGTAAAAAATATCAGATCCTTGCCTAAAAGGAAAAGTTGTATCTCCGTTTCTTGGCATTTCATCATTTGAACAGAAAATAGCGATTGAATTGGGTTCCATTTGCGCTATAAAACGTTCTCTATTGTTCTTAAATAGTTGATTGTCTATTTGTTTATACTTCATGTTATTATTGTTTAAGCTTTTCGCAAAGCTTTCGTTTGCAATTTTATTATACATCAATCTTAAAAAAAAATGGCTCATGCCATATAAAATAGGACTATCTGATCTATCTAATTTTCCTAAACTATTAATTACTCATTGATACTCACCTTCGTTTTATTCTCAAAAACAACTGATTCAATATCTAAAGTTTTATTTTTCATTAGTTGAATGCCAAATATAATTAAGATGTCAATAGGAAATACCTAATTGATTCATTTCTTTTAAAAATTAGTATATTTTACGGGTTGGTCTCATAGCAATTATTTTTCACTATTGGCTTCTAGCCAATCATTTCCTACAATAATCGAAAAATACACATTCGTAAGGTCTAAAACATTGACTACCAATTTCAACTTCTGGTGCAGATTCTTGTTTTAAGATTTTTTTAAATTCTTTAATTTCTTGTTCTATTTGTTCAAAATTTCTTTCGAGCATTTTAGTTAAATCGGTAATTTTAAACTTTCCTTTTTGCCCTTTCAAAACAACATTGAAACTTTCAATATTTCCTAATTTCTTTTTACAAATATAATACTGTAAAGATAAATCCCAAATAACAACAGGCTTTAATTTGTTGGTGTATTTCACTTCATAAATAGTATAAGAATCGTCTTCATTCATTTGTAAAACATCTGTTAAAACAAGGACTTCATCATAAATCACACCTGCTTCAAAAAGTGTTGTATGTGTTTTTTCTTTCAGAAGTTTTTCTGTGTAACCTGCATATAAATGAAACTTATTTTCAACGGCTTCTTCTAAATGAAAACTATCTGAAAATTTTGTTCGGAAAGCTTGTTCAAATTCTTTACCGAAAGTAAATAATACTTCCGTTTGCTTAGAATATTTCTTTCTTTCTTCTCGCTTATACTTATTCAAATAAATCATTTTTTTGCATTGCTTTCCTTGTACAAAAGTAGATTTTGAGAGAATGTGTTTTCGGTAATATTTATCTAAACCTTCTAGCATTTTTTGTGGAATAAATTACAATCCAAACCAATAATTAAATCTTAAAACAATGGCTTTATTCTTTTGGTTAAACACAATATCATAGTTATCTGTATAGGTTAAAAAGATATCTGACATGGGTGCTACACGCCATTGAATTCTACTATTAATATTGAAATTATCTGCTTGAGTGTTGTATTGAACAAAAGTAGCCCAATGCATATTCTTATTAAAAGATATTTTAAACTGCGCTCCTATCAAAGTAATAAAACCATCTTGCTGTCCTTCAGGAAATCTTATCTCATTTCTTGTAAAGTTCAACCCAACTGTTGCCTTTGGTCTAAAACGGTAATCTAAAGTGGCATTCATTGTTAATTTGTTTCCTTTATAAAATTGACCAAAATTTACCTTTCCACTATAAGTGAAAGCTTTTCTATAATCTGAATAATAAAATATTTCACCTGAAGAATAAAGATAATTACCACTTTCAATTGGAGTCCCTTTATTTACTACATCAAATGGATTTTCTAGTCTTGTTTGTTGATTGACTAGTTTAGCACCAAAATAAGAACTATTGTTCATTTGTACTTTATAATACAAACTATTATATCTATCTGTTGATACCGCACCTTTCTCCCAATATTGGCTATAATAAGTACTGATTTTCTGATAATTAATTTTTCCTTTTTTATAATAAAAGCTTCTGCCAAAAGTGTGTTCAAAACGGAAATAACCTTTTCTAGGAACAAAACCTACTTCTGCATCATATCCTTCTCCTACATATTCGTGATTGTAACTTACATTCCAACGCGTATCATTAAAATTTAACCAAATAGCATTAGCCGAATTAGTTATCCCAAATTTTTGATTAAAACCTTGATGATAAAAAGCTTTCCCTTTCCACTTATTATTTTTCGAGTAATAGTTGAAATCTATTCCTGCCATAGTATTCCTTTGGTCTTCTAAAGCAGAAAAACCGTTAAAAGCTTGTTTATTGACAAATATTCCACCGATACTAGAATTACCTAAAATATTTTGTTTAACGGCTACAACCGCATAGTTTTGGCTTTTTAGTTGTCTAGCATCTGCGGTTCCTTGTGTTTGGATATTCATCACGCCCATTCGCATTTTTTTTGTTAAATTTCCACTTAATCTTAAGCCACCAATAATATCGGTATCTAAACCTATTCTTCGAGAATTGAACGGTCTAATTTTACTAAAACCAAAGCCTGCAAACAAATCGCTATTTTCTGTGAAAAACAATCGCTTTTCAGGTAAAAAAATACTAAATCTTTCTAAATTAATTACTTGCTCATCTACTTCAGTATTGGAAAAATCTGGATTAATACTTACATCTAAATTTAAGGTGTTAGTCACACCAATTTTAGCATCCAAGCCAATATTCGATAAGTTTTTTTGATCTTTAAATTTATTATTTTCAAAATGTGCAATTCCACCAGCACTCAAATAAGGAACTATGCTAATATTCGGTTTAGGTTTTGGTAATTCATCTTTCCATACTAATTTTCCATAAAAATTAACAGACGCTACATTTCTACCTAAAGGAACTTTTGTCCAAGTACTTGTTTCATTTACTTTCAAATCATTTCTTGCGAAATTCATATCCCAAGTTGTACTCGTTTTTTTATAATTCAAAATATTTAATGGAATAGCCATTTCTAAAGTCCAATAATTTCCATATTGCTTTACTTCAGAATACCACTTTTGATTCCAAGAAGTAGTTACACCAAAAGCACCTGCTGAAGAAACTAAACCATCTCTTTGCACATTATAAGGGTTAACTGAAAAACTTAAACCATTAGTTTTGTCTTGTAAAGGAGAAAGAAAAATAGCAAAAGCATCTGTTCTAGGAAATGAAAAATCTCTAATAAAAGAATTAACTACATAATTCGTATTCCCGTTATTGTAACAGACAGCACTTACATAAAGAAACTTATCATTATAGCACATTTTCACCTTAGTATTTGAACTGGCTAATAAGGTATCTGTAGGATAGTTTTGCGTAAAATCTGTAGCGATAGGAAAACGTTCCCAAATATGTTCATCCAATACTCCGTCAACGGTAATGACTTCCTGCGTTTCAAATAAATCATATACTTTCTCTTGCGAAAAAGAAAAGCTACTTATTAAAATAAATAAAAGAATAAAGGTTTTTTTCATTAAAAATTCTCTTAATTTTTCACGAAACGACTAGCATAATTCTTGCCAGTATTTGTATCTTCTATTTGTAAAAAGTAGATACTTTTCGTTAAATGAGTCACATCAATTTTTTGCGTATTTTCTTCTACAAATAATACTTTTCCAGCATAATCAAAAATACGAACAATATAACTATCTAAAGATGTTGGCATTTCAATATTTAAATAATTGTTTGTAGGATTTGGATATACTTTAATATACTCTAGCTTTTCTACCGTATTTATGCTTGTTGGCGTTGGAGGAGGAATAGGATAGTCACCATCTAAGACTGCTCTAATCATTGGAGAGCCTTTTAAATTAATAGTAGAAGCTTTCCAAGTATTCGCTGTAAAAACATACATATGTTCTCTTCCTTTGGTAGAATTTAAATCGTAGCCAATTTGTAAGTTTCTATTGTCTATTTGAGCCCAACCTATATAAAACTTGTCTGTTACAATAATAGGAGCATTAAATACAAAGGTTGCGAAACTATTTTTTTCATCTAGATAAACAGCCTTTTTGTTTTCTATACTTCCTATTTGATGAACTATAGAATCTTCAGAAATACCAATTTCTAAACTGTCCCATACGAAAAATGAAAAAACTAAATCAGCTACATTGATATCTATATTTGAAAAATGAATCTGGATGGCAGCTAAAGTATCTTGAACAGCAACATTAAATTCATACGCAAAACGCTTTACTTCTGTTCCCCCACCGCTTACGCCATAAGCTCTTTCTGCTGAACCATCATCATAAGCTAAAATATTATGAAATAGTATTTCACTTTTGATGGTATCGTTTGCTAGTAATAAATTTCTATTTACTGCGCCTAAAACCATTTCGGCATGAAAATATAAGCTATCTGTATTGGTAATAGTTGGTAAAGTGAAATTTGTAAAAGGTAAAATTTCATGTTCTTTTATTTCTTGCCCTAAAACGGTATTAAAACTCGAACCTATTTCATTATAAATAGTATCTGTATTTGTCACACTTACATCTAAAGGGAAATTTCCAGCGACTAAGCCTTCTACTTGTCCGTTATCTCTTACCGGAATTTTGATTGTATCTATAAATTGATCTGCTCCTGCTTCCATTTGTTTCCATGGTAACATAGAAAAATTCTGTAAATAATTGGGGAAATCGTACAACATAGTGATATCTCTAATGACAGTATCTAAGGTGTTTGGCTGTCTATTTTTATCTAAACGAACATAATCAATATTCCATAAATCATTGTTTCCAGAAAGGCTTGCATAGTTTCTAAATCTAAATTGAAATGCTGTATTTGAATAAATTAATGAATCAAAAGTCGTATTGTAAATAGGAATATATATTTGCTTGAAATCGGTTGAAGCAGTTCCATCTGTAGACCATACCCATTGCCAAACATCATCGGCTCCTTTAAATTCTACTACCAATGAATCTTCATTGTTTGGCAAGTCTCCAATTCCACCTGCTTGATAAAAGAAACTCAAATAAACATCATCTGAAACACTTAAAAGACTTAAATCTATTGGTTTTGAAGTTAATACATCTGCTTTTCCATAAGCGTTGGTAACCGTTTTATTATAAGGCAAACCAAATTGATTTAAACCATCTAAAGTAGCTACTCCAATAGAAATTGGATCGATTGGATTGGTTGTATTCCACCAAGCAAAATTGTCCATCCAATTTACAGTTGATGGCATAGTTGCAAAATAGATTGTTGCAATATCTAAAGTGACATCTGGTGTTATTAAGATTGAATCTATTTTAAAACCAGTAACTGTATTGAAGTTGGAATCTACCGACCTGTAAAACGATGGCCAGTAAGTTGTCGTTCCTGTTTCATTCGGAAAACAAGTTCCATTCGAATATTCTTCAACAATAATAGGATTTAAAGCAATTGAATCTACTTGTTGGGCAAGCGTATCATAAAAGAAATAATAAGATTGGCTAGTTTGAAATCCTGTAGTTAGCGTTGCAAATTCATTGTCTATACAAGTTCCGTAAGCATACTGAATAGTATCGTTAACAATTACGGTATTAAAATCATAAGGTTTTAAAGTATTTCTAGAAAAATCATCTATAAACGGTAATGAAATACTATCTGAAGTTACGATAATATTGTCTTCAACAAACTCTTTTTTTAGGACATTATGAAACGCTTTAGTTTGATAATACAAATTCGTATTTACTTTTAACGGCACAATAAACTCATCTTGTGCAAAAAGCAAAAAACTAAAAATAGATAAAATTATTAAAAGTATGTTTTTCATTTATGACTATATTGTATTATAACGAATCCGATTCACATTTATTGATATCATATGGTAATTCTTGAATTAGAAAAACATCAATAGGTTCACCAATTCTAATAGCTTCATAAGGGTTTGGTTTTTGTTTATAAACAATTGCACTAGCAGTGTCTGTTAAACTATTTTTACCATAATCCACATAACCAATATTCAGATCTGAAGAACGTAATACAAATCCTACTTCATCAAAAGTTTTTCCGATCAAACAAGGCGTTGAAATTTTGTTTCCTGTTAAGCCACCACCAACTACTAATCTTATTTCGGTCCCTTCTGGTGCCATTTGTCCTTTTTCAACTTCAGCAGTATCTATTAATAGTGCTAAGATATCTCCTTCAGAATCTGACGGTTCAAAAACAACATCTCCAATCCTAAATTTTTTGTTTTGTAACATCCTAATTCCTGCATCTTTACTATAAGACCCTGCTAAAAAAGGAATTTCGACCATCGGTGGTTTATTGGTACTTACATATAAATAAATTATTCTACCTTCTTTTACTTTATCTAAAGCTAATGGTTCTTGACTAATTACTGATTTATGAGGCACGTTTTTCTTATAAGTGTTCGAGTCTATGACAAAATAATTCAATTTCTTATCTTCTAATATGTCAATAGTTTGTACTAAAGTTAAACCAGACAAGTCATTTAAAGTAATATACTCAGCATGGTTGGTGTATGTGCCTAGCCAGTTAAATAGAACAAAAACAGCAAATATAGTTGCTAAAACAACTAATCCTAAATTGATAATAAATGTTTTTGAAAAAAGAAATTTTATAAAATTCATTGATGCAAAAATAAGAGAAATTATTCTATTTACATTATTAACGAAATATAATCGTTTTATTACTAATCTTAAAAATCAAAATTAGGTAAATTATCTTTTAAGATGTCATTAAGTTTATGAGCAGCTTACTTTTCAGATGCATCTTATGAACTTACTTACGTAAAACCCAAGATAGTTCGTGTTTTGTTTTATGTGACAAAAGTCATAACTAGTTATTCTTTGATAAACTTAATTATTTTTTGTTCTCCAGCTGCTTCAACTTTTATGTAATATAGTCCTTTTGAATACTTAGTCATATTTATAGTTTCTTGTAAATTAGATGTATTTATGCTATTAGAAAATAAATTTTGTCCTATTGTATTATATACTTTATAACTAATCGGAGTTTTCTTTTCCAATAGAAGATTTAGATTAATAAAGTTGTTTGAAGGGTTTGGAAATAATTCTAATTCATTTAACAAAGCGAGTTCCTCTTTAACGCCTAAAAGTTCATTTCCAATGCCAATATTATCTATATATAAATTGTTCCCATAACCATTTTCTGCTATAAAAGCAAACACTACAGAATGCTCACCTATAATAGCATCTCCTAATGGTATTACTTTAGATTTCCATTCATTTGTTTGCGGAAAAAACTCTTCTCCTAAGCCTCCTTGAAGAGTCGCTAAGCTTTCGCCACCATCTTTCCAAAGCCAAAAATAGTTCTCGCCACAATCTAAAGAGAATGCTATTCCTAAAGAATCATAAGAAATATTCGTTCCATTCGTTTGATGATAATAAGTATAAGCTAGGTCAAAATACAATTCGTTATTTGTGGTATCGCTTAAATCATAAGAATCAGAAACAAACCAATCAAACTGACCGTTCGCTTCATAGTCCCAATTGTCTAAATACATACATGTAGAACTCGTGTTAAAAGAACCAAAATCTGTAAATTCTTCCCAAGTTCTATCATTATCTGGATTGGCAACAAACCAACTTAAACTAGGGAATGTACTCGATTCAAACCTTTCTATGAGAGGTAACTCTTTTTGAACATTTGCATTGAAGCTTGAAAAAATTGAATTATTAGAATTGTCTTCATCTATCATTCCATTTGGATTACTAACGGTCATAGTAATGATATTACTGGAAATATTGGAAACACCACTAGATAAAATAACGGTTTCAGAATTCCCTTTTATTAAACTACCCGTCCAATTCATGTTAACAGGATTTTCTGCATTTAATTGATAAGAAATAGTAGCATTTGTCAATAAAGCGGCTCCATTGTTTTTCAATATGACTTGTGGTGTAAAAAAATTATCGCACAAATCTCCTTTTGGATTAATTATTTCTATTAAAGAAGCATCATTTGTAGTAGCTGCAGTACAAGGAAAATATGTTCCTCCTAGTAAGTTTACACCAGAATTTATAGGGTCTAACCAAGGTTTCAATTGCCTACTTTGAGAAGTGCTATTAGACTCCCAATGATAGCTCATTTTACCATATTGGTCGAGCTTGTCAGGTCCTGTATCATTCCCATTTACAACACAGGCTGAAGATCCTCCTGTTAGCGTACCAATAATATAGCCATTATTATTAAAAAGAGCAGAGCCTGATGACCCACCTTCTGTAACACTATGGCCATTTGCCGTAGTAGCCCAAGCAACACTCCAATGAGTTTGACCCGTATCTACAGAATAACCATTGCCCGACCAACTTATACCCTCTGTAGAAAGCGTAGAGCTATAGCCCGAAATCTTTTTTACGTCTCCAGCTGGATGATGAATTGACACTCCCGAAGCTGGCCCAGTACTCTGTAAATTCCAGCCATTATAATATACATCATAATTTTGTGGAACAACTTGATTCAATTCTAATAAAAGAAAATCAGAACTTATATTTGTTGAAATTAAATCATTAGCTCTAGCTACTACTGAAGCTCCATTTATAGTATTCCAACTTGGTTCTGTACTATTAGTACAAGTATTAAATTCGTAATCAAAATAAAAAACCCATTGATTAAAATGATTTGCCGTAGAATTGTTACCGCAATGATAAGCTGTCAGGAAATAAGGTTTACAATCTAAATTAGTATTGTTTACCAAAGAACCTGTACACCAACCTTGCCCTTGAGAAGAAGTAACTAATATTCTGGCTACACCTTTCTTCTCATCTTGCCAATCATCTCCTTCTGGACTACAATTTATATTTACGTGACAAGCTTCACTATCTCCAAAATCATCAGTGTTTTTGTAATTTGTAATATTTTTAAAAAAACTACCTACTTTTTCAATAGTGAAAAATCCTTTATTTACTTGCTCTCTTGGTTCAAAATATTCTAAAATCATGCTGTTTCCAAAAATAATTTCAGTTGAAAACATTTTAGATTTGTCATTGTTAAAATCTGTGTATACCCCTAATACTTGTTTAGTATCTGCACTATAAATAAATAACTTTGAACCAACAGGTAAATAAAAATCTTTAAAAAGAGGATTAAGACCTATTGCTTTTTGAGCAGTAATTTTTAATCTCCAAATTCTATCTCCATTTTTTAAAATTTCCCAAGTTCCTGAATTGTAAGGATTATAATCTGTAATGATATTTTGAGCTATTAATTCTAATGTCCCATTATTTAAAGAATTTTTTTCAGTTTCTTGTTTCCATTTTTCAGAAACCGACACTAAATTTTTAACAGCTACATTATCTTTTAAAGAATGCAAAAAAGAATATGGTTTACCGCCTTCACTAATTTGAGCAGGAAGTAAATTAACGAGACTAATCGCTAGTATTAAAATACATATTGTTTTCATAGTATTCATTAATTCAAATTAGGATCAATGGGAAAATTGGAAAATTCCTTATAAATTCCACCCATTTCTTTTAGCGTATCATTCCAAATATTTTTTGGATCACTAAATATGTTTTCATTCTCTAAATCACTAACAATCCAAGAATTTTCAATTATTTCTCTTCTTAATTGACCGCCATCCCAGCCAGAATAGCCAACAAAAAATCGTATATCTGATTGTTTTACTTCTCCATTTCTAATTTTTGAAACAAGTTCTTCAAAATTTCCATGCCAAAACAAACTATCAGTAATTTTTATAGAATCTTTCAAATCAAAAGAATTATTGTGAAGAAAAAACAAAGTATCTGTTTCTACTGGACCACCATAATAGATAGGCCAATCAATATCCGTTTCCAATAAAGAAGAAAGCGTTTCTCCTGTTTCTTTGTTTAAAATAAAACCAAAAGTCCCTTCTTTTTTATTGTGACTCACGACAAAACAAGCAGATCTATTAAATGAGGGGTCTAACATAAAAGGTTCTGAAAGTATTAATGAACCAGATTTGATTGGCTTATTAATTTCATTTCTATAATCCCATTTTATTTTTGATTCCTTTTTCATTTAACGTAAAGTTATTTTTTAGACCCAAGTCAACTTTATCTAGATTTCGGAACTTCCATCACTTTCGAATGTTCAGAATTTCACTTGACAAATACTCTCCAGAAATGGCAATTTTGATTTAATATTGCTTAAGTCTATTTCCTTATTTTTATTTATTCAAATATACGATTACTTTTTTGAATTTATACTCTAGAATTGTTCAAATTTCCTGCTTCAAAAAAACATTTTATTTAAGTTATTATTGATTGCAAGAATATTTCAACGCTAGAAATCCCATTTATAGAGTAAGCAAATTAAAGTACTATGTATAAAACTTCCTTCTTAATACTTTGTTTCTTTTTTACTATAAAGACAAATGAGCAATCAAATACTGGTCAATTATCATCAGGCATGCGGAGTATAATTAGTCTATTTGACCATGATGAAAATGCGAAAATTGGTTATGGTACTAGTGGCCAATTTTGGACTAAACTTCAATATATTAAAAGATAACAGCTAATGAAACAAAAAAATTATTAAAAAAATATTAAAACAAGTCAAACAACAATTATTTAATTACATTTGTATAACTTTAAATGGTGTTTTAGAATTTATTCTAAAAATTAAAAGGGAATTTAGTAGGAAAAACTAAAACTGTGCCCGCAACTGTAGATCCTAAAAAAAGGAAAAGTCAGATACCTGCCACTAAAAGCCAATTTCGACACTAACGGGAAAATTAGTGAAGGAGTCTAATAACCTTTAGGGTTGAGTCTCTTTCATTTTTTTCTTTTAAACATAAAATTTAAAAAATGAAAAAAATCTACTTTAGTTTATTCGCAATAATTACTACATTATCTATCGGTATGTTAAATGCTCAAACACAAATAGCTACCGAAGTAATTATTCTCAATGGAGAATCTTATGGTTCAGAAGCATCAAACATAGCATCATATGATTTAGTTACTAAAACATATGAAGTTTTTGATACTATTGGAACAAATTCTATCCAAGATATTTTGATAGATGGGACTACAGCATTTGTAGCAGCACAATCAATAATAGTATCTTATGATTTAGAGACAAAAACAAGAATTGCAGAGGTTACTTTTCCTGGAGTTAGCGCAAATTATGAATCTATTTTCGTAGATGATAATTATGTTTTTGTAGGAAATGCTTATGGACAGTCTGATAGTAATGTATATGCTTTTAATAAGAGCACTTTAGCTTTTGAATTTGCAGTTACAGAAGCAAGTGTAGAATGTAAAGGTGGTTTATCTTTAAATGATACCTTGTATGTTGGACAAGAACTATCTGCTTTAAATTATACAGATTCAATTGGTTCAATAATTATTGCTAACGCGAATACTGGCGAATACTACAGAACGATAGAACTAGGCAATGCAGGTGCCGGAATTTCTAAACTTTATAATGAAGGAAATTATATTTATGCTGTTTGTAAAGGTTCAAGCAAAGTGTTAAAAATTGAAATTGGAACAGATTCAATTACTGAAATATCTTTACCTTCTTTTACTAAAAGTTTAATGAAACAAGGTTCTAAATTATATTTAGATTTAAATGGTAAAGCAGGTTATTTAGATTTAGCTGACGAATCTTTTGCACTAAGTGCAAAAGATTTAGCTGGTGTAGCAATTGCTTATGACCCAAGTAACGAAACTGCTATTTATACTGCATCAGATTATTCTTCTTATGGTTCATTAATCGTTTCAAATGAAATGACAGAAGATACTATTTCTATTGGCATTTCTCCAGAAGCTATTGCTTTAGTTTTTAAACCAAATAATGCTCCGGTTACCATGGATGACAATTATGAATTTATTTATGATGAAGCAGTAAATGACTACCAATTAGCTGTTTTAGACAATGATACAGATGCTGATAACGAGCAACTAACAATAACAAACATCAGTATACCAAACGTTGCTGGAGCAATGGCGGTGGTAGATGGTCAAGAAATTAAATACACGCGTGTTTCAGGAATAGCAACTACTGATTATTTCACATATACTGCTTGTGATGCTTCAGGAGCTTGTAGTACTTCTATTGTACATGTTTTATTAAAGAGTTTAACAGGTATTGACGATTTACTACTCAAAAACAAAATAAGTGTTTACCCAAATCCAGCTATGGATTTTATTAATATAAATGTTTCTAATTTATTGTTTGAAAAAGCAATTATTACTAATGTTTTAGGTGCTAATATTAAAGTTTCCAAAGAATCTAGCATAAGTTTGGAAAATATAAAGAAAGGCATTTACTTTATATTAATCTATACCAACCAAGGAACTACTAGTGTTAAGTTTCTCGTTAAATAAAGATATCATTTTACCCAAGAAAAACTAAGTAAAATGTATAAGGCAAGGAAGAAAAAAAATTTCATAGTATTTTTAACTCTCTCCTGCTTTTTTATGCCCCAAAGTCTCCTTTCTCAATTTGCTCCAGGGCCACAAGAATTAAACACGACAGCAATTTACAAAAATGATATAAATTTTTCGTTTTGGGCAAATGAAGTTCAAATAGAAAGAGGTTGGCAGGATATATCTGACACTATTTTAGGGAAAACAAGTATAGGTACAAACATGAGCGCAACTGGTTTGGCTAACAATCAAATAGTTTCTTTAGGAGATGCTGGCTTTGCCATAATGAAATTTCCTTTTCCTATTTATAATGTAATTGGTGCTGATTTTGCAGTTTTTGAAAATGGATTCTCACAAGAAGGTTCAGAGAAAAATTTCTACTTCATGGAATTAGCAAAAGTTGAAGTTTCTGAAGATGGTATAAACTTTATTCCTTTTGAATCTACTAGTAATATAGATAATATCTTTCAAAAAATGAGTTTTGAAACTTCTAATTGTACTTATGTAAATAATCTTGCAGGAAAATACCCAATGAATTATGGTACGCCTTTCGATTTAGAAGAATTAGGGATTGATAGTATTTTGTCTATAAAAATTATTGATGTAGTTGGTAACATTGATAGCAATTTTGCAAGTTTTGATAGTCATCATAATATCATCAACGACCCATATCCTACTGCTTTTTCTTCTGGCGGATTTGATTTAAATGCTATTGGCGCTTTGAATCAACCAAATGTAGATACGACTTTGAATAATCCACTCAATACCGAAATAGAAAAATCTAATAATTACTCTATAAATGTTTACCCTAATCCTGTAAAACAGAATAGTTCATTTTTTGTAGAAACGAGTATTATAAATAGTTCTATTGTCATTTTTTCTTTACTCGGAGAACAATTATTTTTTCAATATTTTTCTCAAAGTATTTCAATTGAAACCCAAAACATTGAAAAAGGAATTTACATCCTTAAAATTAATGATGAGCTAGTGAGTAAAATAATGATTAATTAATTGGAAAAATTATCATTCATATTTCTATTTAGCTTTTCTTTTTTGAATATTTTTTCACAAGTAAAAGATAGTATTCCACTATTACTAGAAGTAGATAGTGTATATGTCTCTGCTTCAAGGCAAACAAGTGATAATCTCAATCTAAAAGAAGCTATTTTTGAATTAGTAGGAAACAAAAGAATGCCGTTTAATACACTAGAAAAAATATTGGATAATAAGAGTAATATTAGTCTTAAAAAATATGGAGAAGGACAAGTAAGTACTATATCTGTAAAAGGATTTAACGCTTCGCAAACAAATGTAAGCTGGAATGGTGTAAATATTAATTCTCCATTGCTAGGACAAGCAGATGTATCAACCGTTTCTATTGGAAATAACACGACATTAATGCTTAAGGAAGATAATAGCGACAATATAGCGGGAGAGGTTTCTTTAAAAAACAATTTTGATTACTATAGAAAAAGACAGTTTAAACTTATCAGTTCAGTAAGTAGTTTTGGTAGTTTTAATCAAGGAGTTTCTTATGAATTCAGTAAAAACAAAAAACTGTATTCCAATTCTAATGCGTCATTTAGTTATAATTTCAATCATTTTAAATACTTAAATAAATCATTAAGAAACCAACAAGAAATTTTCCTTAAAAATGGAGAGACAATGAGTCTTCATTTTGAACAAATTAATGGTTTCAAGTTGAAGAAAAATAATGAATTAAGATTGTTTGCAAAAATTTTTTATGCAAATAGAAATATTGCGCCTACTATTTATCAATTTTCAAGTACTAGAAATCAAAAAGATAATTTGTATTTAGGAAAGTTGGAATGGCGAAAATTTGATGTAGAAAAACAATATAACTTTCAGCTAAGTACTTCTTTTGTTCATCAATTACAAAAAGTAAAACTATCAAAAACTAGTACAATTATAGAATATGGTTCAAATTCTTGGCAAACTAATTTATTGGTTGAAAAAAAACTTATTCAGCACTTAGATTTCACCATCAACGTAGATAATATTTTAGAAACTGGGTTTTCAAATAATTACAATAAAGATACTTGGAGAAATAAGTTTTATCTAAAACCAAGTTTACGATATAAAGTATTAAAAGGTTTCGCACTGAAGGTTTCGCTAGCAGAAATTATTGTAAACTCAAATTTTTCTCAAGTTCTACCAAGTTTAGAAATAAAATATTTCAAACAAAATTTACCAGCAAAAGTTCTTTTACTATTTGATTATAGTCGAAAAGTGCATTTCCCTAGTTTGAATGATCTTTATTGGAACCCTGGAGGAAACATCAATTTACAAGAAGAATATGCGCATAATTTTAATTTTAATTTTATTATTGAAAGAGATTTTAAACCATTAAAAAAAGAAAATAAATTCTATTTCCGCAATAAAATGGAAGTCTTTAATATCTTATCTGAAAATTATATTCAATGGCAACCAAGCAATCAAGGTTTTTGGGAACCTAAGAATATAGGAAAAGTATATTCTAGAGGATTTACCAATGACTTATCTTTGAAATACACTTTTACTAATAATTTGACGATACAGAATGCTTTGAGTTATAATTTTACTAGAATTACAAAGCTTGAAGAATCAGTACAGTTAGTCTATGTTCCTATGACCAGTATTTATAATAGTACAAAAATTGAAACACAATGGTTTGAGTTTATAATAAATCAGCAATATATTTCAGAAAAATTTACCAATTACACCAATACTCTATCTTTAGAAAACTACTACCTCTTAGACTTGACAATTTCGAGAGAATTTAATTTACAAAAAACTCATAAATTATATATTTCTTTTGAGGCTAACAATCTTCTTAATAAAACTTATTTCACCTACATAAATAGAGCTTTACCCAAAAGAAATTTTGCGTTGAAATTAAAATATACTTTTCAATAAAATAGGCAAGAAATAAACAAGTATATTTGAATTAGAATTAATTTTATGAAAAGAATCCGCTACATTTTCCTAGTCTTTAGCTTACTTATAAACTGTAAACCCGCTGAAGTTATTTCGGACTGTGAAAATACTAATTTAAGATTTTTAGTTAATGAAAATTATCTAGAAGGCGACAACTATGATTATGATGCACTTATATTAAACGAAGGAGGATATACTTATGGAAATGCGTCTATAAGCGCTTGGAATATAAATGGCGTACATGATCAAAATGTATTTAAAGCTATTAACAACTATGACATTGGCGATATTTTACAATCTGGATACAAAACTGAATCTGAAATTTATTTGATTGTAAATAATTCACAAAAGATAGAAGTTCTAGATATTAATAACTTGAAAAGGAAAAGAACTATTACCGGTTTTACTTCTCCTAGATACATGACAACGATAAACAATATAGCCTTAGTAACCGATTTGTATGCCAATAAAATAAACGTATTTAATACTGAAACGAATTGTGAATATAGTAGTATAGAAATGCAAGGGTGGACAGAACAAATTTTTAACATCAATGACAGAATCTATGTGATAGAAAGATCGGAAGTAGGCTCTTCTAGTAAGTTTGCAAATATAGTAGAAATAGAACTTAGCACTAATTTAGAAACTGTTGTGTTTTCTATTGTAAAACGAACGAATATTCCAATAGAACCAAATTCTGTGGTAGTAGATGGATTTAACAATATCTGGATTTTAAGTACGGGTAATGAAGTAGATAATATATATCCTTCTTTAACGAAATTTTCTACGAATACAAATACGATAGAAAAAACTAAAAATTATACGAGCTTTAGTGATTTTCCTAAGGTTTTATGCAACAATAATAACTTAACTGATGTAAACCTGTTTTACAGTAATGGTCAAAAAATATATTCCCTAGCAGAAAATTCTTCTAGTAGTGATTTTAACACGACTGAATTATTTACGCATGCCGCCCAGAACTTATATAAGCTGTCTTATGTTCCTGCTAACCAAACTTTTTTGCTTTGCGATGCAAAAGATTATATTTCTGAAGGGGCAGTCTTAAGTTATAGTTTTACCGGAAATTTAATAGAATCCTTTACCGCTGGGGTTATACCCGGCTTCATAGTCTATAAATAATTTGACTATAACAATGAAAAACTTAATAAATTAAAATAACATTGTTTTTAATAAAATTAAATTACCTTTGCGCTATTAATTAATTATAATAAACAAAAAAAATGAGTAAAGGAACAGTAAAATTTTTCAATGAATCAAAAGGATTTGGTTTCATAGTTGAAGACGATTCAAAGACAGAGTATTTCGTTCACGTATCAGGTTTAATCGATGAGGTTAACGAAGGCGATGAAGTAGATTTCGAATTAAAAGAAGGTAGAAAAGGATTAAATGCAGTTGACGTAAAGTTGGCATAATTTAGAATATATACTAAGAAAATTTAAAAAGCCTAAACAAAAGTTTAGGCTTTTTTTATGTCCAAAATGAATTGAAATATAATTACTATCCTATTTACGCCACAATAAACTACCATTCTTCGTTCTTGTTATAAAGTCATTCTCCATTAAATACTTAACAACTCCGTAAAGCTTGTCTGGATTATTGACTTTTAAAGTATTTTTTAATTCTTCTAAGTTTAATGGATTTTCAATAATCAATTCTTTAATCTGATTTACTGTTTTATCAAAATACTCATCTGAAACTTTTAATTTGTTTCTATTGACACAAACGTCACAAATACCGCAATTTACAGCAACTTCTTCTCCAAAATATTCTAATAAAAGTTTACTTCTACAAGTAATTTTCGTATCTGCATAAGACAATATGGCTTTATGTTTTACCTTAAAAGTATTAATTCTAAGATTTATATTTTTCACGTTTAGTATTAAATCTTTTAACTCTAACCGATGCTCTAAGAAGAAAATACAAGGCATATCTGTTTGCTCTGCATAAATAATAAGACCTTGTTTTTCAAAGAATATTAAATTCCTTTTCACTTCAGCTACCGAAAGATTTAATCTAGTAGCCAAAAAAGATTCTTTAATTTTTATAAAGTCTTCAAACATACCACCGTAAGTCCTTAACATATTTTTAAAAAATTCTTGATACTCACTTTTTCTCTTCAAAAATTCTTCTAAAACTCTTTTACTACACTTTACATAAACTTTAGAATTTTTATTTACCGATTCTGAAAGCACTAAATATTCATCACTTTCTAAAAATTTTAAAGCATTAAAAACTTTTATCACTCCCAATTTGTTTCGATTACAAAACTCAGAAATATCAAACGGAAAAGAATGGTCTTTTCCAGAATTTACAGCTAATTGAAAGAAATTCCCTAAAGCTTCATAAACTTGTTTTATTTCACCAATAGAAGGCATATAGTCTGCTAAAACTTTTTCTTTTTTTAGTTTATCACTGTCATTATACAACAAAACAGCATAAGCTTTTTTAGAATCTCTACCTGCTCTACCGGCTTCTTGAAAATAAGCTTCAAGACTATCAGGTAAACTTAAATGAACAACAACTCTAACATTTGGCTTGTCTATTCCCATTCCAAAAGCATTGGTTGCTACAATTACCCTAGTTTTATCTTGAATCCAATCAGATTGTCGTTTATCTCTGATGTCGTTACTTAAGCCAGCGTGATAAAAAGTAGCATTAATCTTGTTGTTGGTTAATAATTCTGCAACTTCTTTAGTTTTTCTCCTACTTTGAACATACACAATAGCACTTCCCGCTACTTTATTTAAAATATCTATCAACTTAGTATATTTTGCACTTTCATACAAAACAGCATAAGACAAATTACTTCTCGAAAAACTTTTTTGCAGAAGATTTTTTTCTTGAAATAACAATTTCTCCTGAATATCTTCCACTACTTCTGGTGTTGCAGTTGCGGTTAGCGCCAAAATAGCTAAAGCTGGTTTAATTTCTCGTAAAGCTGCAATTTTCATATAGGCAGGACGAAAATCATAACCCCATTGCGAAATACAATGCGCTTCATCTACTGCAATAAAGCTTATATTCATTTTTTTGAAACGAGCAAGAAATAAATCTGAACTTAATCGTTCAGGAGAAACATATAAAAACTTAGTATTTCCATAGATACAATTATCTAAGGCCACATCTATTTCCATCTTTCGCATACCACTATATAAAGCAGCAGCACGAATTCCTCTGCTTTTAAGATTCTGAACTTGATCTTTCATCAATGCCACTAAAGGCGAAACGACTATACACACCCCTTCCATAGACAAAGCCGGCACTTGAAAACAAATAGATTTACCACCACCAGTAGGCAATAAAGCTAGAGTGTCTTTTGCCGCCAAAACATTATCAATAATATCTTCTTGCAAAGGTCGAAAAGAATCGAAACCCCAATATTTCTTTAATATTTCGTGTGAATTGTTGATTGTTGTAATTAGTATTGTTATTAAAAAATAAAGATACTAATGTTTAGGGAAATGGGTTTGCGTTAATACAAAAGTAATTTTTCTTAACGT
>CAWVRT010000031.1:0-32158 GCA_963932515.1 uncultured Chitinophagales bacterium
GGTAGTATAAAAGTATTTTGAGAATTTGGACTTATAATTGTTGGGTCTGTGTCCCAGTTAAATACAATCCCATCATTTGTATTTGCAGTTAAAACAATACTGTCTCCTAAGCAAACAAAACCTGCATAATTTATAGGTGTAGTAATATTTACAATAGGATTATCAAAAACTAAAATATCTAGCGAATCAGAATTTGAACAGGCTAATGTTCCCACAGAATCTATTACAAATAAATAATAAGTTGAACTAACACTCGGTTGAACCGTTGGGTTGAAAATATTTGGGTTACTAATACTGTTGTCAGTACTCGTCCATTCATAAACCTCAAAGTTTGAAGGATTTGCATTCAATGGGTAAGGAGAATCTCCTAAGCAAATAGAATCTAAAGGTCCAGCATTAATATTTTGAATTGGAATAACTTCTATCAAAACAGAATCGTTATCTTGATAACAATAATTTTGAACAGTTAAAGTATATATCGTATTAATTGGTGGCGAAAATCCTGGTTCAATAATACTTGGATCGGTAACAAAATTTATAGGACTCCAAGAATAAGAAGTAATTGCTCCCTGCTCTAACACCTCTACGTAAACAGTATCTCCATAACATAACGAATCTGTTGTTACTTGAATTAGTTCTAGAGAAGGGTTTAAAACAACTACTAAAACAGTGTCTGAGTTAGTGCAATTATTAGCATCAGTTACGGTAACTATATAATCAGTATTAACTATTGGTGTTGCCATAGGGTTGGAAATTGTAGCATTAGTTAATCCTATTGTAGGCGTCCAAACATAGGAAACTCCTCCTGTAGCATTCAATTGAACATCTTGATTAAAAACGACCAAATTGCTCAAATTTAAACAAACAGAAGTATCTTCTCCTGCATTAGCAGGTGGAAGTGCTAGAAAATCTATAAACAAAGAATCATTATTTACGCAATTGTTTACATCTGTAACTTCTACAAATAGATAGTCTGGCGAAACGGGTGTAACTGTTGGGTTTGATCTGTTGGCATTGTTCATGATTCCAGTAGGAGACCAAATATAACTTATACCACCACTAGCAGAAACTTGTACGCTAGAGCTAGGGCAAATAGTATCATTCCCAGAAGTGTTAACAGTTGGTAATGCATTTACTGTTAAGTTTTTCTCTATCGAATCTATACAGCCTAAATTAGACATCGTAAATAGTTTTATAGGGAAAACACCAGCTAAAGGATAATTATTTAAACTATCGGAATAGCTTATAATACTATTCCCCATTTCCCAATAAATGGAATCTATTCCACCTAAAAGGATTGTAGTGGTAGATGTGAAAGTGGCATCATCTCCGGCGCAAATTGGTTGCGGATTCGCAAAACTTGCATTTGGTAAAGGGTGAATAGTTATCGTGTTTGAGTCTAATCTAGTACATCCTTTTTCAGATCTTGCAAATAGAATAACTTCATAATCACCAGAAGAGTTATAAAAATGGGATGGATTTTCTAAGGTAGCGTTTGGTGTTCCATCACCAAAAATCCAATTCCATTCAATCACATCATCATAGCCAGCAGAGGTAGTTATATCTATAAATTTAGCAGAATCATTATTGCAAATATTTTCGAAGGTAAACTCAGGGTTAAATGTAGGGTAAACAAACATTAAATATTTACCAGTGTCAGAACATTGCAAACCATTTTCATCAATAATTACCGCTATAGAAACTATAAAGGTGCCTGTGTCAGCATATGTATGGGTAGGTTCAAACGAAGTACTCGTGTCTCCATCTCCAAAATCCCAAAAATAAGAAGCATTTGTTGGCGTAGCTGGGGTGTTACCAGGCACATTAGAATTGTTCTCAAAATCTATGGTGAAACTCTGACAGTTAAATGGGTAAATACCATTAACCCCAAGTGGTAGGTTAACAACTACGCCTAATTCATCTTGCGGTGTTGCTGGTAATTCAGGAAAAGGAATGTTGTCACAATTAGATACAGTATATTGAAAATCTCTTAGCGTCTCACTAAGGAAAATGCCATTTCTCCATTCCTCAACACATAAACCCACCACATAGCTTCCTGCTATATTTGGAATTCCTGTTATAAATCCAGTATTTTGACCTATACTTAAAGGTGTTCCTCCTAATGGGTCATTTTCATTATAAGGAGCAAGCCAAACTACAGGGGTGAAAGGAGGTCCGAATCCAAAAGGTGGGGTTTGGCCTTGGCCAACCGCTGGATCTGTTGGTGTTAAAGCTTGAAGAGGGGAACATAATTTGTAGTAAAGAGAATCATTATCTAAATCTACAGCAGATTGGTCTAAAGAGAAAGGACTATTTAAACATAAAAAAATTGGTGGGGGATTTGAAAAAGTGGGGCTACTATTCAAAAAAGTATTAGTCGGTGGGATATGCGCAACAAACATAGATCCTTGATCATTTGGGTTTGTTAAATTATTAATAATAGCATTCCTACAGCATCTACCATAAATCAAATAATAACTTCCCGTACCACTTGGTAATGTAATATTCTCAGTATAAATCCCCTTTTGAATAAGTATATTTGGATTACCAAATTGATCGAGTGGTATATCTAAACATGGGTTTGGGTATGGGTTTGCTAAATGCACCTCTGCTTGTATAGGATTGTCTAAAAAAAAAGAATATGATTGTATATATGCACCAGCTTCAGTGTAAAGGTGTACGGTTGCAGGATCGTCAAATTCTGCTCCGGCTGAATAGTCATCTCTGTAATTTGTTAGGGTAACTTGATAAGTTAAGCCAGCTACATGAGTGTAAGTTATCTCCCCACCAACAATATGTGTAGCAAATGAAGTTTTAGCAACAAAGATTAAAATTAATAAAGAGAGTATTTTTCTGTACACAAGTTTTGTTTATTATAATTGGATTAATACACAAATGTAACTATTCATACATTAAATATCAAAGACATTAAATGTCTTTTGTGAAAACGAATGCTTTAATGATTTATTGTTTTATAAAAAGGTATAGTTTATTCAATTTTTATGATGTAAATCATAAAAATTGAATTTTGCTATTTAGTTTAGTTCTAAATAAGTAAGTTATTAAATTTTTACTAATTTTTGTTAATTTAATTGGTAAATACTAATTACCTTCGCCTGTGTTTCATTTAAAAAATGACTATTTTATGACTTTAAATTGGCTTAAAGCTTTAACTACAGTGAGATTTCAGGGACTAATGTTCTTGATGTTCTTAAGTTTTACAATTACTCAACCTATTTATGCGCAAGAAGATGCTGTAGATATGGAGCTTGTAAAAAAAGGAAAAGAATTGTTCAAAGGTAATTGTGCTGCTTGTCACAATGCTGTTAAAGATATGACCGGCCCAAAGTTGGAAGGTGTATCTGCGAAATGGGCAAAAGAAGTTGGTGCAGACTTCAAAGGTAAAACTTCTAAAGAGTGGCTTTACGAATGGATAAGAAATACGAATACTCCAGTAGCGGCTGGTTTGCCGTATGCTATAAAAATGATAGATTATGATCCATCTGTTATGCAGTTGAACTTGTCTTTATCTGATGAAGATATAAAAGCAATTTTATATTATGCAGATAATTCAACAGCGGGTCAAATTGTTGTTGCTGAAAATGTTGTTTCAGAAGACAATGGTGATGCAGGTTTAATTAACTGGTTCTTAGGTTTCTTAATATTAGCTTTATTGATAGCAGCATTTGCTTTAGCTAAGGTTTCTGAAAAACTAAAGAAAGCGGCAGTTGCAAAAACTGGAATTGTAGAAACAGAAGGTACGCCATTCTTAAAGAGTTCTTTGTTTAAAACTTTAGCAAAATTAGCTGTAACTATTGTGGTTGTTTATTTGTTAGCTTCTCAAGCAATTGCTTTAGGTCGTCAACAAAACTACCAACCAATGCAACCAATTAAGTATTCTCACGCATTACATGCTGGTGAATATGAAATAGATTGCAAATATTGTCATACAGGAGCTGTAGAAAGTAAACATTCTAATATTCCTTCTTCAAATGTTTGTATGAATTGTCACAAGATGATTCAAGAAGGTCCAAAACATGGAAGAAAAGAAATTGCTAAAATTTATGCAGCAATTGGCTACAACCCAATTAAAGGGACTTATTTTGATTTAGCAAAAACTTCTAAAAAAGTTTATACTAAAGCATTTAAGAAATTCTTAGCAAAAGATCACAGTAAAGATGAAGCAAAAGTAAATCAAAAAGATTTAGATGCAGTTACTGATATGTTCAATAAACCAGTAGAGTGGGTTAGAGTTCATAATTTACCAGATCACGTTTATTTCAATCATGCTCAGCACGTAAATGCAGGTAATGTTGAATGTCAAACATGTCACGGAGATATTCAAAATATGGAAGTTGTAAAACAACATGCTCCATTATCAATGGGATGGTGTATAAACTGTCACAGAGAAACTAATATTGATTTAGGAAATGAATATTATGGCAATTTCAAAGAATTGCACGAAAAAGGAAAAGCAACCGTAGAAGATATAGGTGGAACGGATTGTCAAAAATGTCACTATTAATTTTAATACTATAACATCATAAATACAGATGGCTACAGAAGATAAAAAATATTGGTTAGGATTAGCAGATAAAGAAGGATTGAATGAAGGGTCAAGCAAAGAGTTTGATCTTGATCATCCAGTAATGTCTGGTTTAGATAATGCTTTAACAAAAGAAAAATCGACAAGAAGAGATTTCTTAAAAGTTTTAGGATTTAGTGTTTCTGCTGCAGCAATAGCTGCTAGTTGTGAAATGCCAGTAAGAAAGTCTATTCCTTATACTATTAAACCAGAAGAAATAATACCAGGTATTCCTAACTATTATGCTACTGCATATACAAAAGGTGGAGAATACAATAGTCTTTTAGTGAAAACTAGAGAAGGAAGACCCATTTTGTTTGAAGGAAATAAAATATCTTCAATTACAAGAGGTGGTGTAAACTCTAAAGCAATGGGTTCTTTATTAAGTCTTTATGATGATAATAGAATTAAAAATCCATTAAAAGGAAAAGAAAAATCTTCTTGGGCTGCTGTTAATAAAGAAATTTCAGAAAAATTAGCTACGACTACAGGTAAAATTGCTTTTTTAAGTTCTACTATATTAAGTCCTTCTGTAAAAAGAGCTATTGCTAAATTTTCAGAAAAATATGCTACTACAGAACATGTAGAATTTGATGCTATTTCTTATGCTGGCTTATTAGATGCAAATTTTGAAAACTTCGGTAAAAGAGCTATTCCTAATTATAAATTTGATGAAGCTGACTTAGTTGTTGCTATTGGTGCAGATTTCTTAGGTTCTTGGATCAATCCAACTGAATATACTTCATCTTATGGAGTTAAAAGAAAAGTAGATAACTTAGGAAGACATATTCAAATTGAATCAGTACCTACACTTTCTGGTAGTAATGCAGATTTAAGAATTCCAGTGAAAGCTTCTGAAGAAGAATTAGCTGTAATTAGATTATATAATTTATTAGCTCAAAAAGCGAATGCTACAACTTATAGTGATTCTTCATTTGTAAATGAAAAATTAGTTACTGTAGCCAATGAATTATGGGCAGCAAAAGGTCACTCTATTGTTATCTCTGGTTCAAATAATAAAGGAACTCAATTAATTGTAAATGCTATAAATACTATGTTAGGTAATTATGGTCAAACAATTGATATGGCTTCTGCTTCTTTTGCAAAACAAGGAGACGATACTAAATTGAATACATTATTAGCAGATATGAATGCTGGTAAAGTTGGGGCTGTTATTGTTTTAGATACAAATCCCGCATACTTTCTAGCAGATAAATTCACAAGTGCTTTATCTAAAGTTGCTTTAAAGATAGATTTATCAGAAAGAAATACAGAAACTACAGCATTTGTTGATTATGTATGTCCAAGTGATCACTTTTTAGAAACTTGGAGTGACGCAATTCCTAGAGAAGGTGTTTATGCAACTATTCAACCAGCAATTGCACCTCTTTATGATACAAAAAATACGATAGAAATAATTATGTCTTTTGCTGGTGAAACAGTTGAAGCTTATGACTTTACTAAAGAAACTTGTAAAACAGAAGTTTTTGCAAAACAAAATAAATATGGTTCATTAGAATTGTTGTGGACAAACACTGTTCATGATGGGGAAGCTAATTTTACACCTTTAGTAACTGAGAATATTTCTACTTTTATAGATTTAAGTTCAGCGGCGGCTACAATATTAAGAGCTTCTAACTTAGCTGGTGATATTGAAATTAAGTTTTACGAAAATAGTAAATTAGGAGATGGTTCTTTAACAGACAACCCTTGGGTGTTAGAATTAGCAGATCCAATTACTAGAATTTCTTGGGATCATTACATTTTAGCTAATCCAACATGGGTTAAAGAAAATGGATTATTACATAATCATAAGAATAAGAAATACAACGAAATTACGGTTAGCGTAAACGGAAAAGATATAACATTACCTGTTGTAGCTTTACCCGGTATGCCAATGGGTGTTTTAGGAGTTTCTTATGGTATGGGAAGAACAAATGTAGCTCATCCAGATTTAGGAAGAGGTGCTTCACTTTACCCTATGGTAAAAGGTGGTGCTTCTGTATATAGTGCTTCTTGGTCAAATGCAGGAACAACTAAGCAAGTTGCTATTATGCAACAAGAGCATAGATTAGAACATAAAGGTTTAGGTGGTGTTAAAACAAGAAAGATTGTTAAAGAAACTACTTTAGAAGAGTATAAAGTAAACGCAGCTGCAGGAAACGTTATTAACGAAGGAATGGGATGGGTTGATAGAAATGAATGGGTTGAAAAACACATGACTTCTTTATATGGTCCTGAAGGAAAAGAAATACCTCATTCACAAGAATATGGTGGTGCGCACGTTGAGAAATTATCTCAAGGTCATCACTGGGGAATGGCAATAGATTTGAATTCTTGTACTGGTTGTGGTGCTTGTGTTGTAGCGTGTAATGTTGAAAACAATGTTCCAGTTGTAGGTCAAAATGAAGTTAGAAGAGCGCATGACATGAACTGGTTAAGGATTGATAAATATCATACTGGGGAAGAAGATAATCCACAGGTTGTTTTTCAACCAATGATGTGTCAACACTGTGATAACGCTCCTTGTGAGAATGTTTGTCCAGTAAACGCAACAAACCATAGTTCTGAAGGTTTAAATCAAATGGTTTATAACAGATGTATCGGAACTAGATATTGTGCAAATAACTGTCCTTATAAAGTAAGAAGATTTAACTGGTTTGATTACCAAGGTGCAGATTCTTTCTCTAAAGATGACGAAATGATATTACCAATCGTAAATAACGATTTTGATGGTGATTTAAGTTATGAAAGCGATGAGCATAAATTAGGATTACATGATTCTATGGCTAGAATGGTATTAAATCCAGATGTTACTGTAAGAGGTAGAGGAGTTATAGAAAAATGTTCTTTCTGTGTACAAAGAGTACAATTAGGAAAATTAGAAGCTAAGAAAGGGAACCATCCTTTAGCAGATGGCGCAATTACTACAGCTTGTCAATCTGTATGTCCAACAAACGCAATAGAGTTTGGAGATACTAATAATGACGATAGTAAAGTAAGAAAAGCTTGGGATGACGAAAGAGCATTTGGAGTAATTGAAGAAATACATACATTACCTTCGGTAAGATACTTAGTAAAAGTAAGAAACCAGAAGACAGGAGATTATAACGCATAAGTGTAAAATATAGAAATTTATAATATATGAGTCATTACGAATCACCATTACGTGAACCCCTAATAACGGGCGACAATATTACCTATAGAAAAATTACAGATGATATTGTTGGTACTACAGAAAAAAAACCTCCATTAGCTTGGTTTATTGGCTTCTCTATAGCAGCTACTTTAGCTGGTATGGGAACAATTGCCATGATTTATACAGTATGGCAAGGCATTGGGGTTTGGGGTTTAAATAAAACCGTAAACTGGGCTTGGGATATTACCAACTTTGTATGGTGGGTAGGTATCGGTCATGCAGGAACATTAATATCTGCAGTACTTTTAATTTTTAGACAAAAATTTAGAACAGGTATAAACAGATCGGCAGAGGCGATGACTATTTTTGCCGTAATTTGTGCCGCAGTTTTCCCAGGTATACACATGGGTAGAATTTGGGATTCTTTCTTTATTTTCCCTTATCCAAATACAAGAGGTCCATTATGGCCAAACTTTGATTCTCCTTTATTGTGGGATGTATTTGCAATTTCTACATATTTAACAGTTTCATTATTGTTTTGGTATAGTGGCTTGTTGCCAGATTTTGCAACAATTAGAGATCGTTCTGAAGGGAAATTAAGAAAAAGAATTTATAACTTTTTATCTTTTGGATGGATTGGTACTGCTAAACAATGGCAAAGATTTGAGTCTTTATCATTAATATTAGCAGGTTTAGCAACACCTTTAGTACTTTCAGTACATACTATTGTATCTTTTGATTTTGCAACTTCAGTTATTCCAGGATGGCATACAACAATTTTCCCTCCATATTTCGTAGCAGGTGCAATTTTCTCTGGCTTTGCCATGGTACAAACTTTACTATTAATTACAAGAAAATTATTAGCATTAGAAAACTATATTACATTAGCTCATATAGAGTCTATGAATAAAGTAATTGTATTAACAGGTTCTATTGTTGGGGTAGCTTATATTACTGAGTTATGGACTGCATGGTATTCTGGTTATTTATATGAGCAATATGCTTTCTTTAATAGAGCATTTGGTGATTATTGGTGGGCTTATGCCATTATGATGAGTTCGAATGTAATAACTCCTCAATTTTTCTGGTTTAAGAAAATGAGAAGAAGTTTATGGATTAGTTTCTTCCTTTCTCTGGTTGTAAACTTAGGAATGTGGTTCGAGCGTTTTGTAATTATTGTTACCTCTTTACACCATGATTTTTTACCTTCTAGTTGGTTATATTTCTTACCTACTAAAATAGATGTAATGATTTATGTAGGAACATTAGGTATATTCTTTACTTTGTTCTTATTATTTGCTAGAGCATTTCCTGTAATAGCAATTGCAGAGGTGAAATCTATATTAAGTTCTTCTGGAGCAGTAGCAAGAAAACATCAAATTGAAGAAAATGGTTCTGATTTTGAATCTAACTTTGAAGGTGCGGAAGGAATGAAGTACAAAGATTTAAAATATAATGCAAACGCTTCTAACGATTAATTTTTAATAAAAGAAAAATGACTAACGATAAATATATATTAGGTTTATTCGATCATGAAGATAAATTGATAAATGCAATTAGAGCATTTAAAACTAAAGGAATCGAAATAACAAATACATTAACTCCTTTTCCTGTGCACGGTCTAGAAACTGAATTAGGGTTAAAAGAAAACAGATTACATACTGCAGGTTTTATATTTGGTATAACGGGTATGACTTTGGCATTATTTATTATGTCATGGGTTACTACAAGCAATTATCCAGTAAATATTGGCGGTAAGCCTTTTTGGGCTATTCCAGCATTTATTCCAATTATTTTTGAATTAACAGTATTGTTTTCTGCCGTTGGAATGGTAATGGTTTATATGAAAAGAAATAATCTTTCTCCAGGACATATTCCTAGAATCTATGATGATAGAATTACAGACGACCGTTTTGTATTATTGTTTGAAGTAAATGGAGAAACTACACAAGAAGATATTTCTGCAATTACAACTACATTAAATGATGCGAATGTTTCTGAAATTAAAATGAAAGAGTTTGATGATAACGGAGAACCTTTTACAAGCATTGAAAGAGAATTTAATTTCCCTTCACTAGCAGCAGTCGTAAAACCGTTAGCAGCTGTTATCGCAAACAAAAAAAAGACACCTAAAGTTACAGCAGTTGTTGTTGAAACTAAATCTGAAGAAGAATATAAAAGCCAACTTTTAAAAGAAATTGGTATAGCTTCTGAAGCAGATAAGGACGATATTAAAAAAATTAAAGGAATTGGAAAAGTTTTTGAAGGGAAATTAAATAATATAGGAATTTATACCTTTAATCAAATTTCTAAACTAAACGAAAGTAGTACTACTGCTGTTGAAGCTTTAACAGGTTTTCCTGGAAGAGTAGCGAGAGAAGATTGGATTGGTCAAGCTAAGATCTTAAGTGATGGTGCTAAGACATAATCTAGTAATAGCGTTGCCTAGTAGTAGAGTGAAGACGAAAGATATAACTAAAAAAATATAAAAATATTCATAATGAATAAATCATTTTTAAATATACTTTTATTGATAGCAATAGTATCAGTAATAACAACTTCTTGCGATAGCAAGGGGGACAAACCTGGATGGATTTATATGCCAGACATGACCTATTCAAATGCTTATGAAGCATATGCTAGTACAATACATCAGACAAATGATGGCGTAGAAGGTCTCTCTGCATTACAACCAATGAATGGGACTATTCCTAGAGGTTATTTGCCAAACAATAATAAGATCAGAACCAATGAAAAATATTTGAATTCATTCGTTTTTAAGAATCATTTTAAGAATCCTATATTAGATCCTTCTATTGATTTTGCTCAAAGACAAAAAGCGCATGATATGCTAAAGAATCCATTTAAAAGAAATGAAGATATTTTAGCTAAAGGGAAAGAGAAGTTTGAAATTTTTTGCGCCGTTTGTCATGGATTAAATGGAAATGGTGATGGTTCTATTGTAGTAAGAAAAGATGGTAGTGATGGTCCTTTTATAGCTATTCCACCAGATTTTACAAAAAATAATGGAAGATTACACGGATTAACAGATGGTGACATGTTCTACTCGATTACTTATGGTAAGAATATGATGGGTGGTTATAATAGTCAAGTAAATCCTGAAGATAGATGGGCAATTATCCATTACATTAAAGAAATGGCTGGAATCTCAGATGATTATAATTATTTTGATAGAGATGCTGAAGGGTATGTTCAAATGGACATGAGTGGTGTAGAAGTTAATGAAGGTGTGGAAATTAATGTTCCAGATATTTATTTTACAACAGGTTCTTCTAAATTGAAAAATGAATCGTATTATATTTTAGACCAAGTTGTTTCATTCTTTGCTGCTAATGAAAATGTACAAGTTGAAATTGGGTCACATTCAGATTCTAAAGGTGATGACAACGAAAATATGACTTTGTCTAAAGAAAGAGCTACTTCTATAGTTAAATACTTAGAAGGGCAAGGAGTTACTTTAGCGCAATTACAAGCAAAAGGATATGGTGAAACTACACCAGCTGTAAACTGTACAGAATGTACTCCAGAAGAGCATGAAAAAAATAGAAGAACTACATTTAAAATATTAAATAATTAATTCAAAAGATATGTCAAAGAAGTTTGAATTTGAAAATAAATTAAAAAGAACCTTTTTCATCATGATGGGATTGGGTGCTATTGGTGCAATATGGGCTTTCCTATGGAATGACGGTTTTAACTCCCACGCTAGATTTTGGGCAAACATCTTGTTAAACACTTATTATTTCGCAGGGATTGCAGTAACAGGGGTATTCTTTATAACAGCGCATCATTTAGGTTATTCTGGTTGGCAAACTGTCTTCAAGAAAATTCCTATGGCAATGAGTAAATTCTTATATGTAGCCTTTGGCATTATGATAGTTATTACTATCGGTGTATTTATGGGCGAGCATGATGGATTACACAACTTGTATACTCACTGGGCCTCTTCTCATGGAAAAGCAGATTTAATAGTACAAGATAAAGCATCCTTCTTAAATCCTACAATGTATGCTCTATTAGTAGTAGGTTTCTTTGGTTTATGGGCTTTGTTTGCAAAATTGATGCATACAAAATTCATGAGTATCAAGAACATTAAAGAGTATACTTATACTAAAGCATTGTCTGCAACATTCTTATTGATATTCGGAGTATCATCTTCTGTATTATCTTGGATAGTTATTATGTCTATAGATCCTCATTGGTATTCAACTTTATTTGGTTGGTACAACTTAATGAGTTATTTCGTAGCCGGTATGTCTATGATGGTTTTAATTATTATCTTTTTGAAAAGTAAAGGATTATTACCAAATCTATTTGAAGATCACGTTCATGATATTGTAAAATATATCTTTGGGTTTAGTGTTTTTTGGACATATTTATGGTTTTCACAGTATATGTTAATCTGGTATGCAAACATTCCTGAAGCAACAATATGGTATACTAAAAGAATGGATATTCCATTATTTAAATTTATTTTCTTCTTTGGAATTATTATAAATTTTGTTTTCCCAATATTAGCTATCCTAAAAAGAAAGTCTAAAAGAAATTTTAAAACGGTTGCTTTTGTTGCAGTAATGCTAATCATTGGTCATTATTTAGACTTTTATCAAATGATTATGTTAGAACCTATGAATGTTGTTTCTCATCATGATTCTCCAGTAGAAGGTCATAGTTCTGTAACTACAACTTCAGTTCTTTTAGCTGACAATCATGAAGCAAATGCAACTGAACATACTAAAGCTGATGCCCATGCTACGGAAGTATATGAAGAACATCACACGGCTGATCACACAGAAGAAGCAAATAACAATAGTCATGCAGCAACTGCTAGTACCGATCATCATGGTGATGCGCATAGTGCTAAAAACTTAGCAACTATTGGTTTACCTGAAGTATTTATCTTTATTGGATTTTTAGGTTTGTTTTTATTTATAACATTTACTGCATTATCAAAAGAAGATAACCTTGAAATAACTGAAGATCCTTATTTAAAAGAAAGTGTTCACCATCATTTTGACTGGTAAAAAGAATAGTATTTCTATTTTTGAAGATTTAAATTAATAACTAAATTAAGAGTATAAGCTCTATTATAAAAATATAATTATGACAATTTTTTTGATATTTTTCGCCATTTTTTTATTTTTCTTGGTAATATTTTATGTTTCTAAAGCATTAGATTTAGCAAGAATTACAAGAGAAGGACAACATAATGATTATGTAGGTTCAACAAAAGTAAATGCATTGTTAATGATGCTTTTTTATATTGTTGGAATGATTGTTTTAGGAATGACAGCTTATTATTTAGCACCTAGATTGTTGCCTGAATCTGCCGCCGAACATGGAGTAGCTATAGATGCAATGTTTGACTACACTGTTTATTTAACGACATTTATATTTGTACTTACCCAAACTATTTTATTTCTATTTGTATATTTTTACAGGTACGATAAGAATAGAACTGCATTTTATTTCCCACATAACAATAAATTAGAAATGATTTGGACTATTGTTCCTGCCATTGTATTAGTTGTGCTAGTATTTATGGGAATAAGTGTTTGGAAAGATGTTTTTGATTTTTCTAAATTAGAAGGGAAAGATGTTTTACATATTGAAGTAACTGGAAAACAATTTGCTTGGATAATTCGTTATCCAGGAAATGATAACAAATTAGGAGAAAGAGAAATTTCTTTTGAAAATATTAATGACTTTAGAGAAAAATATGGTATTCCAAATGAATTGGGTATTAAATGGGAAGAGAAAGCTAGTCAAGATGATTTTTATCCAAATGATATTTATTTAGTAAAAGATAAACCAGTTTTAGTAAAATTAGGCGCTTTAGATGTTATACATAGTTTCTATTTACCTCACTTTAGAGTAAAAATGGATTGTGTGCCAGGTTTACCTACCCAGTTTATGTTTACACCTACTTATACAACCGCAGAATATAAAGAAAGACTAAAGGGTAGAAAATTTTGGAAAGATATTGATCCTAATACAGGAGAAGAAAGATGGAAGAATTTCAAATTTGAATTGGCTTGTGCTGAACTTTGTGGAAGATCTCACTGGGGAATGCAAAAAAATGTAGTTGTTGTTACACAAGAAGAGTATGACGAGTGGGCAGCAAAACAACAACCAATGTATGAAATGGTTATGAAAGATAAACTTTCAAAGAAATAAACTTAAATTACTTACATAGTATTAACTATAAACTATAATTATGAGTACTGATATAGCACACACACATGACGATCATGGACATCATGAAGAAACTTGGTTAACTAAATACATTTTTAGTCAAGATCATAAAATGATTTCTAAACAATTTTTAATAACGGCTATTTTTTGGGCTTTTGTTGGTGGATTGTTGTCTTTGTTTTTTAGAACACAACTAGCTTGGCCAAATGAAACTTTCCCTTTATTGGAAACGCTTTTAGGTAAATGGGCTGAAGGAGGTCAAATAACCTCAGAATTTTATTATTCATTAGTAACCATGCACGGAACAATTTTAGTATTTTTTGTATTGACAGGTGGATTAAGTGGAACTTTTAGTAATTTATTAATTCCTTTTCAAATAGGGGCAAGAGATATGGCATCGCCATTTATGAATATGCTATCTTATTGGTTCTTCTTTGCTTCGGGAATGGTATTGTTTTCATCTTTCTTTATTCAAACAGGAGCTGCCTCTGGTGGTTGGACAGCTTACCCACCTTTAAATGGTATTAGAGATATCTCAATTAATTTAGGATCAGGTTTAGGCTTTGATTTATGGATCCTTTCAATGGGTCTTTTTGTTGTTTCTAGTTTGTTAGGTGGTTTGAATTATGTTGCTACTATTATAAATTTAAGAACAAAGGGTATGACGATGATGAGATTACCATTAGTGATGTGGGCATTATTGTTTACTGCTGTTTTAGGTATTCTATCTTTTCCAGCTTTATTATCAGCCGTTGTTTTATTAGAATTTGATAGGTTATTAGATACAAGTTTTTTCTTAAATAATATAGTTATTGGTGGAGATTTATTAGCTTATAAAGGTGGTAGTCCAGTATTGTTCCAACATTTATTTTGGTTCTTAGGTCACCCAGAGGTTTATATTATTATTTTCCCAGCGATGGGAATGGTATCAGAAATATTATCAGTAAATGCTAAAAAACCAGTTTTTGGTTATAAAGCCATGATAATGTCTATTGGTTCTATTATGGTAATCGGTTTCTTTGTTTGGGCACACCACATGTTTGTAACAGGTATGAATCCTAATTTAGGCGTAGTATTTATAATTTTCACAATGTTAATCGCCATACCTTCTTCCATCAAAGTATTTAACTGGTTAACGACTCTATGGAGAGGAAATATTAAGTTAACACCTCCAATGATGTTTGCTTTAGGCTTTATTTCATTCTTTATATTTGGTGGTATTACAGGTTTGTTTTTAGGAAATGCACCAGTTGATTTACCATTACATGATACTTATTTTGTAGTAGCTCATTTTCACGTAGTTATGGGTGTATCTGCATTCTTTGGTATGTGGGCAGGAGTTTATCATTGGTTTCCAAAAATGTTTGGTCGTTTTATGAATGATACTATGGCATATATTCATTTCTGGGGAAGTTTAATCGGTGGTTACTTAGTATTTGTACCAATGCACTTCTTAACAGGTGTTCCAAGAAGATATTATTCTTTTGAGCAATTTCAAACATTCGATATCTTTCAAGATGTAAA
Organism: uncultured Chitinophagales bacterium; assembly: GCA_963932515.1. Taxonomy (GTDB): domain Bacteria; phylum Bacteroidota; class Bacteroidia; order Chitinophagales; family UBA8649; genus CAKZQD01. Next base: position 15,465 of record CAWVRT010000031.1, read on the forward strand.
TGTTATAATCACATTAGGCGCATTTTTAGTATTCATTACGCAAGTTGTATTTGTAATTAACTTTTTCTATTCTATGTTTAAAGGAAGAAAAATGACTAGCGACAATTTGAACCCTTGGGGAGCAAATACTTTAGAATGGACTACTGGTGTTGATGGTATTCATGGTAACTGGCCTGGAGATATTCCAGAAGTTTATAGATGGCCTTATGATTATTCTAAAAATGGACAAGAATTTATTCCTCAAACTACTCCTTTAGCTGAAGGCGAAAAAGACGGAGGAGAACATTTATAACAGTGAATACTAAAATAGAACACATATCATTTTTTGACCTGTTAAAGGCGAAATTCCAAGCAATTGCTATTCTTTTTAAATTAAGATTGGCAACATTTGTGGTGTTCTCTTCTGTAATAGGTTTGTTAATAGCTAGCAAATATACAGCTAATTGGGTTTCTATAGTAGTTATTAGTATAGCGGGTTTTTTAGTTACAGGTGCTTCTAATGCCTTAAATCAAATTTTTGAAAAAGATATTGATGTTTTAATGGAACGAACAAAAAATAGACCGGTAGTAACTGGGTATTTTTCTAAAGCGGAAGCTAGTTTATATGCTGGAATTGCAGCAGTAGTTGGTTTATTAATGATCACCTTATACTTTAATGAAATGGCTGGTTTATTAGCAGCAGTTTCCTTAATTAGTTATGCATTCATATATACACCATTAAAAAAAATAAATAGTATAGCAGTATTTATAGGAGCTATTCCTGGCGCATTACCACCAATGATTGGTGCAGTTGCTTTTGATGGACAATTTGGTTTCTGGGCAATTTTTTTATTTTCTGTTCAGTTTATCTGGCAATTTCCTCATTTTTGGTCAATAGCTTGGGTTTCTTATGAAGATTATAAAAAAGCAGATATTATGTTGCTACCTTCTACTACTGGAAAATCTAAACAAAGCGCATTGATAACTTTAGTTTATGCATTGGTGTTAATTCCAATTACAATCTTCCCATTTTTTATGGGGTTTTTAGGGTTAACGGGAACAATAGTCGCTGGTTTAGCAGCTGTTTATTTTGCTTACTTTGCAGTGGTACTTTACCAAAAATGTGACGAAAAATCAGCAAAAAAGTTAATGTTTGCATCCTTTCTGTATTTGCCAGTCGTTTTACTTTCATTTTTAATTGACAAAATTTAAAAAGATGCCATCAATTAACTTAGAAAATAATAAAAGTGGTTTTATACACCCACACAAAGTGATCTTGTATATTTCAATGGCATCTATTTTGATGTTTTTTGCCATAACAACAAGTGCTTTATTAGTAAAGAAAGGAGATATTGTTTCTTGGGAACAATTCAAATTACCTTCTATATTTTATATCAGCACAGTAATATTAGTGGCTTCTAGTGCTTTAATGCATTATTCAAAAAACTTGTATAAAGAAGCTAAATTCACCCCTTCTAAAATAGTTATGATATTAAGTATTGCCGTTGCACTACTTTTTATTTTTACGCAATATTTAGGCTTTAATAATTTAACAGAAATAGGCATGCCATTGGCAGGAAATGCTTCAGGTTCTTTTATCTATGTAATTGTCGGTGCACATGCTCTACACATATTGGGAGGTTTATTTTTCTCATTTATAATATTAGCAAAATCATTCATTAAAAAAGATGATTTTAAAACAAAAACAATAATACCGAAAAGATTATTATCATTAGAATTGCTAACAATGTATTGGCACTTCATTGATTTTATTTGGATATATTTATTCATCTTTTTTTATTTTAACTATCAATAATTAATTTTATGTCAACAACGGAACACGGAATGGAAGATATGACAGGCAGAAATGGAAGACCATTTAATGCTAGTTATGGGAAATTACTAATGTGGTTTTTCTTAATCTCAGATACATTTACTTTTGCTGCTTTTTTAATGGCTTATGCGAGTAATCGTTTTGCTAATTTAGAAAATTGGCCAGTACCTGCTGAAGTATTCAGTAGTATTCCAATTCATGGTTTAGACCATTATCATTTACCATTAGTATTTGTTACTATTATGACTTCTTTATTGATTGCAAGTTCCGTAACAATGGTTAGAGCAGTACAAGAAGGTATTCAAATGAATAAGAAAGGAGTAATTAACTGGTTAATCCCAACTATTATTTTTGGTGCTTTGTTCTTATTTTGTCAATATTTAGAATGGACACATTTATTTGCTGAAGGAATGATAATTTCTGCTAATCCTTTCAGTGCTTTAGGTCATTTTCATGATACTGGCGTAATGGGTCCACCAGCATTTGCTAATTTTTTCTTTGCAATTACTGGTTTTCACGGAATGCACGTATTATTAGGTGTAATCTTAAATATTTGGTTATTAATAGAAACAGCTAATGGTAGATTTGAAAAAGTTGGGCATTACGAAATGGTTGAAAAAATAGGTCTTTACTGGCACTTTGTTGATTTAGTTTGGGTTTATGTATTCTTAAGTTATTATTTATTGTAGAAATCAATAATTATAATCAACTTATTTATTAAAGAGAATTTTAAAAATTAAAAAATATGTCACACGCACCATATACACCAGAAGAATATAAAAAAAATGTAAGTACCATTTGGAAAACTACTGCAATTCTTACCATTGTAACTTTTGTAGAAGTTGGGGTTGCTGTTTTACTTGAGATGCCTTACGCTATGTTAGCAGCATTTGTTAGTATTGTAAGTTTAGTAAAAGCTTTCTATATTATGAATGTATTCATGCACGTTGGTCATGAAACTAAAGCGTTTAAATTTGTAATATTTTTCCCATTCGTATTCTTAATATGGGGATTTCTTTCGTTTAGTTTAGAGGGTTTAAGTTATGCAGGCATGAGAGACGCTCTGAATATGGTTTTGAAGCATTGGTCATTCTAGATGGAGAAAAAAAATTACAGTAAGCAGTGGGTGCTTTTAATGGCAATTGCACCATTTTTATTATTTGGCGGTTTTAAAATGTATTTTAGAGATGCCCAAAATGATTTAATTTCTAGTTTTTCATATCCTTATAAAAAATTTCCAATTGGTCTAGATACAATAGATTATAATGGTAACAAAATAGTAGATTCTGTATATCATACAATTCCAGATTTTTCTTTAAAAAACCAATTTGGTCAAACAATTACCAATGAAGCTTATAAAAATAAGATTTACATAGTAGATTTCTTTTTTACAAGCTGCGCTTACCAATGTCCGAAAATGACAAAGCAAATGAAACGTCTGCAAGATGAATTTATTCATGATGATAGAATAATGTTTGCCTCCTTTTCAATTGATCCTAAAAGAGATTCTGTACCAAAGTTAAAGCAATATGCGGATGACTATGGTGTAATTCCAGGTAAATGGAATTTACTGACAGGAGATAGAGAGGAAATTTATTCTTTAGCTAAAGAAGGGTTTTATCTGTCTGCCAAAGAAAATGAAGAAGAGGAAGGGGATATTATACATAGCGACCGTTTTGTGATAGTTGATCCTAATGGCAATATTAGAGGTTTTCATATTGGAACAGATGAAAGTGCTGTAAATCATTTAAAAGGCGATTTAGCCTTGCTATTAATGGAATATAAGAAGAAATAGCTAACTTTGTATTCATAAGTATTTAGAATTGACATTTACTTTTAAAAAAAAACTGCAAAACATGACTAATTTAGCTAAAAATAAAAAAATAAAAAAGGTAATAATTGCTATTTCTATTATTGTTCCTTTATTAGTAGCGTTCTTAAATTGGGGGTTAAAGAAAGAAACTAATGCTTCTTTTGATTTAACCATTTTTCCAAAAATAAATGCAATCATAAATTCTATAGTAGCTACTTTACTATTAACGGGTTTGTATTTTATAAAAAATAAGAAAGAGAAATATCATAAAATATCAATGGGGTCAGCTTTTAGTTTATCTATTTTATTTTTATTTTCTTATGTAATTTATCATTCGCTGGCAGAGTCTGTTCCTTTTGGTGGAGAAGGGATTATTAGAAAAGTCTATTTTTTTATTTTGGTAACTCATATTGTCTTAGCCGCAGTGGTTATGCCATTTATTCTGTACACATTCTATTATGCTTTAACAAACCAATTAGATAGACATAGAAAACTAGCTAAATACACTTGGCTTGTTTGGTTTTATGTTTCGGTTACTGGCGTTTTAGTTTATTTTATGATTTCACCTTACTATTAATTTGCAATGAAACAAATTTCTAAAATACTTTTCACACTCATTTTTAGTTTAATAAGTTTTTATAGTTTCGCGCAATGTGCTACTTGTAAAGCTGCAGCAGAAACATCTTTAGAAAATGGAGATACTACGATCGCTTCAGGAATTAATATTGGTGTTCTGTACATGTTGTTTATCTTGTTTTTCATTTTTGGATTATTTATTTTCTTAGTCTGGAAACATAGAAATGCAGATGGGCATATTTCTAAATAATACTATTTTCGAAAATGGATATTATTAATAAATCATTAGAATACAAACAATAAAAATAAACAAAATGAATTTTTACGATTTTAGTATTAACACAGCGCAAGGTAAAGAATTGAAAATGGCTGATTTTAAAGGCAAAACAGTCTTAATCGTAAATACAGCTACACAATGTGGATTAACACCACAGTTTACTGGTTTAGAAGAATTACACCAATCATATAAAGATAATGGACTTATTGTTTTAGGTTTCCCTTGTAACCAGTTTGGCGGTCAAGAACCATTGAATAATGAAGAAATGACTGACGCTTGTCAAATAAATCATGGAGTTAGTTTTCAACTGACGGAGAAAATTGATGTAAACGGAAAGGATACACATGCTGTTTTTAAGTTTCTAAAAGATGAGTTAGGTGGTTTGTTAGGTAAAAAAATCAAATGGAATTTTACTAAATTTTTAATTTCTGCCGAAGGAAAACCTATTAAAAGATACGCACCTACTACCATTCCTAAAAGTATAGAAAAAGACATCCTCAAATTATTGAAATAGTTTGTCGTCTGGCTGGTGTAGCAAATAAAGAACTAAGGAAGTTTTTGGAAGACCCAGAAGCTCGAACTATTATTGACAGTTATGTTACTAACCATCGATGGAAAAGTTTTGAACAAGAAAAAATTGATGAACTATTGATAGAGTTTAATATAAAAATATACAAGTAAGCGTGTTAAGGAATCTACAAGCAGTTCAAGAAATTAAGAATATACCGTTTTTAGCAAAACAGGTAGTAGAAGGATTTATTGTAGGATTACATAAAAGTCCTTTTCATGGATTTTCAGTGGAATTTGCAGAACATAGAGTCTACAATCAGGGTGAAAGCACTAAAAATATAGACTGGAAAGTTTATGCTAAAACAGATAAACTATACACTAAAAGATATGAAGAGGAAACGAATTTGAGATGTCAAATTGTAATCGATAATTCTTCTTCTATGTATTTTCCTTTAGAAAGTAAAATTATCAATAAAAGTAATTTTTCATTGCTTTGCGCTGCTGGCTTTATAGAGCTATTTAATAAACAAAGAGATGCTGTAGGTTTAAGCACTTTTACTGAAAAGCTAGAACTACATACTAAAGTAGGTTCCTCAAGAGCACACATCAATAGATTGTATGCGGAATTGGAGAATTTAAGTCCAATGAAAACCTTAAATAAACAAACTTCTACAGTCGCTAGTTTACATGCTATAGCAGAACAAATTCCTAAACGTTCATTGGTTATTATCTTTAGCGATATGTTTCAGACAGAAGAAGAAACAGAAATTTTTAATGCACTAAGACATTTAAAACATAGCAAACATGAAGTTATTCTGTTTCATGTAGTAGACGGTAAGCAAGAAATAGCATTCGATTTTAAAAACAGACCTTATTTGTTTGTAGACATGGAAACAGGCCAAGAAGTAAAATTGCACACCAATCAAGTAAAAGAGGCTTACGTAAGTAAAATGAAGGCTTTTAATACAGCCTTAAAGTTAAAATCTGCGCAGTATAAAATTGATTTTGTAACAGCAGATATTAACAAAGATTTTTCGCAAGTATTGAGACCTTATTTATTAAAAAGAACAAAAATGTTGTAGTAATTACTCCGGTAAGAAAAAAATAAGCTAAAGTTTTATTTAAAAATATCCAAGCCATCTTTTGCATGAGCTCTACTTTTGACTTTTCCTTCTTTTATTTGCTCTTCTTTAATATTCACTTTATTAAACTTAATATCAGATAAATCTGGACTGCCAGCATTCATCCAACAAGTAAGCCAAGTATCTGCCAAATGCTTAACACTTAGTTTTATTTGAGCTTCTACCATGCCTTTCATGCTATTGCTATAAGCTTCAGAATATTCTTTAGAGTAAGTACGAATATTAGATTCATTTCTAGTTTCGTAGCTATATTTTTGGTCTGGTGGAAAGGTGCCGTTCAAATCTTTTTCAAGAGATAAAACTAAAGGCATTTGTTTATGTGCGTTCAAAACATTGGCCCAAGCAAAATCTAAAGGGTTTTTAATGTATTCTGCTTTTCCTACAAAAAAATCATAATTTTCATGAAATAATTCTGGTAAGCGAGATTCCCAAAAACCATGAATTCCTTTTTGATCAGTCAATTGTCCATTGTAATTTTCTGTAGTATGCAAGGGGACATGTGAATCGCCAATGTAATGACCTAATTCTGTTGCATTTTTCAAAATAGCTTGTAAATTTTTTTCTTTAAATGCTCGAGTCAACCTTTTCATCATCACTTGAATGTGCCAAGGAACAATACCGAATGCTTGCAAAGTATCTTCAGAATAAGTTGCTACGGCATCTTCCCACTTTTTAGGGAAATCATCACAAGGGAAAGCACAAAAATGATCTAAATCTATATAATGTCTTGGCGCTTCTCCCTCTATAGCATACCTACGTTTGTCTGGGTCTACAGCATGTTCTGTAATGTATTCTATATTGGTTTTAAAAAAGCCAATCATTTCTGGTGGTAAAGAAAATACTGCATGACGATTGATTCTTTGATGAGCCCAAAATCCCCAAGAATAACCTTTTAAAGGTAAAAAAGTGGCTATTACGCAAAGGATTAATACAATTTTTAGCTGCTTATGCATAAGTTTTATATTTTTACAAAAATTAATAAAGAGACATTGAAATTTATCCTCTCCATACTATTTGCTTTTAGTTTAACTACTGGTATATTTTGCCAAGGTAAAAAGAATTTGCCAAAAAATGATGCTAAAATCGCTTTTGAAGCTAATTTGTCTTCAGGAAGAATCTTACGTCACAACGAAAAATTCTTACCAAGTGTTACGCAACAATCTTATGGGTTTGAAGTAAATGCGAGCTATAAAACTTTTGGAGACAAAAATTGGCAACGCGCTTTAAACTACCCAGAAATTGGTATTGGATATATTCAAACTCATTTTGGTGACAAAGAAATATTTGGTAGCGCATACGGTTTATTGCCTTTCGTTAAGTTTAATATTGTTAGATCTAAACCGGTAGACTTTTATGCTAAGCTTGGGGCAGGTGTAAGTTATATTTCTAAATCGTATCATCCAGTTTCAAATCCTTTAAATAATGTTATTGGTTCTAAAATAAATTCTATTATTCAATTTAGAATGGGTTTAGATTTCGCTCTTTATCCAGAAGTTGATTTGGTATTAGCGGGAACGTTAACACATTATTCTAATTCAAGTACGCAAGCACCAAATTTAGGAATTAACTTACCTACTGTAAATATAGGAGTCGTGTATAAACCAAAAGAATTCACTAAAGAATACAATGCAGAAAAGAATTTAGATGAGTTTAGAAGAAAAAACGAATATACATTAAGATTGAGTTTAGGTATTAAAGACAAGGTTGCTAGAGGAGCGAACTATCCTGTTTATTCAGGAGCAATACAATATGCTAGATATTTCGGATATGCTAATAAATTAATTGCAGGAGTAAGTTTTTCTTTCGATCAATATGAATACGATTTTATTAAAATTCAAGAGATTGGAGAAGAGGATGAATTGATAGCAGATGCTTCAGGTTTTTCTGTTTATGGTGGCTATGAAATGATGGTTGGGAAAGTGGGTATCAACTTTTTAGTCGGAACTTATTTGTATGGAAAAGTTAAAAATGATACACCGCTGTGGGCCAAACCTGGGATAACATATTACTTCACAGAATTTGGAAAACACAAGCATAAACCATTTGTTGGGGTCAATATTAAAACTCATTATTTTGAAGCGCAATATGCTGAAATGCATTTTGGTATTGCTTTTTAATGCCCGAAATAATATTTGTTTATCGTTCTTCTAGAATCTACTTGTTTCTTTAAAGTCTTAGGCGAAAGGGTCGTATCGCTAAAGTTAAAATATTCATTAATTCCATAAAACAAACTATCTGGTTTGTTAGGATTAAATAAATTATTTCCAAGAGAAAAATATTTTTGATTGGATAATGATAAGTTTATTAAAGTAGGAAATATGTCTTTGTGAGAACCATACCTTTCCGTATTGATATGTAAGTCTTTTTTGTATGCTTCTGGAACATGTAAGAAAAATGGAACAATATGATTGTCTTTTGTTTCCATAGAAGAATTGTCGTAAGAAAAAACGCCAAAGCTGTTATGATCCCCACTTACGGCAACTATTGTATTTTCTCCGTATGCGGAGGCTTTTAGTTTTGTTAAAAAATTACCTAAACAAGTATTTGAATATTGGTAAGCGGTAAAATTTAAAATAGCTAATTCTTTATCACAAGAAATATGATTTTCTAAACTATCAGATATTTCAATTGGTCCAGCTTGATAATGTTTAGGTAATTCGTAAGGAGTATGGTTACTAGTACTTAAACCAAATATCATCTTGGGTTTTTTAGGATTACTAGATAGTTTATTAAAAATATCATCAAACAAGTATTCGTCATAAACCCCCCAAGTATTTATAATAGCTTCAGGATTTTTGCTTTTTATTGTAGCCTGACCATATGATTCGGTAAAATATTGTTTAGGTACTAATTCGTGTAAATTTCTCCAGCCTAATTTTCCACCAGTAATAAAAGAAGTTTCATAGCCTGCATTGTAAAAAGGAAAAGCCACAGATGATTCAAAACTTTTAAATCTATCTTGAGTGTTTGTTAAAATGGGAACATCTTTATTAATCAATACATTTTCTAAACTATAAATAGTTCCTCTAGTGCTCGACAAAAAGTTTTTAAATAATACACCATCTTCAAAATGTGGTTCTAAACTTCCAAATAAATTATTTTCTTTAGAATGAAAATTAAAATAATAAGCACCAAAGCTTTCCATCAAAACAAAAATGACATTCGGTGGGTTTTTTCCTAAAAAGCTATTTGTGTCAGTTGTTTCAAAAATATAATCTAAATAATTCCCTGCTAAAACACTATCTTTCGGGAAGCCTTTATAGTCCTTTACAGCATCTTTAATATTTTTATATCCAGAAGATTCTAAAACATATTTTTTGCTAACAGGTTTACTTTGTTTTTGCTTTTCCTCTATTGCTTTTATAAAAGTAAAAATCCCATTTGGTGTCAAGTTATTGATAAAACTATTTTTTGAAATGGTAGCATCATCAATTAAAAGAGGAAATAAACCTACAGAACCTCTTAAACCCAAAACAAACAAGCTCGTAAATAATAAAATACTAATTACGGAAGTTGGAATAGAATTTTTTTTATTAATTGGGTAATCAGTAGTATAAATTTTCTTGATGATTTTATGAAAAACAAAGGCTAAGATTAATACAATAAGAACAGCTCTAATAACTGGATGGTCTGACCACATAGAGGCCAAAATAGCTTCTGTGTCATCTTCATACAAACCAAAAACCATTATATTGAAATGCTTTTGAAAATAAGTGTAAAATTGATGGTCTAGCATGAGTACAAAAGAGAGTAATGGAAGAATTAGGCTAAAAAATCTAATTGAAAAAGTTTTTATGAAAGCATTCACTTTTTCTTTTTTTAGTAATAAGAAAAAATTGATGACGAATATTAAGATCAAAATATAACATAAAACCAAGGTATCAAACTTTAAGCCAATTAAAAAAGATTTTAAAATATCGATGGGTAATTTTGAAAACAAACCAGCTTCTCCAAATCTTAAAAGGTAAATAAACCTTGAACTAGAAAAAATGAATAATCCTAAAAGGTATACTTTAATAAGATTTAAGCTTTGGTTGATATATTCATTCATGAAGGTTAGCTGTTTAATCGTAAAATTAATGATAATTAATTTTACGATGTCAAATTTTATGTTTTTAAGTATTTGATATTTATTAAAATTGACTAAAATATTGATTTTTAACTTAAAAAAACCTTTCTTTCTTCATACAAAATACTATTTTTGCCTTGTATTTATAATAAAAAATAAAAAATGGCAACTAAGAAATCAAAGGCAGACGAAAATAAAGATGATAAAAAATCTGGATATAAATTTGATGAAAAATTTATAGAGCAAAGAAAAGTCTTTCTTTGGGGAGCTGTTAATGGAAAATCTGCAGAAAAAATCTGTAATCAATTATTGTATTTAGAAGCAGAAGCTCCAGGCAAAGAAATTACTTTTTTCATAAATAGTCCAGGTGGTGTGGTTACCGATGGTCTATTAATGATGGACGTTATGAATATGATTACATCGCCAGTAAGAACGGTATGTATGGGTATGGCAGCAAGTATGGGTTCTATACTTTTGGCAGCCGGAGAAAAGGGGAAAAGAGAAATTTGGCCTAATGCTAGAGTGATGATTCATCAGCCAAGTGTTGGTGGTATTCAAGGCCAAGCTACTGATATTGAAATTTCTGCACAACAATTGTTATTGATTAAACAAAAAAGTGCGCATATTTTAGCAGATAACTGTGGTAAAAAATATGAAGACATAATGAAAGACTTTGATAGAGATTATTGGATGGATGCCAAACAAGCCTTGAAATATGGTATTGTAGATAAAATATCTAAAAAAATATAAAGATTGGATTAGGTTTAACGGTTATTCTTTTCGTATTTCAATAGTTACATCAACTAGAGTTGTTACGGCAAGTTTTACTTATCCTATAAATTCTTTTATAATCTCATTTAATTCGTCAAAAGCTTTAGGTAATTCATCATTTACAATAACCTTATCAAACTCATTCTCAAAAGTTAATTCTAAAACAGAACGATCATATCTTTTCTTGATAGTTTCTGCTGTTTCAGTTCCTCTACCTTTCAATCTAGATAGTAACTCTTCTTTATTTGGTGGCTTTATAAAAATACTAATTACTTGATTGCCTAGTTGTTTTTTAATATTTATAGCACCTTTCACATCAATATCGAATATTACTATTTTGTTTTGATCCCAAATGCGTATTAATTCACTTTTAAGCGTACCATAAAACATATCAGTATAAACTTCTTCCCATTCTACAAAAGCATCTTCAGTAAGTTTAGTTTTAAAATCAGTAGGACTTAAAAAATAATAATCCTTGCCCGCTACTTCAAAATCTCTTTTTTTACGAGTACAAGCAGAAATAGAGAATGCTAAATCACTCCTTTCTGCCAATAATAATTTTACTAAAGTTGTTTTTCCAGCGCCAGATGGTGCTGTTATTACAATAGCTTTCTTTTTTATAGGGTTTCCCATCGTTTTTTTTATGGTAATTAGTTCTCTGTTAGTTTTTAAAGCGTATTAAAACTTTGTTCTTTTATTTTCTCCAATTCGTCTTTCATCTGAACAACTAATTTTTGAATAATTGCATCATTGGCTTTAGAACCTATAGTGTTAATTTCTCTGCCAACTTCTTGTGCTATAAAACCTATTTTTTTACCTTTTATGATAATGTCCTCTTCAATGATTTCTTTAAAATATTTTATGTGATTTTTTAATCTCACAATCTCTTCATTGATATCAATTTTCTCTAAATAAAAAATAATTTCTTGTTCGTATCTATCTTGGTTAAGTTCTACTTTATCCTTTATTTTTTGTAAATTCTCATTGATTCTATTACGAACTTTTTCTATTCTTAAAGGGGCATTTTCGGCTACTTCAAAACTTAATTTTTCAATAGCTTCAATACATTTTATAAAATCTCTTTCTAAAGAATTTCCTTCTTGAATTCTAAAATCATTCAATTTTTCTATGGCTAATTTAAGTCCTTGCTCAATATCTATCCAGCTTTTGTCATTTATTTTGTTTTCTTCTACTTTCAAAACATTTGGTAATTTCAAAATACTATCTAAATAATCTTTGTTGTCTAAAGCAAAATTTTGATTCAAACCTTCAATTTGTTTTCTGTATTCTAGTACAACACTTTTATTGATAATGTATGAACCTACATCTTCTTTCTTTTCAGAATAAACAGTAATGTCTATTTTTCCTCTTTTGATACCATCTCCAGCTATTTTTCTAATCAACATTTCTTTTTCCTTTAAGAAAGCAGGAATTTTAATATTCAAATCTAGTTGTTTGCTATTTAAAGAGCGTATTTCTACAGCATAAGCCGTTCCGTTTATCATAAAAGATGCTTTACCGAAACCAGTCATTGAGTATATCATAATATCTTGAGATTTAAGCTTCAAAGATAGGCTTTATATAAGTAATAGTTAGTTATTTACAACTTTAGAAAAATGGCGCTTACCAAATGAAACCAAATAAACGCCTGAAAATATTAATAATCCGGCAATTACTTTTTCAAAAGTTAAGTGTATTTCTCCTAAAAACATCCAAGCAAAAAAGATAGCTAATATTGGTTGTAAGTATATATATATCCCAACCACTGAAGGGTCTACTTTACTTAAGCCATATATATTCAACAAGTAGGCACCTACTGTTACACCTAAAATTACAAAACCTAATGACCACCAGGCTTTTATTGTAAAATTACTGAATGAAATATCCTGTAATTCTGGATAGCTAAAGAATAATACTGGAAAAAAACCAAAGAAAAACACCCATTTAATAACAGTGAATGGTTTGTATTTCACCATCAATGGCTTGACAATAATTAGGTATACGGAATAGGAAATTGCATTCACTAAAACCATAGAATCTCCTAAGGCTGTATTCGAAGTGAAATTGAAATTTTTACCGCCAATCATAAAGAATGCACCAACTAAGCCAAAGGCTAAGCCGACTAATTTAAACCAAGGCATTTTTTCTTTCAACAAGATAGCTGATAGCAACATCACTAAAATAGGAGTAGTAATCATTATCATAGAGGCATTAATTGGAACGGTTAAATTCAAACCTTTAAAAAACATTAATTGATTTAAAGCAACACCAAAAACACCACAAAAGAAGAGCCTTAAATAATCTTTAGATTCTATTTTTTCTCTTGGAATAAATAATTGCATGAAAATAAAAAATAGTAAAGCACCACTTACACGTAAAAAGATAAAAGCAAAAGGTTCTAGAAATTCAGGCATTACAAATTTGGCAATTGTATAGTTTGCCCCATAAAACAAATTTGCCCCTAAGATGGCTAAATGTGGTTTGTATTTACTGATATTCATTTGGCTGTAAAAGTAAATTATTCTGTTGAAATGGAAGTGTTTTTTTGTTGCTTTGCAGAATCTGATACTTATGAATTAAACGTCATTGAGATTTTTTTGAATTTATTTTCTCATTCCCAAAATTTCTACCAAAAGATCTCTTTCCGTACAAAGTCTAGGAATCTTATGTTGACCACCAATTTTACCTTTACTTTTCATCCAATTATAGAAAGTATTAGGTTTTAAAATATTTATTTTGGGTAATTGCAAAGCCATGTTTTTAAATCTTTTGGCTTCATAATCTGAATTTTCTGCTTTTATAGCATTGTCTAAAATACTTGTAAAAAATTCTAAATCTTCTGGTTTTTTCTCAAATTCTATAGCCCATTCGTGTCCGCCTTTTCCTTCATTGTCTGGAAAAATTGGTGCAACCATATATTCTTTTACAATCGCATCCGTTTTTTTACAAGCTTTTTGTAAAGCAATGTTGACATTGTCTTCTATCAATTCTTCTCCAAAAATATTAATAAAGTATTTTGTTCTACCACTTAGTTTTATTCTAAAAGGAAATAGACTGGTAAATTTAATGGTATCGCCAATCATATATCGCCAAAGACCAGCATTGGTAGAAATAATTAACGCGTAATTTGTGTCTAGGGCGACTTCATTTAATTGTAAAGTTTTAGGATTCTTTTTCTCTAATTCTTCCAAAGGTAAAAATTCATAAAAAACACCATAATCTAACATCAAAAGCAATTCGTTTGAATCAATTTGATCTTGAATACCAAAGAAACCTTCAGAAGCATTATAGGTTTCTAAATAGTGCATTTTTTTTGAAGGAATTAATGCTTCATATTGTTTTCTGTAGGGTTCAAAATTTACGCCACCGTGAATGTATAATTCCAAATTTGGCCAAACTTCTAAAATATTTTTCTTCCCAGTAATTTCCAATACTTTTTTCAATAAAATAAGATTCCAACTAGGCACGCCAGAAAAATGAGAAACATTTTCTTTCGCGACCACTTTAGCCATTTTATCTATTTTCTCTTCCCAGTTTGGATGTAAAGCAATTTCTTTAGAAGGCGTTTTGACCATGCTAAACCAAATTGGTAAGTTCTCTATAATTATTGCAGATAAATCCCCATAATATGATTTTGAATCAGAAGTAATAGAAGAGGAGCCACCGATCATCATGCTTTTTCCTTCTAAAACATTTGTTTTTGGAAAATGATTTAAGTAGATAGACATCAAATCTTTTCCACCTTTATAATGGCATTCCTCTAAAGATTCTTTGCTTACAGGTATAAATTTAGATTTTCCTGCAGTAGTTCCTGCCGATTGGGCAAACCATTTTATTTCTTTATTCCATAAGATGTTTTGCGCTCCTTTTCGAACTCTTTCAATGTAAGGCTGAAGCGATTCATAAGTTTGAATGGGAACATGCTTTTTGAAATCTGCTATTGTTTTAATCTTTTGATAATTATGTTGCTGGCCCCATTCGGTATTCTTTGCTTTATCTACCAATTCAAAAAATAAATCTTTCTGAACTTCTAGCGGAAATTTTTTAAAGAATTCAATTTGATGAATTCTTTTTTTGATAACATAAGAAACGATGGAATTGTAAAATTTCATATTAAAAAGAACTAAATTTCAGCGTATTTAAAATTGATTGAATTACAAATTTTAGTGCCGTCAAATACAAAGTTTTTATCATTGAAATTGTGAATTTCTTGACTTAAAAATGGTCGAGTACCAAAGACAAAAGACTTAATAGAATTCATCCTGCAAATCATATTTACTTTAGTAGAGTTATTACTAGAAAATAGTTTTTTTTCAGCCAATGCAAAATTTAATTTTTCTAATACAGTTTGATAAGACAAGTTTTTTGCAGAAACAATAAATTTTTCAGCTGAAATAGTACTTTGCATTAGTTGAATACAAACTTTAGAAACATCTGCTAATTTAACAAAACCGTTTGTTCCTTTTGGGTAAAAACGATATTGTGCATCAGCTATATTCTGTAAGTTATACAAAGCATCTTTTTGAGAATTTTCTCCAATGATTAAAGCTGGGTTTACAATAATAGTTTCTAAGCCTTCTTCTTGTCCTCTTTGAATTTCTAGTTCTGCTAAATGTTTACTTACACTATAATTGTTGTTCATTTTGTCATCAATCCATTTGGTTTCTTCTGTTATATTTCCTTTGAAAGCATATGTTCCATATGCCATTGTAGAACTTAAGTAAACAATCTTTTTTACAGAAGAATTCAAAGATACATTCACCAAGTTTCGCGTTTGAATAATATTTATCGTATTTAAAATTTGCTCATCTTGCGGATGAAAAGAAAGTAATTCCTTGCAGTGATAAATTTGTTCAATGCCTTGTAAAGCATCTTCTAAAAGTATAATATCTAATAAATTAGCATCAACAAATTCTATGGCGTCTTTGTAATCGTTTAAATGAGAATAATCATTATTTTTCGAATTTAAA
Source organism: uncultured Chitinophagales bacterium (assembly GCA_963932515.1). Taxonomy (GTDB): domain Bacteria; phylum Bacteroidota; class Bacteroidia; order Chitinophagales; family UBA8649; genus CAKZQD01. Next base: position 31,406 of record CAWVRT010000031.1, read on the forward strand.
ACACGCATTTTTTCGCCTTGAGAGTAAAGATCTTTAATCAATTGAAAACCAACTAAACAATTGGTATCTGTTATTAATATTTTAGCTTTTAAGGACATAGAATGTCAAAAGTAATTAAATAAACTGAGTATCTTGCAAACTAATTTAAAGCAAACGATAATCATGAAAGACTATCTAGAAATAAGAAAAAAATTCTCTTAAATCCTGAAATCACTTTTCTAAATCCTGGTTTTTTTGGGCGTGTCCAAAGCCTATATTTGTTGAATGTCAAAAGTGGCAACTAAAGCTAGAACAAGAACCCATTCAGTTTATTAAGAAAACTGGTTTGGCTCAATTGAGTGTTTAGATTGCAAAATCGTCTGCCCTGTTTCTGGTGATTTCTTAAGTCATATTTTTAGTATTCCTATTCATCCTAAAAATGCTGTAAAATTGAAAGATGCATTATACAACAAATACAAAATAAAGACTTACTAAAGAGCAAACTTATTTAAGAATATCTTTTCAGGCTTATAATAGTATCAAGAGATAGAATATGTAATTAATGTTTTTAGAGAAGTGAGGAAGACTGGGTTGTTGTAACGTTGTTGTGTATGATTAGTTGCGTGCTTTAAGCACTAAAGTTAGCAAAAAAATCACAAATAGAAAGTCCGCGAGGACTTTCGTAAATTGGCGATAATCAAGCAATTGATTATACACGTTGTTGTAACCAGTACATTTTTCTAACTATCTTTTATTCTATGACCTGTTATTAGA
>CAWVRT010000032.1:0-30214 GCA_963932515.1 uncultured Chitinophagales bacterium
TGCCAAAGGAGCTGCATCATTTAGTTCAGATAACTTTGCTGCTAGTTCTGGTGCAATAACAATTAAAGATTTAGGAGTAGCCACAGCAGAAATTCAAGACGATGCAGTAAGTCAAGCTAAGATAGCAGATGATGCAGTAGGTGCAGACCAACTTGCAGCAAACGCTGTAGTAACTGCTTCAATTGTAGACGATAATGTGACTCAAGCTAAGATTGCAGACGATGCAGTAGGTGCAGATCAACTTGCAGCAAACGCTGTAGTGACTGCTTCAATTGTAGATGCAAATGTGACGACTGCTAAAATTGCAGATGCGAATATAACTGTTGCCAAAATGGCAGCGAACAGTGTCGACAGCAATCAATACGTTGACGGTTCAATAGACACAGCCCACATTGCAAATGATCAAATTACGAATGCCTTAATGGCAGACAATGCTATAGACACGGCTCAGATTGCTGCGAGTGCCGTTGAGACAGCTAAAATAAATGACGATGCAGTGACACTAGCAAAAATGGCTGCAGGTACAGATGGTAACATAATTTCTTATGACACTTCAGGAAACCCAGTTGCAGTAGCAACAGGAAGTTCTGGACAAGTTCTAACTTCAGCAGGAGCTGGAGCAGTACCATCTTTTCAAACTCCAACAGTTGGAGATATAACTTCTGTTGTTGCGGGTTCAGGTTTAACAGGTGGTGGTACAGCAGGTGATGTAACTTTAAATGTTGGAGCAGGAACTGGTATTGATGTTGCAGCAGATGCTATTTCTGTTGATGTATCTGATTTTATGGCCAATGGTTCAAACAACAGAATTGTTACTGCAACTGGTGCGGACGCACAAAATGCAGAAGCTAATTTAACTTTCGATGGTTCTACTTTAGCTGTTTCAGGAGCTATAACTACTACGGGTAATATTACTACAGATCACGTTTTACCTACAGCAAATGATACTTTTGATTTAGGTGCTGACGGAAATGTTTGGAGAAACGTTTACACTGGTGACTTACATTTAACTAATGAAGCTAAAGGTGAAGGTAACTCAGTTGATGGCACAAAAGGTAATTGGACTATCCAAGAGGGTGAAGAACATTTATTTATCCTTAATAATAAATCCGGTAAAAAATACAAGTTTAAACTAGAGGAAATTTAAACGCCATGGCTTTTGGGGTAACCGCCTATTCTGGAGCGGCCTTTTCAGCAGAAGATAACAACGCCATTGCTTATCCTCAAGGTATTGTCCTTACGGGATCAATGGGCGAAGAGTCTAATACTGGTGATGCCAATTTAAATGTTACAGGTATTCAAGCAACTTTTAGTATTGGTCAATCTGTTGCAGGTACCTCTGCATTAGTTAGTGTAACAGGTTCTCAATTAACTACTGCTATAGGAGACGAAGTTATTAATATAGTTGCTCCTATTACAGGGCAAGAATTATCTATAAGTAATAAAGAGTTTACACAAGACACATTAACTGCTTTTGCTCAGGCACCTTTTGGAGCGTTAAGTCCAAGCACTTTTGAAGTACCAATTGTAGATGTTTTCACAACAACAGGTGCGGGAACTCTTCCAAGTTTCTTATTACAATCTACTTTAGGAACTTTTTCAGTCTCAGCAGATGGTAATGTTTCAGTAGTTGTTACTGAGCATACAATGAATACATCTATTGGAGGTGTAAGTGTAACAGGTATAGCAAACGTTCCAGTTACTGGTTCTCAAATGACTATGACGTTAGGTGGGGAATCTGCCTTTACAGACCACACTGTTGCAGTGACCGGTCAACAATTAACAATGTCTATAGGAGAAGAAACTTCTGTAGGAAATGCAGATGCAGTAGTCACTGGAATATCTTTAACTTCAACAATAGGTAATGTTTCATTAACTGCAAACGCTGATGTAAGTGTAACAGGCATATCAAGTACCTTAAGTCAAGGAACGGCAATATGTATCCCAAATTCTTTAATAGATGTAACTGGAAATCAATTATCAACGTTTATTGGTCAAGTAGAAACATTTGATGCTAGTGCCGAAGTTACAGGAATGTCAGCCTCTACGTCAATAGGATCTGTTAAAATAACATCTTGGCAAGAGGTAGATCCAGGGGTATCTAACGGTTGGTCAGAAGTTGATTTAGCAGCTTAAAAAGGATATAATAAAAATATGGCATCAACATATACAGATCTTGGAATTGAACTAATGGTGACTGGCGAAAACGCTGGTACATGGGGAGATAAAACAAATACAAATTTAAGTCTTATTGAACAATTAACAGGTGGTGTTTTAAGTATATCAATTGCTGGTGGTGCGGGTAACCAAGATTTAACTATTCAACCTGGTTCTTTATCAGGTACTGCTCAACAAAGAGTCTTAGAATTTACAGGAACAATATCTGGAGCTAGAGTAATTAGATTTCCTCTTCTTACAGAAAATTTTTACATAATTAAAAATGGTACGACTGGTGCACACACAGTACAATTAAAAGCTGTGTCGGGTTCAGGTGCAACAGTTACTTTTGCAGCAGGGGATAAAGGATATAAAATTGTTTATCTTGATGGTGTAGCAACTAACACTGGTATTTTTGATGTTTTTTCTAACACTAATTTTGGTGCTATCACAGCTACGGGAAATATTTTACCAGGAGCGAACGACACTTATGATTTAGGTGCTACCGGCAGTGTATGGAGAAACATATATACTGGAGATTTACACTTAAATAACGAACATAAAAAAGAAGGTAATATTGTTGACGGATCTAAAGGTAGCTGGACTTTACAAGAAGGTGCCGAAGATATATACTTAATCAATAATAAATCTAATGAAAAATTTAGATTAAAATTAGAAAAGATTTAAAGGAGATTTTATGGGTATTATTTCAAATGGTAACACAGTAATAGACAACGGTGATATTGAAGATAATGAAGTCGATACTGCACAGATTGCGGCAAGCGCAGTTGAAACAGCAAAAATAAATAATGACGCAGTAACCGCAGATAAATTAGCAAACACTGCCGTAACAGCAGGTTCTTATACACTTGCTTCCTTAACTGTAGATGCTCAAGGTAGACTTACAGCAGCTTCAAGTGGTTCTGCTGGTGGTGGAAACATGCAAAACGTTTTTTTTAAAACAGGCCCAGCTTCAGGAACTTATACTGCTGGCCCTAATGCTTCAAAGTATCAAGCTTATGTTTACGCTGCAGGAGGCGGAAGTGGAGGTGGGGGTCGTAAGCCATCGGGTGCCGGAGGTGCTGGAGGCTTTGGTTTTTATGCAGGAGCTGTAAATGGTGGAACGGGGTATTCTTATTCCATTGGCGCAGGTGGTAATGGTGGTGGAAACCAAGGAACTGGTGGTGCCGGTGCTGCAACAAACATAACAAATTTATTTACTACAAATGCTGGTAATGGTGGGAACGGAGGACATAACAATCCTAACAACCCCGCAGGAAACCCGGGTAACGCAGGAAGTCAACCTGGGGCAACTCATACAGATTTTCAAAGAGGAGTCTTGTGGGCTCCTGGTCAAGGTAATATAGGAGCAGGTGGTAGTCCTATTGGTGGCGCAGATCCCGCACCTTCAGCTGGTGGTGGAAATGCAGGGGAACCAGGTGGAATAATATTATTTGATGATAGGGGATAATTATGGCTTATTTTATTTTTAATACTGATAATTCAATTGTTAGAATAGCTGCTAACGATACAGACAGAGATGCTTTAAATTTAAATCTGCCTAACTATAATATTGTTTCTGTTACAGACGATCAATTTAATAGTGTAATATCTAATGAAAAAAACATTACATATGATGGCACTACTTTAACTTTAAGTAGTAGAACAGAAGAAGTTGGTGACATTGATCCAGAAATTGGCTCAGCAACGTCAGTCAGCTTCAGTCAAACAGAACTTGAACATAGTATAGGTCAAATCAAAACAGCATTAAAAAACTTTCTTGATAATAATTCTGGACACATTAAATTTACTGAGTTGCAAAATTATTACAATTACTTAGATACTTTAGATATGTCTACATTAACTTTTCCACTAGATAAATACTGGGAACAATACTGTATTGATAATTCTATCGCTTTTGTTCATCCTTTACAAATACCTTAAATTAAAGTAAAAGAATGATGTTATGTTCAGTAATATCATTGAATTCAAAGCAAATAAAAATTACTTAGATTTAAAAAGCCAATTACCAGAACCTATAAAAATTAATGTACCTGAGTGGCACAGAAAACTTAAACACTCACTTCTTAAAAGAACTGTAAAAGGTTGTATGCCTTTTTTAGATACCTTAACGACTGGGTATGTTTTAAAACTACCTCTTGATATTTATGTAGAGCACAATGTCTATAATAATGGAGTTAGAGAATTTGGTACAAAAACAGGGCTTATGGAATCTGATGGGTTTATAAATGATTTAAATATCAATAAAGGTTTAGAACTACATCCAATAAATCAGCTCGAAGGTAGCCCCTATGTTCAAAAAAATAAAACACTCCCTATAGGTAAGATTTTAAATCCGTGGACTATAAAAACACCTCCTGGATATTCGTGTTTATTTGTTCCTCCACTTAATAATACTGATGATAGATTTAGTATAATTCCCGGTATCGTAGATACTGATATGTTTCCTGCGGAAATTAATTTTCCATATATTATTAACGGAGACAAATACCCTGTAATTAAAACTACGATAGAAATGGGTACTCCATATGCTCAAATAATTCCATTTAAAAGAGAGTCTTGGAAAATGAAGATATCTGAATTGAAAGAATCATCTTCACTACAAAATAAATTTTCTGTTTGTTTAAAATTATTTAATAATTATAAAAGTAGATGGTGGTCTAAAAAATCATGGAGATAGTAAATAATAAATTAACAGATTATATTGAAGTATTTGATAACGTTCTTCCAGACGAAACTAATTTAAAATTTTACAAATTTCTTAAATATGAAGACCACAGATTTGAAAAAGCAAAAGTACAAGAAGCAGATGGTGTACCTGATCAAGTAAGAAAAGATAAAAGAAATTCAAGCTTATGGTGGCCAAGACAAATAAACTGTTCAATGTCAGAATGTCATTGGACTTCATTATTGGGTAATGCTTCTAAAAAATTATATTTTAATTATTTAAAAAAAATGTCACTTCCCCTTGACTTTAATATGTCAGAACTATCCTTTTTAAAATATGAAGAAGGAGGTCATTACAATACTTTTCATGTAGACCAAGGAAAAGTTAACAGAAGTTTAAGTCTAGTGTTTTGGGTTAATAGTAATTTTGAAGGAGGTGATTTTAAATTTAAAAATCCTTCAAATGATGTTGAAATAGAAATTGAGAAAAAAGCAAATAGAGCTATAGTTTTTCCTAGTAATTTTTTATTTCCACATAAAGTTCTTCCTGTAGAAAAAGGAGTAAGGTATTCGGTGGTGTCATGGGCACAATAAGAAAAGATTTTAAATATAAAATTGTTAAAAATTTTTTAACAAAAAGTGAAGTTAAATTATTTACACATTATTGTGAGATAAAACACAGAACAAATAATGATAATTTTGATCGGGGTAAAAATGCAGATACTCAATACTATGGAGATGCAATTATGGAATCTTTACTTTTGTCTAAACAAAAAAAATTGGAAAAAGAAACAAATAAAAAACTTTTACCCACGTATGCTTTTTGGAGAATGTACACACGTTTTTCAGAATTAAGTGAACATACAGACAGGGCCGCATGTGAAATAAGTGTAACAGTACACATAGGTAGTGATGGAACTAAATGGCCTTTTTATGTAGAAAAAGAAAAAATAATTACACAACCTGGTGATGGGGTAATTTATTTAGGTTGTGATCTAAAACACCGTAGAGATGAATTTCAAGGTGATTGGCATGCACAAACATTTTTACATTATGTAGATGCTGATGGTCCAAATAAAGATCATCACATGGATAAAAGAGCATACTGGAATACGCAAAATAAAATAAGGTAACAAAAAGGATACTTAAATGATTTTTAAACAAAATAAAATAGACGGATCGTGTGAAATATTATTTAGTGATGAAGAAAAAAAAATAATAAATGATAAACAAAAAATATTTTTAGATGCAGAATCATTTAGACATTTTGGAAATGTCTTAATGAAAATGGTTGCAGATTGGAATATTAATTTTAACGATGAATTTAAATCTAGAATAACTCTTGGCGATGAAATCGTAGAAGGCAAAGATGGTCCAGGTAACAAATAACTTTTTAAATAACAATTATTTAGAAGACTTGACTAAAGCTTTATCCTTGGAGTCTTTAAATTGGAATTTTATGAATTATCAATTTTTTTTAGATGAACTTAATGGAAAAATAATTTGTCATACTCTTGTATGTAAAAATTTTAAAGATTTTTTTAATTTTAATTTTATGGAAGATGCTCTTGACAAAAAAATTAAAAATGTAAGGGTGTACTTAGTAACAAAAAGCCGGAAACAAATTGTGTTGCCTACGGATAAAAATAATACAGATAAATTTATTCTTTCTATAAATACAAATAATGGTTTTTTTAATGTAGAAAACACTGGTCAAATTCCTTGTGAAGAGAATAAACTAATATATTTACCAAAAGGTTGTCATTTTTCTAATAGTTCATGCACTGATAAGGACTATAAAGCTTATTTAGAAATAGATATTCAGGAATAGATTTCAGTTTTACACCGTGTTATAATATGCGATGCCTTTAAATTTAATTACTATAAGACCGGGGTTTAATAAACAAATTACAGACACTGCTGCGGAAGGTCAATACGTAGATGGCGATTTTGTAAGATTTCGTTACGGATTCCCTGAAAAAATAGGCGGGTGGTCTGCTATTACTTCAGATACTTTAGCAGGTAGTGTAAGAGCACAGCATCAATGGGCAGATTTAGATGGAAATAGATATGTAGCACTTGGTTCTCAAAGAGGATTGTATATTTATTATGGAGGAGCTTATTATGATATTACTCCATTAGAGACAGCGCAAACTGGAGGAACGTTTACTACTGCTAACACCTCACCAACGGTCACCGTAAACCTAACAGGGCATAATATGATTGCCGGAGACTACTTTACATTTACAAGTGTTACTCCACCAGTTGGTGCGGGATACACTGCAGCAAATTTTACCGACCAAACTTTTGAAGTAATTAGTTCAACAATTAATACATTTACAATAACTATGGCAACTAATGCTGGAACTACTGTTGCAGCGTCAGGTGCGTGTACTATAAACAGATACGTTAAAGTGGGTCCTATTGGACAAACATTTGGCTTTGGGTTTGGTACAGCATCTTACGGAGGAGCCTCTGGACTTACTACAACTTTAAATGGATTATTACAAGATAACACCTCAGGTACTGGAGGTTCGGGAACTTCTATTACACTTACTTCTACCGCAGGTTTTCCTACAACGGGAATAATTAAAGTTGGGGCAGAATTTATTTCCTATACAGGTATTTCAACTAATGATCTTACAGGAATTACAAGAGCAGTGGCTGGAACACGATCAGCTCATGCTACTTTAGCGGGAGTAGAATATTTTACAGGATGGGGCTCAGCTTCATTATCCTCTACTATTAGATTACAACCTGCTGATTGGGCTTTAGATAATTTTGGACAAATATTAACAGCTACTATATTAAAAGGAAGAACTTTTACATGGCAACCTATAAGCAATAACAATAATGCTTTATCCCTTAGAGCAACTATTATGTCCGGAGCTCCTACTAGAACACTTAATTCAACAGTATCTGATACAGATAGACATTTTATACATTTAGGGACAGAAGCAACAGTCGGAGATACTTCAACTTTTGACCCAATGTTAATAAGATTTTCTGATCAAGAAAACTTTAGCGATTATCAACCGACTTCTGTTAACACAGCAGGTACTTTTAGAATAGATGATGGAACAAGTATTGTAGGTGCGATAAGAGCAAAAGATTATATTTTAGTTTTAACGGATACTGCTGCTTATACTATGCAATATGTTGGAGCACCTTTTACTTTTAGTATTAGAAAGGTGGGATCCAATTGCGGTTTAATGAGTCCTCATAGTGTTGTTTTTGTAGATGGTGTTGTTTATTGGATGGATGATTCAGGTTCTTTTAACGCTTACAACGGAACGGTTGTTAAAATACCTTGTTCAGTAGAAGATTTTGTATTTAATACAACTAATCCAGGAGACTTAGGATTTAATTATGATGCTGGAAAATTAGTATACGCTAGTCACAATTCTTTATTTAATGAGATTAATTGGTTCTACCCCTCAAGTGCATCTACTGAAATAGATAGATGTGTTACATACAATTACTCAGAAAAAGTTTGGTACACAAGTTCTTTAGCTAGAACATCTTTTTACGATGCTCATTTATTTGATAAACCTTATGCAACTTCTTTTTATGATGCAGGAGTTCCTACTTTTCCTGTTATACAGGGAGTGACAAATACTTCTGGTTCTGCTACATTTTGGACACATGAAACTGGAGTAGATCAATTAGAAAATGGAGTAACTACAACAATTTCATCTTTTATTGAAACTGGAGATTTTATGATACATGCAGAAGGTGATGGAGAATTTTTTACAAAAGTTAGAAGATTTATTCCTGATTTTCAAAGATTAGATGGAACTGCTACAGTTACTATTTTATTAAAAGATTACCCATCAGATACAGCTGTTAGTTCTTCTTTGGGACCTTTCTCTGTAACTTCAAGCACTCAAAAGATAGATACTAGAGCTAGGGGGAGAGCAGCTAGTTTAAAAATACAGAATATATCTAGCGGAGAGTCTTGGAGATATGGAACTTTTAGAGCAGATGTACAAGCGGACGGTAGAAGATAATGGAAGAAATTTTTTTAAAAGATTATGCTAATAATGTAGCACAAGCTCAAGATCCTTTTGGTGTTGCTGCAGTTCAGGCTCAGCCGGGTTTTGAAAATTACACACCTTCTTTTGAAAATCAATCATTAACTCCTATGGGGTTAACTGAACCTCAAGGAACACAATTACCAAATTTTAAGGAAATGGCAAAAAACATTGCTGTGAATACTGCAAAGAATTATGCTATTAAAAAAATAGGTCTAGAAGGTATTAAGGGAAATGTATTAAGTTCAGTGATTGGTGGAAGTAGTATGGCAAACCCCATAGGAGCCCTGTACACAATGGGTTCATTATTACCCGATGGTGTAAGAGGTATTGCGGAAGTTTTAAGAAGCAAGAGAGCCGAAAAGTCATACAATAGACAAATTCAAAAACAAGAAATAAATACTTTACAACAACGAATAGATACTGGTCAGTTTGGTTCTTCATCGGGAGCGGATAGAGGAAGAGGGGAAAATAATATTTCTGCACCAGCGAAGTCAGCGCCTGCTGCTACACAATCTAGACAAACTTCAGGGCCTGGTGGGTTACATAGTGGATATTAATCATGGCTAAAGTAACTAATTTTATCCCAGAACCTACTCCAGATTACGATCCACAAAATCAACAACAACTTCTTCAATCATTGGAGACAATGAAGAACCAATTAAATAGTTCTTTTCAAGAAGATTTAAAACAAGAAGTAGAAAGGTTTTCGTGGTTTAATGGCTAATATATATACAAATGCAAAAGTAGATTTAACTACAACAGATGTTACAACTTTATATACAACACCTAGTAATTCTAGAGCAATTGTAAAATCTTTATTAATATCAAATGATGCTGGAAGTGCAGCAACAATAACTGTAACATTGACTAATGTAGCAAGTGCTGTATTTAATTTATTTAATGTTAAATCAATAGCTTCTAATACTACTGAACAATTATTAACAGAACCTTTAATATTACTAGAAAATGAGATATTAAAAGTTACCGCATCGGATGCTAATGAATTACATGTTGTGGCATCATTATTAGAAATAAATAGAGAGGATGTATAGTGGCTAAAAAATTTAAAGAACACCATGAACGAGATAAACCTAAGAAAAGAGGGTCTCGAAAACACAAGAAATCTCTCAATAAGGATGAGAAAAGACAGAAACGTCTTAAGCGCTACAAGGGACAAGGAAAAGGCTAGACAGAATTAATTTTTAATAGTATAAAAAACTATGACTGATTTAACAAAAATACCAGCTACAGCAAAAGAAATTATTAAACACAAAAGAACAGGCAAAGTATATGCTAGTAAAACTGATTTTGATAACGATGTTGCTGATGCCAATACTGATACTACTGTGGATGACTTTAGACAAGACCTTGAAATCAAAGTTACTAAAGTTTCTATGGGAGCGCTAACTAAAAAATAATGAAACCACGCGGTGCTACCGAGCTACAGATGGAGATGCTCGAGAAGCATGTTTCAAAAGAATTATTAGATCAAGTACAAATTTGCACCTCTATTCCAGGTAAAGTTCCTCTAGATCCAAACAAATTAAATATCCTTTGGCAAAAAAATTCTTGGGATCAACCTAATCTTCAAGAGTTTTTTAATAACAAAGAAAGACACAAAGAATATGATTGGTATGTGTTTAATAGTCATTGGAATTATGAAAAATTTAGAATGATATTTGATATACCAACAGAAAGATCATTAGTAATTAAAAATGGTATAGAATATTTTCCAATTAGAAAAATTTATAAAAGAGGAACTCCTATTAAATTAATACATCACTGCACTCCTTGGAGAGGTTTAAATGTTTTATTGCGTGCAATGCAGGAAGTTGAAAATCCTAACATAATTTTAGATGTGTATAGTTCTTGTAAAGTATACGGATCTGAGTTTTCAGATAATTCAGAAAAAGATTTTGAAGGGTTATACGAACAAGCTAAGAAATTACCTAACGTTAATTATATTGGTTATAAACCACATGAATACATAAAAGAAATGATGCCTAATTACGATATGTTTGTATATCCAAGTATATTTGAAGAAACTTCTTGTGCATCAGCTTTAGAAGCTTTAGCCTCTGGAGTACATGTCATTACAAATAACTTTGGAGCTTTGTATGAAACTTGTGCAGAGTGGCCTGTGTATATTAATTACTCAAAAAATTATGAACAAATGGCTAAAGATACAGGAGCAGCAATTGATGTTGCAGCATCTTATTTGCACGAAGGTTTTATGCAAGAACATTTGGAGGAGCAACAAAAGTTTTATAAAAGATTTTATAACTGGGAAAAAAAGGGTATGGAGTGGACAAACTTTTTGAAAGGAGCACTAGATGAAAGAAATAGTAAATGAAGATACTTACCAAACTCTTAAAGAAATAGAGGTAACACCCTACGAAAAAGCCACTCTTCCTATGTGGAAACCGGACACCGGACAAAAAGATAATAAAAAAATAATTAAATCACCCTATAACATAATGATCTGCACACCTTGTCATAGTGACGTTACTATGCATTACACACAAGCATTGTTGGAACTACAACAATTATGTATAAAAAATGGAATAAAAATTACATTTACTTTACTAAAATCTTCTTTAGTTACTCAAGGAAGAAATTTATGTGTTTCCGCTTTTTTAGAATCTAGCTGCACGCATATGTTATTCGTAGATTCAGACATATATTTTAGAGCAGAATCTATTTTAAAAATGCTAGATTTAAATAAAGAATTAATATCTATTCCATACCCTCTTAAAACAATGATGTGGGATAAACTTTATAAAAAATTTAATGATGGTGAAGTTAAAAGTGCTGGAGACATCCATAGGTTTTTAAATACTTACCCAATGAAAGTAGCAGACGGTAATAACATAACTTTAGATAATGGTGTTATGGAAGTTACACATTGTCCTACAGGATGTATGTTAATTAACAGAAGTGTTTTTGACAAAATGATAGAGAAGTATCCAGATAAAAACATAGTCCAAAAGACAGTAATAAACGGTGAGTATGTAGATAGACCTAATTTATGGAACTTTTTTGATTGTATACACGACCCCGAAACTAAAACTTATCTGGGTGAAGATTTTTCTTTTTGTAAGCTTTGGAAAGATATTGGAGGTACTTGTTATGTTTATGTTAATGACCCAATCATCCATGTTGGAGAACATCAGTACGAAGGTTGTTTTAGAGATGAGTTGAAACTAGCTGACTAAGATGGTATTATTCAATACTTAGATCTTAATTAGGAGAATTTATATACATGTTACAATTTTTACCATATCTAGCTGCAGCCTACGGGGGTTACAAAGGATATCAAGGAGCAAAAGATTCGGGTGCGTCAGGAATTGGAAGAATACTTGGTGGTATTAGTGGAGCTTACACAGGATATAGTTTAGGAAGTATGGTTCCAGGAACAGTTCCTTATTCTCAATTAGGACAAAATTATTCAGCTTTAAAAGGTTTACCTGGACAACAACTAGCAGGATCATTACCCGCTCCGTTTTCAGCTAACACACTTGCTCAAACGCAAAGCAAAAATACTTCAGCCGGGACTTTATTAGATATTCTTAAAAACAAAGAAACTGGTAAGTTTGATCCATTTAAAACTTCAGCTGCAATTACTGCAGGAACTTTTTTAGGTGGTGCTTTTGACCGACAACCAACAGATGTTTATATGCCTGGATACAATATGAATTATTTAGACATGAAAGAAAAGAGACCTCAATATACATACATAGACCCGAATACCGGACAAGAAAAAGCATACGAAAAAATTTATGCACCTGAAGAAGCAGGAAAGGGTGATCCAAGAATGGGTCCTTACTCAGTAAATGTTCAAAGATTTAATACAGGAGGACTATCAAGTATTCAAAAATTTAATGAAGGTGGTGTAAACTATCTTCCATCAAAAGTTTCACATGACGAAAACGATGCAAACAATTATGTTAGAGCATCCGGTTATGTAGAAGATGGAGAAGGTGTAGGAGATAAGGACGAGGATACAATGTTAGCTCAATTAGCAGACGGAGAGTTTGTAACAAGAGCCGATGGAGTATTAGGTGCTGGAATCATAGCTGGAGGAAATCCAAACAGTATGAAAGATATGAGAGAAAAAGGTGCCCAATATTTCTATGAACAACAAAAAAGATACAAACGTGTATTTGATTTATTAAAGGATAGTAGAAATGGCATCGGTAAAGAAAAAGCAAATTAAACCTCTAGTAAGTATCTTACCTTTAGAGCCTAAAGATATTGAAAGATTTTGGCCTTTAGCTGAATTTATGACAGCAGAAGCTTTGGCATTTTCTGGTAAGTATGCAGACTCTGCTTGGGTTCTTGAACAATTAAAAAAAGACATGATGCAATGTTGGATTATGTTTGGATCAGATGAGTTTGAAGAAAACAAAGTGTTTGGGATTTGTGTTGGTAGAATTGGTATTATGCCAAATTATAACCAATACGAAATAGTAATTTGTACAGGAAAAAGAAGAGAATTGTGGGAAGATAATTTAATTAAATTCGTTACAGATTTTGCAACGGTTAATAAATGTAAAAGAATGAGTATAATGGCCAGACCTGGTTGGGAAAAAGTTTCCAAAAAATGGGGATGGAAAAAGAAACATGTTCAACTAGAGAAATGGATATAATATGAGTTTTATTTTTGGAAAAAGTAACCAAGCAGCAACACCAAGTTCTCAAACACAATTTATAAGAGAAGCACCGGGTATAGAAGAACGTAAAATAGAGTTGATGGACATTGCGAGACAAGTCGCACAACAACCTATAAATTTACCAGACTATCAAGTAGCTGGGTTAGGTGCTTTAGAACAACAAGGAATGAATTTAGCAGGTCAAACTGGGGTTGGCGCTGGAACTGTTCAACAAGGTATCAATCAAATCAATGCTGCAGCGGCTCCTGTTGGTGCTCAACAAATTAATCAATATTTAAACCCATATCAAAATTATGTTACTGATGAAATTGGAAGACAAGCACAGATTCAATCAAATCAAATAGCAGGAAATGCAGTTAATGCAGGAGCTTTTGGTGGTGGTAGAGAAGGTGTACAACAAGCGGAACTTCAAGGCAGAGCGTTATCTGCTATGGGACAAGCTCAACAACAAGGATTTAATACTGCATTAGGAGCAGCTCAAAATCAACAACAACTAGGTTTAAGAGCTGGACAACAACTAGGTCAAATGGGTATGGGGCAACAACAAATGGCTCAAGGTGATATCAATCAATTAATGGCTTCGGGTGGGGTGCAAAGACAATTAGCTCAACAAACTCTGGATGCGCAAAGACAATCAACATTACAACAACAATATGAACCTTACCAAAGAGCTGAGTTCTTATCTAACTTGTATGCTGCAGGTCCTAAGTCATCTTCACAAGTTACAATGGGAACACAACCTTCTACTAGTCCTTTTGCACAAGCGGTAGGTACTGGTATAGGAGCATTCGCAGCGTTTCAAGGACAAAAACAACCCGGACAACAATAGGAGTTTAAATGTCACTTAACAAAGTTTTAAATAGACCTATGTTTAGAAAAGAAGCTTTGAGAAAAGGTGTGCTTAAAACTATTAATGCAAATACAGGTGTTATGGTTGGACAACCATACACAGCACCGGGCGTTCCAGCAATTAGAAAACCACCTACATTTATGGAAAGAATGAAAGTAAGTGGACCTGTAAGAGGAATAAAAAGTTTGGGAAGACAAACTGTAAATCCTGCTATACTTGGTGGTTATTATGCAGGTGATAAAGTTGCACAAGGTTTGGGTATTGAAAGTCAAGTAGGACGAATGGGATTTGGGTTAGGTGGAAGTTATGCAGCAGCAAGGATGTTACCTGCTGTAGCAGGTTTAGGTACTTTACCAAGCCTTGCTATCTTAGGAACTGCTTACGGAGGAAAAAAATTATACGATGCAGGTGTAAAAGAAAGAGCAAGAATTAATGCTATGTCTCCTAAAGAGAGAAAAGCTTTTGAAATACAACAAAGAAATAGTGCATTCGATTACATGAATGTTTCAGACGAAGAATTATTTGGTAAGTTTGTACCAAAACCACCAGAAGAAATTAAAACAAGAAGTTCAGCTGCACCAAAAAGTGGGCCAGGTTCTGGAAGAGTTACAGGAAACAAATCAAAAACATTAAAAGCTGAAGGTGATGAGTTGTTACAAGATGCTAATGATCAAGACATAGCTAGTCTAGATAACATACAAGAAAACACGTTAACAGGTGGAACTCCACCGCCTCCAGGAGAAGACGGAATTACTAATTACACAAGTACTTTATCTGAGGATAGAGAAAGAAGAGAAGCGGAAGCTTTATTAACTGCTCCAGAAAAAAAAGCAGAAAAAGCAGAAAGCACGGCTCAAGGTACTAATGAAATAGCATTAGGTGGACCATCTGATGATGTTGAGTTTAATAAAACAATTGCACTTGCTAAAAAATATCAAGAAGAAATATTTAGAGGTGAAGGATCTCAAGCTAATTTAGTATTTCTAGCTAATCTTGCTTCAGGATTATTAACAGGAACTACAGCTAAATCTGGTATTGGCGGAGCACTTGAAGTATTTGGTCAAGCAATAGGCCCTGCAGTTAATAACTATGCAACAATAAAATTAAAAGAAGGTGAGCTTAGAGCTCGAAATAGAGAAGCATCACTAAATGCTGCAGTAGATCATATGAAATTTGTTAATGAAAATGCTAAAGAAGATAGACCGGATAGAACAGGTGGAATAATTCAAATTAGAGGAGCTGATGGTAGATTAAGAAATTACAAAGGCTACACTTTAAAAGATGGAACGAAACAAATAGCAGCAGGTATTGGCGCAGATGGTAGAGAAACATTCGTACCAGTAAACCAAGGAGGACCAATTGCTGATAGTGAAGGTCAACTTATTGGTCAATATGAAAACTTCTTAGAACAAAACAGTGTAGACAAAAGATTATTTGATATTCAAGACGTACTTGGAAATAGATACAATGCACTATCGGTTACAAGAGATGTACTAAAAACATTAAATCAAGTAGATCAAGATGGTAATAAAGTTAAAGCCGGTGCTGGATTACAAATTGATCAATTTACTAGAAGATTAAGTGGTGTTGCAAAAGAAGTTTTTGGATTTGAAATATCTGGAATGTCTTTAGATGCATTAGAACAAAAAGTTTCTGAACTTCAAGCTGATGAATACGCTGCAATTGATAGAGATCCTGATTTAAGTGATGAAGGTAAAGAAGCAGCTAAAGAAAAATTAAGTAGTAAAAATTTAGTTAAACAAGCTAAAGCTAGACTAAAAAACAGAGGAATGCTTTCTGGTTTATCTAGAGAAGAACAGGAAAAACTTGCTGTACAAGAAGTTACATTAACATACGCACTAGCAAACACATTTAAAGATCAAGATAGATTGACACAAAGAGATGTTAACGCTGCTAAAGAAATTGTAAACATATTCTCACTTGGAAGATCTTCTAAAGACGTTAGAGCTTCTATTGAAGCTATTGGAAGACAACTTGAATCTGATATTAGAAGACAAGAAAGTTTATACACAGTTGCTGGTGGATTAGAAAACACTCTTAAAGATTTAAGAAGACTTAAAAACTTTGAAGTATTTGAAGGAGAAGGTGGGGTTACTTCACAACTTGCTGGTGATTTAAGTCTTGATGAAATAAATAGTATTCTTGAAGGTATAAATTAATGGCTACTATAAAAGAAATCCAAGATCAAATTAATAACAATACTTTTGATCCAAGTAAGTTAGATAGAAAACAAACACAAGCATTAAACGAAGCGATTAAAAGAGGCTTAATCACAAGTCCTTCAATGTCTGAATTACAGACCGAAAGAGCCGGAGCAGCAAGAGACGTAGCTACAATGGATGAAGCAGTTAAAAATCCTATTGGTGTTAGATTACAACAACAAGGAAGTTCATTAGATGGTAGATCAGAAGCAGTCCTTGCGGGAGATCTTATAGGATCAATTACACCTTACGTTATGATGAGAAAAAAAATATTTAGTGCAGCTAAATCAAAAGTACCTGGAGATAAATCAACAGGTTTGTTTGCTAGAACTAAAATGTTTAGCAACTTTTCAGATAAGCTAACTGCAAGACTACCCGGAAGATTTAAATTACTAGGTGGCCTTACAAAATTACTTGCTAAAGTAGCAGACCCAACTATTGGAAGAGTCGTAGCTAGTCCTCTAGGTAAAGCAGAAATATATTCAGTATTAGGGGGTACTGCAGGAGCAGGAGCAGGTTCAATTACTTATGACATGTTAAATGAAACTGTTGGAGTTGCTGCAATGGATGCAATAGCTTCTGACATGGAAAACATGAGTCCAAAAGAAGTTAATACAGATATGATGGCTAACGCTGCAGATTCTATGTTTACAGCTTTGGCTTGGAACGCGGGTGCCGCAGCACTGACACCGGTTATTACAAAAGGTTTAGGTAAAGTTGGAAGATTGATGATTGGTGCTAAATCAAAAGATGCAAAAGAATTAGTTAACATAGCAAGAGACAAAGGTTTACCCCTACCGATGGTTATGACTGCACAAGAAGGTACAGGTCTTCTTGGTGGTTTTGCTGCTAAGTATTTTAAGGTACTTGGTATCATGCCTTTTATTAATGGTATTGGGAAAGAAGCTCTACAAGGAGCAGAACAAGCAGCCGGAAGAAATTATTTAAACAATGACGTATTAAAATATGGTCCACTTGTTAAAACAGGAATGTTATCAGCCACTGTTTGGAAACAAGCTGAACAAGCCTTTATACAAAATAGTAATTTAATTAACGCAAGTTACAAAGCCTTTGATACTTTAGCGGATACAATAGGTAATCCAAAAGTTATTCCTACAGGTCATGTAAAATTTATGGCTAAAAATTATGTAGATGAACTTTCTATGAAATACCCAGGATTAAGAGGTTACGCAGAAGACGCTATGGGTAATATTGATATGAAAGCTTTAGAAAAATTACAAGGTACAGGAGATCCGTTAGCATTATTCTTTAGATATATGAACAAGATTGACGATTTTGTGACACCGAAACAATACAAGGGAATGATGGAAACATTAAACAGAGCTATAGGAGAAACAAGCTATGACAATATAAGACCTACCTTATGGTCTATAAGAGAAGCTCTTGAAAATGATCTTAACTCATTTGGTGGAAACATAACAAAAGAAACTTTTTTAAAAGATGACGCAGTAAAAGCAGCTTATGAGACATTAAAAAAATCAAATCCTGCTGCAGCAGAAGCAGATATAGCATTAAAAATAAAAGCATCAGAAGGTTTAAGAGATAAATTATATGGTGCAAATGATACTTTCTCTACGTTAATGAACTTTTACCAAAGAGCAAATGCTACAAAAGTATTTAAAGAATACAGCGCAACAGCATTTACTAACAAAGCCTTAGCTGGAATTGGTTCGATGGAAAAGAAAAAAGCACAAAGATTTTTTAATGATTTAGCAAATGATGTATTTACACGTGGTGATTCAACAGCGATTAAACAATTTAGACAATTATTGGGTGCTGACAAAATAGCATCTAAAAAGACGGGTAAAGAAATAGGTGTTACAAAAGGTGGTGGAGAAGCATTATACAATGCAGCAAAAGCTAGATGGATGTTCAATTCATTCTATAAAGGTTTTGATTCAGCTGCCTCTCCAGCAGGTAGAACAATGATTGATGAGATTATGAACGAGTCTACTGTAAGAGCAGGTATTAACGGAACTGTTGATGTTATGGAGTCTATGGTTCAAAAGGGTGATGTAGTAGATTTTAGCATCGATAAAGTTAAAGCGGGTACTAATATATTTGATGCAACTAAAATAAGATTTAGTCCAAAAGACACATCAAGTTTTAACATAAATAAATTTATGAGAGAGCTTGGGATTGGAGATGCTACCGATGATGTAGCTAAAGAAAAAATGATATCTATCCTTGGTGGTAGAGCTCAATCTAAAGAATTTGAAAAGTTTTTAACATATATGAAAGCAGTATCAGATACTCCTATCGCAGATACATCTACTTTTATGCAAAGAAGATTACAATTAGGTGGACTTAATTCATTCACAGGAGCTTTAGTTCTTGGAGGTTCTGCAGCTGTTAACCCATTTGCACCAGCACTATTTATTTTACTTGGTAGACGTGCAGGTCAAATACTTACAGATCCTATAGCTATGAGAGCTTTTAATGATGCACTTAACCCTGATGAACAAATTAAATTATTAATGGGTCAGAAAGTTGGTCCTGGTGTACCCGGAGTTCTTGGTATTGGAAGACGTTACTTTAAAGGTAGAGATATACAAACAGCAGCTAATATTTTAAAAACACCGAGTGTTGTTGGTAGACTTGGCCTTACACAAAAAAGAGAAGCGTTTGCCAGATTAGTTAATTACTTAAATGAAGGTGATGCAGATATACCTAGAGTAGATCCTAAAACTGTGACACCAGAAGAAATTACTGAAAGAATGGGGCAATTAGATGCAAAAGTTCCAGCGCCAAATTATAATGAAGATACAGTTCCTAAAAATAATTTTGAAGTGATGTTCGCTCAAGATTATTCGGGTACTTCAGGTAACTTACAAACAGATAACAACGCAGTACAGTTTTTACAAACAGCTACTAACAGTGAAGCTATGGTTGATACTGAAGAAGCTCCAATCGAAGCAGAAGAAAAGTCTATGATTATGGCTGACTTACAACTTGAAGACCCTGTAGCTCAAGCGCCTCAAGCACCAGTACAACCGAACACCGGACAAGTGAATCCACAAGAATTCCAAGCTTTGTTTCCTAATGATCCAACGGGAGCTGCAATAGCACAGCGAGGTATGAAACGTGGCTAAACCATCTGCAACAACTAGAATAGATAACCACGAAAAAATTTGTAGACTTATGCAAAGACAAACCTTCGAACAAATAAAAGAAATAAAAGATAGAATATTAAGATTAGAAAAAATGTTAATGGCAGCGGGTGGTGCTATTATTCTGGCTTTAATAGCAAATATGATGTAAGTAATCTTACATGAAGTTAATTAGAAAATACCCTTACAAACACTACAATAGATTTTCAGATACAACAGGACGTAAATATTTAGTAGATAATATTAAAGTTCCTAGTGTAACAACTATACTTAGCGCAACCAAAGACAAACGTTTTTTGGATAATTGGCGAAGGAAAATTGGAAATGACGAAGCCGATAGAATAATGAGGCAAGCTTCAACTATTGGAACAGAGATGCACCAGGTTCTTGAATATCACTTAACAGGACAAGGTTATTACAATGCTACTGAAGAAGGTAATAAACCTAGAATGATGGCCAAAACAATTTTAGAAAATATTAAAATAGATGAAGTATGGGGTAATGAAATAAGTTTAGAGTACGAAAATAAATTTGCAGGTACTGCAGACTTATCGTGTGTAGCTTATGGAAAGCCAAGTATTGTAGATTGGAAACAATCTAACAAACCAAAAAAAGAAGAATGGGTAGATGATTACAAGTATCAACTTGGGGCTTACTATTTAGCGCACACTAAAAACTACGGACCTATAGAACAAGGTGTAATATCCATCTGTACAAGAGCCCTTCAATATCAAGAATTTAAAATGAATGAAGCTGATCTAAAAGAATATGGAGATAAATTTTTAGAAAGAGTAGAGCAGTTTAATAAATTATCACAGCAATAATTAAAATAATTATCACAACAGCTATCTTAATAACTCTTTTATTATGTTTGCGGTGTATTGGGTATCCAAAAATAATCATAGTAACCAACTCATAAGTTTTTCTTCACCCAAAGTTTTAGCAGCAAGCTTTCCTTTACTGGTTAAAGACTTCATGATAGCTTCATCCAATGTACCTTTTGCTACAATATCAATGTAAACAACAGTACCTTTTTGGCCCATTCTATGAGCACGGTCTTCTGATTGCATTCGGACTTCTAAGTTATAATTATTAGAATAGTAAACCACTGTATTACAGGCAGTGAGAGTTAAACCAAAACCTCCTGTTGTTGGATTGCCTACTAAGAATCTTGTCTTTGGATCTGTTTGTATTCTATCCACAGCTTTCTTCCTATCTTCTACACTGACTTCTCCAAAAATACATACTGTAGATTCTGGACCATACTTATCTACAAGAAAATCTTTTATCTCATGAATGTTATATAAATAATTAGCCCATATAATAACTTTGCCATCAGTCTCTTCTAGAATTTCATCTAAGGCATTTAATTTTGATTTATGTAATTGTAGTACAACACCATCATCATTTTTTGTAAAACCATTACACACCTGGTGTAGTTTGATAATCTCTGTTAATTTATTAGAGAAAGATACGGTACTATCCTCAACAATAGCTAAGGCATGATGTTTTAATCTTTCGTATATTTTTTTACCTTCCCCCTCAAGTTCTATGTATCTTTTTAATCTTACTTTTGGTTTAAGATCTAAACATTGATCTTTACGTATTCTGGTAGCAAAAGTTTTCATTTTTTCTTCTAGCTCTTCTAATTTTTTGTAGTATTTAGGAACTGAAATAAACCTACCTGAGCCCACTGGAATATCTGTCATTTCAGCATATCTATTTCTAAAAGCTAAGTAACTATTGAAACCTAATAATTCTGGACTTAAGAAGGCACATTGTGTAAATAGATCTAATGGAGATTTTGTTATTGGGGATCCTGTTAGTATACGCTTTATATGGGATAGTTTTCCTAATCCTAAAATGTTTTTTGTTCTTTTTGCTGATCGGTTTTTTATTGTGGTTGATTCATCTAGGGTTACAAAATTTAATTTATTTTTTTTAAGATAGTCTGCACAAGCTTCAAAACCTCTTTTAGTTGATAAAGCTTCCACGTTAATTAAAAATATTTTTAGATCTTTTGATTCGTTCATTTTATAAAAATCTTTTGGTTTATCTATATTCCATTTAAATATATTATGTTTTAATACTTCAGGCATGTGAGTTTCTATTTCACTTTCCCAATTAGTATAAACAGATTTAGGTGCAATAATTAAAACAGATGTAATTTTTCTTTGTAGATATAAAAAAGCAATATTGTCTATAGTTACTTTTGTTTTACCCGTACCCATCTCCATAAAATAAGCCCAGTTATTTTTTTCAGCTGATTCGTTTAGAGCATTACGTTGATGCTCATACGGTTTAGTCTTATAGGGGTATTTCCACATCCTAAAAACTTTTTATATTTTTTTCTTGCAAAGATCAAACGAATAATTTATGTACTCCAACAGGAGGAAAATATGGAACATTTAGATATAGAGAAGATGTCTAATATAGACATCAGTCAAGATAGTATTAAGTCAATTACTGATAAATGTAATGACTATAATAAATTAAAAAAAACCATAGAAGATGAGGAAGAAAGAATTTCTCTTTTAAAACATAAAGCTAGAGATCTAGAAGAGAGAATAATTCCAGAGATGATGCAGGAAGCAGGTGTATCTTTGTTGAAGTTAAGTGATGGTTCTACCGTAGAGGTTAAACCATTCTATGCAGCAAAAATTCCTGAGTCACGTGTTGATGAAGCCTTCAGTTGGCTGAGAGGTAAAGGGTTCGAAGATATTATCAAGAACACTGTTACTGCCTCATTCAATAGAGGACAAGACAACCAAGTCTCTGAATTGATAAAAGTCTGTGACGAGCATGGATTCAACTATAATAAAAAAGAAAAAGTTGAACCTATGACTTTAAAGGCTTTTGTTAAAGAGCAAGTTGAAGGTGGTAAAGAACTACCCTTTGATTTGTTCGGTGTGTACATCGCAAATAAAACGAAAATAACTAACAAATAATAGGAAATACTATGATAGTAAAAGACGAACAACAAAGCCAAGTAGCGGTCAAAAAAGAAGCAGGTGCAGTGACTAACAACGTTGATATTGAGTCATTTGCAGATGCAGGATTTGATAATGTAGATTCAAAGAGTCTAGCATTACCATTTCTAAAAGTTCTGGGACAGCTATCTCCTCAAGTAACACAAGGAGACAGTCAGTTTAATCCTGAAGCAAAACCTGGAATGATCTATAACACCGTAACAGATGAACTTTATAATGGTGCTGAGGGAATGAAAGTTATCCCTTGTTTCTATAAATTAGAGTACATCGAATGGAGAGATAGAGATAAAGGTTCTGTTGCTCCAGTAAATGTTTATTCAGCTGATTCAGATATAATGTCTAAGACGACAAGAGATGAAAAAGGTAAAGATAGACTTGAAAATGGTAACTACATAGAAGAAACTGCTTCTCATTATGTAACAATAGTGGAACCAGAAAAATCTTCTACTGCTATGATTACTATGAAATCTACTCAAAGAAAGAAATCCAAAAAATGGAATTCAATGATGATGTCTTTGAGACAGAAGAAAAAAGATGGTAAGGGCTTTTTTAGACCTGCACCATTTACTCAAATGTACACACTTAAAACTGTTTTAGAAAAAAACAATTTAGGTTCTTGGTATGGTTGGGAGATAGAGCATATCGGTACAGTGGAGAGCGAAGACACAATCAAAGGAGCTTATGATTTTTACGAATCATGCAAAAAAGGTTCTGTCAGAGTTAACCACGGTAAAGAAGAACAGCAAGTAGAAAAATCACCATTCTAGTATGGACGTACTTGACAACACCCTGGAGGAGTTTATAGAACTCTTCCAGGGTTCTATTACATATTTTGGTGCTTCAAAACCATTAGGCCAAACAAGAGGTCGAGATGGTAAGCAAGAATTTAAACATTGGGTTGAGCCTAGGCCTATGACCAGGGAAGATTGGTTACAACATTTAAAAGGAGAAAAATACTATGGATCCGTTCCCATTCGAGATGATAATACATGCAGTTGGGGGGTCATCGATGTTGATCGTTATAATATACAGCATAAGGACGTTATATCGGTTATACGGAAAAGGAAATACCCACTCATCCCATTCAGATCAAAATCCAACGGACTCCATTTAGTTTTATTTATTGATGGTGTAGTTCCTGCATCTTCAATGAGAAAAAAATTAATTGAACTTGCTTCAGACTTGGGTGTCAATGATAGTACAACAGATATTTATCCAGCGCAGGATGAAGTTGATCTAACACCTGAGGATTGGAATAAAAAAAGAAAAGGTAATTTTGTAAACTTACCTTATCAAAAAGCACATATGACTACTAGAGTTTGTATGGATAATGATGGCAATTCAATTAAGTTAGAAAACTTATATAAGTTTGTTTCTGAGTATAGGTTAAATCCTAAAGAGTTTCATAAGCTTAAAATATTTCAAGATGATGAGACTAAAGACTTCCCACCTTGTGTTGTAAACTTTATGAAAAACAAAGTTCAAAAAGGTGAAGGTCGTAATGATGCAATGTTTAACGTTGCTGTGTTAGCTAAGAAAATAAATCCAGATCCAGTTATGTATGAAGATTGGACTAGAAACTTAATGACTAAGGTTTGCTCAGAACCATTACATCCACAGGAATTAAATAATATTTTTAAGGGTGTTGAGAATAAAGAATATGCTTATAAGTGTAAGACTTCTATTGCACGAATGCACTGTTCATCAAGCACATGTTTAAGACGTAAGCACGGTATAGGTAACAACGAAGCTTTGCCTGAGGTTGGTAAACTTTTAAAAGTAAATTCTTATCCAGAACCTTATTGGATTTTACCTATTCAAGGTAAATCAATTAGACTTAGTACAAAACAATTATACCAACAGCAGTTGTTAGGTGAACAATTACTTAACTACGATATTGTTTGGAGATCACTTAAACCAAGTAAAAGAGATCCAGATCCATACAGAGATTGGTTAGATGAATTAATAACTAACAAGCAAGACATGGAAGGGTTTAATGCAGGAGAAGAACAAGAAGATGTGTTTAACTCTAGGATGACAAAGTTCATTGAGGATATTGAAGACACTACAGAATTTGATCAAATAGATTCTGGAAATATCTGGAAAGATGAAGGTGAGATGAGATTTAAACTTGAAACGTTCAGATCTTTTATGAAAAAAATGGGTTATAATTGGAACGAAAAAGAATGTACTAGGTTTCTTGAGCAAGGAAAAGCTTTACCTAAAGCTAAGTTCAAGGGAATACAAACTAGACATTGGGTTGTAGTTTTACCAAAACAAACGGAGCATAAAAACAAAGATGTCAAATTTACTAAAGCAACAGCTGCGTGGGAAGACAATTAAAATTTTTGGACCACCAGGAACAGGCAAAACAGAGAACTTACTTAAAAGAGTTAAAAGGTATCTGGAGAAAGGTTATTCTCCAGACGAAATTTGTTACGTATCTTTTACTAACAAAGCTGTTAACGAATGTGTTGCAAGAGTTAGACAAAAGTTTAAAGGTTATGATGAAGATGCTTTCTCATATTTTAGAACACTACATTCTCTGGCCCGACAACAGTTTGCTGAAATTCCCGTTTTAGATCCTAAGGCAGATCTACTAACGTTTCACACTCAGTATGGAACAGTGAAGGTTGGTTACAAAGATACTTGGGATGATCAAAAAGTATATAACAATTGGTCCTTACAAATTTATGATAGAGCAAGAAATATGAAGGTAGATCCTGTGTCGTTGTATAAACAGCAACCAAGAAAAGCAGTAAGACTTCAGCAGTTTAAATCTATTATAGCAGGTTACGAAGAGTTTAAGGTCATTGAAACCGATGAGGGACACCGAACAGCGGACAGATTAGATTTCACAGACATGGTAAAAAAATTTATTGACGATGGCCTTGTAGTTCCATTTAAAATTTTAATGGTCGATGAAGCCCAAGATCTAACTCCCCTGCAGTGGGACATGGTAGTCAAAATGGCAGGTGCAGTGGAGAGAGTTTATATTGCAGGTGATGATGACCAAGCTATTTATGAATGGAATGGTGCTGATGTAAACTTATTTCAAACTTTTCCAGGTAAGTCTTTGGTGTTAAAAAGAAGTGTAAGATTAAATAAAGACATACATTTTTTTTCTAAAGGTTTATTAAATTCTATGGGTAATAATCGGATACCTAAAGAGTTTTATTCTAACGGTAAAGAGGGCGCTGTTTATAGGTGGAATGGATTAAAGAAAGTTCCTTGGACTATGACAGGAAGTTGGATGGTGTTAGCTAGAATTAATGATGTAAAAAGAGAGCTCCAGCAGGAGGCTCGAAACCTAGGATTATATTACCAAGACCAGAAGAATAATAAATCATTTGATCCGAATCAATTCTCAGCAATTAATTATTGGGAGAAGATATGTGAAGGTGGAAGTATTACTAGAGAAGAAGCTGTAACCATGTATGAGTTTTTGTTAAACATTGACCACGGATACCGGTCAACGGACAGTAAGAAATGGAGTTTTGCACACCCAAATCAAGTGTTTACTTTTGATGAATTACATTTAAGGTGTGGTATGAGAGATCAAAAAGGTCTGTGGAATCAAGTGTTTAAAAGAAAATTTAAGGACAAGGACAAACAATATTTTCAAAAACTTATGAGTGAAGGTGTAGATCTTAGTCAACCGCCAAAAATAATTATAGATACAATACATCAAGTGAAAGGTGGTGAGGCAGATAATGTTGTCCTGGCGAGCAAATGTAATTTTCCATCACACTTTGATAAGAAAAATTTAGCAGATAAAGTAAAAGAACTTAGGGTTTGGTATACAGGTGCCACTAGATCTAAAAGCACACTCCATCTGTTGGGTACCTATCATCAATATAATTTTCCATTAGGAAAATATTACAAACAATATGAGGCTAATTATGTCAGATAAAAATATGTTCGATGAAGCATTCCCGGATGATAAACAAATTGGAGGATCTCATTACAAAGAATTTTTAATTCAACCTTGGACATTCATAAGAAAAAATGATTTAAATCCATTTCAAGCAAATGTAATTAAGTATGCTTGTAGGTATTTAACAAAAGGAAAAACAATAGAAGATTTAGAAAAAATAAAACATTATTGTGATTTAGAAATTGACCATTTAAACGATGCCAAAAAAAAGAAGAAATAAATTAGTTATGTGTGAGCACTGTCATGAATGGGTAGCAACTGTAGTACACGAGCATAATTATTATTGCGCAGATTGTGCGTTATTTGATATTGGTATTCCTTTTAGAAAAATGATATCTATTGACGATGCAAATTTAAGTAGAAAAATACAATGACCCACCAATTAAATTTTATATACAATGACTCTGATTGGGTTTGTCCAGCGGAGTATCCAGATTTATCTAAAGCAACTGAAATTGCAATTGACTTAGAAACTAAAGATCCAAACATTAAAACTAAAGGACCAGGTTGGGCTACATTTGATGGACATATAGTAGGATTTGCTGTGGCTGCATTAGGCCAACAATGGTATTTTCCTATAGCTCATGACGCAGGAGGTAATATGGATTCTGCAATTACAACAGCTTGGATGCAGGACATTTTAAAATTACCTGCGACTAAAATATTTCACAACGCTAGTTATGATGTGGGTTGGTTATTAATTAATGGATTTGAAATCAAAGGAAAAATTGTAGACACTATGATTGCTGCAGCTTTGATTAATGAAAATAGATTTAGTTTTAGTTTGAATGCTTGTGCTAAAGATTATTTAGGTGAACTTAAAAATGAAACTTTCTTAAATGAAAAAGCTAAGGAATGGGGTATAGATCCTAAAGCTGATATGTGGAAATTACCCGCTGGTTATGTAGGTTTTTATGCAGAACAAGATGCAGGGTTAACTTTAAGATTATGGGATAGACTTAAAACAGAAATATCTAAACAAAGTTTACATGATGTGTGGGAGATGGAGATGGATCTATTACCTATACTAATTGATACAAGACGTACAGGTATTAGAGTTGATGAAGATAAAGCTCATGAATTAAAAAAAGAATTTAAAAAAAAAGAAAGTGACGTGCTACACAGTATAAAAAAACAAACTACATTGGATGTAGATATTTGGGCTGCAAGAAGTGTTGCAAAAGTTTTTGATAGAATAGGTGTGGAGTATCCACGGACAGCAAAAAGTGATGAACCAAGCTTTACACAAAACTGGTTAGTAAATTGTGATAACCCGATAGCGCAACTAATAAGAGAAGCAAGAGAAATAAATAAATTTCATTCAACATTCATAGACTCCATTTTAAGATACACCCACAAAGGTAGAATCCATTCTGAGATTAACCAACTTAGATCTGACCAAGGTGGTACTGTGTCTGGACGTTTATCATACTCCAACCCCAACTTGCAACAGATACCCGCACGTAACAAAGAGTATGGAGATAAAATTAGAAGCTTGTTCTTACCAGAAGAAGGTAAACAATGGGGTAGTTTCGACTACTCACAACAGGAGCCTAGGCTTGTTGCTCACTACGCTGCATCTGTAAATGATCATTTTGAAGGTGCAGCGGAGTTTATTGAAGCTTATAAAAATGAGTCTGCTGACTTTCACCAGATCGTAGCTGACATGGCAGGCATTACTAGAACTCAAGCTAAAACAATTAACTTAGGTTTATTCTATGGTATGGGGAAAGCTAAATTAGGTAAGGAATTAGGTATTAATAAGGATCAAGCGGAAGCTTTACTTCGTAAATATGGAGAAAGAGTTCCTTTTGTCAAGAGGTTGACAAATGAAGTAACTAACAGTGCTTCTAAGTATGGTTTTATTAGGACTATAGGGGGTCGTAAGTGCCGGTTCGACATGTGGGAGCCATCTACCTTCGGAATGAACAAAGCAATGCATTACGAGGAGGCTAAGGCCATATATGGTAACAATATTAGACGTGCCTTCACTTACAAAGCTTTAAATAGATTAATTCAAGGATCTGCTGCAGACCAAACAAAACAAGCTATGATTAATTGTTATAAAGCAGGGTTTAAGCCATTATTACAGATACATGATGAATTATGTTTTTCTATAAACGAGGAATCAGATATAAAAAATGTGAAACAATTAATGGAAAATGCTATTGAAGGACTTAAAGTACCTTCAAAAGTAGATATTGCCCTTGGTAGATCATGGGGAGAAGCAAAAGAATAGCACTATATTGCTTTTTACATTAATTATGCTATATAATATTTTATGAAGCTATATCGTGTCCAAGTAAAATACAAAAATATGTATATTGATGAGACACTTGAGGCAGATAACGATAAAGCCGCTCTTGAGTATTTAGTAAAGAAGGTTGACTCAGGAGATGTAATAGAAAAGCAAGGTGCAGGATTTGAAAATCCGAACCTACTTTTTATAACCCTCGAGGAGATAAACCGAAATGCTACAAAAGTTAATATCGGAGAAACTTCAGTTGGAGTCCAAGTGGGCAACACAAGCGTTAGCACAGGGTAGAGTGACTACTGACATGAAGTGGATAGACATACAGATTAAAGATCTTAGAGTTAAGATTAATAATCAAAGTGTAGAAGACGCAAGAAAAGGTCTTCTAGATATAGCTAGCTAACTACTAGCTTAAAAATTAAATTTTTCCCTAAGGATAGTGCGCTCTAAATTGTAGGTATTGGTTTACATTCAAATTTTACAGCTAATTTATCTCTATTGACTAAATCTTTATCCAATTCCAGAACCGTTTTATGTGAGTATACATATCCCGCTAGTACACAATCTAAGTGACTATTGAATTCAAAAGGCATGTAACTGGATCCCGGACACTGGCCACTGGTCATACTACATACATATAAAATTAAAACAAATTTCATCCTATATTATCCTAGCTTATTATTTACTTGCATATCCCATTAAAATGTTTATATACATAATACAATAATACTAACAAAGAGGAGGCCATATGGCAACAGCAATGAAATGTGATTCACAAGTGTTTAAGGATTGGAGTGCAAAGGTAGATAATATCTTGTCACAATTACCCAAAACTGACATGAGTGGTGAACCGTTAGAGTACCAAGATGAAGCTTACCAAGAAGTTATGTCGATGTTACAGCAGTGTTCTATGCTTTTCGAAGACATGCCTATCTATCCAATAAATGAAGAAATTGCAAATAAACTAATACAAGATCAACAGAGAGGTGCCGATGAAAGACCTCATATTTAGTATGATGTTTATTGCATTACTAACAATTATCCCTGCAAAAGTTTTATTATTTATTTTTGCATCATTGGGATATTTAATTTTAAGTTAACCAACAAAGAGGAAAAGATATGAACAAAGCGATTGTTAATAAATTTTTTGAAACTACGGATTATACGAAGTTCAAAAAAACAAGAGGCAACAGACCTGTAGATGCAGCGCATGTTGAACAGCTAAAGAAATTAATTTCTGACAGAGATCTTGAAGATCCAATTAGAGTTAATAAA
>CAWVRT010000033.1:0-25780 GCA_963932515.1 uncultured Chitinophagales bacterium
GATTGTAAATGTAATAACTTTATTCCTTTCTAACTAAGATTTTAGGGTTTTTATAGCAAACTACTAAAATCCCTAAACAATAAACGGTTGCTATAGATAAAAGTAATTCGACTACATAATAATAGTACTCTATTTAAATTTAGAAACTTTAGATTCCAACTCTTTTAATAATCTTTCTTTATCAAGGAACTTTACAAATTTACCTTCCTCTAAAATTGAAGTTTTACTATCTCTCTCTAAAATCTTCAATTGAGCCTTAATTGATTTGTAAAATAATTTTTTAATTAAAAAATTCCTTGAAATTTTGAAAGAATCCTTTTTCACTTTTAGTCTCTTCTGGTTTAAAGTTTGAGGAATCTCTTAAACTTTCTAATAATATTTGCTCTTCTTTACTTAAATTTTTAGGAGTAAATACACTAACATATATTAATTGGTCCCCTTTTCCATAAGCTTCTACAGAGGGAAGACCTTTATTTCTTAACCTTAAAACTTTACCTCCTTGAGTTCCCGCAGGTATTTTAATTTTTGCTTTTCCAGAAATTATAGGCACCTCTAAACTTATACCTAAGGCTGCATCAATAAAACTGATTTGAAGATTAAATAAGACATTTTGGTTATCTCTTACCAAATAATCGTGCGCTATTTCTTCTACAAGTACAACTAAGTCACCTGCCTGAGCTCCCATTGGCCCTTCGTTCCCTTCATTACGAACCTTAAGTTGCATTCCTTCTTCTACTCCTTCGGGAATATTTATTGTTACAATTTTTTCTTCTCGTAGTTGTCCATTAGAATCAGTACCACTTGGTTTACTACTAACACTTTGGCCTTGACCTCCACAAGTTGGGCAAGCGACTTGGGTTCTCATTTGACCTAAGATAGTATTTGAGATTCGAGAAACAACTCCTTGTCCCCCACAAGCCGAACAAGTAGAGTATTCAATTCCTTTGGCATTTACTAATCTTTGGATTTTAATTTTCTTTTCAACTCCATTTTCAATTTCTTCAAGTGTTAACTTTACTTTGATTCTTAAGTTTGAACCTCTTTTTACTTGACGTCCACCACCTGAGTTACCGCCAAAGAAAGAACCAAATCCTCCACCACCTCCACCACCGAAAATATCGCCAAATTGGCTAAATATATCTTCCATGTTGCCTTGGCCACCACTAAAACCACCTTGTCCTTGAAATGCAGCATGACCATATTGATCATATTTTGCTTTTTTAGATTCATCCCCTAAGACATCATAAGCTTCTGCCGCTTCTTTAAATTTATCTTCTGCTGCTTTATCTCCTTGGTTTCTATCTGGATGAAATTTTAAAGCTGTTTTACGATAAGCTTTTTTAATTTCTAATTTAGTAGCAGACTTGACTACTCCTAAGATTTCATAATAATCTCTTGACATATATTATATAGATTTATTTGTTCTCATTAATGATCTCTTAATTTGAATTTACTCTCCAACAACAACTTTAGCATAACGAATAATCTTTGCATTTAAAGTATAGCCTTTTTCTATTTCATCCACTACTTTTCCTTTTAACTCAGTTGTTGGAGCAGGAATTTTAGTTATAGCTTCATGAATGTCAGGATTAAAATCTTGTTCAATACTTTCCATAGGTTTTAAACCTTTTTGAGCTAAAGAGCTAAATAACTTATTTCTCACTAAAATAAATCCATCTTTTACAGCAGTTATGTTTGTTGAAGTTTCAGAACTTGTAATAGCCCTATCTAAATCATCTAATGTTGGCAATATCGATAAGATAATATCTTTACCTGCAGTATTTAATAAATCTAATCGTTCTTTTGCATTACGTTTTTTGTAATTGTCGAAATCGGCAAACAATCTTAAGTACTTATCTTTTTGTTCTTCTATTTGTTGATTCAATTCCACCAATTCATCTTCAACGGATTTTTCTACCACAGTTTCTGCTGTAACCTCTTCGCTAGTAGCTGTTAAGTTTTCTTCTTCTGAGATTTCTTCTTTTATATTTTTTTTATTCTCACTCATTACTTGATTTTTATTTTCTTTTACTTGATTTACTTATTCAAAGACTTTGCCAATATATTATTAGGTCAATTTGTCAGTTTGATAATTCTTTAATTTAGATTATAATACTCCGTTTAAACCAAAAAAAATGCGAATTAAAATTTAATTCGCATTTTTTAATAATTTAATCTAAATGTTTATTTATCCTTACCAGCTTTCATGCCTGGATGTGGCTCACTAGGATTACTATTTCCAGTTTCGTCTTCTACTAATTTGAAAGAAACTTTTCTTTCTATGTATTGCTCCGAAGCAACTTTCCCTTTTGCAGATGTTTCACCATCATACTTTACAATAAATCTATTTCTATCTATACCATAAGTAAATACAATATATTCAATTACTTTATCAACTCTATTAAAAGAAAGTTGTTCGTTGTATTTTACATAATGATCTCTATCTGCATAACCTATTGCTAAAACTTTAGTATTAGGACACATTAGTAATCTTTGTGCAACTTCATGAATGTGTGCATAATATTCTGGTTTGATATTATATTTATCTTTGTCAAAATGCACAGAAGGCAAAGTTACAGATAATGCATTACACTCCATCTCTAAATTCTTTTCATTCATATCAGCTACAATAATTGTTACTTTTTGTGTAAACTCAGCCTCTACTCCAATAGCAACTCCTTTGTCGTCTACTGAATAACCCGGAGGCGAAAATGGTTCGTTATCATGAATATCAATTATTCCATCTTTATCACTGTCAATCGCAATACCTTTTGGAGAAACTGTTGCTCCCTCTATCGTATTTTCTTCTTGATCTAATCTATTTGGAACACCGTCATTATCATCATCTTTTAATAACTCATCAATTGCTTTTTCAGGATCTGACTCAGCTAATACTTGATAAGTATAATGTATTGGATTTAACATTGTAATTGGCTCTGTAGTCTTTTTTCCAATTAAGTTAAATGTAAGTCCTAATGTTGTTTGATTATAAGTATCAAAATTTGATGTCAATCCTCTACTCTCAGCACTTATGTTTCCTAACGGCTCTTCCCATCTCATACCATCTAAAAGGTCGGAAGTTGTAAAATGTTGTCTTGATTCAATATCTAAATACATCCAAGAGGTTAATCTAAAAGTTACCCCTCCTCCAAAACCAAATGCAAAAACAGGCCTGTAATCACCTAAGATTGTACTTCCTTGTTTTTCTGCAACTGTTTCATAAACACCATCACGCATTGCAGATAAAAGGTTGTCCACTTCATTACGTTTTACAACTCCGTTATTAACATCTTCCAATAAACCATCATATGCATATGCGTTTCCATTTTCATCTAATTGATCTAAAAATGTTTGGTGTATCATAAAGCCTAATGTTGGAAAAACTTTAAACACAACATTAGTACGCTCTTTATGAAATTTAATATTTCCAAAAGAAAATATAGCATCAAACATTAAGTCATGCCCCTGAATTCTTGAATTATGATATATATTTGTTGAAACACCATCGTATTGTGTTAAACCTGTTGCTCTTTTTTCATTATTAGTAAATGTTGATGGGCCATTGTCATAATTCAACATAACAAAAGTGCTGTATCTAAGCCTGGTTGAAAATAAATAAGACCATGACTTTGAAACTGATAACCCAAAATTATGCCCAGGTAATGCTGTTTTATGTCCGTTAAAAAAATTAGCTTCCACGTCTCCTTTTAACACACTAATTCCACCAAAAATAGTTATTTGCCATGCATTTTGAGGCTTAGAAGGAAAGTAGTATTTTCTATTTTTAAAAGATTCTTGTTGTTTCTTTTTCTGTTTTCCTGTTTGAAATGTCTGATCAACATCATATTTAGGCATTTCAGGTTTTGAAATAGCACTTCTATCAACTCTTCGATAGTCTAGACTATTTTCAGTTTCATAAATGAAAGTAGTTTTTTCTTTTTTCTGAGCAGACAAAGAAAAATTAAATAACACAGTAACTGATAATGATATTAATATTAATTTATTCATACGCTAGTTATTAAAAAATTGATAATTTATCCACAAATGTAATTCTTTTTGTTGAAAAGTGCTTTTAATTTTTAATTAATACTCTGAAATAGCTTTTTTAGTCCAAAAAGATTTTAAGAGTTTAATGTTCAACAAACCAATCGACACTAATAAAACTACTCCCGTAAATAGGAATTCTTTATTCACATAATGAATTATACTACTTTCTTTTTTCGGAGTCAATAGCACATAAATATCTGTATATGAGCTAATTGTAAAATTATCAAACAAAACTAAATGGTGTTGAATTTTATAAATTATTGCTATAAAAACAAAAAAATTAATAGAAAATAATATAAAACGAATCCACTTATTTATATTTTGTAGAAGATGATGAAAGTCTAAAACAAATCGAACATAATAAATAGCTAACAGAATAACTAAACTATTGAGGTAAAGGTATTTGTAGTTTATCGTTTTTAAAATTGGATATTGAATTAAAAAAACAAGAATAAAGGCTACCAGAAGCCACAATATTTCTCTTAAAAATTTCATTCTATTTTAGTTTTTTATATAATTCAAAAATGGTTTCATTTTTTCTATAGAATTTTTCTAATTCTAAACTATCTTTTTGACCAAACTTAACCGCCATTTTATTATAAAAACGATAAAGTGAATCATTTTGAATTGCGATAGCAGAGACTGCTGCAGTTCTATAATATTTAAAATTATTTGTAGTATCAAGGTTTATTACATAAGAGGAATTAGAAATTGCTTCATTATTTTTATTTTCAAAAAGCAGAATCCAACTCTGATTATTTTCCAAAACAACATCTTTCTTTTTTATTCTAAAACCTTCTAAATTTACTTTTTTGGCTTTTTCTATTTTAGCAGAGTCTTTTAATAGCAACGCTGACCAATATTGATATATATAGACATTATTACTATCATATTTTAAAGCTTTTTCAAACACCTTATCTATTTCGTTAATTTGATTATTATTTGCCAGCGCCCACGCTTTAAAAATATAAGCATTTTGCGCATTTGGGAATTCTACCAAATATTCATCTAGCGAAATTATTGTTTTAGCTAGACCGACACTATCATACGCATTATATATTTCCAAATATCTGGAATAATAAGTGTTTTCTTCTACATCTTTGGTGTGCTTGTCTTCTCCACAAGAAAAGAATAATAAAATAAGAAGGCAATAAATGTATTTCATGACTATTTTTTCGCAAAACTAATCAATATAGATTCTATTGCAAAGAAAAATAATTCAAATGATACAGTTTTTGGTATTTAATTTTAACCATTTCTCTGCTTCTTGATAATTTGGATAAGCCAAATACACTTCATTCCAAAAATTTGCTGAATGATTTCTATGTTTTAAATGCGATAATTCATGTATCAAAACATAATCTACAACCCATTCTGGCGCTAACAAAAGTCTAACGGAAATATTAATATTATTCTTTGAAGAGCACGATCCCCAATTAGTAGAATTATTTTTTAGTCGAATATTATTTAATGTTCCAAATTGATGGGTATTGTTGAAATTATGTAACTTTTTAGAAAGTTTTTCTTTGTAGTTTTTAGCTAACAACCTAGCTATAATTTTTGAAATACATTTATCTTTTTCCTTTGAATTTTCAATTTTAGGTATTTTTATATCCATAAATTCCGCATTAATCTTTCCAGAGACTCTTTTTCCTTCAATTTCTGAAATGATTAATTCGACAGTTTTGTCATATAGCACTAACTCATCTCCATTTTTAAACTGTTTTTGAAATTTTGTAAAGGAGATATCTTTTTCTACAATCGTTTTTTTTGCCCACGCTAGAAACTTTTGAACCTGCTTTTCTTTTTCTGTTTTGGAAATAAAAATGATAATACGAATATTAATTCCAGTTTTTGTTATAGAAACTCTACTATTCTTCCTCTTCTCGTAAACAATATTGACTTTATATAAAGTATCCTTTATTAAGACTTCCCGAATTTCTTTAGATATTTTTTTTGAAAACAGTCCCATTTATTTTTGACCAATAAAGTTTTTTAACATATTTAAAGCGGCTACAGAAGATAACTCTATGTTTTCTTCTCTAAAAGGCCAGAAGTGAAATTTCTTTGCTACTACTTTTTCCTTATTAGCGACAGCTATCCAAACCATTCCAACAGGTTTTTCTTCCGTCCCACCAGATGGCCCAGCAATACCAGAAACAGCTACACTATAATCTACATTTAATACTTTAAGAGCTCCTTGAGCCATTTCACTTACAGTTTGTTCACTTACAGCCCCAAAGGTTTCTAAGGTGTTTCTTTTTACACCCAATTCTTTCATTTTTACCTGATTACTATAAGAAACTATACTTCCTTCAAAATAAGAAGAACTACCCGAATTACTGGTAATTTTATGCGCGATCTTCCCTCCGGTACAACTCTCAGCAGTTGCCATTGTTTTTCCTGATTTCGATAATTTTCTACCTATTACTTGTGCTAAAGTATCCTGTTCGTTAAAAGAGTATACATTTTCTTTTAATCTTTCAGCAATAAGGTCTACTTGTTTTTGAACTTCAATTTCTGAAGTATTATGACCTGTTAGTCTTAATTTTACTTGCCCCAGTTTAGGTAAATAAGCTAAACTTATATTACTTGGTAAACCTTCTTCTAGGTCTTCTATTGCTTTAGCGATAACACTTTCCCAAACACCAGCAGTCATAATATATTTATTGACAATACTATTTAACTTAAAATCGTTTTTTATTTTCGGGAGCACTTCCTCTATAAAAATCTGTTTCATTTCTAAAGGGACTCCTGGAATTGAAACTAATATAGCTTTTTTCGACTGCAACCACATACAAGGCGCAGTACCTTTCTTGTTTTTCAATAATTGTACTCCTTTTGGAAAGCTGCAAGACACTTCACTTATGTGAATGTTTTTAATAAACCTATCTTCCAACATTTTAGTACTATTCAAATGCGTAGCTTTATCAAAAACCAAAGGAACATTTAGATATTCTGCTAAGGTTTTAACGGTAATATCATCTTTTGTAGGACCTAAACCTCCTGTAATGAAAATAAAATCTGCTGTTTTTTCTAAAAATGCTAGTCCTTCAATAATTCCACTTCTTTGATCTGATACACTTAAAATATTTACAATTTCCAATCCTTCCTTCATAGAATTACTAGCCATAAAAGAGGCATTAGTGTCTAAGATGGACCCATTTAAAATCTCATCTCCTATAGTAAGTATGGATGCTTTCATGCGTAAAATTTTTCCAAAATTAC
The DNA here is from genome assembly GCA_963932515.1 of uncultured Chitinophagales bacterium. Lineage (GTDB taxonomy): Bacteria > Bacteroidota > Bacteroidia > Chitinophagales > UBA8649 > CAKZQD01. The sequence goes on from CAWVRT010000033.1 coordinate 7,276, forward strand.
TAGATATTTTGTTATCCAATTGTTTAATGGAATAAAATTTGACATTTACGCTCCCGCTAACATTATTATAAAGAAGCATAAGCATAATATCTCAGCCCCATAAAAAACTCATTTTTAATAAATTACTAAAATTGTATTCTACCTTTGTTTCAATGAAATTATTATTGCCCATATTTTACTTCTTTTCGCTTGTTAGTATTTCTGATGCTCAAACATCGATTTTTAATGCTGAAAGTGAAAAAATTTCATCTTTGAAAGGCAATTTTTTACTTAATATCAATAATAAACCATTATATAACCACAAGGGTTTAATTATCTTTAAAAATACTTCTAACAATAAAAACGATATTGAATTAACGATTGATATTCGAAAAAGAAAAACGACTATATATAATAAAGTAGAAACTTACCCGAAATGGATTGTTAAAGGAAATACTATTTTTTGGCGAAACAATAGAGATGATGTCCCAGTCATCAATATCAAAAAGGAAAATGGATTTACTTCTTTCTATAATGTAAGAACAGATAGTTTAATTGCTTATATAGACTCCGATACTATTTCGGAGAAAGAACAAAGTTTAGTTTTGTTTCATATTTGGAATATTTTGGAATTGACTAGCGTTTTTGAAAAGCAAGTGGCATTGTTTTTTTCAGAAAATAGCGATTTACCTGAAGGTATTTTAGCTTCTATGGAACCTGTTTTCGGAGATGATTTGAATGTATGGCTTTGGGATGGGAAATATTTATTTCATGCATACAATAGAGACGAACGCTACATTTGGGAATTTGATGGTGAAACTTTAAAACCAAGATGGAATAGTAGAATTGAAAACGAATGGAGTTGGGATGGCGATGAAATTAAACCCTTTTGGGGTGGACATCCAAGAAATAATTGGCGTTGGGATAATGGTATTTTAAGACAAGTTTTTGAAAATAATTACAAAAATGAATACGAACTCGTAGATAATATTATTAGAAAAAGATTTGGCTCTTTTGGCGACAATGAATGGAAAATAGAAGGAGAAATGCCTTTACCTGTTTTAACTTTGGTTTTATTGGGAATTGTTTATCGTTAATAATAGTGAATAATAATTTATTTTCAAGTTTGAATCACTTAAAAATCTTAGTTTATTTAATTATATTTGAATCACAAAACCAACCCATGACCAAAAAGATTAAACATATCAAGGAAGCCCATAGTCCTGAGAATTTTTCTAAAGTTATCATCCGTAAACCGAAGAAAAATTCAGTTGGTTTAGATAGTTTAAAATCTTCTGCTTTTTACATGAAGAAATATATGAATCCTTTACAAGTACCTCTTTTGATTTCTAAAATGAATCAAAAAGGTGGTTTTGATTGCCCTGGTTGTGCTTGGCCCGATCCTGATGGACATCGCTCGACTATTGGCGAATTGTGTGAAAATGGTGTAAAAGCAATTTCAGAGGAAGCAACAAGAAAACGAATTAAAGCACCTTTTTTTGAACAATATACTTTAGCAGAATTAGCTGCAAAAACAGATTTTGAATTAGGAAAGAGCGGTCGATTAACACAACCGATGTATTTACCGAAAGGGAAACAAAATTATGAGCCAATTTCTTGGAAAGAGGCTTATGCCGTAATTGGAAAAGAACTAAATGCTTTAGACTCTCCAGATAATGCGATATTTTATACTTCGGGTCGTTCTTCTGATGAAGCGGCGTTTATGTATCAACTTTTTGTACGTGCTTATGGCACCAACAACTTACCTGACTGCTCTAATATGTGCCATGAAAGTAGTGGAAAAGCACTTTCTGAAACAGTAGGAATAGGAAAAGGTTCAGTTACATTAGACGATTTACATGAAGCAGAATTAGTGATTGTCATGGGACAAAACCCAGGAACTAACCACCCAAGAATGTTATCTTCTTTGGAAGCTTGTAAAGAAAATGGTGGAAAAATTATTAGCATAAATCCTTTAGAAGAAGCTGGCATGGTAAAATTTACGCATCCACAAAAGCCAATGAAACTTTTAAGAGGCGGAACAATTCTTACCGATTTATTTTTGCAAGTAAACATTAACGGAGATACTGCGCTTTTGAAAGCAATTATGTTTAACTTATGGGAAAAAGAACAACAAAGCGCAACAAAAGTGTTTGACCATGATTTTATAGCAGAATACACTTCTGGGTTTGAAGATTTTATGCAAGCCTTAAAGCAAATAGACTATAATGAATGCGTACAACTATCAGGTGTTTCTGAAGAGCTGATTGAAGAAGCCGCAGAAATGATTGCCAATAAAAAACGAATTATTATTTGTTGGGCGATGGGTATTACCCAACATCAAAATGGTGTGGAGAATATTAGAGAAATTGTAAACCTTTTGCTACTAAAAGGAAGTATTGGCATAAAAGGCGGCGGAACTTGCCCAGTAAGAGGACACAGTAATGTACAAGGAGATAGGACAGTAGGCATTTGGGAAGCGCCACCACAAGAATTTTTAGATAGAATAGAAGAACGTTTTCATTTTAAACCACCTCAAAAACATGGTTTTGATGTAGTCGCTGCCATAAATGCAATGTATGAAAAACGTGCAAAAGTATTTTTTGCGCTTGGCGGAAATTTTCTTTCTGCTACACCAGATACTAACTACACCGCAGAGGCACTACAAAATACTAATTTAACGGTTCATATTTCTACAAAATTAAATCGTTCGCATTTAATTACGGGAAAACATGCATTGATTTTACCTTGCCTTGGAAGAACGGAAATAGATGTTCAAAAAAGCGGTAAACAATTTGTTTCAGTAGAAAATAGTATGGGTGTTGTGCATAGTTCTGAAGGGGTTTTAAAGCCTGCATCAAAAAACTTGAAAAGTGAAATAGATATTGTTTGTTCTGTTGCTGCGGCAACATTGGGTAATAAAATAAATTTGGATTGGCTCGGGTTGAAAGATGACTATCATTTGATAAGAGATTTGATAGAAGATACGATAGATGGTTTTAAAGATTTTAATAAAAGAGTAAAACAACCTGCAGGATTTTATTTACCGAATGGTGCAAGAGTTAGACAATTTAATACGTCTGACAAAAAAGCACATTTTACCGTAAATCCTTTACCTAATATTAAACGTTTGGATACCGATTTTTTGTTGATGACTATTAGAAGTCATGACCAATACAATACCACCATTTACGGAATGAATGACCGATATAGAGGGATTCACAATGAGCGAAGGGTTCTTTTTATGAATAAAGAAGACATTAAAGCACAAAAATTAAAACAAGGAGATGTTGTGAACCTGAGAAGTAATTTTGACGGTACTAAACGAGAAGCGCCAAAATTTAAGATTGTAGAATATGCTATTCCTAAAGGAAATTTAGCTTGTTACTTTCCAGAAGCCAATGTTTTAGTTCCTATAGATTATTTTGCCAATATTAGTAGAACGCCTGCTTATAAAAGTGTTCCTGTTAGTTTGTTTTGGTAAGCGTTTCATTTTATGTTTTTAGTGTAATAACCAACGAATAATTTTTATATAGTGCTGGCTTAAAATTTCAAATATTTATCATGAATACTTTTAATTCTTAAAAAGTAAAAGTCTAAAAAGTAGTTTTGATATACTCGCCAAGGTGTTTTATTACCTTGTTTTGGAAATAAATGTTCATTTCGTTTTATATAACTGGAATCTAAATTTAAAATAGGTACTTTTTCTATGGTTTCGTTTTCTGTTTTCACATTAAAAATGAGCTTATTATTTTTATCCATATAATTTAATAATCTACTTGCATACTTTGAAGTCAAATCACTCTTTAGTGTCCAAGAAGCATTAGTATAGCCAACAAAAAAAACAATATTTGGCACATCATTTAGCATTAAGCCTTTATATACATATTGCTCAGACAATTCTATTTGTTTATTATCTACAGATAATTCTACTCCACCAAAAGCTAACAAATTTAAGCCTGTAGCGGTAACTACTATATCTGCTTCTAATTCTTTACCAGATTTTAATAAGATTCCTTTTTCTGTAAATTTATCAATATGATCGGTTACGATATCTGCTTTTTTATTTTTCAAAACTTTGTAAAAATCACCATCTGGAGCTAAACAAAATCTTTGTTCCCATGGATTATACTTTGGAACAAAATGAGGTTCCACTGGAAAATCGTCTCCCAAACCTTTCTTAACTTGATTAATTATATAATTTTTGACTTTCTTTGGCCACTTTCTACTTATAGTAAAAAAGATAACTTGAAAGCTGATATTTTTTAAACGAATTAGTCGATAAGCAACTTTTTTCGGTAATATCTTATTTAAGAAAACAGCTATTTTGTCTATTGCTGGAATTGCACCAATATAACTTGGTGAACGTTGCAACATGGTTACTTTCTCTGCTTTCTCTGTTAAACTTGGAATCAAAGTAATTGCCGTAGCCCCACTACCAATGACTATTATTTTTTTATTGGTATAATCTAAATTTTCATCCCAATTTTGAGGATGTATTACTGTTCCTAAATAATTATCTAAGCCTTCAAATTTTGGCGTATATCCTTTATCATAACTATAGTAGCCACTACAAGAAAAAATAATATTGCTTTCATAAGATTCAGTTTCTCCAGTTTTAGTATTTAAAGTATTGATTGTCCAAGTTGCAGTTTCACTATCAAAATTTACTGAAATTACTTTTTGATTGAAGACAATCTGTTCTTTAACATTATACTCTTCCATAGCTTCATCTAGATAAGTAAGAATTTGCTTTGCACTACCAAAAGTATTTTGCTTTCCCCAAGGTTTAAAATTATATCCAAATGTATTTAAGTCTGAATCTGAACGAATTCCAGGATATTTAAACAAACGCCAAGTTCCCCCAAATTCTTCTCTAGATTCTAATATTAAATATGACTTGTCTGGATTGTCTCTTTTTAAATGGCAAGCAGCGCCAATACCTGATAAACCTGCTCCTATTATTATAATGTCTTTCTTCATTTCTAAAATATAAGAATGGAAAGATAGGCTAAGTATTTTTTCTTTTTTCACCTATGTTAAAAAAGAAAAAATAATTTTATTTACTTATCGGAGTATTAAAGCTCTCTGTGTATCTAAACGTATAAAAACAAATAGTAAAATAGAAAATGACAACAAGGAAGAACCACCATAACTTATAAAAGGTAAGGGAATACCAATTACTGGTGCTAAACCAATTGTCATAGCAATATTTATAAAAAAATGGATAAAGAAAATACTCACAACGCCATAACCATATACTCTAGAGAATTTAGACCGTTGTCGTTCAGCTAAAAATATTAATCTCAACAAAAAGACTACATATAACAGAATCAATAAAAAACTACCAATAAAACCAAATTCTTCCGCTATGGAAGTAAAAATAAAATCTGTTGATTGTTCGGGGACATAATTCAACATAGTTTGGGTTCCTTTCAAATATCCTTTACCAAAAAAACCACCTGAACCAATAGCTATTTTAGATTGCTCCAAGTTGTAACCCACATTAGATGGGTCGTGAATTTTTCCTAAAATAATATCTATTCTGTTTCTATGATGTTCTTTAAGTACATTGTTAAACAGATAATCTACAGAAAAAGTATAGGCACTTGCGACAATAAATGATATCAATACAATTTTCAACCATTTCTTTTTTAATCGATTTAATAAGTATCCGACACCGAAAATAATGACAAATAATAAAGCTATTGACAAGTATGGACTAATATATTCTACGTTTATTAAGGGCATTATATATTTTACATTCAGAACGTTTATTATTGTAAAAAACAGGAACCAATAAATAAGTTTTAGAATAGGATAAGCATCTTTTCTATTGTAATAAGTAAATAAGATAAGTACAAAAGCATAAATCATAAGCATTAACCAAGGGTCGTACATTAAAGCCATTACAGAAAAGAAAATTGCTCCAAAACCCATAATTAAGAATGAAGACTCTAAACCTTCCCTATGCAACAAGAAAACTAAACTAGAAAATACCAGCATGGACCCAACATCTCCTTGTAAAAGGATGAGTACAATCGGTAATAATATAATTGAAATTGCTTTAATTTTAGCCTTCAGCTTAGTTAAGTTAACATTATAGCCTGAAAGATATTTTGCTAAAGCTAAAGTTGTAGCAAATTTTGCCAACTCGGCCGGTTGAAAGGCAATTGAACCAAATTTAAACCAAGATTTGGAGCCTTTTATTTCTACCCCAAAAACTAATACTGCTACTAATAAGAGCATAATGAGCCCATAAATTATAAACGCGAAACTGGTATACAATTTACTATCAAAAACGAGTATAAACATTGCTGCTAATATACTTAATCCGAAAAATATAGTTTGCTTACCATAAGACGTTCCCAGTCTAAAGAAACTTGGGTCTGTGGCAGAATATGTTGTATCATAAATAAATGCAATTCCTACTATAACTAATATAGCATACATCAATATGCTCGACCAATCTATATTTTCTATGATTCCTTGTTTTGCCATTACTTAAGTTTTGTAGAATCAATTAACATGGCATCTAAAATAGATTTTTCTAACCATTTTCTACTATTCATAATTGTATCGTTCTTATATTTTTCAATCATTAAACTAGTTATAGGCGCTGCAAAAGCAGATCCACCACCCGCATTTTCAACAATTACGGCAACAACAATATCAGGATTTTCTACGGGAGCAATACCCGCAAAAATAGAATGATAATCTCCATGAGGATTTTGGGCTGTTCCTGTTTTTCCTCCAAAAGAAATTCCTGGAATTTTTGACCTTCTACCAGTTCCTTCTTCTACTACAGCTTTTAAGCCTTCTGCTATAACTTCAAAATACTTAGCGTCAACACCTGAATTAATCGTAGGGAAATTTATTTTCTCAACTCCTTCTATATTCTTTAATAAATGAGGTTCTATATAATAACCTCTATTGGCAATAATAGCATAAAAATTGGCTAATTGTAAAGGAGTAACAGAAATTTCACCTTGGCCTATGGCTAAAGAAATAATGGTTACTGCTTTCCAGTGATTTTTACTATATAAATTATTATAATAAGCTGCTAAAGGAATATTCCCCGGTTCTTCTCCACCTAAATCTATTCCTGTTTTTCTACCAAAACCAAATTTGATGCAATATGCTCGCCAAGTATTGTAAGCCTCTTCGGTATTGGTGTATTGGTTATGATCGATATTATTTCTAAAAACTTGCCAAAAATATGGGTTGCAAGAATACTTTAAAGCATCTTGAACATTTTTTGCGAAAGGATGTCCATGTGAACAATGCAAAGTATATCCTGGAATTTGGTAAGACAAATTACATTTATAAGAAAAGGTAGGGTCTATTATTTTTTCTTGTAATGCAATTGCTGCTGTTATAGCTTTAAAGGTTGACCCTGGAGGATATGTCCCCATGATGGCTCTATTAAATAATGGAGATAATTTATTTTTTTGTAATTTCTTATAATTTTCTCCTCTCTTTCTTCCTACCAACATATTGGGATCGAAAGTAGGATTACTAGCCAAAGCTAATATTTCTCCTGTTTTTGGTTCTATGGCAACAATACTTCCAATCTTATTTTTTAAAAGTTTTTCTCCATATTTCTGAAGCTCTACATCTATGCTCAAAGTAATATTTTTACCCGATATTGGAAATAAATCAGATTGTTTATTATTGTAAGAACCCTTATTGTTATGAAATTTATCTACGAATATATATTTATACCCTCTTTCTCCTCTTAATTCTTTTTCATAGACTTTTTCTATGCCACTTCTACCAATATAATCTCCAGATTTATAATAATTTTCTGACTCTTTAATTATTCTATGATTAACTTCTCCAATATCACCAAATATATGTGCTCCGGTACTATAATTGAATTTCCTTATCGTTCTTGGTTCACCATAAAACCCATTAAATTTAAAAGAAAATTCTTGAAACCTAGTATACTCTAAAGAGGTAATCTGTTTTAAAAAGATATTTGGCCGATAGTATCTAATACCTTTTTTCAGCGGTATGATTTTTTCAATAAATTCTTCCTTACTTATTTTAAGCAAGTTGCAAAACAAAATAGTATCCAAGTTTTTTATATGCCTAGGGATAACCAAAATATCATAAATTGGTTGATTATAAACTAATAATTCTCCGTTTCGATCATAAATTAGCCCTCTATCTGAATATAGTTTTACTTTATCTACGGCATTATTTTGCGCAGCAGTTTTAAACTTATCGTCTACTACTTGAATAAAAAATATTTTCACTAAAAAGATAATAGCGCTAATTACGACTAAAGATTGTAGCACAATTTTTCTATCGGTATACTTTTTAATCATTTCTTAGTATTAAAAGTATACAGTAATAAGAACATGATAAAAACAGAAACTAAGGTACTAAAAAAACTAAGTGCCATAGTATGTGAAAAATTATTGAGGGAGCCTATTTCTACTAAAAAATAAGTGAAATGATGAATAAATGTAAGACTTAAAAAATAAAACAATAACCAGCCAAAGCCATTTTCTTTAAGGTTTGGATAATTATATTTATCTGATTTTGGTTGAAAGCTTCTTAAAAATAAAGGTCTTAAATATGCCATAAACACAGTAGCAAATGTTTGCATTCCCATAGTACCATTAAATAAATCGATTGTTAACCCTAAAAAGAAAGCAGTAAAAAGTAAGTCCCAACCTTTCGTGTCAAAGGGTAACAATAATATAAATAAAGGAAAGATATAAGGGTTTATTAACCCGCTTACGTTAACATTGTTTAATACTAATGATTGCAAAAGCACCAAGCCGATAAAAATAAATATTTTCTTTATTGTACTATTCAACTTGTATTTCTTTAAAAGTTTCTATTCGTTTGTTATTAATGGCATAAGTATAATTCAATTTAGAAAAATCTACAGCCAGTTCAACTTTTATTATCAAAAAGCTATTGCCTGACTCTTTTCTTGTTTCTTCTACATAACCAATTAAGATGTCTTTTGGGAAAATTTGCGAATACCCACTAGAAACTATCGTATCTCCTTTTGCTAAAATAACATGATTTGGCACTTCATTAATATGCGTAAAACGAGCATCTCCCTTTTGCCATTGTAGGGTTCCAAAATATCCTTGATTTTTAATTTTCACGCTAATCTTAGACTTTTCATTAATCAATGGCATCACCAAAGAGAAATTTTTTGTAGCATTTACGACCACACCAACTAAACCACTAGGCTCAACAACTCCCATGTTATTATATATCCCATGTCGCGTTCCTTTGTCTAAATATACATAATTATATCTTTTGTTAATGGTGTTACTTATCGCTAATGCGGGTATGTATTTAAAATGATTTAGAGAATCTAGAATCAAAGTGTCTAGTCTATTTATTCCAGTTAAAGAATGATTCCTTTTAATTTTTTCTAAAGGTGGAATAAGTGTATATTCCAAGGATAGCATATTACTTCTAAGGCTAGCATTTTCTTCTGCTAATTTTTCATTTTCTTGTTTCAGACCCATGTACATTGTAGCATTTTTTACACTCGAATAAATACTACCTGTAAAAAAATTTGCTGAATTTATAAAAGAAGCTTTGTGGTATGTATTATTTTGAACAATTAAAAAAACTGCAACAAGCTGTAAAAATATAAATAAAAATAATAAACTATATTTCGAAATAAATTTTATTAAATTATCCATAATTTGTACTCAACAATAATAAATTTAAAAAATCAATGATAGTAAAAATGACTTACATTAAGAAAGTCAGCTTGTCTTTGTTTTTAAGTGCAATACCTGTACCTCTAACTACTGCTCTAAGTGGATCATCTGCTAAATGAACTGTTAAACGTGTTTTTTGTGAAAGTCTAACATCTAAACCTTTTAATAATGCACCACCACCTGTTAAATAAATACCTGCCTGATAAATATCTGACGCTAATTCTGGCGGAGTAGATTCTAATGCTTTTAAGATAGCTTCTTCTATTTTAGAGATAGATTTATCTATAGCATGAGCAATTTCAGAATAACCTACCATAATTTGTTTAGGAATACCTGTCATTAAATCTCTACCATTTACTGGGTAATCATCTGGAGGAGTTTCTAGTTCTGTTAAAGCGGCGCCAATGTTTTTCTTAATTTTTTCTGCAGTTCTTTCACCAATCAGCATATTATGTTGTCTTCTCATGTAGCCAACAATATCGGCTGTAAATTCGTCCCCAGCTATTCTTATAGAGTTGTCACAAACAATACCTGAAAGCGAAATAACAGCAATTTCTGTTGTTCCTCCCCCTATGTCAATAATCATATTACCACTAGGCTCTTCAACATCAATACCAATTCCAATTGCAGCAGCCATAGGCTCATGAATCATTTTTACGTCTTTCCCACCGGCAGATTCTGCAGATTCTCTTACCGCTTTTTTCTCAACTTCTGTAATTCCAGAAGGGATACAAATAACCATGTTATAACTGGGTTTGAAAAAGCTTTTATTTTCACCCTCAATCATGTCAATCATTCCTCTAATCATGTGCTCTGCCGCATGGAAATTGGCAATAACTCCATCTTTTAAGGGTCTAATAGTTTCTATATTAGAATGCGTTTTTTCATGCATTAGTAATGCTCTCATTCCTACGGCTTGAACTTTTTCAGTTTTTCTATCAATGGCAACTATAGATGGTTGATCTACAACAACTTTATCGTTATGAATAATCAGGGTGTTTGCAGTACCTAAATCTATTGCAATTTCTTGCGTTAAAAAATTAAAAAATCCCATTGGTTTATATATTATGTGTTCTGAACGATTAAAGGTACAGTTTATTGTTAATTTATTATCAATTAATGCTTAAAATGTCTGATTCCAGTCATTTGCATATTCATATCATTTTCATCACAGAAATCTATAGATAATTGATCTTTTATAGATCCTCCTGGTTGAACAACAGATTTTATGCCAACTTCACAAGCAATCTCTACACAGTCTGGAAAAGGGAAAAATGCCTCTGAAGCCATTACTGCCCCTTCTACATCAAAACCAAAGAATCCTGCTTTAGTAATTGCTTGTTTCAAAGCATCTACTCTAGAAGTTTGACCACTTCCCATACCAACTAATTGTTTATCTTTAATTAAAACAATACAGTTCGATTTTATATGTTTCATAGCTTTTACGGCAAACTCTAAATTTTCTAACTCTTCTGCAGTTGCTCCTTTTTTTGTTACTTGAGAAAATTGCTCTTCCTTTTCTGTTTTGCTATCGTAATCTTGCATCAATACCCCATTCAACAAACTTTTATATTGTTTCTGTTGAATATCAAAAGTCAGTTGTTTTAACATGACTCTATTCTTCTTCCCTTTTAATATTTCTAAAGCATCTTCATCAAAAGCTGGTGCTATTACAACTTCACAAAATAATTTATGAATTTCAGTTGCCGTTTCTTTATCTATTGTTCTATTAGTAATTAAAATCCCCCCGAAAGCAGATTGATTATCGCAAGCTAAAGCCGCTAAATAAGCTCCTTTTAAATTTTCTCTAGACGCTAAACCACAAGTATTGGTATGTTTTAAAATAGCAAATGTCATTTCATCAAATTCAGAAATTACATTTACGGCCGCATCAATATCTACTAGATTATTGTAAGAAAGTGCTTTACCATGTAATTTTTCAAATTTTTCATCTAAATTACCATAAAAAACTGCTTCTTGATGTGGATTTTCTCCATATCTCAAAACTTGTTTTTCGTTGATACTAACTTTCAACGGACCATTGTCATTGTTTTGAGTAAAATAATTAAAAATAGCGGTATCGTAATGAGAAGAAACAGAAAAAGCTTGTGCAGCGAATTTTTTTCTATCCGAAATTTCCGTTGCACCGTTTTTCTCTTCTAGTATATTAACTAAATCTTCATATTGATTTTTGGTAGAAACCACCATTGAATCTTTAAAATTCTTTGCAGCTGCTCTAATTAAAGAAATACCACCAATATCTATTTTTTCAATAATTTCTTGCTCTGTACCACCAGCCTTTACTGTTGCTTCAAAAGGATATAAATCTACTATTGTTAAATCTATTTCAGGAATATTATATTCTACCAATTGATCTAAATCTTCTTGATTTTCTCTACGAGCTAAAATACCACCAAAGATTTTCGGATGTAAAGTCTTTACTCTTCCACCAAGAATTGAAGGATAGTCTGTTAATTCCTCCACGGGAACTACTTTTATTCCTAAATTTTCAATAAACTTTTGAGTTCCTCCTGTTGAATAAATAGTTATGCCTAGATCAGATAATTTTTTTACTACTGGTTCTAATCCATCTTTATAAAAAACGGAAATTAAAACTGCTTTGATTTTTTTCATAATAAAGAAATGCGAAAAAATATCTTCTATTTTGCTAAAGAATTCTTAAACAAAACACAAAAAAATATCTTTTTCGAGCTATTTAATAAATTAATAATGATTTTCTGCAAAAGTAAGGAAGAAATAAGCTTAATCCAGCTTTTCTTTGATATATTTCTCAATAATTTGTGGATAAAGTAAATGCTCTAACACTAATACTTTTTTAGCGATTTCTTTTGGCGATTTTTCTTTTGAAATATCTATCGTTTTTTGTAAAAGAATTTCTCCTTTATCGTATGCTTCATTTACTAAATGAATAGTAATTCCACTTTCATTTTCTTTCGCATTAAAAATCGCTTCATGCACATTTGAACCATACATTCCTTTTCCCCCATAGTTTGGCAATAAACTTGGATGTATATTGATTATCTTATTATTGTAGCCACTAAGTAAATAATTTGGAATTAGCCACAAAAACCCTGCTAAAACAATTAGTTTTATTTCTTTTTCAAGTAAGAAATCTAAAATTAAAGTTTTATTATAAAAATTCTCTTTATCAATAACTAACGCATCTATATCGTACAGTTCAGAAAAATTCAACACGCCTGCATTTTCATTATTAGAAACGATGAGCGCTACTTCATAATTAGCAGTTTTTGAATATTTTATTATTGATTTTGCGTTAGAACCTGTGCCTGATGCGAATATTGCTATTTTTTGTTTCATTGTTTTGTTTTGGATTTCATTAGTTAATAGCCGTTCAACTTAGAATAATTGGAATTTCTAACTTTGTTTTACGCTAATACTATTTACTAATTCAACACAAAACTATACAAATATTCTTCTTCTAAAAAAGTAACTTTCAGAAAATACTTGCCAGATTCATATTTAGCTGTTTCTAGCTGTAATTGATTGTAGCCTTTTTGTAAAATCACCTCAGTGTTAGCTTGAAGAATATTTCCCAACATATTTATTACTTCTACGCTACAGAACCCTTTATTTTTAGTTACTACATCTAAATTTACAAAATTCTTTGCGGGGTTTGGATAAGGCTTTGAAAATTGAATAATTCCATCTATTAAACTACATGTTTTATTGTTATTCATATTCAACTCTGTACCGTCATTAACAGCTATAGCTTCTACACAAATATATTTAGAATTTGCCAAGTCAGTAATTATAAAATAAGAATCGAAACTGTAGTCAATTATTTTTCCAACAGGTAAATCACCCGTCCATTTTTGAACTAAAACATCTCCATTATCTAATCTCAAAATTAAATCTGCATTTTTTATTTTTCTACTGCCCACATTGCTTAATAAGACATTGGCATTTACTATATTATTGTTTCCGTTTTGTGTGATTTTCAAATCTAATTTTTTAAGCTCAAGGTCTAATTCAGAAGGAATTATTGCCATTTGTTGTGTGCGCGTATTTTTACAATTAAAGCTATTGGTTGTTTCCAGTGTTACATTGTAAATGCCATTATCGACATAGGTATGTTTTGGATTTTTGTCATTTGAATTTTCATTATCGCCAAAAGACCAACTATAAGTATCTGCATCGGGTGTTTCATTGATGAAAGAGACTTCTAAAGGTGCCGTACCATAATCTGGCGTAAAATCAAAAGATGGATTTGGTAAAGGATTTATTACCACAATTATTGTGGTATCGTCTGTACATTCTTTTTGAGTTTTTATACTATAATGAACACTATAATCATCTTCATCAGAAAAAACATACTTTACGGAATCTTGAAAGAATAGATTAAGATCTATTGACCAAACGCTAGATTTTATTGAATCTAACAATACGGTGCTATTATCAAAAAACAGTGTAGTATCTGTTAAGCATACTTTATTAAAACCAAAAGAGGCAATTGGTTGAGGGCTTATTTCTACATTTTTAGATATATTACTTTTACACCCCAATGCATTTTCAATGGCTAAATTAACTGTTTGCATTCCCACTGTATTGTATTGGAATTTTGGATTTTGCAGGGCAGAAGAATTAAACCCATTAAAAGCCCAATTCCAATCTACTATTGATAAAGATTGCGTTTCGTCTTTAAAGGAAATTAAATCTCCGATGCAATTATTTGTAAAAGAGAAGTCTGCGGTTAATGCAGGAAATACTTCTATTGATTTTGTGATAGAATCTATGCAGTTATTCACATCTCCAACTATTAACTTAATATCATGCACTCCAACTCCGCTTAATACAAAATCAGGATTCTTAGAGTCTGCTAAACTCATTGAATTTAAACTCCAATTCCAAATATTTATACTGTCATTATTTAGAAAACTGGCATTTTCACTAAAACTTGAAGAGCTTCCAGAACAAATTACGCCACAAACAAAGTCGACTACTGGTAATTTATGCACATAAACATCTTTTGATATAGAATTTAAACAACTTGAATCTGTTTGAATTGAAAGAGAAACTGTAAAACTATTGTCATTTGAATGAGTATAATCAGCATTTGCATTGCCTGAACTTACCGTATTGTCAGGAAAATCCCAAGTGTATTCAATTATACTATCAGAGCCAGAAGTAGTTGAAGCACTTATAAAATTATTAGCTATTCCAAAGCAAGTTGTATCAGCAATAAAATCAACAAAAGGAGCTATTAAGTTATTCACGTGTACTTGAATTGTATCTTTTGCTATGCATGAATATTTATCAGAAACTTCAATTGAAATTTGAGTGTCGGAAGGGGTATTCAACTCTATAAACAAACTAGTATCCCCCGTAGACCATAAATACTCATAAGGCCCGTTATTTATGCTTGTAGTCGTAAATAGCAAATTACTCCCTAAACAAAAATCTCTATCAAGTCCTAATGTAGATTGAAAAGAGAAAGAGTCAATCAAAAGTGTTACTTCGTCAGTTATAGAACAACCAAATGAGTCAGTGATTGTTACTGAATACGTTCCTGGATCTGTAATATACAAAGAACTATCTGTAGAAAAAGTGTTCCACAAAAAAGAATATGATGATCCAATATTTTTATATAAAAAAGTAGTATCTCCAATACAGGTTAAAAGGGAGCTTTCAAAATTGGTATATGGCGCTTTGATTAAAATAGTATCTGACAACACATATCCAAAAACATCTGTTACCTCAACAAAATATTCTCCGGGAGCATTAACATTAATACCCGCACTAGATTCTCCTGTACTCCAAGAATAATTTAAAAAATGATTCCCTGGTGACAATGTTGCTTGATGGTCGCAAAAACTATATTGATCCATAATAATATCTTCTCCTAAGTTTGGATAAGGCGAATATTTATTGTGTAAATATCTTGGAATAATTTTTTTATCTAGTTCAGAAATAAATACTTGGTCTTTTAAAAGAATTATTTCAAACATTTCACCGTCAAACGTTCTTGTGGCATCATAGGACTTAGCTTGTCCTCCCAGCGTAAATTTATTAGAAGATAATATGGTCGTATTAGAAAAATTATTCGTTGTAAAAGGATAATTCACTGAGAAATTATCATTGATATTTACGGTTAAATTTTGGGCGCTAAAATCAATTGTTTCCGCTAAAATTGAATAGTCAAAAACTCCTAACGATGAATTTATAGCACCCCCATAATTAGTAGGCATGTATGTCGTTAATTGACTCTCTGAAAGAATTAATCCATTCCCTCTTTGTGAGAGTTTCCCTTGGTCGTATACAAACTTATTATCTGTGCTTACAATATTAGGCCTTAATACCGAATAAAACTCTAAACCAGCACTGGTTAAAACAGTTTTATTACCTTTTAATTCCTTTCCCCCTGAAAAAAAAACAGAGGGATATCCATTTAGTACATTTTGCATTAATAATGGTTTTCTCGAATCAGTATTTTGTAAAAAAGTGAAATTAGCATTTCCTAAATTTGTCCATTTAGAAATACTATCATTACTTTGGATTAGTGAATCACTCCTTAACCAAACTTCTACATTATTAAATGAACTTAAATTAATCAAATACAAATACCTTGTATTCGAATAGGTGTTATTTAAAGAATCTTTTACCCTCCAAAATAGATGTTGATTTTCTGATTGATCTATATTTAAAATTACATTGCTTACAAAACTAATTTCATTGTAAATTAAATTAGTAAAGTTTACATTATTACTAATTTGTATTTGGTAAATAGGATTAGACAATTCATTAGCGTTCCAACTAAAGTTTATATTGTTATTATCAGAAACAAAATTATTAGTTGGTCTAACTAATGATAATTCTTGTCCAAAAATAAAATTTAAAGAAATTAAACTTAAAAAAAGTATAGCGATATGTTTCATTTGATTACTCATGCCCATGAAGATAATAGAATTATTAAAAAATTGATACAAATAATTAGATAACTATTATTTAGAGAATCTATTGGCACTTCAAAATGATTTTCTAAGGCTACCAAAGATGAGAAGGCAAAACTAAAGTCTAAGTTTAAACCTATGTTGCCATGTTCAGTACTATTGTGTTATTATAGAAAAGCACAGTGTCAGAAATTATGTAAATACTGATTCTGTTATAGGTGACGTTAAAACAATCTCTTATAAAATAAGCTATTGACCAATAAACAATAACACATACTAAAATTATTACCACTTTTATTCCTAAGTATTAAACGATTGTTCCTAGTTCAAAAAAAACCATTTTTTTTCACTTTTATCCTAAAAAAAAGGCCTCTCCTGTAAAAACTTATTAGCTTTGTACTGATCAAATTAAATCAATGTGGAGCAAAAACTTGAAATAAGGGAATATCGAAAACAAAATAAAAAAGGTTTTTTTACCGTATTACTTGAGGGGTTTTCCAATATTAAATCTTCCAACTACTTAGCTTACCAGTTAGCAAAACGAGACATAAGCGCTCAGTATAGACAATCTATTTTAGGTCTACTTTGGAGTGTTATTTTACCGCTTTCTACTGCCCTTTTATGGATATTTTTAAAAGGTTCAAACACGGTATCCTTAGAAGAGACAAATATAAATTACACACTGTACGTTTTTATTGGCACCATGGCATGGGCTATAATAACAGAATCTATCATGGGGCCTATAAATAGTACATTAACGATGAGAAGTACCTTATCTAAAATAAACTTTCCTAAAGAGGCTTTAATTACTTCAAGCGCCTATAAAACCCTATTTAACACAGGGGTAAAGTTAATTATCTTGATTCTTTTACTCTTTTTTTATAAAGAACAAATAGGTTTTAATTTATTACTTTTTCCATTTACTTTATTTGTAATATTATTGTTTGGCACGGCCTTAGGAACTTTAATAACCCCTATTGGTTTATTGTATGGTGATGTAAGTAAACTAATGGCACCAGCTCTTCAAATGTTAATGTATGTTAGTCCAGTTGTTTTTGCTATGCCTCAAAACAAAGAAGGTGTTTTCAATACACTTATTCATATCAACCCGTTAAGTCCATTGGTTAATAATTTTAGAAACACATTACTAAGTCAGGTATTAGAAGATTTACCTTATTACTTTTTGATTTTAGGCATTAGTTTTATCTTGTTTTGTGTTTCATTGGTTATATTTAAAATAACTATTCCTATCATTACGGAAAGAATAAGCTCATAGCATATGGAAAAAGAAGTATTAGTAGAAGTTAAAAATGTGTCAAAAAAGTTTTGTAAAGACTTAAAAACTAGCCTTCGTTATGGTTTTCAAGATAGTCTTTCTGCCATTCTCCCTTTCAAAAAAGAAGCAGAATCTAAGCTAAGACCAAAAGAGTTTTGGGCTGTAAAAAATATTAGTTTTACTTTAAGAAGAGGCGAATGTATCGGTTTAATTGGACACAACGGAGCTGGCAAAAGTACGCTATTAAAAATAATAAATGGCTTAATTAATCCAGATGAAGGGAGCATTAAACTTAAAGGAAAAATTGGTGCACTAATAGAGTTAGGTGCTGGTTTTAACCCAATTCTTACAGGAAGAGAAAACATCTATAACAATGCTGCTGTATTAGGTTTTAATAAAAAAGAAATAGATGACAAATTGGATGCTATTATAGCATTCTCTGAAATTGAAGAATTTATAGATACGCCTGTACAGAATTATAGTTCTGGAATGAAAGTTAGATTAGGTTTTGCGGTGGCGGCTCATTTAGAACCCGATGTATTGATTATAGATGAAGTATTGGCTGTAGGAGATTTAGGCTTTGTTCTAAAATGTTTTCAAACAATAGATAAAATACT
>CAWVRT010000034.1:0-25124 GCA_963932515.1 uncultured Chitinophagales bacterium
CAGTAGGAATTGCAGCACAGTTAACTTCAATTAGTTTTCCACTATGTCTATTACTTTTTTCATGTAGCCATCTTGCTACCAGTTCTTTCCCAGTACCATTTTCACCTGTTATTAAAACCCGGGCTTCTGTAGGAGCAACACGCTCTATGGTGTCTAAAATTTTCTTAATTGCTGGTGATTTCCCTACTATATCCCTGCCTTTTGAAACCTTTCTTTTTAAAACTTTTGTTTCAGTTATTAAAGAAGATTTGTCCAATGCATTTCTGATGGTAATCAACAGCCTATTCAAGTCTGGCGGTTTAGAAATATAATCAAACGCACCTTGCTTTACACTTTCTACGGCAGATTCCAAATTTCCATGTCCAGAAATCATTATAACAGGCGTATCTATTTCTGCAATTTTCATAGCTTCCAAGACCTCCATACCATCTTTCTTGGGCATTTTAATATCTAATAAAACAACATCATAATAATTATTTATTATTTTTCTTAAACCTTTTGCACCATCTTCAGCTTCATCAACTTCATACTTTTCATACTCCAAAATTTCTCTTAGTGTATTTCTTATGTTCTTTTCGTCATCTACTATTAATATTTTAGCCATAGTGCTTATTATTTTTTCTTAATACTTAAATAAGAAATCAGTGTATGTTTTTCTAAACGTATAAAATAATGAACACAAAGATATTAAATTTGGCTTTAGTATAAAAAAAATATGAATTCAACGGGTTTTATTGTTGATAAGTCTAAAAGAGGTGTAGCCTAATCTATAAAATATTACTTTTTGCTAAAGGATATTTCTCAAAGAAATGAAAATCTTTCATATCATCTTGATCAATATTTATTACTTTTTCTTTAATTAAATCATTTCTGTGAAACCAGAAAGCTAGGGATATACCAACTATTGCACCTGCCAAGTGTCCTTCCCAGGAAATACCGTCTTCTACTGTAAAGGGCGTAATTCCCCATACCATACTACCGTACCAAACCACCATAAATAAGGATAGTGCTAAGTTGGCACTATCTCTTATGATCATACCGCTAAAGAATAAAAAGAACCCAATGCCATAGATAATACTACTAGCGCCAATGTGCATAGAGCCTGTTTCCCCTATAAACCAAAGTATAATTCCTGAAAAGATATAGACCATCAACAATACTTTTAGGCTTAATTTTTCATAGAGAAGAAATAAGGCTGAAAATATAATAAAACCAGAAAGAGAATTATTACTTAAATGTTCAAAATCTCCGTGAATAAAAGGATATGTAATAAGACCATGTAACTGGTCTGTGTTTTTAGGAGATAAGCCAAAATTTCTATAAGGGAAATCAAAGAATTGTTTAATAAGTGCTACAAACCACCAAATGGATACTATGCCTAGTGAGAGTTTAAGTTTAAACCAAAACTTTTTTTGTTCATAAATGGTGTCACTTCTCATAGTAGCTAAGAGTCAAAAATCATTCCTATCATTTTGGCTGACAGAATTTCTGAATGTAAATATATGTATTACCTCAAAAGAGTTACATTTCCTTGAATTAGCTTATTTGAACCGTCTGGGCAAATTAAATCTGCTACGTAAACATAAACCCCATTATTCACAAAATTTCCGCTAGAATTCATGCCATCCCAAGCTTCAGTAATATCGTTGGTTTCAAATACTATATTTCCCCATCTATCAAATATTCTAAAATAATTGATGTCGGTTATTAAGTTTTGTCTTCTTGTGGCTTTAAAATCGTCATTTAATTTATCATTATTTGGCGTAAACACATTCGGGAAAAATATAGATGATTCATCACATAAATCAAATACTTGTATTAAAATTGTATCATTATTTAAACAACCAAATACATCTTCTATTGAAACAATAAATTCAGTAGTTTCGTTCGCTAAAAACATAGTATTTGCACAGTCATTGCAGCTAAGATTGTCACTAGGAGACCATAGAAAGCTTGTTGTACTTGTTGAGTATGCTAGTAAATCAACAGAAGTTCCTTTAAGGACTACTTCTCCTTCACTTACTATTAATGGGGGTGTGTCATGAATTATTAATTCTAAAGTGTCATCATAAGTACAACCAAATGTATTTATAGCATGAATGAAATAGGTGTTATTTACTAAGCCTTCTATTGTTGGGTTGGGACAGTCAGTGCAAGATAAATTTGTAGCAGGAGACCATGTGAAATCAGCATTCGCTAATAAATTGATTGTTGTATCTGTTTCAAAACATAGTTGTATTGAATCTAAATTAAAACTAAAAGTTGGAATTGGGTTTATAGTTACGCTGTCAGTGAATTGGCTTGTACAGCCATGAATAGTGGTAATATCTAAAGAAACTTGATACACGCCAGCAGAGTCAAAACTTATATTAGTAGGATTTTGAGTATTGTCAGTAATTCCATTTCCAAAAGTCCAATTCCAATTTGTTATTATACTATCTGAAGAAGAATTATTTGTAAATGGTACAATAATTGGTGGACATATTACTAGCGGAGGGATTATACTAAAACTAGAATAGGTAGAAGAATCAGAGACTACTTGCTGTACTACTTGAATAGTGTCTTTGCATAAACCATTATCAACGATTAAACTTATATCAAATATACCATGGGTTGTATAATTGTGTGTTGGGTTTTGTAGTGTGGAAGTTCCTCCATCTCCAAAAGTCCAATTCCATGAAACAACTGGAGTGCTTGAATTTGTAGAATCGGCAAAACTAATAGTATCCGGTGTACATATATAATTGTCATCTATGTAAATGTCGGCATTTATAGTTCCGGTTTGAATAGAATCAAAGCTGTATGAGAATTGACAGCCACCAGCATCCTGTAATATAACTACTGGATAAAAAGTATTTACTGCTGTATAGGTATGATTCGTGTTTAAAAGATTATTTAAAACAACCATACCATCACCAAAATCCCACATTTGAGAAACTGAATTATTACTAACTATATTAAATTGAACGTTTAAATCTATACATCCAGAGTCTGGAGTAGAACTTAATATTCCAATAGGACCATTGGTTGTAATGAAGTTGTTTTTTACAATAGTGTCTCTACACCCAGAAGCATTTTCTACAATTAATTGAATATCAAAAGTTCCAATAGTATTATAAATCAAAATTGGGTTTTGAACACTAGATGTTTGACCATTTCCCAAATCCCATTCCCATGCTATAGGATTAGGATTCGCTAATCCTTGAAAATTGACGATAAATGGTGTACAAGTTCCTACAGTGGAATCTGCTGTAAAGTCAACAGTTAAAGAATCTATATTAATGGTGTTTAATTCTATTAACGTAGAATCACAACCATTATCATCTAAAATATATAAACTAACATCAAAGTTACCTGTAGTACTATAAGAGTGAATTGGATTTTCTAGAATAGAAGTGTTTCCATCACCAAAATCCCATAGCCAATTTGTTATATTACCTCCAAGAGATATTGAAGTACTGTTAAAATTTACTGGATTATTTATACAAATAGGAGATGGGTTATTAAATTGAGGTATTGGACCTGTAGAACTTATATACAAAGGTCTTGTAAATGAACCAGTACAGCCTGTGCTGTCAGTTATTTGTAGGCTAACTGTAAAATTCCCAACAGCCGAATAAATATTGCTTGGGTTCTGACTTGTAGAAGTATTTCCGTCACCAAAATTCCATAACCAATTTGTAATACTTCCACCTAGTGAACTAGATAAATCTGTAAAATCCACATTAAAGGGCCTGCAGCCAGAGGTGTCGTTTGCAGTAAAATTTGGCGTATTCGAGAGTACATTTATTATTTGAGGCTTCAAAATTGTATCTGTACAACCATTAATACTGGTAATAACTAGCTGAACATCAAAAATTCCGGTAGAGGTGTAGTTATGGGAAGGGTTTTTAGCGTTTGAGGTGCCACCATCACCAAAATTCCAATTCCAACCGATAGCATCTGTAGATAAGTCTGTAAAGTTTACATTAAAAGGGGGGCAACCAATAGAGTCGTTATAAGTGAAATTTATAGTTGGATCTACAATTGTAATACTTTGGGTAATAGAATCTTCACAGCCATGGGTTAGATTTTCTACATACAATACTATATTATAAACACCAGTATCTGGGAAAGTATACGTTGTTGTATCATCAAATATAGAATCCCCATTTATACTCCACAACCAAGTTTCTGGGCCAATTGAGTTGTCTTGAAATTCTACATTAAATAAATTTATACAATCAAAAGAAGTAGTAAACAATGCTATAGGTGGAAAAATTCTTACAATAGAATCAATGGTTGTATCACTAGAACACCCATTATGAATCGCATTAAGGGAAACATTAAAAAATCCGGTATCGCCATATTGATATTCAGGTTCAAAGGTATTATCAACACCGCCATCTCCAAAATTCCAAACCCATTGTACATTATTAATGAACAGGGTATCTGTTAGGTTAGTAAAAAATATTGGATCTATTTTACAGGCAGTAGGTGGAGTAGAAGAGAAATTTACATTAAAAGATTGGCCAAGTATGACATCAACGCCGGGGTCTAAAGTGTCGGTACAGCCAAGGTTGTCTGTCACCACCAATGATATGTTATAAGTTCCAGTATCTGTATAAATATGAGATGGATTGTTAGGTCCTATTTGTGTATTTCCATCACCAAAATCCCATTCCCATGAAGTTATTACATTGTCACTAGTACTTAAATCCGTAATAGTTATTGTTTTAGGGGCACAACCAAAAGAAGAATCAATATTAAAATTAGCAATTGGTGGAGAAATATTTATAGAAGAAGGAAGACTTTCGGTAGCAGTACATAAATTTACATCTGTAACTGTTAAAGAAACATTAAAAGAACCATTAGAAGTATATATATGGCTAGGGTTAGCCAATGTAGAATTATTTCCATCCCCAAAATTCCAATTATAAGAAACCCCAGGGCTAGAAGTAGAAGTAAAATCTACTAAAAAAGGAGTGCTACAAGTATCCGTTACATTTGAAGAAAAAGTAGTTGTTGGGTTGGGATTGACTGTTATTAAATTAACTTTAGTTTCTGTATCGTTACAGTTAGGGATATTTGCCGTCATGGTTACTGTATAATTTCCAGCAGTACTATAAGAATGAGAAGGGTTTTGTGAAGTGCCAAATGGTGTTCCATCACCAAAATCCCAAGACCATGAATTAGCTTGTAGTAAAGATTGGTCAGTAAAACTTACACTTTGACCTGAACAAATAAGAGTGTTATTAACTGTGAAATCGGCATCTTGTGGTTGTAGATTAACAAAATTAAATTTAGTAATAGAGTCTATACAGCCATTTTTATTTACAATTAATTGAACATCAAAAGAGCCAAAAATTGTATAAGCATGTGTAGGATTTTGTAAGTTAGAGATTGGTGTTCCATCACCAAAATCCCAAGCATAGGTGGCTCCTCCACTTAAGGTAGAAGTGTTGGTGAAGTTTACAACAGTTGGTACTGCACAGTTTTGGTTATTTGTTGCCGAAAAGTTTGCGGAAGGGGGAATAACTGATTCTATATAAGACAATTTTTCGCCTTGTGTTAAACAACCACTACTATCAACTACAATTAGGGTGATGTCGTAAACTCCTATTGAAAAAGTATGACTAGGATTAATATTTGTTGATGTATTCCCATCGCCAAAGTTCCAAATTACAGAAGCTATACCCGATCCTGTTATTGATAAATTAGTAAAAGTTACATTCAGATTTGCACAGCCAAAGCTGTCGTTAGCTGCAAAATTTATTATAGGATCATCATAGACAATTACAGTATCGCAAAAAGTATTAGTTGTTACTCCATCAGAAGCAGTTAAGCAAACAGGATAAACACCAGGTGTAATATATATCGCTCCTGGATTTTGTAAAGGCGAACTATTACCATTCCCAAATGTCCAGTTCCAGGTAGTTACACCACCAGTAGATAAATCTGTAAAACTAACATTCAAAGGACTACAACCATTTGGTGGCGTCATTGAAAAACTAGCGACAACTTGTGCATTTATTAATACAGTAATTAAACTGAAACATAATAATAGAGCATATCTTAATAATGAATTCATATAGTACCTTTATTCAATTGGGTTGTTTTAAACTATATAGTTACAACGTATGTAAAGATACAAAAATTACATTTAGTTTGTTAATACAGTTTTTCCGTTTTGTGAAAAACAACCAAAAAGATATAGTTACCTATATCTAGGGTGGAATTGGTTGATGGTGCTTTTAAGATAATCATTGTCTAAATGAGTGTAAATTTCTGTGGTGGTGATAGATGAATGTCCTAGCATTTCTTGTACAGCTCTTAGGTCTGCACCTCCTTCTATTAAATGAGTAGCAAAAGAATGTCTAAAAGTATGTGGGCTTACTTCTTTTTTTATTTCAGCATTTTTTGCTGACTCTTTAACAATATAAAAAATCATGACTCTCGAAAGATGTGCTCCTCTACGGTTTAGAAATAAATAATTTTCTTCTCCTTTTTTTATTTTTTGTTTTGATCGAACCTCTTTAATGTATATCAAAATGAATTTCTTAGCAATACTTCCAATTGGAATTAATCTTTCCTTATTTCCTTTTCCAATTACTTTTATAAAGTCTACATCTAAGTATAAATTAGATAGTTTTAAGTTGATTAATTCTGTTGCTCTAAGACCACAACTATATAAAGTCTCAATAATTGTTCTATTTCTAGTGCCAAAATCTAAACTTAAATCTATCTTTTCCAATATGCTTTGTACGTCATTAAAACTTAAAGTGTCAGGTAGTTTTCTTGATAATTTGGGACTCTCTAATAATTCTGCTGGATTTTCTATCATCAGATTTTCTATCATCAGATATTTATAAAAGGTTTTTATTCCAGAAATAATTCTAGCTTGGGATTTTTCATTTAATCCAAAATCATACAAATAAGCTAAAAAAGTCTGTAATTCATTTAATGAAATATTTAAGAACGATAAAGATTTTTTTTCAAGAACTAAATATTGTTCTAGTTTATTGATATCTCTTCCATAAGCTAATATAGAGTTTTCAGCTAAGGCTTTTTCAAGTTTCAAGTATAAAAGGAATTGTTGTATAAGCTCTTTATTATTCATTATTGCAAAACTAATAATTTTTAAAACTTAAAATTTAGAATACGTTTAATTTTGTAATTTTGCAAAAATATAAATTATCTTATGAAGCAGATATTAATCATTAATGGACCAAACTTAAACCTTTTAGGAAAAAGAGAGCCTGAAGTTTATGGCGAGCAAGATTTTAAAACTTTTTTCAATGAGTTAAAAGATATTTATGCTTTAGATACTAAAATGGAATATTTTCAAAGTAATATTGAAGGAGAAATTATTGATAAAATTCAAGAAAAAGGTTTTGACTTTGATGGTATAATTCTAAATGCTGGTGGTTATACGCATACATCTGTTGCTATTAGAGATGCTATTTCTTCTGTAAAATGTGATGTAGTAGAAGTCCATATTTCAAACACTTATGCAAGAGAAGAGTTTAGACAAACTTCTTTAATTAGAGCAGTCTGTAAAGGTTCTATTACGGGTTTTGGACTAGACTCATATGTGCTAGCTATAGATAGCTTTTTATAAAACCGTAAGCCTATAAGCTGAGTTCTGTTCATTTGTCAATAAATTAACAAACTTGCTTATTATTTATCTACATTACTTATTGCTAAGTAATTGTATCTACCCACCCTTCAGCAAAGCGAACAGCTTTATAGCCGATATACATGGCATTTCAACACTAGAGGTATACATTTTCCTTATATTACTACAAAGAAATCTTTTCACCTATCATACTAAGTATGATGTTATTTTCTGTTGCACTTTCTCCATTAGGAATAAATCACTAATGACCTTTGGTTAAAAGGCTAATTGTTCTATGTTGCTCAGACTTTCCTTACCTATAGATAAATCTAAAGGTACAATAAGCCAGCTTACGGTGGCACAAAAATAACTCAATTTTGGGAATAAAAAAAGGCAAGTTACTTATATCGCACCGCTCAACTTTCTACCCTTGCTGCGATCAAGCCCTGGGGGATTAAAAAGGAGCTGGTCGTATAAGACTTGCCCGATTGCAAAGATAAGCGTTTATATACTTAAAAAGCAAGTTTTTTTAGTTTTTTATTGTAAAACATTTTTGTAATAAAATGAAATTAGGCGTGTAAGCTAAGGTTTTGTAAATGGTTAATAGTTAAGATTCGCCTTTTATTAATTGATTAAAGGTTAAAGCGCCAGCTATTTTTTTTTCAGTAGTTAAAACAGGTAAAAATAATATTGGAAAGCTTTTAGATTTAATTTCATGAATCATTTCTCGCGTAGAAATGTTGTCATTGATAGTGAATGGTGTTGTATTGATAAGTTCTTCAATTTTTATATCATTCAAGTTGTCTAAATGCTTAATAATGCCTTTTCTTAAATCTGCATTGCTAGAAACGCCATAAAAATGATTGTTCTTTTCAAATAATACAAAACCCATTTTGTAGTCTTCTAAGGTTTCGATAATTGTGTTAAAACTACAATCATCTATATTTAATATCGGTAAATCTTTTATAGATATTTGAAATTCTTTAACCAATACTTCAGAACCTGTATGTGCAAACCTTAAATCTATTAAAGCGGCAGCTAAATTTTTATGGTTTACTAAAAATGAACCAGAAACGGCAGAATAAACACCCAACATTCTTAAAATAAAAGAAACTTCAGCATTTATTCCCCCATCAACATGTATTTTAAGTGAAGGGAAAAGTTTTTGAGATTTCCTAATTCTATTAAAGTTTTTTCTTTGAAATGTACTACCACTTACACCAGGTTCGGTAGTCATTAGTAGTATAAAATCTATTTGTCCTTTATGTTCTTCTAAACGTTCAATGTTAGTGTCAGAAACTATTGCTAGTCCAAGTTGGAAGTTCTTTTTAATGTCAGTGGGTAAAGGGTTTTTAAGGTTTTCTAACTGAATAGTTAACTTTTCTATACCAAATTCATTAGCTAGTTGATAATAACGTGTTGCGTCTGTTGTTATAGCATGAAAATCTATGATTGTATTCGAATTTTTCTTAATTATTTTGATATCTTCTTTTACTTTATCAAAGTCTTTATCAAAACAGTCGACATGTAAGAAATCTATTTTTAAATCGTCCAGTTCTTTAAGTAAAGGAATTAACTGTCTGTTTTTAGCAGAATATATTGATGCAGATATTTTCATAATTATGCTGCAAATTTACAGAAAATAATTGTATGTTTTTATTCATTTACAAGTTCGTAAGGTTATTGATTATAATTAGTTTATTTTCCAAAATCGTAAAATAGGATATCTTTACAAAAAAATATGACACTTAAAGAATTACAAAATAAAGCGATTAATGAATTGATACAAGTTTTCTCTAAAAGTGAGGCAAAATATATCATTGATTTAATGCTAGGTAAATTTTTAAAAGTTGAAAAAATTCAACTCGTTATTTTAGCAAATAAACCTGTAGAAATAACAGTGATAAATTTTCTTAATAACACACTTGAAAGATTAAAAAACAAGGAACCTTTTCAATATATTTTAGGAGAAGAAGAATTTTATGGATATTCATTTAAAGTGAATAAAAATGTACTAATTCCAAGACCAGAAACAGAAGAATTAGTTGAATGGATAATTAATTCTTATGGAGATTTAAATCAAAAATTAACGATTTTAGATATTGGAACTGGTAGTGGTTGTATTCCTATAAGTTTAAAAATAAATTTAAAAAATGCAAAAGTAAGTGCTTGTGATATTTCAGAAAAAGCATTGGCTATTGCTGAAGAAAATAGTGAGAATTTAAAAGTTGATGTAAACTTTTTTAAATTAAATATTTTAGCGAAAAAAGCATTGGATAGTCAATTTAAGTATGATTATATTATTTCAAACCCGCCATATATTCCCAATAAAGAAAAGAAACTCATGCACGAAAACGTATTGAATTTTGAACCAAGTTTAGCTCTGTTTGTAGAAGATGAAGAACCCTTAATTTTTTATGAGAAAATAATTAATTTTTCTTTATTGAAATTAAAAAAGAATGGCTTTTTGTTTTTTGAATGTAATGAATATAATGCGCTTGAAGTAATTTATTTGCTAGAAAGGAATACTTTTTGCAATATTGAATTACGAAAAGATATAAATGGTAAAAATAGAATGGTAAAAGCTCAATTAGTATGAATTTTTTAGCCCATTATTATTCTTTAAAAAAAGAAAATCCATATTTTGTTTTGGGTGCGGTTATGCCAGATATTGTCAATGATTTTTCACGTATTTATAACAAGTTTATTGCAGGAAAATATTTTAAGGAAGAGTTGATGAATAGCCATATGCTAAACGGAGTAGAAAACCATATAAAAGCAGATGATATTTTCCATAAACATCCTTTGTTTGATAAAATGCAAGATATTGCTAAATCCAAAATGAAAACTATTTTTGGCGATTCGGTAAAAAGACAATTTGTAATTGCCCATATTTTAGTGGAATTAATGCTTGACCAGTTTATTATTGTTAATGATCATTCAGTTTTAAATGATTTTTATTTAAAACTGAATGAAATAGAATTAAAAGAGGCTAATAAGTTTTATGAGAATCTAAAAATTGAAGAAGATTTATCCCATTTTAAAAGAAATTTTACTAAATTTAGAGAGTTAAAGTTTTTAATCCACTTAAAAGAAAATGCAGGCATTGTTTTTACGTTAAATAAAGTATTCGCTTCAAAACTTCAATATGATTTTGTAGCAGAGGAACAAAAGTGGAATAAAACGATTGACTTAATTAAAAAAGAAGTGAAACAATATATTCCAACAATATTAGAAGATGTTAAAATTAAACTTTATGAATAAAATGTTTCAATCAATTGGCTTACTATTAATTTTTATAGCCTTGTTTTTAAATGTCACTGGCCAAGAAGTTAGAAAGTATTCTAATGAATTCTTAAACATTGGAGTAGGTGCAGAAGCAATTGGCTTAGGAAACACAAAAACAGCTACTTCAAGAAACTTGTATTCTTTTTATTATAATCCAGCAAGTTTAGTACAAGTAGCTGATGTTTTTCAGGCAGGGTATATGCATTCAGAATATTTTGCGGGAATAGCCAAATATGATTATTTAGGCCTTGCTGTTCCTATAGATTCTTTTAGAACTATTGGTGTTTCTTTTATCCGTTTTGGTATAGACGACATTCCAAATACTTTAGAATTGTTTGAACCAGACGGTTCTATAAATTATGATAAAATTACAAAATTTACGGTAGCCGATTATGCAGTCTATCTATCTTATGCTCAAAAAATAAAACAAGTAAGAGGTTTAGATGTTGGGGGGAATTTGAAGATTATTCATAGAAGTGTTGGCCCTTTTGCTAAAGCTTGGGGTTTTGGCGTAGATTTAGCAGTGAATTATCAATATAAAAACTGGCGCTTTGGTTTAATGGCAAAAGATATAACTTCTACTTACAATGCTTGGTCTTTTAGTTTTACAGATAAGCAAGAACAGGCTTTATTGCAAACAGATAATTTTATTCCCGTAAGTTCAGTAGAATTAACAGCTCCCAGTTTTAATTTAGGAGTTAGTCATCTTTTTGCTATAAAGAAAAAGTTTTTTATAGAACCTATGGTAGATTTTTTATTCTTTACAGAAGGAAGAAGAAATGTGCTATTTAGAACTGATCCAGTAAGTATTGATGCTCGTTTTGGACTAGAATTGAATTATGCCAAAATAGTTTATTTAAGAACCGGTTTCAGTAGCTTTTATTGGTCAGAAGATAATAGTGGCGACCAAACAGTTTTTAACTTTCAGCCAACGATTGGTATAGGTGTAAATATAAATGATTGGTTTTTTATAGATTATGCTTTTGCAAATATCGGTAATGGAGATAAGTTTTATTCGCATGTTATTTCTGCCCATTTTGCTATGAAAACAAAACCCAAAAAGAAATATTAATTAAATTTAAATTCAGCTTGTGAAAATAAAAAATTACATATTTCTTTACTTTATTTTACAATCTGTTGGTATTTCTGCACAATACGGAAACGAGTGGATAGATTATTCTAAACCTCATTTTAAAATAAATATTTCTTCGCCCGGTATTCAAAGAATAAATGCTTCTGTTCTTAATAGTGTAGGTCTAAACTTTGTAAATAGTGATAATTTTCAACTATTTAGAGATGGAAAACAAGTACCTATTTATATTAATAAAACAGGATCTAGCGTAAATTTCATTGAGTTTTTTGGCTATGGGAATGATGGTGTTATGGATTCTACCGTCTTTAAGAATAAAGATTGGCAAATTCATGATAAAATTAGTCTATTTTCTAACGGAGCAGTTTATTTTTTGACTTTCAATGATTTAGGCGGAAATCTCAGAATTATTGATATTCCAAATTCGTTAACGAACTTGCCTGCGAAAGAAGCCTATTATATGCATACAAGTACGGTAACTTATTCTGGGAGTTATTCTTTTGGAGAGCCTAGTTATATGGGCGGTGAAAATGACCCATTATATAGTTCTTTGTTTAACAAAGGGGAAGGTTTTATGGGAACTACCTCTCAGCAAGTAAACAATAACACAACTACTAGAGTTTTTAATGTTAGTACGCCTTATAAATTTAATAGTACCAGTGTTACAGCAAAATTAAACTCAGTGATAATTGGTTGGACCAAAAATGAACATCACTTTAAATTGAAAACAGGAAATACTAACATCAATGAATTTCACTTTAGCGATTTTGACCAAATAAAATCTGAAGATTTATTGGCAAATAGTTTGATAAATACAACTACTGCTATTACTGTGGAAGCGGTATCAACAAGTACAGGTACAAACAGAAACACCCTTGCTTTATTAGAAATAGAATACCCAAGATTGTTCAATTTTGATAATGCTTCATTTTTTAAGTTTTCTATAGAAGGAAATGGAAATGTGCAATATTTAGAATTAACAAATGTAAATAATCAAGTAACACAGCCCATTCTTTACGATATAACGAATGGGTTTAAATTAAAAGCGCTAGATGCTGTATCAGCCACAGTTTTTAGATATGCATTACCAGCTGCTGTTGGTAAAAGAGAATTGGTATTCAGAGCAGATAATTTGGCTAATTATTATTCAGTTTCTAGTCTTTCAGAATTTTATTTTAAAGATTATTCTACTTCATTAAATCAAGGAAACTACATTATATTATCTCATTCTTCATTAATAGCTAGCTCAGAATTACTAGCCTACAAAAGCTACAGAAATACTATAGCAGGAGGTTCTTTTAATGTAGAAGTAGTAGATGTCAATGAATTATATAATCAATTTGCTTACGGGATTGATCATCACCCTATGGCAGTTAGAAATTTTGCAGCATTTAGTAAAGACACGTGGGTCGATAATCCGAAATATATTTTTATTATAGGAAAAGGAAGAGAATATCAAGAATACATCTCTAATACAACTGTAAGAAATGCGTGTTTAGTACCAACTTTTGGTCAGCCAGGTTCAGATAATTTATTGGTAGCAGATAATGATTCGGATGTCCCTAATATACCAGTAGGAAGATTACCTGTAACCAATGCCAATCAAATAGACATTTATCTTCAAAAAGTTATAGCATACGAAACGGAACAAAATAATTCAGGAGACCCGTTTCAGACAGTAGCCAATAAAGATTTTATGAAGCAAATACTTCATTTTGGCGGTGGAAGTGATGCGGAACAGCAAATTATTTTTAAAAATTACCTACAGAATTACGAGAATATTGCTACCGATACTTTATGGGGGGCAAATGTCTATAGTGTACTAAAAACAAATAGTAATCCACTACAAACTATACAAACAGATTTTTTAAGAGAAAAAATTGATAATGGCGTTTCATTAATAACTTTTTTTGGTCACTCTTATGCAGGAGGATTTGATTTAAGTTTTGATGAACCAGAAAATTATACCAACACGGGAAAATATCCAATTTATTTAGCAAACGGTTGTAATGCAGGAGCCATTCACTCTGGCGCGACTAGTGTGAGCGAAAGATTTATTTTTGTAGAAGATAAAGGAGCTATTGCTTATTTAGCGACTACATCACTTTCTGTGGATCTTTCCTTAAATTCCTTTTCAAATTATTTCTATAGAAACTTAGCTAATCCTATTTACGCAAAAGGAATTGGTGATGTTATTCAGAAAACAATTGACGATATTGAAGACTGTTGTGCTAATAATTCAATACAAATGATGACACCGCATGAAATGACTTTAAACGGTGACCCAGCCATTCGCTTTAACCAATATGAAGAGCCAGATTATAATATTGAAGCACAAAATGTGCGTTTTTCACCTAATGTTATAAGTACATCTTTAGATTCTTTTTCTATTGATTTGGAAATATATAATTTAGGAAAGGCTATCAATGAAAATATAAATATAGAAGTTTCTAGAATTTTACCAAATGGCACTGAAATAGTCGTTAATAAAATGATTAAGTCACCTTTGTATAAAGAAATCGTTAAACTAAAATTTCCAGTTTTAGAAGAAAATCAAGGTTTAGGTTTAAATAAATTCAATATCTATATAGATAATACAGACTTAGTACCAAATGAAATTTCTGAGAGTAATAATTATTTATTAAACCAGGTTGAATTGTTTATTGGTTCGGACGATATTTATCCAATTTATCCTTATGAATTTGCTATTATTCCCCAACAAAATGTAACATTAAAAGCCTCTACGGGAAATGCTTTTGCTTTAGCGAAAAACTATAAATTTCAACTAGATACATCTGAGTTGTTTTTGAATCCTTTAGCAGAAAATATAATAAATAGTACTGGTGGAGTCGTAAATTGTTTGCCAAGTGTAGTTTTAGCTGATAGTACAGTTTATTATTGGCGAGTTTCGGCAGAAAATACTTTAAATTGGCAATATTCTTCCTTTATATATTTAAAAGATGAATTTCCAGGTTGGAACCAATCTCATTATTATCAATGGCAAAAAGATGCGTATTCAAATATTTATATAGACACCGATAGAGAATTCAAATTTGTAGAAGATGTTAAAGATGTTTTTGTTCAAACGGGTGTTTATCCAAACTTACCTTATCAACAAATAAAGTGGGAAATAAATAGTGCCTTAAGACATAACTGGTCTATGAATATATGTAGTGGCGCAGGTTCTTTTGGCTATCATAATGGTCTAAGTATTGCTTTAATAGATAACATTACAGGGCTGCCTGTTTCGAATTATAATTCAGGAGATAATTTTGGACCTTATGGTAATATTCATTGCAATAATAATCCAGATGATAGAGATATTGCTAATTTTCAAGCTTATGGAAATACTCCTAACAATCATCCGACACCAAGTTCCTCTTGGTCGCAGGTAATTATAGATTATTTAAATAGTGTACCCGATGATTTTTATGTATTAATATACTCGGTCAATAATCCAAATTATAATGCTTGGAGTTCTTCGCTTATAAATTATTTAAATCTAGTAGGTTCTCCGGTAAGTAATGCGACTACAGGTCCTTTAGTATTGATGTATCAAAAGAACAATACAGGATTTATACCTGTTAGTACCATCGGGAATAGCTTTTCAGATATAATTAGTGAGCATATTTCAATTTCAGGTGTTTGGAATTCAGGAAATATTAAAAGTACTACGATTGGTCCTGCCCTAGAGTGGGGGAGTTTTCATTGGAGATATCACGCGACTGAAGTTTCAACGAATGATAATCAAAAAGTCGCAATTTATGGATTAAATAATACGGGAAATGAAATACTTTTAGCAACGGTTCTAAATGTAGCAGATACTACGCTTAGTTTTATAGATGCCACTGTCTATCCATATTTGAGGTTAGAATTATTAACTGA
This sequence comes from uncultured Chitinophagales bacterium, assembly GCA_963932515.1. Classification (GTDB taxonomy): domain Bacteria; phylum Bacteroidota; class Bacteroidia; order Chitinophagales; family UBA8649; genus CAKZQD01. The sequence goes on from CAWVRT010000034.1 coordinate 15,861, forward strand.
CGACATGTTAGATAGAACACCAGCTCAACTAGATTATTGGCGTGTGTTATTTCATAAAGCACCAGAAGGTGCAATGAACCCTAATTTGTATTTTGAAACAAATAAAGATACTTTAGCACAAGGAGATATTTTTAAAATGGCTATAGCTTTTGAAAATGTAACGCCATGGGCAATGGATAGTATTTGGCTAAAACAAGGAAACCAGTATGCAGATAATAGTTTTATTCAGCATTATACTTTACATGATTCTTTAAGACCTTTTGATACCTTACATTTTTCTTATAATGAAAATACGCTAAACTTTAAATTTATTGGTGAAAATTCTTTAGTTTTAGAAGCAAACCCTGCAAACTACAATCATCAATTAGAGCAATTTCATTTTAATAATTTTGCTATACTAAATTTCAATGTAGAAGGAGATAAGCAAAACCCTTTGTTGGATGTAACTTTTGATGGTGTACATATTTTAGATGGAGATATTGTTTCTGCAGAACCAACAATTTCTGTTCAGTTAAAAGATGAAAATAAGTATTTAGCATTAGATGATACTTCTTCTTTAGACCTTTTTATTAGGTGCTTAGAAGATGGCTCTATGTATAGATTAAGTTACCAAAGTGATTTATTAGAATTTTATCCTGCAAATGGTTCAAATTTAGCAAAAGACAATAAAGCTTTAGTTATTATTAAAGATAAATTCCCGAAAGATGGAACTTATGAATTAATTATTAAAGCCAAAGATAAAAGTGGTAATAATTCTAGTAACACCAATACTAAGTTGATAGATTTTGTCTACTATGATTTTAAGATTTCTTTTGAAATAATAAATCGTTCTACAATTACCAATGTATTAAATTATCCCAATCCTTTTACAGCGAAAACACATTTTGTTTTTACTTTAACAGGTTCTCAAATTCCAGATAAATTTGATATAAAAATATATACCATAAAGGGAACTTTGGTAAAACAAATATCAAAAGAAGAATTAGGAGATATTCACATAGGAATAAATAAAACCGAATATACTTGGGACGGAACAGATGAATATGGAGATAAATTGGCTAACGGAGTTTATCTTTATAGAGTATTTACAAGTATAGATCAAGAAGGTATTAAACATTTGGGAAATCAACAAGTAGACAAGTTTTTCAATAAAGGTTTTGGAAAGATGGTTTTTATTAGATAGAAATATTTATATTTGGACTTAAGTTTTTATTAATTATTAAATAGATTATAAGATGAGCAGAAAATTACTATCAATTGTGTTATGTTTTTTAATTTTAAATGTATATTCTCAAGACATATTAGTTGGTAATCAAGGCCTTGCTTTTCACGATTGTGCTACTGCTGGAAATTTATATGATTCAGGAGGGAATGGAGCATCTTATGCGCCAGGAGAAAGTTTTGTGTTAACAATTTGTTCTACGCCATTACCGCCAGCTGGGATGCCAATTGCTTTAGAATTCATTTCTGCCAACTTTGGGCATCAAAATGATTTTTTAGCAATTTATGATGGGGCAGGTACAATAAACTCGGCTGATTTAATTTATAGTTTTTCTCAAACTTCAGCTCCTAGTATTGGGGCAGTTTTAAGAACAAGTGTTCCAAATGCGTCAGGTTGTATTACTATACAGTTTTTTTCTGATCCTACTAGTAATGGCGGGGATTTTAATTTCGAAATGCTTTGTTTACCACCCTGTAAATCTGTTGTAGTAGATTTCCCAACAACGAGTGTACCTGTTCTAGTAACTGAACCAAATTATATTAATTTATGCTCAGGAGATGATCTTACTTTTACTGGTAGCGGTACTTATGATACTAATCTTGCAATCTATACACAGTCAGATGCTAGCTCAACATTTTATTGGGATTTTGGATCAGCAGGAACAGATACTGGTCAAGTTGTAACTATTAATTTTGGTCCTGGAATCTATCCTATTAACTTAGTAGTAGAAGATGCTTCTGGTTGTATAAGTTTTAATGAAATTGATTTAAAAGTAAGACAAACACTAGTGCCAAATATTGGATTCTCTCCAAGTGACACTACCGTTTGTTTAGGTCAAGAATTTGGCGTGATTCCATTTTTAACAACCACTTCAGGTGAAACTTTATTAATAGGGGATACTTTGGTATACGATACGCTAAGAGTGCAAACTAAAGTAGCGATTCAAGATACTTCATATTTACCAGATGATGCAGATGGTATTTCTGGAAACGGTATCACAACGCCAGCGGTTTTTGATTTCCCAATTTTTGGTTATCTACCAGGTGCTACTTTACAAAATGTAAATGATTTGTTTTACGTTTGTATAGATATAGAACATTCTTTTGTTGGTGATTTAGATATTTTAATAGAATGTCCAAATGGACAAACTGTAACCTTAATAAATTTTTCTCCACCTCTTTCTGCTAATGGATGGAATTTAGGAGAACCCATTTTTGGAACTATACCAGGAGAATTAGGAGTTCCTTATACGTATTGTTGGAGTCCTTCGGCAAATATTCAAGATACTATAGGATATAATAGTCCTACGGTTTTAGCAGGATTATTACCAAGTGGAGCTGTAGATACAAGTATTTACTACAACGCCTCTGCAAATGATTGGAATAACCTATTGGGTTGTCCATTAAATGGAATTTGGACAATACAAGTTTTTGATGATTTTGGTAGTGATGATGGTAATGTATTTGGCGCAGTTATTGAGTTTGATGGTTCTTTTGCTTTAGAGCCTGATACTTTTATTGTTGCTTATGAAAATCCAGTTTGGAATGCTTCAAGTCAAATTTTGACAAATTGGAATAATGACTCAATAAATATAAAAGCATTAGTTAATCCTTTTCAAACATTAACGTTTAATTTTGAAGATAATCTTGGCTGTCAATGGACTGCAGATTATAGTGGCGTTACAGTTTCAACTATAGAAGCTTTTTCTACTTTTGAAGATACGACTATTTGTGGGCCAGATTCATTAACCTTATTTGCAAATACTGTAGGAACAGGTAATAGTTGCCAATACACTTTAGATATGCAAGATAGTTTTGGAGATGGTTGGAATGGAAATAGTATTAATGTGCTAATAAATGGAATTAATATAGGAAATTTTACAGTTGATAATGTTACAGAATTAACGGAGTCTATAGAAAGTTTTACAGTTTCTAACGGTCAGCAAATTGAAATTCAATATATTGCCACAGGTAGTTTTCCAACAGAAGTAAGTTACAGTTTATTAGACCCAAGTGGGAATGTTATTTTTTCTGATGGTCCTTCACCAGTAGCGGGGATAGTTTTTAGTACCGTAGGAAACTGTTTTGGTCCATTAACTTTCAATTGGACACCAACTGCAGAAATTATTTCTACTTTTTCTAACCAAGCAAGTATTTACCCTACAACTCAAACAGAATATTACTTAGAAGTTATAAATCAATTTGGTTGTACTGCTTTTGATACTTCTTATGTGAATTTTGATGCTACAAATCAGTCAGTTATTGATTTTTCTACTTTACCGAATAAATTTTGTTGTGAAGGAACAGAAATTAATATAGATGTAAAGGATTATGTTTCTGGACCAACTTTGGCAGAAGCTTATTGGAATGATAACTTATTAGATCAAGATAGTTTTTATTTAAGTTCTACAGATTTTAATAGTGATACGATACAAGCTACAATAAAAATTATTTCTGAGAATGGTTGTTTTGCTTATGATACACTTTCGTTTTACAAATATTGCTTAAATCCTAGTATAACTATTTCAGATTCTATTTTTGTAGGAGAATCAAAAGTTTTCGATATGTCTGTTACAGCATATGATAGTATGTCTTATTTATGGTCTACGTCTTCTCTAGCGGTAGGGGCTATTACAGACCCGACTGTTCAAAATGCAACATTTAATGGGTTATTTGAAAGTCCTTCTTATGATGCAGATGCTACAGCAACAGCTTATTTTACACAAAATAATGATTCTGTTTTAGTATGTGCTGAAGATGTAGACACTAAAAACTATGCAGTTATAGATATCTTAGTTTTAGAATATCCAGATGCTTTCACACCTGACAATGGAGATGATTTGAATAATGTTTTTAAGCCTGTAATTAGCGAATACGCTACAGTCTTAGATTTTAGAATTTACAATAGATGGGGAGCTATCGTTTATGATATGTCAACAGCAGATAATAAAGAAGGTTGGGATGGGACATTTAATGGACAAGATCAAGAAGCTGGCGTTTACATTTACTTTTTAAATATTGACCATTTTAGCGAAAACTTTAAGAAAGAAGCTACAGTTACTTTAATAAGATAAATTACTATTAGTTACTATTAGTGACTATCCCGTTGATTTAATAGGCATCTCATAAGTCTCAATTCTTAGGCTTAAAAGCTTCAGTCAATAAGTGAAAAGGAGCATAATATTCCTTACTAAGTGATATTTAAATCAGTCTATTAGAAATTTTATATGGAGAACTAAATAGTAAACAGAAATAGTTAATTGAGTTATTTTTTCACACTATTCTTCTCAACTAAATACAACTTAAAATACCTTACGGCCATTATTAAAGTAATTGGAATAATAGCAATATGAAATACTTGGGGTAACACAAAGAATCCGATTACATTCAAAACCCCCATAAACAATAAATAAGGTGCTATTTTTTTAGCTTTTAAGAAGAATAAAGTAATCCAATTTAAAGGCATAGCCCAAAACATATTCATATTCATAAAAGCAGGAGAGTGCCTAGTTTCAATCCACATAAATAAGAAAAATACGCCTATAAAACCTGTTAAGAAAAATAGGAAATAATCTATGGAATAATAGTGTTTATTTCTTTTGATATTGATAAAACTAATTAAAGCAACAAATAAAAAAAGTACCGTAAAAATGAATATCGGTTTCTGATAAAAAGGATTATTGATTGTTGGCGGAATGCTAGAAAAAATAACTTCTTTAGATTTTATAAAAGTTTCTTCTTTACAAGTAGAAATATCAAATCGTTCCATTAAATGAACCGGTAAAAACATTTTCTCTTTGTTAGTAGCAATTCTATCCGTTGGGTAACCCATAATAATTCCAACACCAAAATCTGCCCAAGGACTAAAATCAAAAGCTGGTGCTATTAATTCTCTAAAAGTTTCTGGAGAATCTTCCATTAAATCTACACCATAAATTAAACTATCGCCTAAAACTTCTTTTAGTATTTCGTGTATTCTAGAAGAACAATTATCAAAGAAAAAATCGTAACGGTAATAGCGTTCATCTGTTTGGTAGTTTACAATTAATCTATCAAAAACTTGTTGCTTTTCTACTAAAGTTAAATTGAATATCTGCTCAGTAATTCCTCTATTTTCATATTGATAAGTTCTTAAAAAATGTTCGTATTGGCTAGCCGATAAAGAATAATCTAATGTTCCTCTAACAAATGTCTTTAAAAATTCAATCTCATTATCTCCAATTTCAAAGGTGCCATAATTAAATACAACATCAATATCGTTTGCCGTATCTTTTACTCTTAAAGCACTATGACCATAAGCGCTATATAGTTCGTAGCCTTTTTCGCAAGTTAATAAGGATATTTCAGCAGCAGGAGAAAGTCTCGCTTGCCCAAATGAAAATAAAACAACAAAAACGTAAACAAAAGAGAATAATATTTTTTTCATTGAAATATTTTTTTGGTTTTTTAGCCCAAAGCCAATCAGTTATTCCTTAAATTTCTTGTCTTTCGGAGCCCAAGTGCCATGAATAGATTTAAATACTCTATTCCACCTAAAGCCATCATAATCTCCCATTGAAGCAATTAATAAAGCAGCTTTACCCACAATATGATCTTCTGGAACAAATCCCCAATATCTAGAATCTTGCGATCTATGTCTATTGTCTCCCATCATCCAAAAATAATCCATTTTAAAAGTGTACTCTGTAGTTTCTTCTCCGTTTAAATATGCTTTACCATTTTTAATTTTTAAAGTATTCCCTTCATAAACGCTGATAACTCTTTTGTACATCAAATAGTTTTCTTTCGTTAATTTTATCGTCATTCCTTTTGAAGGAATTGTTATTGGCCCATAATTATCTACATTATTATGAAAAGCTTTATCTGTGTTTGGATACATTCTTTTCTTATCTGCAAATTCACTTTCTGCATTATGAATGTATTTCTCAACACTGGCAACACTAGACAATTTAGCTACTTCTTTAGCTAAATTTTTATTGGTATAAATTCTGATAATGTCTTTGAGTTGAGTTGGCTCAATTTCAGTAATTCCTAAATCTTTTAATTCCTTTTCTAAGCTTTTGTCTGTACTTGTTTGGTAAGAAATTTGTTTATTTCCTTTTATAATATAAGTATATTGTGCATGTTCTGGATCGAAAGCTGGCTTGTTATTTATAAATAAAGCTCCTTCTTTTACTAACAATTTATCGCCAGGTATTCCAACACATCTTTTAATATAATTCTCTCTTTTATCTACAGGTCTAGTAATTACCGTAAACTCTTGATTTAGGTATTGTCTAGGATTTTTTACGCCTTGTTTTTCGGCATCTCTCAACATATCATAATACGGATAGGCACTATCATATTCTTTGGTAGTCGTATCATTTGCTGGAAAATTGAAAACAACCATATCGTTTCTTTCTACAGATTCCAATTTTGGTAATCTTTTGTAAGGTAATTTAATCCATTCTAAATAAGATTTTTTTCCACCTAAAATAGGTAGCCATTTTGGAAAACTGTGGTGAACCAAAGGAAATGCAATAGGTGTATTTGGTACTCTAGCACCATAGGCAAACTTACTTACAATCAAAAAGTCACCAACTTTTAAAGTTCCTTCCATAGAAGATGTTGGTATGGTATAAATTTCAAAAACAAACGTTCTAATAAAATACGCAGCAAAAATGGCAAATAAAATAGCATCTGACCATTCTCTAATTTTCCCAACGCTTGGTGGTTGTTGTCCTTCGGGAACACCACCAATTCCATGAAATTTCGTTTCTTCTTGTCTTAAAACAAAAGGTAACCAAGCAAATCCAAAAACAACAGCTAAAACATGTTCCCAAAAAGCAAATTTTCTTATAGAGTTACTAATCTCTCCCAATAGGTTTGTATAAACAAATATATTCACTACAGGAATAAAAGACATAATAACCCATTTCCATTTCTTCTTTTTGAATATTTCGGTTAATGCCGTAATTCTTAAATAAGGTACAAATGCATGCCAAGAAGTTTTACCTGCTTTAGCAAAAAACAAAGATAAAGCATACCAATAGCCAACTAAAATTAAAAGTATTATAATGTATATCATGGGTATATTTAGTTTATTGACGTAAAGTTATATCTTTTTATAAAATAATGATAAAACTAGCTTTTTTTAAAGAATTTTTAACGAAAAAGTTTCAGCTCGCTATATTTGCCAATAGCTAGTAGCCAACAGTCATTTTTTTAGCTAAATGCTTACTATAGTTTCTTATATTTGTAATAATCAAAAAACTTCAAATGAAAAGAATGTTTATTTTCTTACTCGTAGTTGCATTTTTTTTCAATACACAAGCACAATTTAAATCTCCTTACAAGTTAAACTTAGCGACAGATATTACTTTACCTATAGTTAGTGCCGGAATGATAGGAACGGCTTTTCTTTTAGAGAAAAAGCGTCCAGGATTAACCGTAAACCAAATAAATGGTTTAGATAGAAATTTAATAAGTGTGTTTGATAGAAATGCTACTTATAATTGGAACAAAACTGCTGCTAAATGGAGCGATGGTTTAATGATTAGTACAGGTGTTTTGCCTTTGTTATTCTTAATAGACGAACGTTCAAGAAAAGACTTTGGTAAAGTAGCTATGATTTATTCAGAAATATTTTTGGTAAATGTGGCGCTAACAAATTTAACAAAGGAACTAGTGCAGCGAAAACGACCTTATGTTTATAATTCAGCAGTAGCTTTAAGTGAAAAAATGAATAAAGATGCAACACATTCTTTTTTCTCAGGACACGTGTCTTTAACAGCAGCTATGACTTTTGGTTTTGCACAAATGTATCAAGATTATTTCCCAGACTCGCCAGCTAAACCTGGCGTATGGTTTGGTGCAGCAGTTTTGCCGTTGGCGGTAGCCATATTAAGACACCAAGCAGGAAAACACTTTTGGACAGATGTATTAGTTGGTTATGCAGTAGGCGCAACCGTTGGTTTACTAATTCCTAGATTACATAAAACCAAGAAATAGGCAGTGTTTCTTTTTTTTAGCCAATAGCTAACAGCCAAAAGAAACTAAGACTTCCGCACTAGCATATAAAAATTATTCTCTAATTCTAAATATCCTTGATCGTAAACGAAATAGTAAATAGTTCCTTTTTTTGTTGTGTAAATACTTGTGAAATAGCCGAAATTAAAACCTTTGTCTTCTAATTTCTTTTTGTGAACGCTACATTTTTCTTCTGGATTTAGTTCTTCTAAAATTCGCCAATTTCTCTTCAATTGATTATTGATATTGCGAATATTGTTGGTAGAAGCTTTATTCAGCTTGTTGTTATAAGCATTTCTACAATAGTCAGAACAGAATCGTTTATCAGCTCTTCCTAAAATTGCTTGACTACATTCTGGACATTTTTTTTCTGACATTTTGAGGCGTTTTATTGCTAGTTTTTAAATATACGAAATAATTTTTTCTTTTAAAATATATTTAATTTCTGTTGTTGGTAACGGTTAGTATATAGCAATTAGGGTAGTTGAAAGCGCTAAGCTTTCAGGTTTGCGTTGAGCCATATTTTTATATTTTGTTTTTAACTTATTTTTTTTAAACATAAAGTATTCAGGTACTCAATCCTTTATGCTTATTATTTTTTTTGGAAGATTTTTGTGCCGATACCCTCTATTGCAAGGAGGTACATGCCGGGGTCTAAAATCGAAATATTTATTTGAGAATCATCTATAGGGGTTTGTTGAATAAGAACCTTCCCTGTGAGGTCATAAACAGTCAAGTTTGTTTCAGAGTTAATGCCACTAATGTGAAGCTGGTCATGCGCCGGAATGGGATATATCTTGCATGCATTTTGGTTGGCCTGGTTCACGGAAGCTACGCTGCATTCAAGCGCATAGCTTGCAGTTGCATCGGTTGTCCAGGTATTAGAATTGGGTCCAAATGAGTTGTTTACGAGTTGATTTTGGTTTATTTTAATGCAATCTAAATCAGGGTTGCCTATTGCTTTAAAGTTCCATAAATTACTGAGACCACTAAGGTCCAAAAAAGAAAGTTGGTTGTTTTCTAGCCACAAGTAAG
>CAWVRT010000035.1:0-24936 GCA_963932515.1 uncultured Chitinophagales bacterium
GCAAGAGCTTACAATAGAATTTTGAAAGTAGCAAGAACTATAGCAGATTTAGAAGAGAAACCTGATATTTTACCTGAGCATATTGCCGAAGCCATTCAGTTTAGAAGTTTAGATAGGGAGTTGGGGAGGCTAATGTAATTTAAATCATTCCCTCATCTGCAAAGCTAAAGTAGCCTTCGTGTGAAACTATTATATGCTCAAAGGTAACGATGTCTAATAATTTACCAGCTTGTTTTATTTTATTGGTTAAATCTATATCTGACTGAGAAGGTTTTAAATTTCCAGAAGGGTGGTTGTGAACCAATATGATGCTAGTTGCTAGTCTGTTTAATGCGTTTTTTATAATAAACTTAGTTTCTACTGTTGTACTAGACAAACCACCACTACTAATTCGTTCTTTACCTAAAATTCTATTGCCTCTATTTAAATAAAGAACCCAAAACTCTTCATGTGGTAAATCTGCTAAAAGACTTAAGAATATTCTATAGACATCATTGCTAGAAGTTATTTTTTTGAGTTCTTGTACGTTTTCGGATTGTCTTCTTCTTCCAATTTCTAATGCTGCAACAATTGTTATCGCTTTAGCTGGTCCAATCCCTTTGAATTGACAAAAATCTGTAATTGACATTTTACCCAAAATACTTAAATCGTTATTGGCGTATTCTAATATTTGAATACATAAATCTACCGCAGACATTTGTGGTGTACCAGAACCTATCAAAATAGCAATTAACTCAGCATCTGTTAAAGCTTCTTTTCCTTGAAGCTGTAGTTTTTCTCTAGGACGATCTTTTTCTTCCCAGTTTTTAATACTATTACTGGCTAGGGTATCTTTTTTTTGAGACATTTAGTGCTTTTGTGTAAATATAGTAAAAAATAAGTAAATATTTTTTTACTGACTTAAGTCCATAAAATGTCATTATTGTAGCGCTTAAATACTTTTTGGCTGGAATTGAAAAATGAGCAAAGACAAAGAGAAGAGTATCAATTTAAATCAATAACCATATTTCTCTTTCCATTTCTCTTTTAAATATTGACGCAAGGCATTTTCTCTAGCTGTATTTTTTGGTTCCCAAAATTTGGTTCCTTCTAAACCTTTGGGCATAAATTCTTGATAAGCAAAGCCACCTTCAAAATCATGTGCATATTGATAATCTTTGCCATAATCTAATTGTTTCATCAACTTAGTTGGTGCGTTTCTTAGCGGTAAAGGAACCGGAGCATTGGCAGTTTCATTGGCTAACTGCTGAGCATGTTTTATGGCCATGTAGCTTGCGTTACTCTTTGGTGAACTCGCTAAGTAAGTAACCGTTTGCGAAAGAATAATAGCACTTTCTGGCATGCCAATGACATTAATAGCTTGAAAACAATTATTGGCCATTATAAATGCTGTAGGATTAGCATTTCCAATATCTTCAGAAGCTAAAATTAACAATCTTCTAGCAATAAATTTTGGATCTTCCCCACCGTTTAGCATTCTTGCCATATAGTATAAAGCTGCATTTGGATCACTTCCTCTGATAGATTTTATGAAAGCAGAAATGGTATCATAATGTTGTTCGCCACCTTTGTCGTACAAGGCAGAAAAATTTGATAAATTTGCTTTGACTACTTCATTGCTAATTAATATTTCTTTGTTGTTAGCTTGTGCGCTCACGACTATTTCTAATAGATTTAATAATTTTCTAGCATCACCACCAGAGTAGCCGATTAAAGCATCTGTTTCTACAATTTTAATATTTAAGTGGCTTAAAACTTCATCTTTTTCTACTGCCAATTTTATCAAACCCTCTAAATCATCTTTTTCTAAATGTTTTAAGGTAAACACTTGTGCTCTAGAGAGTAAAGCAGAAATAACTTCAAAAGAAGGATTTTCAGTTGTCGCGCCAATCAGTGTAATTGTTCCATCTTCTACAGCCTTTAATAAACTATCTTGTTGAGATTTGCTAAATCGATGAATTTCATCGATAAACAAAATTGCTTTACCCATTTTCTTTGATAACGCAATAATTTCTCGTACTTCTTTTACATTAGAATTGATAGCTGAAATCTGAAAAAACTGCAAATCCATCTGCTTGGCTAATATTCTAGCAATGGTTGTTTTACCAATTCCCGGAGGACCCCAAAAAATTATTGAAGGTAAATTTTTAGATTCTATAAAATTATAGATGGGCATTCCTTTTCCAACTAAATGTTTTTGTCCTATATAGGTTTCTAAACTATTCGGACGCATTCTTTCTGGCAATGGAATATTAACTTTCTGCATATTGCAAAGTTAAGGTGTTTTTGCTGACTTAAAAAGGAGAATTCTTAAATACCAACTGTATAAGTACTTACAAATACTTCTTATCCATCCAAAAGGTGCCAAAAGGGATTAAAGAACAAGCTACAATAATTGCCATATCTTTAAAATTCCATTTCATTTGACTTTGTAAAAGAAAAGCTAAAATCACATAAGCAACAAACAATAAACCATGTGGCATTCCTAATGTTTTAATCAAAATATCGTTGCCTGCCATATACTTCATTGGCATACCAACAAGTATCATAGCAATGAATGAAATTCCTTCTAATAAAGCAACTATTTTGAATATTTTCAACATAAGTATTTGTTTTTTACAAGACAAAAATACTACTTAAATCGGATACAATCATGCAATAGTTTGTTAAATAAAAACAAAGGGTGAAAAGCTAGAAATATTTGATTAATTAGTATTTTAAAACAACAGATTACTTGTCTGTTTTGATAATTAAATAAGCTTTATAGGCTTTGAATTACTCGTAATAACGAGAGACACCATTCTATAAATTCCCCAAACTCTCTTCCAACAACTTTATTTCAGCTTCTTTATCAGCCATTTTTTGTCTTTCTAAAGTAATAACTTTTTCTGGCGCATTGTTTACAAAACGCTCATTACTTAGTTTCTTTTGTACCGAAACCAAAAAGCCTTTAGCATACTTTAGTTTTTCTTCAAGTTCCGCTTTCTTAGCTTCTACATCTATTTCTAGATTTAACGCTACAAAAAATTGTTGTCCTTTTACAATAAAAGATTCACAACCTTTTTGTTCTTCAGAAACTTTTTCAAGACTTTCTAAACCACCCAGTTTAATAATCTTATTCGTAAAGTCAGCATAAATACTTTCATCATCAGCTAAAACAAATATTTTCAATTTGTTCACCCATTTTACAGAATTCTTTAAACGAATATTTCCAATAGAAGAAATAATTTCCGCAGCATAATCTCCTTTATTAGTAGAATCCGTATCTACGCTACCAGCTTTTGGCCAAGTCGTTAAATTAATACTTGAACCAGATTCTCTTTCACCCAATTGTTGCCACAACTCTTCCGTAATAAATGGCATAAACGGATGTAATAACTGCAAAGTTTTTTCAAAAAATCCGATAGTAACACGTAAGGTATTTTCATCTTGTTTTTCACCATAACTTGGCTTAATATACTCCAAATAAGTACTACAGAAATCATCCCAAATAAATGCTCTTAAAGTCATTAAAGCTTCAGAAATTCTATAATTTGTCATAGATTTATCTATAGAAATAATCGTTTCGTTTAACTTGCTTTTAAACCAAGCTATTGTAGCATCATTTTCACTATTGTTTCCTGGAGTAGTATCTCCTCTCCACATATCCAAGAGTCCATTGGCACTCCATATCTTGTTAGAAAATTTCTTTCCTTGGTCACATAGTTTTTCGTCAAACAATAAATCGTTTCCGGCAGAGCTACAGCTCATCATGCCAAAACGAACACCGTCAGCTCCATAAGTAGCCATCAAATCCATAGGGTCTGGAGAATTCCCTAAAGACTTAGACATTTTTCTACGCTTTTCATCTCTTACCATTCCTGTAAAATAAACATCTTCGAAAGGCTTTTGCGCTTCTAAAGGTCTTTCAGAACCATCTTCCATTTTAAAAGCTGGCGTAAACTCATAACCTGCAAATATCATTCTAGCCACCCAGAAAAAGATAATATCCCACCCAGTAACTAATACATTTGTTGGGTAATAATAATTGAATTCGGTCTTATCTTCTCCGAAACCGTCAAATACAGATATTGGCCATAACATAGAAGAAAACCAAGTATCTAATACATCTTCATCTTGCTTTAAATCTGCTAAAGTCAAGTTTGGCTTATTGAATTTCTCTTGTGCTTTCACCAATGCTTCTGCTTCATCTTTTGCTACCACAAATTCTTCGCCATAATACCAAACAGGTATTTGATGTCCCCACCATAACTGACGAGAAATTGGCCAGTCTCTAATGTTTTCTAACCAATGTTTGTATACATTTTTGAATTTTCCTGGTAATAAATTAATATTGTTGTTCAATACGTTTTCTAAAGCTGGCATTACAATATGCTCCATATTTACAAACCATTGCAAGCTCAATCTTGGCTCTACAACTGTATCGCTATTTCTTTCAGAATATCCTACATTGTTTCTAATCTGCTCGGTTTTTATCAATAAACCTTGTTCTTCTAAAAGCTTTGCTACTTTTTTACGAACCACAAAACGGTCTTCACCGACAAATATTTGCCCTGCTTCAGAAATTGTTCCATCAGCATTAAAACAATCTACTGTTTCTAGGTGATGTCTTTGTCCTATTTCATAATCATTGGTATCGTGAGCCGGAGTTACTTTTAGCATTCCTGTACCAAACTCTAGGTCGATATAGCCATCTGTAATAATCGGCACTTCTCTATTTACCATAGGAACAATAACCGTTTTACCAATCAAATGTGTGTAACGTGTATCGCTTGGGTGAACGCAAATTGCTGTATCGCCCATAATGGTTTCAGGTCTAGTTGTTGCTATTGTAGCAAACTCATCTGTACCTTTTATTTGGTATTTTATGTAGTATAAATTCGACTGAACTTCCTTACGAATTACTTCTTCATTGCTTAAAGTCGTTTGCGCTTTTGGATCCCAGTTTACAATTTTCCAATCTCTATAAATGTATCCTTTCTCGAACCAGATATTGAAAATTTCCATTACAGATTTGTTCATAGCAGGTTCCATAGTAAAACGCTCTCGGTCCCAATCACAAGAAGCACCCATTGTTTTCAATTGGTCTATAATTATTCCTCCATACTTATCTTTCCACTCAAAACAATGCTCCAAAAATTCATCTCTAGAAATATTTCCTTTAGAAATTCCTTGTTCTCTCAATAAGTTTACAACCTTAGATTCTGTAGCAATAGCCGCATGATCCGTTCCAGGAACCCAGCAAGCATTTTTGCCTTCCATTCTAGCTTTACGAATCAAAATATCTTGAATTGTATTATTCAAAATATGTCCCATGTGCAAAATTCCTGTAACATTCGGTGGTGGAATGACTATTGAGTATGGTTCTCTTTCGTCTGGCGTAGATTTAAAAATCTTGTTCTCCATCCAGTAATCGTACCATTTACTTTCAATTTCACTTGGGTTGTAAGCTTTTTTGCTCATTCTTATTCGTTTTGATTAGGTAATATGCAAATATAATGTTTTTGCCTTTTTTATTTTTAGATTGACTCTTAAATCGCTATAATTAACTACGTACATGATTTTTTTATACCAAAGACATTTATAAAGCACTTAATAAGTAGTTTATAGTAGAATAAATGCTTTAGTCAACCAATTCCACAAAATGCTCATAAATCATAACCATAGCCAAAGTGTCTAATTCGCAATATTTCAACAAAGCATTTGATAATTCTTTTTGCTCCGCTTTTTTCATATCCGTATATTGCAGTTTTCCATAAGCGGTTAAAGCTGCTCCACCATCTGATAATTTTTCTAAACCAGAAATAGTATTTTCAATTTCTTCATTTGTCCAGTCAGCAAATAAGGCAGGTAATGTTTTATAAGGATCTTGAAATTCTTCCTTATCAAGCTGAAACCAGACATGGTCTGCTTTATAGTTTTTTGAACTCAATTTTAAATCCCCTAATTTTTGAGTATATTTTTCTTGTAAAAACTTTGAGCTTTTCATTACGGCTGGTAATACTGCTTTGATAGAATTAGAACCTTTCGTTAATGGATTGTAATAATATTTCTTTACAACATCCAACATATCTAGCATTTGTCTTCTCCCGTTCCATTTTTCTGAACTTTTCCCAGCATATTTTGTAATGGTTTTGATAAATTCCTGTAAATCACATTTATCTTCTTCTTGAGAATATTCTAATTGCACATAGATCGCATTCAAAATAGTATTTTCATGATTAGAGAACATAAAAATTGAGCCTTCATTTTTCGTTAAAGCTGTTTTTAAAGCACGTACAAAATCATAATTTGGAAATGCGCCTTGCGCCAAATTTAAATATTCTGTTTCATGCGTAACTTCCCCATTTTCTTGCACTACATGATGTGAAAACTGAAAAGCAACTGCTTCATAAGGTCTTCTACCTTTTGTAAATGGCAAAGCGGCTGTGCTTGTTTCAAAATCTATAAAGTTTAAAGGAAAAGTCCATTTTTCCATTTCCTCTTTCAATTCTTCTTTTAACAAATAGATAGAATCATCTTTGCTGACGGCTTTTTCTAATTGAACCCATTGCCTTTCAGAAGTAGATATTTTCCCCCATTCTGGCTTTACATTCAAATCTTGTTTTTCTAAATCCTCTAAGAAAAACCTTGCTTCTTCAAATAATTTATTTCCTTTTCTAAAATTCCATAACTCAAAAATAGTTGGTTTGTCAAAATCTTCTGCTGTCCATTGCATTTGATTTTCCCAACATTCTTTATAGCCAGATTTTAATCCTGCATCTTCTTCTATTTTATTCGCTTTAAACTCACAGTTTTTACAAGCAGTATAAGAAACCATTTCATTAAAATAGTCATCTTTTTCATAAGTTTCTGCAAAGGCTTTTATTCCTTCTTCAAAAGAAAAATCTCTACTATATTTATGCTCTCCGGTAAATATTCCTTTGACAATGTCATAAATATTAATTCTTCCTAAAACAGTTTGTTTAATATCTGCTATTGAGTTTACTTTACAGTTGATTCCTGTACGGTTGTCAGCTTTCTGAGAAATTCTAAATAATTGATTTAGGCCATCAATTTTTGCTGTTTTTGACTTGTCTGCCATCATTAAATAGGGTACAATCGTCCAATTTAAAAAAGCATTTTTTACAACATAATTTTGGAAAGCGACATCAAAAAGATAAGATTTCCAAGAACCTAAAATCTTTCCTTGTTTAGTTAAAAACATATCTTCATCTTGCGAATTGTAAGACTTTGCTTTTACTTCTATTAATTGAATTTTATCGCCTTTTTTAACCAATATGTCTGTTCTTACAAATAGATTTTTAAACTTAAAAGCAGCTTCAAAAATGACAACATTTTCTTGTTTCAACAACTTTTTGGTCTCTGCGACTAAAGCATCATAATCACCTGGATCACCTTCTACTAAAACGCCATCTGGAAATTCTAAACGAGCTAACTCTTCTACCTGAAAACCACCATCTGCTAAAGATTCTAAAAATGAGTCCTCACTTTTTTTATTAGCGTAAGCTTCTTTGTTTGTGTAAAACAATTTATTAGGACATTCTAATGCTAATTTATACCTTGTTTTATTTAATAGTCTTTGCGTCATTTTTAATATATTGAATGGCAAAGGTAGTGTATTATAAACTTTAGCTGATTATATAATCTGTTCTATACTGAAAATTTTTCACCTTACTTTCGATAAAACATAGCCATACGCACGCTACATATTACTATACCTAGATAGGAGTATTTGTTGTTTGTTTTGACAGATTATTTCTTTTAAGTAAAGAAAACTCGATATTAGCGCCAAATTGAAGATTTGTTTTTTGTGTATAAAGACTGTTGTAAATAAAAAAATGATTATTAAAACTAACTATTTTTTCATGGTTTAAAAGGAATCTAAAAATAATAAATTTTAAAAGTATAATTTTGAGTTCTATGAAAACGGCTACAGTAAGAGAATTAAAGCAAGAATTGGCTTCGAAAACAGAAAAGGAACTTTTAGAGATTTGTTTAACGCTGTCTAAATTCAAAAAAGAAAACAAAGAATTGTTGACTTATCTTTTGTATGAACAGCAAAATGAAGATGAGTATATAGATAGTATTAAAGAAGAAATGAAAGAAGAATTTCATGAATTGAGCGCTAAAACAACTTATTGGACAAATAAAAGTGTTCGAAAAATATTACGTACTATTAAAAAGTTTATTCGCTATTCAAAAAAGACAGAAACAGAAATTGAATTACTATTATTTTTTAGTCAAGAATTAAAAGAAGTCATTGATAGAAACTATCATAGTAAGGTTTTAGAAAACATCTTAGAAAAACAGCTTCTTTTTATAGGAAAAAAGATTGAAAAAATTCATGAGGACTTACAATATGATTATAATGCTATTTTAAATAATTTACAGTATTAAAACTATCTTTACAAGCTAAGAAAACACATTAATGGCAATTTTAAGAAAAGGAAAGACAGCACAAGAATTAAAGATTCAAGAAAAATGGTTTGATGTAAGAAGGGTTGTAAAAGAAAGTTTTAATAAACGACCAGATATTAATGCTATTTTATTTTTGATAGGCGTCAACGAATTAGGTTTTGTAAAGGAAGTTTGGGAAAAAGAAGAAAAACAAGATTTGATGCATATTGCTATTTGTGTTTTATTTGAAGATTTTTACGAATTTACGCATAAAGATGAAGAAGGTTGGCCTCACTACAAAGTAGCAATTGCCGATTTACCAAACATGCTTTTAAAAGAACAAGAAAACGCTTTAAAAGAACGAATTATAGACTACTTTGTAAAGAAAGAATACATATAAAACTGCATAATGGCACTTTTTTTGAAATTTATGGAAGATAAATAAAAAGAAGTAGTATCATTGTAATATCAATCAATACCAAACGCTTCGGTATTGCATTTCAAAAACAATCAAAAAAAATATTATTTCACACTTTGTAGTAATAATCCAATCACAATAATTTATAATAAATGTATAATATATTACAACTGAACGACATGCAAGTTCCAGAATTAAAGGAATTGGCAGAAGAATTAAAAGTAAAAAATCACAAAAAATTAACCAAGGAAGACTTAACTTTAGCCATCTTAGATGCGCAATCTTTGAATCCTGAATTTGTAAAAGAATTCAATAAAGAAAAAGCTATTGCTAAAAAAATACCAGTTGCTAAAGCTAAAAAAAATGCAAAAGTAAACCCCAAGGCTAAGAAACAACTTACTGACTCTAAGCAAGTAGATTTATTTGCGGAAGAACAAGTAGAGAAACTTACTAAAAAAAGAACTAGAATTTCTACGAAAGAAAAAATTGGAAGTTCTAATCCTAAAGATAAGAGTCTTACAAAAACGCTTGTTAGTGAAGTAGCTCCAAAACCAAAAATTGGAAAAGTAATGCCTACTGAAAAAATTGAGCCAGCAGCTAAAGAAGAAAAAGAAACTATTCCTACTGAAACTCAAAAAGTTCATAAAAAACCAGTTCATAAAAAGCCAGTTCATAAAAAAACTGTTGTAGAACCTAAAGTAGAAACAGTAGAAAAAGAAAATACGGAGCTTGAAAAAGAGGAGGTTAAGGAGAAGAAATCAAATCCAAACCAAAATAAAAATCCCAACCAAAAACCAAATCCAAATCAACAAACTAGACCTGAGCCAAAAAAGCCAGTGTTTAATGTTGAATTAGATGGTATAATTGCTGGGGAAGGAGTTCTGGAAATGATGCCAGAAGGTTATGGTTTCTTAAGGTCTTCTGATTACAATTATTTAAGTTCTCCAGATGATGTTTATGTTTCACCTTCTCAAATTAAATTATTTGGTTTAAGAACAGGCGATACAGTTGAAGGAGAATTACGAGCACCGAAAGAAGGTGAAAAATATTTTGCGCTTTTAAGAGTAAATTCTATTAATGGTAAAAATCCTAGTGAAATTAGAGATAGAGTACCATTTGAGTATTTAACACCTTTATTTCCAACAGAAAAATTCAATCTTTCTAATAGTGATGATCCTAAAGATTTTACTTGTAGAATAATGGATATGTTTACACCGATAGGAAAAGGACAAAGAGGAATGATCGTTGCACAACCTAAAACAGGTAAAACAACTATTCTTAAAGATGTAGCTAATGCGATTGCTAAAAACCATCCAGAAGCTTACATGATGATTTTATTGATAGATGAAAGACCTGAAGAGGTAACAGACATGGAAAGAAGTGTAAATGCTGAAGTATTGGCATCTACCTTTGATGAAACACCAGACAGACACGTAAAAGTGGCTAACATTGCTTTACAAAAAGCAAAAAGATTAGTTGAATCTGGGCATGATGTTGTTATCTTATTAGATTCTATAACAAGACTAGCTAGAGCCTATAATACTGTTGCACCATCTTCTGGGAAAGTGCTTTCTGGTGGGGTAGAAGCGTCTGCTTTACACAAACCTAAAAAGTTCTTTGGTGCTGCTAGAAATATTGAAAATGGTGGTTCATTAACTATTTTGGCTACCGCTTTAGTAGATACGGGTTCTAAAATGGATGAAGTGATTTTTGAAGAGTTTAAAGGAACAGGTAATATGGAATTACAATTAGATAGAAGATTATCTAATAGAAGAATTTATCCGGCTATTGATATTACAAATTCTAGTACGAGAAGAGATGATCTTTTATTAACAAGACATGAAGCTCAGAAAATGGGAATATTTAGAAATTTATTAGCGGATATGAAAGCAGATGAAGCAATGAATTTCTTATTGCAAAGTATAAGAGGAACAAATACAAATGATGAATTTTTAGATTCTATGAATGCCTAAAATTTCATAAAAAGTAATTAAAAAAATGTGCAAGTGATTTACTTGCACATTTTTTTTTGTAAATTTGTATTACAAACATATAGAATTATGAAAAATGCATCAAACATTTTAAAAGCAATAATTATTGCTTCCTTATTATTGATTCTTTTAATTTTCTCTTTTCAGAATTTAGATGCAGTAAGTGTGGATTTTTTTAATTTAAAATCTAAAGAAATTCCTTTTTTTATCATTTTAATAGGCGTATTAGCGGTTGGGATTTTAATTGGTTATTTGATTGGTTTAATCTCTGGTTCTAAGATTAGTAAAAGAAAATTAGACAAATTAAACATTAAAGCAAACGAAAGAATAGCTGAAGCTGAAGAAAAATCTGTGAAATTAACACAGGAAATAAAAATAGCAGCAACATCTAAACTTCCTACAACAGAAACAAAATGATAGCCATATTATCTCCCGCAAAAAATTTAGATTTTACAAGTCCAATAGATTCAAATTTAGCATTTACAAAACCTGTTAATTTAAAAGAAGCAGAAGAGTTGATTACAATTTTAAAACTTAAATCTTCCAAAGAAATTGGTGAGTTAATGAAACTATCACCAGCATTATCAGATTTAAATTACAACAGATACAAAACTTGGACTAAAAGCCATACACTTAAAAACGCACGTCAAAATGTTTTATCATTTAATGGTGCGGCTTATTTAGGATTAGACGCTCCCAGTCTTTCTGAAAAAGACTTATTATATAGCCAAGACCATTTAAGAATTCTTTCTGGTTTATACGGCATTTTAAAACCATTGGACTTATTGAAAGAATATCGTTTAGAAATGGGAACAAGATTGAAAACTGAAAAAGGGACTAATCTTTATCATTTTTGGGGAGAGAAAATCACCAATTCACTAAAAAAAGACTTAAAAAAGCAAGGGAATATATTAGTAAACCTGGCTTCGAATGAATATTCTAAAGTGTTAGATTTAAAAGCTTTAGATTCTAGAGTAATTACTTGTCATTTTAAAGATATGAGTAAATCTGGAGAATATAAAACCATTATGACTTTTGCAAAAACGGCTAGAGGATTAATGACTAGATATATCCTTAAAAACAAACTGACTAATCCTGATGATTTAATTGGTTTTGATTACCAAGGGTATTTTTATAGTGAAGTACAGAGTCAAGAAAATGAATTAACTTTTTTGAGAGGTTAAAGCGCTAATACTTTCATCAACTCAAAGTCAAATAAATATTAATTAGTTGTAGTTTCTATAATATTTTCTTTAATAAATGCTACTTCCGATTTATCAATAGCTGTTTTAGACCCGTCATTTACCGGAATCAGATTAATATTTGTATTTATTAATACTTTGTTAATGTGATTATAAGAATAAACAATACTTTTATGCTAATCTTTTAAAGGATTATAGAAAGGAGTTAATTTAGATAACCATTGCGCAAAAAGTTTCCAAAAAAAATTAAAGAATGAATTACCCATCTAAATTGATAGAAAATGCAGTCGTAGAATTTAAAAAACTACCAGGCATTGGTGAAAAAACTGCTTTGCGTTTAGTTTTACACTTGTTAAAGCAAGAAATTAATAAGGTTGAAATATTTTCTAAAACTATGATAAAGTTAAGAAAAGAAATTAAGGAATGTAAAAGATGCTTTAATCTTTCAGATCATGAAGAATGTGAAATTTGTACTAATAAATTGCGTGAATCTTCAGTAGTTTGCATCGTAGAAAATATTAGGGATATTATTGCCATTGAAAATACGGGATCTTTCAGAGGTCAATATCATGTATTAGGGGGTGTTATTTCACCTATTAACGGAATTGGACCTAATGAGTTAAATATTACAGCATTGCAAGAAAGAATCGCTAAAGATGATATTGAAGAAATTATTATGGCGATTAGTCCTACTATTGAAGGAGATACAACAATTTTTTATATTTCTAAATTATTAAAAGAGTATCCATTAAAGATAACCATTATAGCTAGAGGTGTTTCTTTTGGAGGAGAATTGGAATACACTGATGAATTGACTTTAGCTCGATCTATTAATTCTAGAATTCCTTATCAAAATATTTTATTGAAATAAATTGAAAATTTGTTTGCTTAAAATAAAAAAAATAAATATCTTTGCAATCCTTTAGAAATAAAGGGAAAGGAGGAGCGGTAGCTCAGTTGGTAGAGCAAAGGATTGAAAATCCTTGTGTCGGCGGTTCAATCCCGCCCCACTCCACTAAAAAAGACGAATCGAAAGGTTCGTCTTTTTTGTTTTATAAGGATTTTATTAGGCTGAAAATTTAGCTTTTCTTTACCTAATAGTATCTATATTAGCAGGACTAAGTAATGATAGGCTAAAAGAAATAGCTATAACAAGCCAATGTCCGGATTCAATATGAGCGGGAATAAAAATATTATGCAACAATTTTTTCGATAAGTATTTATCCGGAGATTATTGCTCATCAATAAAATAAATTAAAATGAAATTATCAGCAATAAAAACTGCATTAACTCAAGTGGCGTCTTTAAAATTTCAATTACCAAATGGTAAAATGGTTCCGACTCATTTTCACTTAACGGAATTAGGCCTTTTAACTAGAAATTTCATTGATTGTGGCGGAACAGTTAGAGAAGAAAAAAAGATAAACTTTCAATTGTGGGAAGAAAAGGATTTTGATCATAGATTGATGCCAAAAGGTGTTTTAGGGATTATTGCTATAGCAGAAAAAATATTCAATTTAGAAAATTTAGAAATAGAAGTAGAATACCAATCAGAAACAATTGGAAAATATAATTTAGAATTTGAAAATGGTATTTTTCAACTAAAAAGCACTTTAACAGCTTGCTTGGCATTAGATAATTGTGGTATTCCTACTAAAGCCGAAAGCAAAGTTCCAAAATTAGCAAATGCAACTAATTCTTGTGCTCCAGGTTCTGGATGTTGCTAAAGCAGGACTAATCTCTAATTACAATAATTTCTTTAGGGAGTAGTTTGATGATTTTTGAAGACTTGTGAGAAGAACTTTCAAATTTTTCATTAACGACAAAATCAATTTGCTCTTTAAAGGTATTATCAATTTCAGCGAATAATAAAGCTGTTTTTTTATCAGAAAAATTGGCTGAGCTTGAAACTATAGGTTTTCCAAATCCTGATATTAATTCATGACAAAATCCTTTTTTAACCAATCGAATAGCAATTGAACCATCTTCTGCTAAAGTGTTTGCAGCCAAATTTATTGCCTTAGCATAAATAACTGTGAGCGGCTCTTTTGTCTCTTTAATAATAACCAAGACTTCATTAGAAACAGATTCCACATATTCTTGAAGCATTTCTAAACTAGAAACCAAAACGATTAAACTTTTAGATTTATCTCTTTTTTTGAATAAATAAATGTTTTCAACAGCGTCAAATTCAGTTGCATCACAACTTACACCCCAAATTGTATCTGTTGGACATAAAATAGTCTTTCCCATCGAAAGGTAGTTTATGGCTTTATTAATTTCTGACTTCATCATATACTTTTAATACTCTTTCTGCAAATTTAATACTCGTAAAATTTAAGGCTCGTTGAAAATTTTCTTCAATTAATTCCTCATCATTATTTTCTAAAAATAAATTAATTTTATCAGCCAAATCAGTAACACTTAGTGGATTAACTAAGTTTTTAGTGTTAGTCGCAATTTCTGCCATACTAGTATTGATAGAAGTGATTACTTGTGTTCTTGATGCCATTGCTTCCAAAACAGGAATTCCAAACCCTTCATAAAACCCTGGAAAAACAAATATTTTCGACATTTGATAAATGGAAGGTAGGTCCTCATTACTCACAAACCTATCTGGAATAATAAGCGTTAAATTATTTTGTTTGGCAAACTCAATAACTTTTTCTTTATATTTTCCGCCAGAACCAACTAAAACTAAAGGCAATTTGTTTTTAGTTTGTAATAAAGCTTCCAAAATTTGTATTTGATTTTTTCTTTCTTGAATTGTTCCTACACACAGTAAAAAATCTTTAGGTAAATTATACTTTTCTCTTACTATTTTTCTTTCAATACTTGTGGCTTGTTTGAAAAAAGAAGCATCACAACTTTGATAAACAACTTTAATTTTTTCAGGATTTATTTTATAATATTTAACAATATCGGTTTTCGTTGCTTCACTAGTTGCTATTATTTTATCCGCTTTTTTACAAGCATATTTAGTTTTTATTTTAAAAATAGATCTATCAAAAAAAGAATAAAATTGCGGAAAACGAATGAATAGTAAATCATGAATATCAACAATGTTTTTTATTTTACTATTCAATTTAATAGGCAACTCATTACTAATAGCATGATAAAGTTCAATGTTATCTTTCTTTAAATCATTTTTTATAGAAAAACTTCTCCAAAATATTTTAAACCATGCATTTGATTCCCTACTAGAAATATTATTATTCAAGGAATTAAAATCAAAGGAATAAGTTTTTTTTGGTGTGTATAGAAAGTACTCGTTGTCATTTTGTAGCTGATTTAAGCCATTAACTAAATTTCTACCATAAGCACCCAGTCCGGTCTTATTCAAAAAAATTCGTTTAGCGTCAATTCCTATTCTCATAAGACAAATTTAAGGTTTGATCTGCTATTTGTTTTAATAATAAGGAAGAAAATAGTGAAAAAAATGTAATTCCCAATTGCATTTCTAAAGAGATGTCAAATAGTAGGGGAGTATTTGCAATTATCCAAAACAACAAAAACAATAGACGCCCTTTTTTATTTTTAAGCCAATACAGCGAAAAAAACAAAGTAATACATAAACCGAACAATCCGATTAATCCGTAATCGATTAAAGTATATAAAAATTGATTGTGGGGAGAGATTCTATTTTTAATATTTATGGCAGGATATTTTTTTTGATAATAAGCATCAATTCCTTTTTTTGTATTGCCAACACCAAAACCAAACAAGAACTTTTCTTTTACCAATTCAAAACCTACTTTATAAGAGCGTAATCTACGAGCATCTGAGTTATTGCCAATATCTTTTTTCAGATATTGCTTCCAATCGTATTTCATGTAATTGAATTTATTCTGAAAGCTTGCTACTGTATAATAAGATACTATTGGTATACTTAAAATAAAAACTAAGGACAAAGCAAATAGCTTATATTTTTTTGTTTTCAAAACGTAATAAAATAAAGAAAAAAGCATGCTTAAGTATAAAGTTAATATCGCACTTCTAATAGCTAAAATATGAATAGTAATAAATAAAATTAAAGCAATAAAACCAAATAAATATTTCAAAAACATTTGTTTTTCTTTAAAGACTAAAGTATTTTTTAGTATTAAAAAAATAGCACTAATAAAGGCAAATGTTAATGTCAGTCCATATCTTATATGGTTTAAGGGAACCCATAAAGCTTGTCCTTTTTTTAAATTATTGGTTACAATTTCGAAATCTTGATAATAAGTAAACATGACGACTGAAACACTCAGTAATGCCACTAGTACAAAGAAACTTAATAAAACATACAAATGACCTAGACCAAAATTTTTAAATCGACTTAATGCTAACGGCATAACGATTAATGGAAGTTTATTTATTACAAATTGCAGACCATCCGTTTTGTTGCTCGTAAAAACTAAGGAAATTAAAGCGGCAAAAAACAAAAAGCTAATGGCAAACAATTCTTTTTGAGCATAAAACTTTTTGAGGGTGTTTTTATAGTCGCCAACTAAAATAATATTTACAAATAAGGCTATTGTTCCAATGCTCATTACTGCTCTAGAACTCACTAAGCCTACAATAGTGAACATACATAAAAATATAGTTCTAGAATTGTAAGATAAGATATGTTGTAGGATGAGTTTCACATTGTTCATATACGGCAATAAATGTAAACTATTTTATAGTTTTTATTGTATTTTAGCTTTTGAAATTAAATATTTTTAATGAATAAACTTTCTGTAGTAATAATAACCTTCAATGAAGCACGAAATATAAGACGTGCTATTCAATCTGTGGAAGAAATTGCAGACGAAATAATTGTAGTTGATAGTTTTTCTACAGATGAAACAGCTACTATTTGTAAATCATTAAATGTAAAATTTTATCAGCAAAAATGGCTGGGTTATTCTGAACAAAAAAATTACGCCAATAGTTTGGTAAGTTTTCCTACCATTTTCTCTTTAGATGCGGATGAAGCTTTAGATGAAAATTTAATGCAAGAGATCCTAAACCTTAAAAAGAGTGGTTTCAAGGCTATTTATACATTAAACCGAATGACAAATTACTGTGGTAAATGGATAAAACATAGTGGTTGGTATCCCGATAAAAAGATTAGAATTTTCCCAAAAGAAATTCAATGGGAAGGAATAGTCCATGAAACGTTACAACTTGGAAAAGAAGTTAAAAATATTGAATTAGCTGGACATTTAGAACATTATTCTTATTACAGTTTTGAGCAGCACAAACAAGTTGCCGATAAATATTCTCTTTTAACAGCTGTTAAAATGAATGCTAAAGGAAAAAAAGCAAGTATGCTAAAACCTTACTTAAGTGCTTTTGTACGTTTTATTGCTATGTATTTTTTCAAATTTGGTTTTTTAGACGGTAAAATGGGTTTCCAAATAGCACAGATTTCTGCAAAATCAAATATTCTTAAATATCAAGAACTTAGAAGACTGAATAATGAAAGCAATTAATCCAAAAACGATAATAATCAGTAGAACTGATAGTATTGGAGATGTTGTTTTAACACTTCCTTTGGCAGGTATTTTAAAAAAGTGCTTTCCGAAAGCTAAAATTATATTTTTAGGAAATACTTATACAAAACCTATTATTCAGTGTTTTGAAAATATAGATGAAATCTATGAATGGTCGAAAATAAAAGAACTCGATTTTCAAGAACAAGTTGATTGGTTAAAAAGTTTACAAGCAGATGTATTTATTCATGTTTTCCCTAGGAAAGAAATAGCAAAACTAGTAAAAAAAGTAAATATTCCGGTTAGAATAGGAACATCCCATAGGTTGTTCCATTGGTTTAGCTGCAACAAAAAAGTAAATTTCACCAGAAAAAATTCTGACTTACATGAAGCGCAATTGAATACAAAACTATTGCAAGCTTTAGGAGTCAATGAAAATTATTCTCTAGAACAATTAAGCGAATTGGTTGCTGCCTCAAAAATACTTCCTTTAAGTAGTCAATTTGAATCTTTGCTAAAAAGTGGCAAAAAGAATTTGATTTTTCATTGTAAATCTCAGGGAAGTGCATTGGAATGGGGCGTAGAAAAATTTATTTCTTTATCAAAAAAATTAGATACTAATAAATACAATATCTTCTTTACTGGAACAGAAAATGAGTCTCAATATTTCAGACATTTATTACCAAAACAAGAAAATATTATTGATTTATCGGGTAAAATGTCTTTAGATGAATTGGTGAGTTTTATTTCTAACGCTGATTTGTTGTTAGCCGCAAGTACAGGACCATTACACATTGCAGGTATTTGTAATGTTATTACGATTGGGTTGTTTTTAGAAAAAAGGCCTATTCATTCTGGAAGATGGCAACCCTTAGGTAAAAATGTTTTTATAATAAAAGATTCAAACAATCCAGCAACAAAAAAGTTTTTGAATATTTCAATTGAAGAAGTTCTAAAGACTATTCAAGAAATCACTATTCAGTAATTAACAATTTCTTAATTCTAACAACTGGTCCAGGGCAAACGGTTAAATGACATCGAACACAAACATTTACCATAGTATTATATCTTTCTTGAACATTTTCTGGAGTTGCATTCGTTAAGTCTTCAATAGTTTGAATATAAGAAGAAGCCATGCCGTTATAAAATGCACTACCAGCATTTTCATTCGTAGATTCTGCCGAATGTATCGTTTTATATTTCTCCGGAAAACCTTTAGGAATATTTCCTTTCATAATTTCTGCTTTCCAATTTTTGTTCTCGTCATACATTTCCTGCATCAATGCGGCTAATTCAGAAGGTTCATACATTACTAATTCTTCATTAGTAACTACTTCAATTTTAATTTCTTCATCACAAGTGTTACATTCATTTGTTTTCTCTTTACAAGAAAAAATAGAAGTAATAAATAAAAATAAAATAAATTTTTTCATAATTAGTTCATTAACACACCATCAGCCATAAAAGAATACTCAGTTTCAGACTCCGTAATTTCATCTATTTCTTCAATAGAAGCGCCACCGTCTAAAGCGTAATGCTTAAGTATTTCAACGCTAATAGTTTCTTTATAAGCCCAACCTTCTATTATGGTGTTTTTTCCTTCACAATTTAAAGGAACAAAGAATTCATAATCTTTAAATTTTACTCTCATTTCTGTTTCCGTATCTAAAGGAATCATCATCCAACAACCTTTCTTTTTGCAGACTGCAGCTATTTGAGCATTCACTTTTACATATGAGCTGTCTTTGCTTTCTAAAGCAACTATCAACTTGTTTACAGTAATTGCACCTTCAACAGTAATTTCTTTTCCAAACTTTTGAAATTCTATTTGTGCAGCTTCTTCTAGTTTGTCAGGGCTTTGTTCAGTTGTATTAGTACTAGGAGATTCTCCATTAGTACAACTAGAAACAAAAGACAAAAAAAATGCCGAGATGAATAATAATGATATTTTTTTCATAGTATTAAGATTTTGAACTACAAAAATAATACATATTTTTGATACATCAGTACGCTTGTGTTACAGAAAATGATAAATTTTACCAATAGTTATATTGCTTGTTTTTCAAAAATAAAGATTATATTTACGCTTTAAATTTATATAAAATGAGATTTGTAGTATCAACATCAGAATTGTCTAAGAAATTAAGTTTGATTAGTGGCGTAGTAAGTTCAAATACTGTGTTACCAATATTAGAAGATTTTCTTTTTGAAATTAAAGAAGGGAAAATGAAAATTTTTGCGACAGACATGGAAACTTCTATGAGTACAGAAGTTAATGTAGAGTCTAAAGAAAATGGTAGAATTGCAATTCCTGCAAGAATATTATTAGATACTTTAAAAACTTTACCAGAGCAACCTTTAACTTTTTCTTTTGACGAAAGTACTTTTGCTGTAGAAATTAGTTCTTCTACTGGTAAATATAAATTGGCTGGAGAAAATCCAGAAGATTTTCCAAAAATACCAACCATTGAAGATTCTGAAACAGTAGATATTCCTAGTGATGTTTTAGGTAAAGCAATCGTAAATACAATTTTCGCTGCAAGTAATGATGAATTGAGACCTGCAATGACGGGTGTTTATTTTCAAATGGAAACTACAGGAATCAACTTTGTAGCTACAGATGCTTCTAAATTAGTAAAATATACTAGGAAAGATGTGACTTCTGCAACGCCTTCTTCTTTTATAGTGCCTAGAAAAGCATTACAATTAATTAAAGGAAGTTTACCAAATTTTGAAACAGTAGTTTCAATTGCCTATAATAATACAAACGCTTTCTTCTCTTTTGATGAAACGCGATTAATCTGTAGATTGGTAGATGCTAAATATCCTGATTATAACGCAGTAATTCCTGCAGAAAATAATAACGTTTTAGAGTTAAATAGAATTGACTTTTTAAATACTTTAAAAAGAATTAGTATCTTCTCTAACAAAACAACTTACCAATGTGTTTTAAATATTTCTGGAACGGAAATGAAAGTTTCTTCTCAAGATTTAGACTTTAGCAATGAAGCATTTGAAAGAATGGAATGCAACTATAATGGAGATGATATTGAAATAGCATTCAATGCTCGTTTTTTAATAGAAATGCTTGGTATTTTAACAACAAAAGAAGTTCATTTAGAACTTTCTACTCCTGCTAGAGCTGGTATATTAGTACCTGCTGAGCAAGAAGAAAATGAAAGTTTATTAATGCTAGTAATGCCAGTAATGGTTAGCTAATTATTGATTATGAGATTAAAGTATTTAATTTATAATTTAGTATTTGTATTAGGTATTTCTACAATAGTATCTTGTAACAAAAGTACATGCCCAACCTACGCCACAAGTGGACCTTCAAAGCTTAAAAAAACCAAAAGACCTAAGAAAAATGCTCCTTGGCATAAAAGTAAATCAATGAAAAAAGGTAAAAGGGGTGGTAGAAATGCTCCGAGATAAAAATTTACTTGTGAACGAATCTCTAACTAAGAAATTCTCCCCCAACCTGAGCTAGACTTCCTTAACTTATTTCGTAATAAACTATTTTTTTCTAAATTCAATAAAGAATCTTCTTGTAATATTTTTATGGCAGCTTGCCTGGCTAGATCTAAAATTTTAGTGTCTTTAGCTAAATTTGCGAGTTTCAAATCGGTGATTCCACTTTGTTGAGTTCCTTCAATATTTCCAGGACCTCTCATTTTTAAATCTACTTCTGCTATTCTAAAACCGTCATTGGTTTCTACCATTATTTCCATTCTTTGTTTGGATTCTGAAGATACTTTATACCCGGTAATTAAAATACAAAAAGACTGCTCTGATCCTCTACCTACTCGTCCTCTTAATTGATGTAGTTGCGATAAACCAAATCTTTCGGCACTTTCAATTATCATTACAGAAGCATTGGGAACGTTTACACCAACTTCTATAACCGTAGTGGCTACCATAATTTGTGTTTCATGTTTTACAAATCGTTGCATTTCATATTCCTTATCTGCAGGTTTCATTTTCCCATGCACCATACTTATAGCATATTCTGGAAAAGCTCTAGTTATACTTTCGTACCCGTCCATCAAGTGATTATAATCTAAAGTCTCCGATTCTTCTATCAAAGGGTAAACAATATAAACTTGTCCTCCTTTCTCTACCTCTTCTTTAATAAATCCAAAAACGCGTAACCTGGCAGCTTCTTTTCTATGCACGGTTACAATTACTTTTCTTCCTGGAGGTAATTCATCAATTATGGAAACATCTAAATCTCCATACAAAGTCATAGCGAGTGTTCTCGGTATTGGTGTGGCAGTCATTACTAGAATATGTGGTGGTTTGATGTTCTTTTTCCACATCTTAGATCTTTGTGCTACGCCAAAACGGTGTTGCTCATCAATGATAACTAAACCTAAGTTTTTAAATTTTACTTTATCTTCCAATAAAGCGTGTGTTCCAATCAAAATATCAATGTCTCCTTCTATTAAATCTGCTAAAATTTGCTTACGCTTTTTTCCTTTTACAGAACCTGCTAAAAAGGCACATTTTACACCAATCTTTTCCATCATTTCAGATAAGCTTACAAAATGCTGCTGAGCCAAAATTTCTGTTGGGGCAATAATACTTGCCTGAAACCCATTGTCTATTGCCATCAGCATAGACATTAAAGCAACGATAGTTTTTCCACTACCAACATCCCCTTGTAAAAGACGATTCATTTGTTTACCATTTAAGGTATCTTTTCTAATTTCTTTTAAAACTCTTTTTTGTGCGTCAGTTAATTCAAAAGGTAATATTTCTTTGAAAAATTTATCGAATTTATCGTCAATTTTTTCAAATAAAAACCCTTGATATTGAATGTTTCTATTTATTTTTCTTTTTAATAAGCGCAGTTGAATTAATAGTAATTCTTCAAATTTTATTCTAAAAGTAGCTTGACTTAAAATAGCCTCATCTTTTGGGAAATGAATATTTTTTAAAGACTGCATTCTCGTCATTAAATTTTGTTCATCTAACAAATCAAAAGGTAAAATTTCGGGTAAATCTGCTGGATGTAATTTTTCAAAAAGAGCTTCCAATATTTTAGAAATTCCTTTAGAATCCAAACTGAATTTCTTCATTTTTTCACTACTATGATAAACAGGGTCTAAAGCATTTCCTTCAATATTATTATTAGAAACTAGTTTAATTTCAGGATGAGCAATATTAAAGCGACTTCCAAATTTCTTAGGTTTTCCGTAGGCGATATATTCAACATTGGTTTTTAAAGATTGTAACATCCAGTCGGGTTTACTAAACCATACTAAATCAATAGAACCCGAACCGTCAGTGAAATTCGCAACTAACCTACGCGCTCTATTTGCGCCAACCATGTTAAAATTGGTAATTACTCCTTTTAATTGAATATACTGAGAAGTGTCATTTACTTCTCCTATTTTATGAAATTGACTTTTGTCTACGTAGCGATAAGGATAATGAGTAAGCATATCTCCCCAAGTAAAAATGCCAAGTTCTTTTTGTAAGATTCCCCCACGTACAGGACCAACTCCTTTTAAAAACTCTATTTCATTATTTAATTGATCGTACATGCCTTACAAAGATATGAAATTAACAATTGGCAAAAAACAATTTAAGCTTTAAAACTTTTCATTACTTCTACTAAGTATTCAACGGCTTCAATAGGCATTGAATTGTATAAAGATGCTCTAAATCCACCTTTTATTCGATGGCCTTTGATCCCTAAAATATTTTTTTCTGCACAAAGTTGTGAAAATGCTTTTTCCGTAGTTTTATCTATCGTGTCAAAACAAATATTCATCATAGATCTATCTTCTTTAGCTACTGAATTTAAGAAATTTGGATTGCTATCTATTTCAGCATAAAGCATTTTTGCTTTTAAAGTATTTCGTCTTTCTACTTCTTGTAAACCACCATTTTCTTTTATCCATTTTAAAGTCAAATTTGCCATCAATACTGTAAAAACTGGTGGTGTATTAAACATAGAATTTCCTTTTATGTGAACCTTATAATCCAACATAGAAGGCGTAGTTTTACTATCACAATTTATCAAATTTTTGTTGACAATAACCAAACAACCACCTGCTGTACCTAGGTTTTTTTGAAAGCCAGCAAAAATTAAATCAAATTGATTGAAATCCATTGTTCTGCTCAATAAATCTGAAGACATATCTACAACCAAAGGAACTTTTGTTTTGGGAAATTGATTGAATTGCGTTCCGTAAATTGTATTGTTTGAAGTTAAATGTAAATAGCCTAAGTCTTCATTTATTTCATAATTTGTAGGAATATGATTAAATTTATTTTCTTCGCTAGAAGCAATAATTTCTGTTGCTCTCAATTTTTTAGCTTCCTTTATTGCCTTGGCTGTCCAAATTCCTGTATTTACAAAAGCTGCTGTTTTTTTAACTTTAATATTCATAGGAATCATGGCAAACTGAAGACTTGCACCACCGTGTAAAAACAGAATTTCTTTATTATCATCCAGTTGCATTAATTCCTTGATTAAAGAACGTGTTTCATCAAACAAAGTAGTGATGGTTTCTGACCGATGAGAAATTTCTAAAAAAGATAACTTCTCTTTGTTTTCAATTAATTGAATGGCTTTATTTAGAATGCTTTCATCTAAATAAGATGGGCCAGCATAAAAGTTGTACTTTTTCATGATGTAATATATTATAGCGGGTAAAGTTATATTAAAACCAACAAGTATTTTGTCTATAATAGCTCAATTTTGAATTATAACAAAATTCAAAAATTTGTAAATACCTTATTCTCTCATTCTTCTCAGCTTTTTTAATTAATTTTGCTACTTATAATTAATTTAAATGTCAGAAGAAAAAAAATCGCTTAATTTTATTGAGCACATCATAGAAGAAGATTTAGCAAACGGCTTAAATAAAGACAAATTACGTTTTCGTTTTCCGCCAGAACCAAATGGTTATTTACATATTGGTCATGCAGCTTCTATTTGCTTAAATTTTGGTTTAGGTTTAAAATATAATGCACCTGTAAATTTACGTTTTGATGATACAAACCCTGCCAAAGAAGAGCAGGAATATGTAGATGCTATTAAGAAAGATATTAAATGGTTAGGTTTTGAATGGGACCAGGAATTATATTCTTCAGATTATTTTGACAAATTATACAACTGGGCTATTCAAATGATAAATGAGGGTTTGGCATATGTAGACAATCAAACTTCTGAACTAATCAGAGAACAAAAAGGAACACCAACATCAGTAGGAACGAATAGTCCGAATAGAGATCGTTCTGTAGCAGAAAACTTGACTTTATTTGAAAAAATGAAATCTGCTGCGGTGGAAGAAGGAACACATGTGTTACGTGCAAAAATAAATATGGCGCACACCAATATGCATATGCGTGACCCTATTATGTACAGAAGTTTAAATAAAGCACATCACCGTACAGGAACTACTTGGAAAATATACCCAATGTACGATTGGACTCATGGTGAATCAGAT
>CAWVRT010000036.1:0-24647 GCA_963932515.1 uncultured Chitinophagales bacterium
ATCCAATCTTTTCTTTTCAGAGTCAGATAAGTTTATCAAACCTTTTTCATCTACCTTTTCCAATAGTTCGTTCAGTTCTCTAATTTGTTTTGTTCTATCATAATTATATAAATCATCAACAGAACGATTCGAATATTTGCTTCCTCCCTTATTTAGCCTTTTAAAACTTGACAATAAATTTTCACCCTTAGTCCCTTTAAAAACATCAAACAAAAAATAAACAATAGGAGCCATCATAGCTACAATAATTATCCAATTTTTAAAAGCATCTTCTGGTTTTATCATAAAGGCAATTAATAATCCGATGACTGCACCACCAAAATGTGCATCATGACCAATGTTATCGGTTCCTTTTTTCGCAGCCCAAACGGTGTAAACCAAATATAAAAAACCAAACATCCAACTATCAATTCCAAAAGGAATAAAGATGATTCCTATCTTGCCAAAAGGCATAAAATATATACTAGCATATAAAATGCCACTTACTGCGCCAGAAGCACCAACTGCACTATAATTATAGTCTTTCCTGTGAATAAATAAAGGTAATAAATTACCAACAATTAAACTCACAAAATAGATAGCTAAAAATTCTGGAACAGTTACAAAATAACCTAAGGCTTTACTAAAAGAATGGAAAACATACATATTTAAAAATAAGTGCATGTAGCTCCCGTGAATAAAGGCAGAACTTAATATTCGTCCGTATTCTTTGTTGCCAATAATATCTCCAATTCTGAATTTTAGCTTTTCAAAAATTCTAATGTTTCCAAAAGCCATTAAAGAAAATGCGACATTAATAATAATGATGATAAAAACAACTTGTTCGAAAGAGTTATAGTTTTGAAAATTCATGGATTTTTTATTTGTAAAGGAGATATTTTTTTCTCGTTTCTTTAAATTGACTTAGAGCAGGTTCCCAACTTGCTTTAATTTCTTTAGCAGTCTTTCCTGCTTGTATATTTTTTCTTAACTGATCTGTTCCTGCCAATAAATCTATAAAATTATTTTCTAAGAAAAAGTGATCTTTATCCTTGTAGCTATTGTAAAATTGTATCAGCAATGTTAAATCTAAAGAATTATATATTTTTTCATTTCTTAAATCTAAACCAAAACAGCTTTTATTTTCATGTTTTGGATATTTAGCACCAGAAGTACTTTTTGGTGTAAAAGTAAAATCTGTTTCTATTTTTTTTGTTAATGGCGAACCGATAACTTGAAAAGGGAATTCAGTTCCTCTACCAATACTTATTTGTGTTCCTTCAAAAAAACAGATAGAAGGGTATAGGTTGATAGATTTACTATTTGGTAAGTTTGGCGAAGGTTTAATGGGTAATTTATAAATTTCATTTCTATCATAATTTAGACATTTTACAAATGTTAAATCGCATTGAATACCATTTGTTAACCATTTTTCGCCATTGATCATTTTAGCGTATTCTGCAATCGTCATTCCATGCACTACAGGAATTGGATGCATGCCAACAAAAGATTTGAATTTTAAATCTAAAACATTACCGTCTACAAAATGTCCATTTGGATTCGGTCTGTCTAGTACTAAAACTTTAATGTTGTTTTCAGTACACGCTTCCATAATATAATGCAGCGTAGAAATATAAGTATAGAAACGAGCACCAACATCTTGAATATCGAAAACAACAATATCTATTCCTTTTAAATCTTCAGGAGTCGGTTTTTTGTGCTTACCGTATAAAGAAATAATTGGTAAATTTGTTTTTAAATCAACACCATCTTTTACTTTTTCACCAGCATCTGCTTTTCCTCTAAAACCATGTTCTGGCGCAAAAATAGTTTTAACAGCAATTTTTTCTGACAATAAAATATCTACCAAATGGTTTTCGCCAATCGCAGAGGTTTGATTAACAACTAAAGCAACATTTTTATTAGTTAAAAGTGGTAAATATACTAATCGCCTTTCTATCCCTAAGGTTAATTTTTGTTTTTCGGTGTTTCTTTTTCTTTCGATAGAATTGATTTCAGTATTTCGATTATTTTCTTTAGCGAAGGAAGAAGATGTAATTAGTATAAGTGTTAAAATGAAGTATAAATTTACTATTTTCATATTGTAATGAATTCAAATTTTAAGCCAAAAAGTGATTGTTGCTTATATTATTATCAAAGATACTGATTTATTACTTGCTTAAATTCCTTTTCGACCAATCAAATTACAAATAGGACAGTTCTGAATCGCATGTCCTCTAGCAGGGCAATATTCTCTTCCGAAAAAAATAATTTGTAAATGTAGTTTATTCCAAATTTCTTCAGGAAACAATCTCTTTGCATCTTTTTCTGTTTGTACGACATTTTTTCCGTTAGAAAATGTCCAGCGGTACATTAATCTTTGAATATGAGTATCTACTGGAAAAGCTGGAACGCCAAAGGCTTGCGCCATAACTACTGATGCTGTTTTATGACCAACACCTGGCAAAGCTTCTAATGCTTCAAAAGTATTTGGAACTTCTCCTTGGTGTTTCTCCATTAGTATGTTAGAAAGATTATAAATATTTTTAGATTTGGCATTATTTAAACCAACAGTTCTAATATAGTTCTTTATTTCTGCTTGGGTTAATCGAGTCATTTTTTCTGCAGTATCAGCTACTTCAAATAGTGCAGGTGTTGCTTTGTTGACTCCTTTATCTGTGTTTTGAGCAGATAAAAGTACTGCAATCAATAGCGTGAAATTGTTCGTATGGTCTAGTGGGATAGGAGTCGTAGAATATAATTCTTCTAATTTATTTACGACAAATTGTACTTTTTCTTTTTTGTTCATTTTATGCCAACTTAAATTCTTGAATGTTTTTCCTATTCCGCTAATTCTAGAGAAACTGCTTGTGCTGCTACATAACTTGTTGTCCAAGCATTTTGAAAATTAAAACCACCTGTTACAGCATCTATATTTATTACTTCTCCAGCAAAAAATAGATTATTAAAAAGTCTGCTTTCCATGTTTTTAAAGTTGACTTCTTTTAATTCAATACCACCACAAGTTACAAATTCATCTTTGTTGGTGTTTTTTCCGTTTACTTCAAACGAACATTTAGCTAAATAACTAGCTAGTTTTTCTAAGTCTTTATTTGAAGATTCTGCAAATTTTCTCATCTCTAAATTACATAACTCAATCATTTTTTTCCATAATCTTTTGGGTATTTCATAAATATTGTAAGTAGCTATTTTTTGTTTAGGATTTTCTTCTCGTAGTCTTTTAAACTCTTTTAAAAGTTCTTGGTAATTTTGTTGTACCCAGTTAACTTCTAAAGTGAATTGATAATTTTTTTCTGACAACAAAATAGCTTCCCAAGCAGATAATTTTAATATTGCTGGCCCACTTAAACCTCTATGTGTTATTAGAATTGGCCCATTTTCAATTAATTTTGCTCCTTTTACATTAGTGAAACAATTTTGAACAGCTAAACCAGGTAATTCTTTAATTAATTCATTTTGAATTTTAAATGTAAATAGGGAAGGCACAGGTTTAGAAATGTTATGACCTAATTTTGATAGTATCTCCCAAATTTTTCGACTACTACCAGAAGCAACTATTAATTTTTTAGCCTGAAATTGTAATTCTTTAGATTCAATAATCCAATGATTCTCTTCTTGATGAAAATCTTCTATCCCGACATGAGTTCGAACTTCTATCTTATATTTTGTTACTAATGTTTGAAATAAATCTATTATAGTTTGTGAAGAATTTGAAGCTGGAAAAACCCTTCCATCTTTCTCAATTTTTGTT
This sequence comes from uncultured Chitinophagales bacterium, assembly GCA_963932515.1. Taxonomy (GTDB): domain Bacteria; phylum Bacteroidota; class Bacteroidia; order Chitinophagales; family UBA8649; genus CAKZQD01. The sequence goes on from CAWVRT010000036.1 coordinate 3,752, forward strand.
TCTACACCATGTTCTTCAAGCCATGCCATCATGTCGCCTGTCATAAATTTATGAAAAGGACCTAATAATTCTTGATGACCTCTAGGATAAAATTTCACTAATTCTTTTGGATCAAAGCATGCATGGGTTACATTACACCTTCCACCACCAGAAATTTTCACTTTTTCCAAAATTTTAAGAGATTTTTCTAAAATGATAATTTTTAAATTGGGATTTTTTTCAGCTATTTGAATGGCAGAAAAAAAACCTGCAGCTCCACCACCGATGATTACGATATCGTATTTTAAATTGAAATTTTTGATAAGGAGTAAATTAGTGAATTGTAAAAATAAGAAAATGTCTTGTTAAAACCTTTTAAAAATAAATAACTAGTTATTGAATATTCATTTCTTTTGCAAGAGAGAACATATATTCTTTAGCTTCTTTAAAATTGTTTTTGATAGTTCCTTCAAGAATTGCTTCTTTTATTTTATTTTTGATCGTTCCAATTTCTCTACAAGGTTTCAAACTAAAAGTCTCCATAATAAATTCACCAGTAATTGGTGGTTGAAAATTTCTAATGCTATCTTTTGCTTCAATTTCAATTACTTTTTCTCTTACGACTTTAAAGTTTTTAAGGTATTTTTTTACTTTTTCTTTGTTTTTAGATGTTATATCTGCTTCACAAAGAACCATTAAGTTGTCAATTTCATCACCTGCATCAAACAATAATCTTCTAATAGCAGAATCTGAAATCTCATTTCTAGACAGAGGGATAGGTCTTAAATGTAAACGAACCATTTTTTCTACAAAACGCATTTCTGCTCCTAAAGAAAATTTCATTCGTTTAAAAATGGGTTTTACCATTTTAGCACCGACTACTTCGTGTCCGTGAAATGTCCAACCATTATTTTCTTCAAATCTTTTAGTATTCGGTTTGGCTATGTCATGTAAAATAGCAGCCCATCTTAACCAAAGATTGTTAGTATTTTTAGAAATATTATCTAATACTTCTAATGTGTGAAAAAAATTGTCTTTATGACTTAATCCATCTCGCTTTTCTACTCCTTTAAGATTTTCCAACTCGGGAAATATAATTTGTAATAAGCCAACTTGATCTAATAATAAAAAACCAATTGATGGTTTAGTAGAAAGGACAATTTTATTTAATTCTGAACTAATTCTTTCTTGAGAAATAATTTTTATTCTATCCTTATTTTTTGCAATAGCTTCTAAGGTGAGGTCTTCTATAATAAAATCTAATTGAGTTGCAAACCTAATAGCTCTTAGCATTCTCAATGGATCGTCAGAAAAAGTAATATCTGGATCTAAAGGAGTTCTAATTATTTTATTCTTAAGATCTTCTAACCCATTAAATGAATCAATTAAAGTGCCAAAAGAGTCTTTATTTAAAGAAACCGCCAATGCGTTAATAGTGAAATCTCTACGGTTTTGATCGTCTTCTAATGTACCTTCTTCTACAATAGGATTTCTAGAATCTCTTTGATAGGATTCTTTTCGAGCACCTACAAATTCATAATCTGTATTTTGATGCTTAAACATAGCCGTACCATAATTTTTAAAAATAGTAACTTTTAGTTTTGGTGAAAATATTTTTGCTGCTGTTTTAGCTAGTTTTATACCACTACCAATACAAACAAAATCTATGTCTTCCTGTTCTTTTTTTCGTTCTAGTAGTTGGTCTCGAACATAGCCACCAACTACATAAGTTGGGTAGTTTAATTCTGCTCCAGCCTGACTAATTACAGTAAATATTTTATTTGAAAGATTTATTTTTTTCATTGATTTCGCAAAGATAACAATCTTGAATTGACTAAAAAATCTTACTACAATTTTTTGTAGTAAGATTTTAATTTTTTCTGTCTATTCAGTAATAATTACGTCAACTCTTCTATTCATATTAGGTTTAAGAGAAAAAAGTTCTGCTCGTCCTTTAGATACTATAGAAAAAATAGCTGGGTCTAGTTTATAATTTTCTACTAAATAGTTTTTAATGGCATCAGCTCTTTTATTAGCTAGTGCTATATTGTATTCGTCAGATCCTCTTTCATCACAATGCCCTTCTAATATAAACTTAAGATCATTATTTCTTTTAATGGTTAAAGCCATTTGAAATAACTCATCTTCATATTCTCTTTTAATAGTTGCTTTGTCCGTATCAAAAAAGATAGAAGGTAAGGCTATATTTCTTAATTCCCCTTCAGTTTCAATTTTTACAGTTTTCCCTTGAAAATTCACAAAATCACCTATAGAAGTACCATCTTCCGCATCTAGATAATTAGGAACGCCATCTTTATCTGTATCTAATGCGCTACCGTTTTCATCAATTTCGGCATTTTTTCCAGTAAACAATTCCATGTCATCATCATCAGGAATTCCATCTCTGTCTATATCTAATACTGTTCCATTGGCAGCTACAGTTGTCCCTTTAGGCGTTTCATTATCTTTATCAAAATAATCAGAAACACCATCTGCATCATCATCTTGGGTTAATTTGTTTAGGTCCTTCTCTAGTCTTTCAATCTTAGTGATTTCTACTAAAAGAGGTTCTAGAGGGTTTGACCACTCTATATGCTCTTTGTCGTTATTTTTATTTCCTAATTTTACGGTCAATACTAAAGATGCATGGGTGTAGCCATCATTTTTCAATCTTCCAGGATGATCATAATTATAACCATCTAGTTTGTCAGAAAACAAGAAATTATAGCCATATTCTAATCCTAAATCAATTGTTTTACTCATTTTTACTTTAACGCCTAATGCCAAAGGAACTACAAGTTCAGTAGTTTTATCTGTTTGAAAATCAATACTAGGGAATACGGATGGATCTTCTACCGATCTATTGTCGGATAATCTCATAACATGAGGGTCTGAAAGTGTAATGCCAATACCTGAATAAGCATATAAAGAAAACCATCTTTTTTTCATTGGTTTTTTGGCATTTAAAGCGTTATAATATCTATTGATATTAAAAACAGTATTACTAATATTCCAATATAGGTTTACAGATCCTTGGTAAACATTATTTCTAAAATAAATGCCATCTGTTGAAAATTCTGTAGGCATAAAATCTCTATCTTCCTTAAAAGGTACTAAAGAATCAAAAACGCCTTGTAGTCTATTATAAGCAAATTGCATTTGAACGCCAATTGCATTATCAAACATTTTGGTAACTCTCAATTGCCCACCATACTGAATTTCATTTTTCGGATCCAAACTTCCAAAAAAGTCATTATATCTTATATCTGTTTGTGGGTTTGTCGCATTTACACCAATATCAATACTCCATGTTTTTAATTCTTTAAGTATAGGTTTAATATACGGGTTATTTATTATTGGTTTAGAAGACTTTATACTTGATTTATTTGTCTTAGTACTATCTGTTTGCATTTCTTCAAAGGCCTTTACTGAAATAACTTTTTTTGTTTTAGCTTTTACTTTGATTGTTTCTTTTTCCACTGGTGTTTGAGCAAAAACAGTATCAGTAATAGTTGCTAAAAATATGGTTAGGAGGAATACGAGTATAAAATTATTTTTCATAATGTAGCTTAAGGTGATGAGTAAATGTACAAATTTTAAATAAAAGTAATTTTTTTAGTGTAAGTGTTATTAAGTAAACCCTTTAAGTATAAGTAATCTTTTTGATTTTTAATAAAGTCATAATTTGAAGAATCAACGATGATAACTTTAGAGTCTGTTTGTTGTTTAAAAAAAAGCATGTAAGTCTTATGTAAAGCATCTAAGTAATCTGCTTTAATATCTTTTTCATATGATCGACCTCTTTTCGCAATATTATCTAAAAGACTATCGGTATCTTTATGAAGGTAAAGGATAATATCTGGAGACTTTACATTTTGATTTATTATTTGGAAAAGCATTTTAAATAATTGTAAATCATCAGGATTTTTAAGCGTAATGTTTGCAAATATTTGAGATTTCACAAATGCATAATCTGAAATAACTGTACGGTTAAAAAGATTAATACTTTTCATTATTTCTTTTTGCTGATTAAATCTTTCAGCCATAAAATATAACTCTAGCGATAAGGCATTCTTATCTGGATTCGCATAGAAATTTTTAAGATAAGGATTGTCCTCAAAATTTTCTAGCTCAACAGGAATTTCAAGGTCATAAGCTAATTTTTTAGCAAATGATGTTTTTCCTGTACCAATACAGCCTTCTATTGAAATAAAGTTATAATCCACTTAAATATTATTTATTCGTTTATACAAAACTACATTGGTTTTGTCATCACAGTTTTTTAAAATATTTAGTATACTTTCATTTAGAATAGGATGAACGTATTTTGCTAAAATTTCGCTCAAAGGTACTAAAACAAAAAGCCTTTTTTCTATAAAGGGGTGCGGAATTATCAACGCAGGTGTATTAATTATTTCTTGATCGTAAAATAGAATATCAATATCTAATGTTCTTGGTCCCCAATGTATTTCTCTTTTTCTATCTCTTGAATTTTCTATCTCTTGAATGTTTTTTAAACATTCCAAGGGCTCAATATTCGTAGAAACAACTATAATCTGATTTAAGAAATTTTGTTGAGGGACATTTCCCCAAGCTTCACTTTCATAAATATTTGAATAATCAATAACTTTCCCAATGCTACTTAAGGCTGCTAAAGCATACTCTAAATGGCTTTGTCTATTACCTAGGTTGCTTCCTGTAGAAAAAATAATTGTATTCAAAGTTTTTAATTTTATATCTTTGCAAAGTTACATTGGTAGGTTTAAAATTACCAATTTTATAATAATTAATTCTAAATAAGAATCAGATATGATGAAGTTTTTTAAAATGGTACTCGCAGTTGTTGTTGGTATGTTTGGGGTAGGTGTTTTGTTTTTTGTAGTAATGATTGCGCTAGTAGCTGCGGCTATTGGGAGTAGCGAAGGAATGAATTCACAAAAAACAGTTTCTGTAAGTGAAAACACTGTATTAAGAATGGATTTGTCACATACGATAAAAGAACAAAATAAAAATGAAGATTTTAATTTTACTTCAGGTAAATTTAAAATAACGGAGAATTTAGGTTTACAAAATATTGTAAGAACGATTGAAAAAGCGAAAACAGACGATAAAATAAAGGGAATATATCTTCCTTTATCTTCCATGCCAAATGGTTTTGCTACTACGGATGTTATTAGAAGATCTTTGATAGATTTTAAAGAAAGTGGAAAATTTATTGTTGCTTATGGGGAATATGCTTCTCAAAAAGCTTATTATTTAGCCTCTGTTGCGGATAAGATTTATATTAACCCTGAAGGAATAGTAGAAATTAGAGGAATTGGAACACAGTTGACTTTTTTCAAAAAAATGTTAGATAAATTAGAAGCAGAAGTTCAAGTTTTTAAAGTAGGCACTTTTAAAAGTGCTATAGAGCCTTTTATTAGAGAAGATGTTAGTGAGCCAAATAGAAAGCAATTAGAATATTTATTAGGCGGAATAAAAGAAGCTTTTATTAATAATATTAGTAAATCTAGAGGAATTACAACAGCACATTTAGAAAATAGTATCAATGAGTTGAAAATAACTTCTGCAGAAAAAGCAGTTGAATTAGGTTTGATAGATGCTGCATACTATGCTGATGAAGTAATTGCAGATTTGGCAGAAAGATTATCAATAGAAGAGACCGCTGAAATTGAATTTATAGATATGAATAAATATGGTTCGGCTATAAAAACAGAAACACCGCTTACTAAAAATATGGTAGCCGTTGTATATGCTGAAGGAGATATTGTAAGTGATAAAGCGGAAGATAAATTAAGTAGTGAAGAATTTGCCGAGATTATTAGAAAATTAAGATTGAATGAAGATGTAAAAGCGATTGTTTTAAGAGTAAATTCTCCTGGAGGGAGTGCCTTGGCATCAGAAGTAATTTGGAGAGAATTAGAATTAGCTAAGAAAGATAAGAAACTAATAGTGTCTATGGGTAATTTAGCGGCATCTGGTGGCTATTATATTTCTTGTGGGGCAGATTATATTTTTGCTGAAGAAAATACGATAACTGGCTCTATTGGTGTTTTTGGATTGGTTCCAAATTTTGAAACTTTCTTAAAAAATAAAATAGGCGTTACTTTTGATGAAGTAAATTTAAACACACATGCTTCAATGAATGGAGTCACTAATAAGTTTGACGCCTTAGAACATCAAGTTATACAAAATGGTGTAGAGCGTGTCTATAACACATTTACTAAAAGAGTAGCAGAAGGTAGGAATATGCATCAAGATTCTGTAAAAGTTTATGCAGAAGGCCGAGTGTGGACTGGTGAACAAGCTTTAAAAATAGGACTTGTAGATAAAATTGGCGATTTAGATGATGCGATAGCTTATGCTGTTGAACTTTCTGAAGTAGACGATTATAGATTAAAAGAATTTCCTAAGAAAAAAGAACTAATGGAGCAATTAATGGGAGATTTTGGATTTGAAGCTATTAAAATGAAGTTGTTAAAAGCTGAATTGGGTTCAGAGTATAAATACTATCAACAAGTGAAAAATATAAAGGCTAACTTTAATACGATTCAAATGAGAATGCCATTTGATATTGAAGTACAATAAATAGCGTTTAAGTTAATAAAAAGGGCATTCTCAAATATTTGAGAATGCCCTTTTTATTGAAGGTTTTTTAAAAATTTATTGTTTTAAAAATTTACCAACTAGAACATCTTTACCATCTAGTATCTTAAAATAATAAAGACCATTAGTTAGTTTATTTACAGTTACTTTGTTGATAGCTTTATTTAAGTTTTGAATTATAACTTTTTGGCCATCAGTATTATAAATCTCTATCGTAACATCATTTTCTATGTCAAAATATAAAGATTCTGTAGTGGGGTTTGGATATGTTTTAAAAGAAGTACTACTAAACTCTTTTATTGCATTTGGAGTTGCTGGTGTGTAGTTAGAGTAATAATGAGTTTTTTTATTTTGAATTTCCCATACTGAACTATTGTTATGATAACTGATTGAAGATAATAATTTACTTTTTATGGCTAGGGTGTTAAAACCTAATTCATAAAATACATCATTAAAAGGGTTTGCTATGGTATTGATGGGTTTAGTATTATCGTAAATATAGTCTGTTTTAGAATTTTCATAAAACAGCAGTGAGTCATTATCAAATGACGCATTAATCACCGTTAGTGGATTGTCGTAAGAATCATAGGAATATAAACTCTGATTGTTTATTCCCCATATTAATGCAGCTGAATTCCATCTTGAATGTAATTTACGTGTATAATTATTTCCGGTATATGTAAATTCTACTTTACTTTGAAAAACATATGTGTTTCCTATGGTATCCCATATACTAATGATGATTTGTTGTATTTGATCACTTGTGTTATAGGTATAAGTATATTTACCACTATTTTCCCATATATTTCCTATAGTGTCCCATGTTTCATAAATAAAATCTGTTGGTAAATCATTGCTATTTCGATTTACATCAAACTTTATGTAATTATACCATTGCCCATTCCATCCGAAAGCATTAGCACTAGTTAATTTATTGGTATTGTTATAAGTTAAATCATATTTAATTACATTATTATAAGAACTATCAATCAGTCCATTCGTAAATGAAATTAAATTGTTGTTTATGTCAAAATCATTAGTTGAGACATTATTTAAATCCCAAGTGTTCAAATTTTTATTAAACGATGTGTCTATTAGTAAATTAAAATTACTATCATAAGTATAGGTATTTTTATTGTCTAGTATAAAATTTACACCATCAAAATATTCAGAAATTGTACTGTCTAGTTTCTCTTGAGAAAACAATGAGAGTGTCATTAAACTTAGTACTAAAATTGTAATTTTATTTTTCATAATTATATATTTTATATTTATAAGTAGATTGTAAGTTTTTAATTTCGTTACTAATAGAAAGAGTATTAATAATAAAAACTTACATTAGTATTTCAAAATTAGTTAAAATTAGCGACTTTATTATTTATATTATTTTTTTATTTTTAAATGATTAGCTAATAAGATGGCAATTTTCAATGGTAAGGAGAATAAAACTAGGAATTTTTAGTCCACAGTGCTTTATGTTTAGCCTAAATTGAAAATTAAAATAAAGTATAAGTAATTAGGTAACATTAAGCAGTAAAAGACTAAACAGGAGAAGTTAAAATATGCGTAACTTTTACGGATGAGCATTCACCCAAACACTGCCATCTATAAAGTACTCTTTTTTCCAAATGGGAACAGTTTCTTTCAAAGTGTCTATCGCAAATTGGCAAGCTTTAAAACCAGCATCCCTATGAGCAGAAGAGACTGCTATGATTACAGGAATTTCTCCAATTTTTAATTTTCCTTCAAAATGATGAATGGCAATCTTATGAATTTTAAATTCTTCAAGAGCTTGTGTTGCTATTTTTTGTATTTCTTTAATAGCCATCGCTTTATAGGTAGAGAAATCTAACAAAATAACTTCTTTCCCTTGAGTAGCGTTTCGAACCGTTCCTACAAAAAGTGCTATTCCGCCGCAAGAAGGATCTTGCACAAAATCATAACAAGTTTGAAGATTTAATTTCTTAGAACTTATTTCTATTGAAATATTAGTTTTCATTTAGCAAAAATAACAAAACTATTAGCTAAAATGGTCGTTTTATTTTCAAAGTTAAATTTGATATCATTAGGATGTAAAACGGTGATACGATTCTTTAAATAACTTCTGCTACTACAAATATGCTACCGCCTATGATTATAATATCTTTTTCGTTTGCATTATTTTGTGCTGTTGCTAGCGCTTCTTTTACGGAATGATAAGATTGAAAGTCAAAATTAAAATCTTTAGCAATACTTTCTAATGAATCTACTTCCATTCCTCTGATTATGTCAGGTTTACAAAAATAATATTGAGCTTCTTTAGGTAATAAAGTGAAAATTGTTGCAACATCTTTATCGCTCACTGTTCCATAAACGAAATGTAGTTTTTTAAACGGAATAGCATTGATTTGTGTTACCAATTCTTTTATTCCTGCTACATTATGTGCACTGTCGGCAATCGTTAAAGGTTTTGTAGATAATAGCATATTTCTACCAATGAAATAACTGTCTTTTTGAATGTTTTTTAAACCATTAAAGAGGTGCTTTTTCTTGATTTTTAGAATATTTTTCTTCTTCAAGTAAAATAGTGCAGCAATAGCTGTTTGAATATTTTCTTGCTGATAATTACCAATTAAATCAGTTTCTAATGTAATAGATTTTCCTTTATGTTTTAAGGCGAAAGAAGTTCTTTTACCAAATACAGATTTGAATTTTTGAACCTTTACGATTGAATTAGCATAAAACAATTCACTATTAGTCTGTAAAGCTTTTTCGCTGAAAACTTGCTTAGTTTTTTTTTGTTTTTTGCCAATAATTACCGGAATTTTATTTTTAATGATTCCAGCTTTTTCAAAAGTAATTTCTTCTAAAGTATCGCCTAAAAATTGTGTGTGGTCTTTACTAATGTTTGTGATAATAGAAAGGAGCGGAGTGATAATATTTGTAGAATCTAAACGGCCTCCAAGACCAGTTTCGATAATAGCAATGTCTACTTTTTCGTTAGCGAAATACTCAAAAGCCATAGCAACGGTTATTTCAAAAAATGAAGGTTGTATTTTAAGTATTAAAGCTTTATTTTTCTCAACAAAATCTATAATGTGTTGTTCGGGAATAAAGTTGGCGTTTATTTTTATTCGTTCTCTAAAATCTTTATAATGTGGCGAAGTGTAACAGCCTACTTTTAAGCCCGATTTTTGTAAAATTGAAGCCAAAATGTGTGTGACAGAACCTTTACCATTAGTTCCTGCTATATGAATACTCTTAAACTTATTTTGAGGATTTCCTAATACTTCGCAAAGCGCTAAGATGTTATCTAAATTCTTTTTCATAGCAGCAGCACCTTGTCTTTGATACATAGGCAACTGAGAGAAAAGGAAATCTAAAGTTTGTTGGTAGCTTTTCATATAGAAAGCAAAAGTAAATAGATTTTATTCAATTCTGTAAAAGTTAGGAAGGTAATTCCTTTATTATAAAAGAGACTTACTTCATTTATTTCTTTTTTCACAAACCAATAATCTGCTTAACTAGCTTGGTAATGGAAAGAAACAAATCCAATTTGAACATCTGGTGCTTTAGAGTCTGGATTAAAAGTAACTTTTTTAGCTTCTCTAATAGATAAATCTATTAAGTATTTATCTGTGGTTGTAGAACCTTTAGAAGTAAACTGAGCAGAAACTACTTTGCCATTTTTACCCACTCTAATTTTTATGCTTACGACACCATATTCTTGCTTTTCACTTACAGGAGTTGGTTTACTACCCAACAAACGACCATTCAAACCCCAGCCTTTACCTGTTTCGCCTAGTCCTGGTCCATTAATGTCACCATAGATATTCGACTCTAAACTTCCGTCAGGATTTCCTTGATCTCCATTTTCTGATCCTTCTCCTTGATTTGGGTTGTTATTGTCGCTATTAAATAGGGCAGATTGATCTACTTGTTGTTCTTCTACTATTTCAGACACTTCTTCTACTACTTCTTGTGTCTGTTCTTCCACAAGCTCTGCTGTTTCTGAAACTTCCGGAGTTACTGTTTCTGTAGCTGTTACTTCAACTACTTCTGTTTCTTGTGTTATACTTTCTTCCATTACTTCTTGTGGTGTAACTTCTTCAACAATTTCCTGTGGCGTAACTTCGACCACTATTTCTTCTTGTAAAGCTTCCGGTGTATTCTCAGATATCCCTGTTTCAGTAAACCCTAAGTTTATAATTACACCTTCATTTGTGTAATCTTCTGTAGGCGAAGAGCATGTTTTTAAAAACATAAATAGAATGAATACCAAAGTGTAAATACCTGCTGCTATTTTACCATTTCTATCGCTCTTTGTATTGATTAAATCCATTTATTTATTTTTAGCTTCTAGCTTTTTTTAAACTTAGAATAAAAAAACTAAATTACTGTATAGCAACTTGTTAATCCATAATTCAAAACTTATAATTAGTAATGATTTACTTTTTTGGTTTTGTTGAAAGTATCATAGGTACTTTCAATTCATTACCTATTTGTAAAATATCTACTACTTTTTCTAAAGCGACTAACTTATCTATTTTTAAGATAACAGAAGGTTTATCTGTTTTAGTTTTTGCTTTATTTATTTCTGAAGAAAGCTTAGATTTTAAGCCACTAAAGCCTACTTTTTCATTGTTTACTAAATATTGCAAATCTGATGATACCAATACGGTAATGGATTTGTTTTGAGCTACTTGCCCTGTAGCATTTGGTAATAACAAAGGAATAGCATTCGGTAATTCATAATTGATAATGAAAAATATCAATAGCAAGAATACAATATCAGTCATTGCAGACATATTAAATTCTGCTTTGGCCTTATTTCGTCTTTTCAATTTCATAGTAATTGTCTTTAATACTAATTATTATCTACTTGGCTCACTTAAAAGATCAATAAAATCTACTGAACTATCTTCTATTTTAAATATAACCTTGTCTATCATTCCCGTAAGCATATTATAGGCTACATAAGCAATCAAACCTGCAGCTAGTCCAAAAGCTGTCGTAAACATAGCTTCATATAAACCTCCAGCCATTTCGTTGGCAGCAGTATTACCATCAGCAATATCTTTAAAAGTTGTTATCATACCAGTTACAGTTCCTAAGAATCCCAGCATAGGTGCCGCACCAGAGATAGTAGCTAAAGCCACTAATCCTTTTTCCATTTTTTGAATTTCTAAATTCCCTTGGTTCTCGATTGTCGCGCTAATATCTTTCATAGATTTACCTATTCTGCTAACACCTTTGCCTATCAAGTGTGCAATAGGAGTGTCTTCTTTTCTACACCAGTCTTTTGCACCTTCAATATTCCCATTAGAAACAAAATCTTTCACTCTATTCATAAAGTTTTTATCTAAAACACCTGCTTTTTTAATAGTAAAATATCTTTCAACAAAAATGTAAATAGAATAAATAGACAAAAGAAAAATAATTGTCATAATTACTTGACCCGTAATGCCAATCCCTGAAATAATTTCAAATATTGATGACCCAGCTATTTCTGTAGCTTCTTGTACACTTTTAGATGCTATTTGTAATAAGGTAGAATTCATTTTTGAATAGTTTTTTATTGTTTAACTTAAAAATCATTATAGAATACTTGCAAATGTAATTCAGTATATAAACTACTTAACTATTATAAAGATGTATTTATTGTAGCATTCCATAAAATTGTATAGAATTTCAGACAATAAAAGCTTACTTCTTAAAAGTATAGTAAAAAACACTAAAAAATACGACTATTTAATACCAATAATATTGTTTGAAGAATAGGAGGATTGCAGGATTGAGGTTTATTCTATTATTTCGAAATCATTAATTCCTTTTAATGAAATATAAGCAGAAATTCTTTGCTATGGAATTGTTCGAAATTTCTATCTCTAATTCGAGCAGTCTTAAAATAAAAAAAGTTGCTAGAAACTAGCAACTTTTTAAGTAATATAGGGTTCTACAATTATTTCTTCTTAGAACTTATTTTTTTAGATACAGACCAAGTATCTACTAGTATAGCTGCTGCTATAAAAATAGAAGAATAAGTACCTACAATAACACCGATTAATAAAGCAAAAGAGAATCCTTTAATTGCTGGTCCTCCAAAAACGAACATTAATGCTACTACTAAGAAAGTAGTAAATGATGTAATTAAAGTTCTACTTAAAGTACTATTAATTGCTGTGTTTATATTTGATTTGTAATCTCTAGAAGGATGCTCTGCAATAAACTCTCTAACTCTATCAAATACAACTACGGTATCATTTATAGAATAACCAATTACGGTAAGAATAGCAGCAATAAACTTTTGCTCTATTTCTAAAGAGAATGGTAAAATCCCTTTAAATATTGAGAATATTGATAAAATAATTAAAACATCATGAAGAACAGCGATGATTGCTCCAGCTCCATATTGCCATCTTCTAAATCTAATTAAAATATAGATAAAGATGAATAACGCTCCTAATGATCCAGCTTCAAAAGCACTAACTTTAATATCATCTGCAATACTAGTATCTACTTTGTTTGCTTGAATAATAGATGTTAATGCAAAAGCTTCTTTAGTTGGAGCTTCTTTATAAAATCCTTCTAAACCTGAATATAGCTTACTAACAATAATACTATCTACTGTTTTACTTTTATCTTCAATTTTGTATGCTGTAATAATTTGTACTTTAGAGTCTACATCATATTTCTTAACCGTAGCTTCTTCTCCAAATTCAGTAGAAAGTTTTGCTCTAATAGCATCATTAGATACTGCTTGGTCAAATTCTATTACATAAGACCTTCCACCTTTAAAATCAACGCCTAATTCAAAACCTGTAGTAAAAATAGAAAATAAACCAGTTAAAATAATTACACCAGAAATAGTATAAAACATTTTTCTTTTACCAATAAAATCAAAATTAGAATTTGTTAAAATATTGTCAGAAAAAGGATTAGCAAAAGATATCGATTTATCTTTAGTCAACCACCAGTCAAATATTAATCTAGATAAGAATACTGCAGAAATAAAAGAAGCAACTATACCAATGATTAATACAATAGCAAATCCTTTAACTGCTCCAGCACCAAACATTAATAATACAACACCTGCTATCAAAGTAGTCATGTTTGCATCAATAATTGCAGAATAAGAGTGAGAGAAACCATCAGATACAGCTAATTTCAAACCTTTTCCTTTTCTTAATTCTTCTCTAATTCTTTCAAATATAATTACGTTAGCATCTACTGCCATACCTATTGTTAATACAATACCTGCAATACCAGGTAAAGTTAATGCTGCTCTTAAAGATGTCAAAGCGCCCATGATTAATACAACATTTACCAATAAGGCAATGTTTGCAATTAAACCTGCACCACTATAATATAAGAACATGAATAAGATAACCAATAAGAAACCTGTAACTAAAGATAACAATCCGGAACTAATAGAAGCTTTCCCTAAAGATGCACCAACTACTGCTTCTTGTGGTATGTTTATTTTAGCATCTAATTTACCAGACTTCAATATGTTTGCTAAATCTTGTGCTTCTTGTAAATCATCCATTCCAGAAATTTGAGAACTACCACCAGTAATTTCTCCGTTAGATCTAGGGGCTGAAAATACTTTATTATCTAAAACAATCGCAATAGATTTACCTGCATTTTGATCTCCTGTAGGATTACATTCTCTAGTTAAATCAGCCCATTTTTTTGCGCCAATACCATTCATGCTCATCCCTACAACATCTTGACCCATTGGATCTTTACTATTGTATGCATCAACAATAACTTCACCACTTACATTCGCTCCACCAGTTGGTAAAGTTTTGATGGCGTATAGCATATAGGTATCTGAAAAAGTACCATCGGCTTTCTTAAAAGCTTTAGCACTCCACATAAATCTTAAATCTCTTGGTAATAAAGCTTTTACTTCTTCTAATCCAAAATAGTTATTGATAGTTGGTAAATCTCTTTTTAAAGCATAACCAATAATTGGCCCTTCGTTATAGAAAAATTCCTCCCCTTTCTTACCGTAGTTAGGGCTAAATATTTCATAGAAAGGATTTACTTGAGAACTTTCTGCAGAATCATCAGATACAGTATTATTACTTAAATCCCCTAAGTCACTTAATTCTCCTAAATCATTTACGACAGTATCAATATTTGTTACTGTAGCTTCTTCTATAATAGATTCAGCGGTTACTTCTTCAACTTCATCAAGACCTAATTTGGTTCTAACTACGTCATTTATGTTTCCTAAAAGTTTATCTACATCTCTTAATTCATATACTTTATAGAATTCTAATAATGCAGAAGTTTGAATAATATTTCTAATTCTTTTAGAATCATCTGCTCCAGGTAATTCTATGTATATTCTACCTTTTTGATCTGGTTTAGAAATAAATGGGTTAGCAACTCCAAATTGATCGATTCTTGTAGAAAGTATATTGTGCGTTTCCGCCCATTTAGATTCAACTTCTTCTTTAATCGCTTTAATTACGTCTGCATTAGAATCTTTCCAGTCAACTTTACCTTTAAACTCTTCGTAAGGAGCAAATATTGCAGCTAAAGAAGCTCCATTGCTTACTTTATTGTAATTACTAGCAAATGCGTCAATAAAACCTTCTTGAGAGCTGTTTTCATTATCTTGCGTTAATTTAATTGCTTGATTAAAAAACGTATCTTCACTTTCATGTGATAGTTTGTTTAAAATATCTGCATTGTCAATTTCTACTAACATGCTGATACCACCTTTTAAATCTAATCCTAGCTTTAATTGTTGTTTGTTAATATCCTCATAAGTTAATTCAGTAAAACCTAAATTGACTAATTGCTCATTTTTTAGAGAATCTAAATAGTACATTTCTGCATTTTTAGCTTCCATTTCAGCTTCGCTTCCAGAGAAATTTTTTGCTTGTTCAATACCGTATACTTTTGCCTTGTTTTGGAAGTGTCTTCCTAGAAAAGTATAACTTAACTGGTATAGTGCGAACACTAATAATCCAATGATAATAAATTTAATAAATCCTTTTGCTTGCATTATATATTTGTTTAAAAATTTAGTGCGCAAATATAGTCATTAATTCATTTATTCTTTATGGTTTTCATTAATTATAATTTTTTGAGGCTAATATGATTTATTAATCTATGTTTGACACTTTTTCTAGTTTATAATCTTAATGTAATTTTTAATTTGGTGGGTTTAAGAAAAATTAACTTCCTTTACTATTTTTAACTAAATATATATTATTTTTGGTGTTGTTATTAAAATTTGATTTTTTTTTGCAAAAAAAAACAGGAGGTCTCCGAAAATCCTGCATTAAATAGAGTAGGTGTTATTTTAAAAAAAATGTAATTATGAAAAATGTATTTAAATTATTACCAATTTTGTTTATATCATTATTTTTGGCTAGTTGTGTTTCATCTTCAAAAACTATGAGAGAGCCAAATGCACGTGTTGAATTTGTAAAAGGAGATTTCGATTTTTCTGAACAAGTAGTTGGAGAGGCTACAAGTGTTAAAGTTCTTGGAATTGATTGGAGAAGGTTATTTAGAGGCAAGTCTGCTTCTGTTGGCGATGAACCTACTACTATTTTGTCTAGTATTCCAATTATTGGAAATTTGGGTGACAAAACATCTAATTACGCTCTATATGATATGATGGAAAAAGAGCCAGGATATGATGTAGTATTTTATCCTAAATATGAGAAAGTTGTAAAAAATCCTTTTTTATGGTTTGTAGTGATAACTAATGTTAAAGCTACAGCTAGATTAGCGAAAATTAAAAAATAATAAATTATAATTTATTATTTTATTGAAAAGTGAATTATTATATAAAAAAAGGGAGCAATTGCTCCCTTTTTTTATTGTGTGCTTATGGGTTTTTTATTGATTCAATAGTTAAATAATTTTTGCCTAAAATGCTATATTGTTTTTGCTGAACTCTTCTTTAATCATTATTTATAAATTGTTCTTTTACTAATAAATTAAGGATTTATTAAAAACTTTCCACTCTATTGGTTTTAATATAAACTAAAATAGTAAATTAGTCGTTTGTAATAAAAAAGTAAGAAACCTTGAAGAAAGTATATTATCTAGTTTTATGTCTTTTCATTTTTAATGAAACCATTACTGCTCAAATTGGCGGAAAAAATACTTATAAATATTTGGCAATTCCAAGTTCTGCGAGAGCTACCATGTTGGGCGGAAGTTATAATAGTATTTATGATAATGATGTTTCTTTGGCATATAAAAACCCTGCTACATTAAATGCTGCGATGACAAAATCTATGTCATTAAATTACATTGCTTATTACGGAGGAATTACTTATGGAAATTTTAATTATATACATGATTTTAAACCGGCTACTTTTCAATTTGGTGCTACTTATGTAAATTATGGTCAGTTAAGGAATTATAATATTTATGGAGATCAACAAGGTTTGATGGTTGCCAATGAAGTTGCATTAAATGTCGGTGCTGGTAAGTCTTATAAAGATAAATATAAGTTTGGTGCGAATGCCAAGTTCTTAGTTTCTCAGTTTGGAGAATATAACTCGGTAGGAATGGCTTTTGATTTAGCCGTTATGTATGTCGATACTGCTCGTTTGGTTAATATATCGTTTAATGTCACTAATCTAGGTTTTCAATTTAAGACTTTTACAAAAGGTAATCAGGAATTGTTACCTGTAGACGTTCAGTTAAGTATTTCTAAAAGATTAAAACATGTTCCTTTTAGATTTATATTAACAGCTCACCATTTATATACTTGGGATATTCGTTATGACAATCCTAATAATATTCAACAAAGCACAAATCTTTTAGGAGAGGAAGCAGCAGAAACTAATTCCGCAGTAAAAGTAGTAGACAATATTGCAAAACATCTAACATTTGGAGCGGAAATTTACATGGGAAAAGTGATCACATTGGGTGTCGCTTATAATCATTTGAAAAGGTCTGAATTAGTAACTCCTGATGTAATTGGCTTGGCAGGATTTAGTTTTGGTTTTGGATTAAAAATCAATAGGTTTCAATTACAGTATGGCTTTGCTAAATATGCTTTACCTCAATCTGTCAATCATCTTACTTTAAATATTGATTTAGGTAAAAGTATTAAGTATAAAAAGAGAAAAGCTAAAAAAGAGAATTTATAAATACTCTTTTTTAGCTTTTATTTTCTTACACTGAAGTTTGGCTATTTTTCTAAAATTTTTCTTTTAAAAACGATACTAAATATCTTTAATTTACTACCTTTGCAGTCCTTTATACGAATAGAGATAGGTAAAGGACTGGAATTTTTATAAAAAATCATAAAAATCTTTTATTATTAATGTCGTTAACTATCTGATTAATAGTAAGATACAAATCTTAAATGGTCAGATGACTAAAACAGAAGAAAAAATAGAATTTTACATCGCTGAGATGGAAAAATTAGGAATAAGTTTTGAAAAAGACTTATTTACAAAAGTGGTAAAAGGAATAGGTCCTTCACTCTTTAAAAAAGATGCAGAAGTTGTAGCTTGTTCTGATGATTCAGAATTAGAAACAGTAAAGAAAAACTTCTTAATTAAAAAACACGGTTTAGAAAAAGGAGAAACTATTGATGCTGCAGTTAAAGCTGTATGTGAGAAAATGGGTTCTTCTAATAAAAACAAATACCGTGCAATTTTTTATTACATCTTAGTAGAAGACTTAAAATTAGCAAATAACTATACTGATGCTGTCAAAAAAGTAAAAAAAGCACCAAAAGCAAAAGTTGAGGCTCCAGCAGCAAAAACTGAAGAAGCTCCAGTTGAAAAAGCTGCGAAAGCTAAAGCACCTGCTAAAAAAATACCAAAAGCAAAAATTGAAAAAAAGGTAGAAGCTCCAGCTAAAGTTGAGGCTCCAGAAGCTAAAACTGAAGAGGCGCCTGCAAAAGCACCAAAATCTAAAGTTGAAAAAACTGAAGAAGCACCTACTGAAGAAGAAGCACCAAAATATATTCCTGAGCCGGAAACGCCTCATGATGAGTTTGATTGGACAATTGACAAACGTAATGTAAACTTCTATTCTCAAGAAGAAATAGATGCAATGGAAGGTTTATATACGGCTTCTTTAAAAACTTTAAGCGATAATTCTATCGTTAAAGGTGTAGTAGCTAGTATTACGAAGGCTGATGTTGTTTTAAATGTAGGTTTTAAATCTGATGGATTAATTTCTAAATCAGAATTTAGAGATATGCCTGAATTAGCTGTAGGTGATGAAGTTGATGTATATGTTGTAACAACAGAAAATCATAAAGGTCAGTTAGAGTTATCTAGAAAGAAAGCGAAATTATTAGTAGCTTGGGAAAACATCAAGAAAGCTTATGAAGAAGAAACTATTGTTAAAGGAACAGTTCTTTCTAAAACTAAAGGTGGTTTAATTGTAGATGTTACTGGATTAGAAACATTCTTACCTGGCTCCCAAATTGATGTTAAACCAATTATCGATTATGATGCATATGTAGGTAAAACTATGGAATTCAAAATCGTTAAAATTAACGAAACTATTAAAAATGCTGTTGTTTCTCATAAAGCTCTTATCGAGTCTGATATGGAAGAACAAAGACAAGTTATTATCTCTAAAATGGAGAAAGGACAAGTTCTTGAAGGTGTTATTAAAAACATTACTGACTTTGGTGCATTTATTGACCTTGGTGGTGTTGATGGTTTATTATACATTACAGATATTTCTTGGGGAAGAATTAACCATCCAAAAGATGTGTTAGAGTTGAACCAAAAATTAAATGTTGTTGTTCTTGAATTTGATGAAGCTAAGAAAAGAATTTCATTAGGGTTGAAACAATTACACCCTCATCCATGGGAAGAGTCTAGTGAAGGTTTAGAAATTGGACAAAAAGTTAAAGGAAAAGTTGTTAATGTTGAAGACTATGGTGCATTTGTAGAAGTGAAGCCAGGTGTTGAAGGATTAGTACACGTTTCTGAAGTGACTTGGTCTAATGAGCCAGTAAATTCTAGAGAGTTCTTTAAATTAGGAGAAGAAATAGAAGCTATCATTATGACTTTAGATAAAGAAGATAGAAAAATGTCTTTATCTGTTAAACAATTAACGCAAGATCCTTGGATGGAAATTGCTGAGAAATTCCCAGTAGGTTCTAAACATTTAGGAAAAGTTAAAAACATTGCTCCTTATGGTGTATTTGTTGAATTAGCTGAAGGAATTGGCGGAATGGTTCATATTTCTGATTTGTCTTGGACAAAAAGATATGGACACCCATCAGAATTAGTTAATAAAGATCAAGATTTAGATGTTGTTGTTTTAGATATCGATTCTGAAAATAGAAAGCTTTCTTTAGGTCACAAGCATATAGAAGAAGATCCATGGGATACTTTTGAAAATGTTTTCCCAGAAGGTTCTATACATGAAGCTACAGTATTGAAAGTTGAAGATAAAGGTGCTATCATCCTAATGCCTTACGGTTTAGAAGCTTTTGCTCCTACACGTCACATTAAGAAAGAAGACGGAAACAACGCTAAAATTGACGACACTTTACCATTCAAAGTATTAGAATTCAATAGAAATGACAAACGTATTATCGTTTCTCATACAAAAATTATTGATACTAATATGGCTGAAGAAAAAGCGGTTAAAACTAAAAAAGCTAGCTCTGATAGAGCAAAATCTAACAAAGTAGTTAAAAATATTCAATCTAACGTAGCGAAATCTACTTTAGGAGATATGGATGTATTAGCTGACTTGAAAAAGAAAATGCAAGGAGGAAAATAATCCTTTTTTCATACTAATATTTAAAAACCCAAACTATGAAGTTTGGGTTTTTTTTGTTTGAAATTTTAATTGTTTGTTAGAAAGTATAACTTGTTAAGGATGTTAGAGAAATAGTTTGCGTGTAATTTAAACTGTAATTACTTTCAAGTAAATTTTGGAGGTTGTTATAACGGTTAAGCTAAAAAGCGTTTCTTGCTTCAGCAATATATGATTTTTTAGCCTTTGTTATAACCATTTCTTCCTTTTTTACACACACACACACACACAGTTTGGATTTTTTGTTGTATTTTCACCCGCTAAATTAGATACTTATGAAAAAAACCGCATTCGTACTATTTTCATTATTTGCTACTATTACTGTTTCAGCACAGGAAGTCGTGGCCACGCAAGGAGATTCTTACTCCAACGCAAGTGGCAACATCGACTTTACAATAGGCGAAGTAGTGATTAACACAGGAACTGATGGAACCAACGACCTTACGCAAGGTTTCCATCAAACGAATTGGAGCTTTTTAGGCGTGGAGGATTTTGCTCCCAACTACGAAGCCATTATTTACCCCAACCCAACAGAAGATGTATT
>CAWVRT010000037.1:0-21505 GCA_963932515.1 uncultured Chitinophagales bacterium
TAGTAAATGTTTTTTTTTCATATGCTTTATTTTTTGTTTTTAATGAATGCTAACGTCTTGGCTATGCGCAGTGTCCCGAAGGGCATTGCGTATAGGTTTTGTTATGTGTTTATTTAGCTTTATATATTATTTTGTCATTTTTAAATTTATCTAATTCTAATTCGTCTGACCAACTTTCAATTACATCATGATGTTCATGGTTTAAATTGTAACTAAATTGACAAATACTTTCAGCTGTATTTGCACCATGTTTATTAGATAAATTAATAATAGAATCTTTTAAACCAGTCCAAATAGATGATGGTATTTTCATGTCATTATCATTTTCCCAATCTGCTAAGAAAAACCTGTCTTCTTGATTAAAGTCCTCTGTTGAGAATATTATTTCGTAGTAGTATCGCTCATAAAATTCATCTTTAGGTATTACGAATCTTTTTGAAAAGGTTGTGCAAATATTATCTTTTATTAATTCAACTAAATTGCCATTAGTCCATTTAGAACCTAAATACGAATAGTCCCACTCATATCTGATATTTCCTATAAGAATGTCATTTTCAAGCTCTAAAACATATACCCTTGAACTACCTCTTTCAAGTTCACACTCATCATGATACTCTTCATCAAATTCAAATAAGACTGTTATAAGTTTTTCCACTGAATCAGATTCTTTGATATCCGTTGTCCAATAGAATTCTTTCCCATAAGGGGATTGACTGAAGCCAAAACGTAATTCCCCGTATAGAGTTACTAAATACTCTAAGAATTTGAAGCTGCTATTAAAATTATATTTCATGAGAAGTTTTAATTACACATAACGTGCGAATAAACGGAACTTTTAATTGTAAAAAGTTCCGTTTATTTTTCACTATATAGTTTAAATATAATCAATCTAATGGATTCTTTATACTTTTTATTTTATTTGTGGCAACATGTGCATAAATTTCTGTTGTTTTTATACTATTGTGTCCTAAAATAGTTTGTATTACTCTAATGTCTGTTCCTGCTTCTAGCAGGTGTGTCGCAAAACTATGTCTTAGCATATGAGGAGTAACTGGTTGAATGATCTTGGCATTTTTTGCCGCTCGTTTTACTATTTTCAATACACTTGAAGAACTATATTTATCTTTGCTTTGCCCTTCAAAAAGGTAATTGCTTGGTTTGTATTCTTTAAAATATTTTCTAAGATCTTTTAATACAGTTTTACTTAGCAATGTTTGCCGGTCTTTGTTTCCTTTGGCTTTTTCTACTTTTATTATCATTCTTTTGCTATCAATATCTTTTAGTTTTAAATGGAGTAATTCAGATCTTCTTAAACCTGCTGAATAGAGTAGTTCTATTATGCATCTATGCTTTATGTTTTTGGTTTGTTTTATCATGGTCAATATTTCTTCTTTGCTGATAACTTTTGGTAACGTCTGGTCTTTAAACGGTCTGTCTATATGGTAATACCTATTGGGCATGTCGTTTACAACTTCATAATAGAACTTAATACTATTGATAAGTTGGTTTAAAAATGACTTAGAGATATTTTTTTTGGAATAATGGCTTATAAATTTTTTTATGTCGTTTTCGTCTAATTTATTTAGCTTAGTTTTTTTATAGAAATCAATAAATTTTTCAAACATAGATAGATAAGTTTTAGCTGTAGCTTCGGCATATTGCTTCATTTCTAATTTGGCTAAATACTCTTCTGGGCATTTCTCAAGTTCTTGTTTGCGGTTTCTATACCAATCTAAATTTAAGTTTTCGTTGGTTGTTTTCACAAGTGGTTTGTTACGTAAAAATCTATTGGTATCTATCCAAGCCAAGCCTTTAAAAGTTTTAAAAATGATATTTAGGTTCTTTGGCGTGTTTTCTATATAGGCCATTTGGTTTTTTGCAGACCATTTTACTTGTGGTAAAGATTTGATGGCAAGCTGCATTACTTTGTCTGGAAAAAACTGAATGCCAATTTGTTTTTTGTCTCTGATGTAAAGGTGGTAAAGTGTTATTTTTTTCATAGTAAATACTTATTTAAGCTAAAATTAGTTTTTTATTTTGAGCTAATAAATTCTGTTGGTGAATTAAGTGTATCTTAACGGTTCCGATACGGCTATTCTGTAAATCAATACCAATAAGAATTTATGAATGATAATTTATGTAAAATTTGTAAAAAACCAATTTTAGGAAGGTTGGATAAAATATTTTGTTCTTCTAGTTGTAAAAATATTTATCATAAAGGATTACGAAAATTTGTAAGTCGAAAAACAGAAGATGTTGATAAAATATTACACAGAAACAGAGCGATACTTCAAGAAATATTAGGCAAGAAAAAAGTGCAAATAAAAGTGAATAGGATTGTATTGAGCAAAAAGAAATTTCATTTCAAATATCACACACATTTTCAGGTAAATAAAAGTGGTAAAATGTATTACTATTTATACGATATTGCTTGGATGGAATTTTCCGATGATGAAATATTAATTGTGAATAGGTAATATTTTGCCATAATTAAAAAAGCCCACAATAAAATATTGCAGGCTTAAAGTTTCTTTTAATTTTAAGACTATTGTTAAAAATGAATATCCGTTTGTAATCTAAAGAATATTTTGTCATTACTATCTGTAATAGAACGATAAGCTAAATCTGTTTGAATTTTTAATTTATGCCCTAAGAAATATTTAGATGCGCCAATAGTATATTCAAATTGATTATTGTCTACGGTAGTGTTCTGTGGTAAAACTATTGTAAACCTTCCTGCCAACTCATAATTTTTCTTGAATAGATATCCAGCTTGAATATTAAATGCTTGACCAGTATATATTGTTCCAATTTCAGCAGTTAAATCTGTTGGGTCATATACGTTTGGAGTGCCGTCATTCGTTGTTTTGTAAGCATATTCACTCATTACAGAGAAGCCTCTATACTTAAACATTAAATCTGCAAAAATGCTGTGTTGTGTTTTTCCAACTAAATTTCCATTTGCGTCTTCCATAAAACTACCATTTTGTCCTCTTTCTCTTTTTGCATTGTCATTAAGGTTGTAGGCCACAGCTAATGCTAATTTAGCTTTTTGCTCTCTTTTTATATCCCCACCAACATAGTCGCCTTTTGATTCGAATTCGCCAAATGGTAATATTTCTAGTTGAAAAGTATAACTTAAACCATCAAAACTTCCTTTGGTTACATTTCTTCCTTCTCCTTGAGAAAGTGCAAATGTTTTTCTAAAAACTGCTGTCTTTCCTATTTTATGTTTATGGTTTAATTGTACGCCCATACCCCTGTCAATATTAAATTTAGAATTTAATAAAGATCTATCTACAAATTGTAAATTAGCAGAAGAAACAACTCTTTCTCTGTTTCCGGGTAATTTAGATTGTCCTGCTCTAATAGTAAAACCTTTCCAGAAATTCCAGTCTAAATATGCATCTAATATAATTCTAGAGGCATTGCTGTATTCATCAGAGTCACCTCCGCTAATATCTCTGTTTGATAAACCTAGTTCAAATTTATATTTTAATTTAGTAGAAAAAGCCCATCCATTAAATTTTAATCTAGCCCTTCTAATTAGAAAGTTTTGTTGATGACTCTCTATGTAACCTATTTGATCATTTCTTACACTCCACTCATTTGTATATAAACTTTGGAATCTAAAAGCAGCTTTCATGTAAAAAGAAGAATCTCTAGCCAATATTTGAATTCCTTTTCCAAATTTTGCTGTTACAACTTTTTTCTTTTCTGAGTTTTCAAGTCTTTTTTCTAATTTATTTAATTGTTTTTGTAAGTCTTGAACTGTTTGCGATTGAACATTTTGTATTGTAACAAAAGTAATCAAGAGAATAATTAGTTTTTTCATATTTTGTTTTTTATTATGTTGATTTAGTTTAGTCAGATGGATTAACCTTAATGAAGCTCATTTTGCTATTAGTCGTGTTACAAAATGAACCTTAAGTGAAATTTAAAATAAGGGTAAGTTTTTTTAAGAAATCCTAAAAAAAGAGCTTACCAATGGGTAAACTCTTTTTTAGAAATTTTTATTTATTTAATCTTTAAATAAGCTTGTTTTGTTGTAAATAGCTTCTTGCACATTAATAATGTGATCGCCAATTCTTTCTGCTCTTTTTACAAAGTCAATAAATAAAACACCTTGCTTAGGAGAATAAACTCCTTTTTCTAATCTATTAAAGTGGCTTACAAAAATTGCTTTTTGTTTCGCATTAATTTGATTTTCTATAGCAATAACCTTCTCTTCAGTAATTTGCTCTTTAGATTCATCTAAATTGTTTCTCATAAACTTGATAGCTTCTATTACCAAGTTCATAATGTCTTTAATTTCTTCTTTTGCATTAGCAGGTAGCTCAACATTTTCTTGCTTCAGTCTTTCATAGTTTTTAGTAATCTCAAAATAGATATCTCCAATTCTTTCTAAATCATTTGAAATACTCATCATTCTATGAATCAAAGAAGAGGTTTCTTTTGTTAAATCAGACTCGGCAACTTTGGTTAAGAAGTTTGTTAACTCTAGATCCATTCTATCTGTAATGTCTTCTCTTTCTCTGATTTTTTCAATTAGTTTTTGCGGTTTCTTTTGTGTCTCAAAGAATAAATCAAAAACGTTATTAGACATTTTATCTATTAATTTACCGAATAGTACCAATTCTTTTTTTGCTTCTAAAATAGATAAAGAAGGTGTACTCATTAAACCTGTACTAATGTGTTGAAGTTTGAATTCTTCATCTTCATCAGAACCTATGGGAATCATTTTGTATACCAATTTCCCCATCATAGGTACAAAAGCGAATAATATAATTACGTTCAGGATATTAAACATGGTATGAAATAAAGCTAAAGCCATTCCTTCGTTTCCTTTTCCGGCAGTTTCAGCAAGTGCGTTAAAATGTCCTGCACCCATTAAGCTTTCAATAAAATTGGTAAAAGGTATAAAAAATATTAAAATCCAGACTACACCAAACATATTAAAAAGAAAGTGGAAACTAGCAGAACGTTTGGCTCCAGGGTTGGCAACTAATGCAGCTAAATTTGCAGTAATAGTAGTACCAATATTTTCTCCTAAAATCATAGCAGCTCCTAATTCAAAAGGAATCCACCCTTTCATTACTAAGGTTAAAGTTATTGCAGTAGCTGCACTTGAAGACTGTACTACTACCGTTAATATTGTCCCAAATAGGACAAATAATAATATAGAACCATAGTTCATTGGGCCTAAATCAACGAAATGTTTTAAGAATTCTACCATTTCAGGATTATTCTTAATATCAGGCACTGAATGTTTTAAAAAGTCAAGACCAATAAATAAAATACCAAAGCCTAATACAAATTCTGCAATGTTTTTGTATTTATCTTTTGAAGAAAACATAAAAGGAAAAAACACACCTATTAAAGCAATCGCTATATAAGTCATCTTTACTTTAAAACCCAATATGGCTACAACCCATAGTGTAATTGTTGTGCCAATATTAGCCCCCATAATAACGCCAAAAGATTCAGTTAGTGTTAATAGTCCAGCATTTACAAAACTAACGACCATTACTGTAGTGGCAGAAGAAGATTGAATTAATGCGGTAATTACGAACCCAGTAACAATTCCCAAAAATCTATTTTTGGTCATTCCTTTAAGGATTTCACGCATTTTGTTTCCAGCTACCTTTTGTAAGCCTTCGCTCATCAATTTCATACCGTAGATAAAAATACCTAAAGAACCAGCAATTTCTAGTGTTCCAAAAATTATTTCTTTCATTTCTTCAATTTTAAAATTAGTTTTTATTTATTTATTGCAAATGT
The DNA here is from genome assembly GCA_963932515.1 of uncultured Chitinophagales bacterium. Taxonomy (GTDB): domain Bacteria; phylum Bacteroidota; class Bacteroidia; order Chitinophagales; family UBA8649; genus CAKZQD01. Next base: position 5,782 of record CAWVRT010000037.1, read on the forward strand.
ATAGTCAAAAGTTAAATCTAACAATAAATAATCTAAACTTAATGTTAACTTAATATTGGAGTCGCAAATTGTTGAATGAATGTGTAAAAGTGATACTTGAATTGTTATTTTGATATAGAAAATATTTATTATTCGCTTGGAATAAATGCGTAACCGATTCCTTTACTAGTCTTTATGAACACAGAACCTATTTTTTCTCTAAGTTTTCGAATATGTACGTCTAAGGTTCTGTCACCAACAATAATATCAGTTCCCCAAATTTTAGTGTAAATTTCTTCTCTAGAAAAATACTTTTCTGGTTTTGAAGTTAATAGTTGAAGTATTTGAAATTGTTTTTTTGGAATATCTTTAACAACCTGATTTTCAATAAAAACTTTTCTTTTAGCTAAATCGATGCTTAGTTTATTGAATTGTCTAAAATTACTATCGCTTTCTTCCCTTAATCTTCTTTTTAAAATAGCGTTTATTCTTTTAACAAAAACTTTTGGTCTTATTGGTTTAGAAATATAATCATCTGCCCCAACTTCAAAGCTTTCTATTTCTGCTTCATCTGTATTTCTTGCAGTTAAAAAAACGATGATAGTATCTTGAAACTGAGGTTTTTCTCTCAATGCTTTACAAGTATCTATACCGGTTAGTATAGGCATCATCATATCAAGTACTATCATATCAGGATTTTCTTCTTCGGCTATTTTTAGAGCTTCGAGACCATTGGTAGCCTTTAACGTTTTAAAGCCTTCCTTCTTTAAATTGTATTCTAGAAATTCTAAAATATCCTTTTCATCATCTACTATTAGTATGCTATGTGACATCTTTTCCTTTTATTTACTACTCACCTTATCTCCCAAATGAAAACAACACCTACATCTTGGTTCGTAGCTTTCGGTTTCTCCGAGTAATACTGTTTTGTCATTTTCTACTAATCTATGAGAGTGTAAAGCAATATCTCCACAAACCATACAAATAGCATGTACCTTAGTAATGTAATCTGCAATACTCAATAAATTAGGAATAGGTCCAAAAGGTTGCCCTTTAAAATCCATATCTAAACCAGCAATTATTACACGTTTCCCAGAAACTGCCAATTTTTCACAAACTTCAATTAAGCCCATGTCAAAAAATTGAGCCTCATCTATACCTACTACTTCACAATCATCGGCTAATAAAAGAATATTTTCTGAATGTGTAACAGGTGTAGATCGAATTTTATTTTTATCATGAGAAACAACATCAGAGTCATCATAACGGGTGTCAACAACAGGTTTAAAAATTTCTATCTTTTTATTTGCAAATTTTGCACGCTTTAATCGTCTCAAAAGTTCTTCTGTTTTACCTGAAAACATAGAGCCGCAGACGACCTCAATCCATCCTTTTTTTACATTATTTATACTTGGTTCTATGAACATCTCCCAAAAATAGCAGAAGAATAATCATTTTTTTAATTTATAGGCTAAAAAATATTATAAATACAATTAAATTCGTTGTTTAATAAAAAGAAGTACACAATTATGGCAAATCAAGAAAAACTCAAATCACTTATTGGTAAAATTAATTGGTTGTATAAATCTTTAGCGGATACTGACTTCAAAAATGTGTCTTCTTTAGAAAAAGCTTTAATAAAAGAGAATGTATTGATGTTTTATGATGAAATTGAAAATATTGAAATTGAAATTCAAGAAGAAATTGTTTCTAGTGTTACTTCAGAAAAGCTAGTTTCTTCAAGTGTTGAAATACCAGAGATAGTAGTTGAAAAAATTGAAACATCTATGACAATTGAGTCTCCAGTTGAAGAAGAAATTGTTGACGAGCAGACTGTCACTGATCTAAAAAGTGAAACGTTTGAAAAAACAATTGAGTTTCAACGCCAAATTACTATGCCAAAAAGAGATATGCGTGAGATAATAGATCTTAACAAAAGTTTTATTTTCAAAGTAGAACTGTTTAATGAAAATAATGACATTTATAATCAATTTATAAAAGAAATAAATTCTACTAGAACAGAAGCTGACGCATTGTCTTTTGTAGTAAGTTGGACAGAAAAAATGAATTGGGTAACGGAAGAAAATAAAGCTTATGAGTTGTTGTTGAACGCTATAGAGAAAAGATTCTTGCCTTTGATGTAGTTTTTTTCATAGCCTCAATTTAATTTAAAACATTCAAACTCAAATAATAGCCAGTATGTTTTCTCATGTTTAGTACTTGGTTGTTCTCTAAAAATAAATATTGACCTTTGATACCTTTTAAGGTAGATTCTATAATAGGTACTTTGTCAAATCCAACACTTTTAATAGATTTTGGATACTCTTTAGTAGGGAAATTTATAGTAAAAACCTCATCAGTTTCATCTATAAATTCATGATACTCTTCTGGTAAATATTCGTAACAATTTTCTTTTTCTTCTATTAAATCAATAGTAGAAATTTCATTTTTAAGCATTCTTCGCCAGTTGGTTTTATCGGTATAATAGTCTTTCAATAAAACCTCTATTTCACCTGCCAATTGCCTATAAGGAACTTTTGCCAATAAAATTGCTTCAGAGGCACCTTGGTCTATCCACCTTGTTAATGGAAAATCTCCAGTAACACCAATTTTTATAGCGGAAGATTTTGCTAAATAAACAATATGTTCTTTGTTATGATTTGTATTTTCCCATACTACATCTCTACCTTTACCTAAATGAGCTTGACAAAGTTCAGGTTTTAAAATACAAGGGGCATTTTGAGGCGCATTCATAAAGCACGAGTAACAAGAACCTTGTCCAAAAGAACTTTTTGTTTTCTTAGCACAAACTACGCAGTTAATAAGTCCTTCATAAACAAATTGTATCTTTTTTCCAATCAAAGCATTCATATGTACCTTTTCATTCCCTATAGGAAGATGATATTGAATTTCCTCCAAAATATTTTGATTTTCATCAAAATATTTTACGTGCATTTTTTTTATGTTTCCAGCGTTCATTTGTTTTAAGCTAATTTTTACAAAAGTAATCAAATATTGATATTTTTTTTAGTGAGTGTTCAGAGTAATATATCACTTAAAGAATAAAACAGAATTTATTTAAGTTTGTAAATAATTCTGGAATTTTAAATAGTAAATTGCTGCATACTGTTTAGGCATTCAATTTAAAGTCAAAGATTCTTAATGTAAAAGCTAATTTAGTAAGTTTTTAAATTTACTACCTTTAAACCCTAAAACATTAAGTAACTATTTTGTGAACAAGATAATAGGGTAGTTTTTTTTGAGTTTTTGCTTATCGAGAATAAATATTTTGTTTTTTGAATTGTTTATACACTTAATGGACCAATTATTCGACTTTTAAATGCAAATTTTGTAACTTCGCATGAATTTTCAAAATATAAAATCAATATATGGCTTTCGATATAGATATGATCAAAAAGGTTTATGCAAGTTACCCTGAAAAAATTGCCAAAGCAAGAGAAATCTTACAAAGACCATTAACGCTCACAGAAAAGATTTTGTATGCGCATTTACATGTAGATTCTCCAATGGAAAACTATCCAAGAGGAAATTCTTATGTGGATTTTGCGCCAGATAGAGTAGCTATGCAAGATGCAACAGCTCAAATGGCTTTATTACAATTTATGCAAGCAGGTAAAAAGAAAGTATCAGTACCTTCTACAACACACTTAGATCACTTAATTCAAGCAAGAGTAGGTGCTAGTAAAGATTTACAAAATGCATTGAATCAAAACAATGAAGTTTTTAATTTCTTAGAATCAGTTTCTTCAAAATATGGTATCGGATTTTGGAAACCAGGAGCAGGAATTATTCACCAAGTAGTATTAGAAAATTATGCATTTCCAGGTGGAATGATGATAGGTACAGATTCTCACACAGTAAATGCTGGTGGGTTAGGTATGATAGCTATTGGTGTTGGTGGTGCCGATGCAGTAGATGTTATGGCTGGAATGGCTTGGGAATTGAAAATGCCAAAAATTATTGGTATTAAATTAACAGGAAAATTAAACGGATGGACAGCGCCAAAAGATATTATCTTAAAAGTAGCTGGTATTTTAACCGCTAAAGGTGGTACTGGTGCAGTAGTTGAATATTTTGGTGAAGGAGCAGATAATTTATCTTGTACAGGTAAAGGAACAATTTGTAATATGGGTGCTGAAATAGGAGCTACAACTTCTACATTTAGTTATGACGACTCTATGGATAGATATTTAAGAGCTACAGATAGAGCAGATGTGGCAGATGCTGCAAATACGGTAAGAGAACATTTAAAAGGAGATGATGAAGTTTATGCAAATCCTGAGCAATATTTTGATCAAGTAATAGAAATAGACTTAAATACATTAACACCACATTTAAATGGACCATTTACGCCAGATTTAGCTACGCCAGTTTCAGAAATGAAAGAAGCAGCAGCTAAAAATGGATGGCCAACAGATATCGAATGGGCTTTGATAGGGTCTTGTACAAACTCTTCTTATGAAGATTTATCTAGAGCAGCTTCTATTGTACAACATGCATTAGATAATGGTTTAACAGCTAAAGCAACATTAGGAATCAACCCAGGTTCTGAACAAGTAAGATTCACTGCAGAAAGAGATGGTTTTATAAAAACATTTGAAGACTTAGGTTCAAAAATATTTACAAACGCATGTGGTCCTTGTATTGGACAGTGGGATAGACCAGGCGCAGAAAAAGAAGAAGTAAATTCAATCGTTCACTCTTTTAATAGAAATTTTAAAAAGAGAGCCGATGGAAATCCAAACACAATGGCATTTGTAGCTTCACCAGAAATGGTTGCAGCAATTGCATTGTCAGGAAAATTAGATTTCAATCCAATTACAGATACTTTAACAAACAATAAAGGCGAGCAAGTAAAATTAGCTGAACCAACAGGTGTAGAATTACCACCAAAAGGATTTGATGTTCAAGATGCTGGTTTTATTGAGCCTGCAAAAGATGGTTCTGGAATTGTAGTAAAAGTAAATCCAGATTCTGATAGATTACAATTATTAGAACCTTTTAATGCTTGGAATGGTCAAGAACTTAAAGGAATGAAATTATTGATAAAAGCAGAAGGAAAATGTACTACAGATCATATTTCTATGGCAGGTCCATGGTTGAAATATAGAGGACACTTAGACAATATTTCAAACAACTGTTTAATTGGTGCTATCAATGAATTTAATGGAGAAGCAAATAAAATAAAAAGTCAAATTACTGGTGACTATAATGCAGTTCCTGCAACGGCAAGAGAATATAAAGCAGCAGGAATTACAACAATAGTAGTTGGAGACGAAAACTATGGTGAAGGTTCTTCTAGAGAGCATGCAGCTATGGAGCCAAGACATTTAGGTGTTATGGTTGTTTTAGTTAAATCTTTTGCTAGAATTCATGAAACTAACTTAAAAAAACAAGGAATGTTAGGACTTACGTTTATAAACCCAACAGACTATTCTAAAGTTCAAGAAGATGATACAATAGATTTATTAGGTTTAACAAGCTTTACGCCTGGTAAAAACTTAGAAATTGTATTGACGCATAAAGATGGTTCTACTGAGAAGTTTGAAGTAGCACATACTTATAATGAAGCACAAATAGAATGGTTTAAAGAAGGTTCTGCATTAAACTTGATTAAAAAAGAAAGCGCGAAAGCGTAAGTTTTTTTTTAGATACTAGATAAATCCCAAATTATTGAATTGATTTGGGATTTTTTTATTGACAGAAAAAGTATAACTTCGAAAAGAATAATCAATTAGGAAGACGAAGAATTAAAACTTTATTTGGCTATATTTATACCTAAAAACAATAATCCGAATTAAATCAATCCAATGCTTTCATACTGGGAAAAAAATTCATTCACAAATTACGATATATGTATAATTGGCTCTGGAATTACAGGACTTTCAACAGCTATTTCGTTAAAAGAAAAAGAGACTTCTTTACATATTGTAGTATTAGAGAAAGGACTTCTACCAACTGGTGCTAGTACTAAAAATGCAGGTTTCGCTTGTGTCGGTAGTTTAACAGAAATTTTAGACGATTTAAAAAACCATACAGCGCAAGAAGTTATAGAATTAGTAAATCTACGAAAACAAGGATTAGAAATTCTTAGAAAAAAATTGGGAGATACAAATATTGGCTACCAAGAAAATGGTTCTTACGAATTACTTTTTGATGAAAATGATAAATGCCTTCAAGAGTTAGAGGCTGTCAATAAAATGCTTTTCCCTTTATTTGAAAAGAATATTTTTCATGTTATAAATAATAATTTCGACTTTTCAGCTAAAGTAAAAAAAGTAATAGAAAGCAAGGCAGAAGGTGAACTTGATACCGGTAAAATGATGCGTGCTTTACTTCAAAAAGCTTATAGTCTAGGTATAGAAGTAAAAACAGGTTTTGATGTTCAAGAAATTATAGAAAAAGATAATAAAGTTGAGATAGTAAACAATCAACTTATATTAAAAGCTAAAAAAGTGTGTGTTTGTACGAATGCTTTTACACCAAAATTATTTCCAAACATCAATATAAAACCAGGAAGAGGTCAAGTATTAATTACAAACCCAATAGAAAATTTAAAACTTAAAGGAATTTATCACTTTGATGAAGGTTATTATTATTTCAGAATAATAGATCAAAGGATTCTATTTGGTGGTGGCAGAAATGTAGAGTTTGATGCCGAAACTTCAGATAAGTTTGAATTGAACAAAAAAATCCAAGCAGATTTAGAAGAAAAATTACGTACAATCATTTTACCAAATCAAGCGTTTGAAATTGATCAACGCTGGGCGGGTATTATGGCGTTTGGCGAAACCAAGAAACCAATTATAAAACAGGTTTCACAAAAAATTTATGCTGCCGTTAAATTTGGTGGTATGGGAATAGCTATTGGCAGTAAAGCAGGCGAAATATTGAGTGAGTTAGTGTTGGAATAATTTTTGAAAAAGATTAAAAATCCTTGAAAAGACCAGATTAAAAGGCACCGTAAATATTTTACAGTTGAAAAAATAAACTTATCTTTAACGTCTAATTTAGTCTAATAACTCAAAAAGTATTTTAAGAATAAGCTAAGTCCTATATAATTCAATATGAAAATTCAAGAACCTTTTACATTGCCTTGCGGCGCCATAATTCCTAATAGAATGGCGAAATCTGCTATGTCTGAAAACATGGCTACAAAAAACCATCAGCCAAATCCAGCAATTTCTCAATTGTATAAAACTTGGGCAGACGGTGGTATTGGACTTAGTATTACAGGCAATGTAATGGTAGATAGAAAGCATTTGAATGGAGAATTTAATATAGTTTTAGATGAGCAAAGTGACAAGCAACTTTTAAAAAAATGGGCAGCTTGTACTCAAGGAACCAATCAACATCTTTGGGTTCAAATTAATCATCCGGGAAGACAACCAATACCTTTTTCTAAGCAACAACCTGTTGCTCCTTCAGCAGTAAGGGTGAAAATAATGAATGAAAGCGTTTTTCAAACACCAAAACCACTTACGGAAAGAGAAATTGAAGATATAATAGAGCGATTTGGAAATGCAGCAAGTATTTCTAAAGAAGCTGGATTTACAGGCGTACAAATTCATGCCGCACACGGTTATTTGATTAGTCAATTTTTATCGCCATTGTCAAATTTACGAGAAGATAAATGGGGCGGAAGTTTAGAGAATAGAGCAAGGTTTCTTTTAGCGATTTATAAAAATATGCGAGCTAAAGTTGGTGATAAATTTCCGATAGGCGTTAAGCTAAATTCTGCAGATTTTCAAAAAGGGGGTATCACAGAAGAAGAATCTATGCAAGTTATAGATATGCTTAGTGCTATAGGAATAGACCTTATAGAAGTTTCTGGTGGAACCTATGAAAGACCTAAGATGATGGGAAGTAAAATAAAAGATAGCACCAAAAAAAGAGAAGCTTATTTTATTGATTTCATTAGAAAAGTGAGAAAGCAAACTAATGTACCATTAATGCTAACAGGAGGTGTTCGGAATGTAGATTTTATGGAAGAATGCTTAGCAACAAATCAATTAGATTTTATCGGTATTGCTCGTCCTTTTGCCTTATTACCAAATTTAGTACAGAAAATATTTAATAGAGAACTCAAAAGTCTTAAACATTTAGAATCAAAGTTTAGCGGTACACTAGATTTAATCGTTCACGAAAAATACTTAAAAGATATCGGCGCCGGTAAGAATCCCAAAGTACTAGAAGGGCTTTCTGCTAAGATATTTTTTATTAAGAATTTCTTTTTAATGTTAAAAGGAGGAAACAAGTAACAAAAAAGCAGCTGATAATCCAATATACCTTTACCTTTAAGCTCTAAATAAAAAATATGCAAATAGATTGGCCCTCAATAATATTAGGTGTTTTGGCACTAGCTTACGGAATGTATACTTTTATTCAAAGAAAAAGTAATCCAGAAACTTTTCCTAAACTAATCGCAATGAAAAAGATTTTTGGGGATAGCACTGGTAATATTATTCACTTAATTGCTTATGGTTTTTTACCAATAGTATTAAGTTCGTTAATGTTTATGAAAGCATTTGGAATTCAACCTTAAAACATAATACCTTTTATATGACATTCGCTTCCTTAGGAATTTCTCGAGATTTAATAAAAACTTTAGAAAAATTAAATTATGAAAAGCCTTATCCTATTCAGGAAAAAGCAATTCCAAGTATTTTAGAACATAAAGATGTTTTAGCGATTGCAAAAACAGGTTCTGGTAAAACGGCTAGTTATGTTTTACCTTTATTAATGAACTTAGAAAAACCGGTTACGAAAAAAAATCGATTTATAAGAAGTTTGATATTAGTACCAACTAGAGAATTAGCCGTTCAGGTAAAAGATGTTGTTAAAGAACTCAGTGTAGATTTAAAACACCCATTAAAGTCAGTAGCAGTATTCGGTGGCGTTTCCATTAATCCACAGATGAAAGCCATGAGTGGTGTAGATATATTAATAGCAACACCCGGAAGATTATTAGATTTAATGAATTCTAATGCAGTTCATTTATCAGATGTAGAATACTTGATTTTAGATGAAGCAGATAAAATGTTGAACTTAGGGTTCAAAGAAGAAATGAATAAGATTTTTAGACTTTTACCCACAATACGTCAAAATTTATTATTTTCTGCCACTTTAAAAGATGATTTGAATGCGATTACACAAATTATTCTAAGAGATCCAGTTGTTATTAAAATTGAAGAAGAAAATAATTTAGAAATCATTAATCAGCTAGCTTATTTCGTTTCAGACGAAAGAAAAGGCCCACTGTTAAGACATCTAATAGCAGATAAAGGTTTAAAACAAGTATTAGTTTTTGTTTCGTCTGTTTTTATGGCAGACAAAGTAGCTCATAAGCTAAATAAGAATGGTATTCAAGCAACGGCTATACATAGTAAAAAAAGCCAAGGAGCAAGAACAGAAGCTTTAAGGAAATTCAAATCGGGTCATTTGAACGTTTTAGTTTCTACAGATTTATTGGCAAGAGGAATAGATATCGCATTTTTACCTTGTGTCATCAATTATGAATTACCTAGATCGCCCAAAGAGTATGTTCATAGAATAGGAAGAACAGGTAGAGCTGAAAATCCTGGAGAAGCATTTTCTTTTATTGAGCCAGATGCAGAACATCATTTTAAAATTATTCAGAAAAAAATGAAGAAAAAAGTAGAAATGATTGATTCAAAGAACTTAAATTTCTAGACTTTTCATAAACTTGATTATAAAGGTGTTTATTACTTAATAAAAATATAAAACCCAATGATTTTTAAAAGTTCGTTTCTTAAAGAAAAGGGCTTTTAATTTACAGAAAGCTTGTTTCAAAGAAGAAAACTAGAACATACTTAAATTTAATCTATCTTTGTGATTATATTATGCTACTAAAACAAAGACCAATAACAGATTGGCTTCCTATCACAATGAAGGAAGTAGAAAAAAAAGGCTGGGGTGAATTAGACGTTGTGCTAATTACAGGAGATGCTTATGTGGATCATCCATCTTTTGGTGCTGCAGTAATTGGGCGTATTATTGAAAGCGAAGGCTTTAAAATTGGAATTATTCCACAACCAAATTGGCAAGATGATTTAAGAGATTTTAAAAAATTTGGCGCACCAAAACTTTTCTTTGCCATTACTTCTGGCAATATGGATAGTATGATAAATCATTATACTGCCAATAAAAGACTACGATCTACAGATGCTTACACACCAGGTGGTGAATCTAAGTTTAGACCAGATTATGCATTGTCTGTATATGCCAAAATAATTAAAAAATTATATCCTGAAATACCTATTTTAATTGGTGGTATTGAAGGTTCTTTAAGAAGAATTACACATTATGATTATTGGGAAGATAAATTGATGCCAAACATTCTTGAATGGAGTGGTGCTGATTTATTGGTATACGGAATGGGCGAAAAACCATTAAGAGAAATTTTAAATTTATTGAAAAAAGGAGTTCCTTTTCATCAATTAACGATGGTAAAGCAAACTGCTTATCAAAGACCAATAGAAAAAGGAGTTCCTGCCAATAAAAATTGGGTAGATCTTGAGTTAAATTCTCATGAACTATGTTTAGAAGATAAAAAAGCTTTTGCTTCAAATTTTAAATTTGTAGAGCAAGAAAGTAATAGCGCTATGGCGAAAAGAATTACGCAAAAAATTGGAGATCGTAATCTAATTATTAATCCACCTTTTGCGACAATGACAGAAAAGGAAATTGATGCCTCTTTTGATTTGCCTTACACTAGAATGCCACACCCGAAATATAAAAAGAGAGGAGCTATTCCTGCTTATGATATGATTAAGTTTTCTATAAATACCCATAGAGGATGTTTTGGTGGTTGTAGCTTTTGTACTATTTCTGCTCATCAAGGAAAATTTATTGCAAGTAGATCTGAAGAGTCTATATTAAAAGAAGTAGATGCGGTAACAGAATTGCCAGATTTTAAAGGCTACCTTTCTGATATTGCTGGTCCTTCTGCCAATATGTATAAACTGAAAGGAATAGATTTATCTATCTGCGATAAGTGTAAAGCACCTTCTTGCATTCATCCTGTGGTTTGTACTAATTTGGATACCAATCATGAGCAAATGACAAATTTGTATCAGAAAATTGATAGTCATCCAAAAATAAAGAAAGCATTTGTAGGTTCAGGGATACGTTATGATTTATTGGTGAAGTCTTATAATAAAAAAGGTAATGCTAAAGAAATGAAGCGTTATATGGAACAATTGCAGACGCGCCATGTTTCTGGAAGATTAAAAGTAGCTCCAGAGCATACTTCTCCAGATACTTTAAAAATAATGCGTAAACCAAAATTTGAGCATTTCAAAGAATTTAAAAAAGAGTATGATAAAATTGATAAAAAATTTGATTTAAATCAGCAATTAATTCCTTACTTTATTTCTAGCCACCCGGCATGTAAAGAGGAAGATATGGCAAACTTAGCTGCTGAAACTAAAGACATGGGTTTTCAGTTAGAGCAAGTACAAGATTTTACGCCAACACCTATGACAGTGGCAACTATTATTTATTATTCTGGTTATCATCCATATACGATGAAAGAGCATTATGTGCCAAAAACTAAAGATGATAAACAAAGTCAACACCGTTTTTTCTTTTGGTATAAGCGAGAAAACCAGCAATGGATTCAAGATAGGCTAAAAGATACCAAACAAGCTCATTTAATAAAAGTACTGTTATCTCATGGGAAAAATACACCAGAAGCTAAGTTTAAAGGTAAAGAACAATTAAATACGAAATCAAAGGAAAATCGTTCTTTTAAAGGAACGAAAAGTACTAATTTTAAAGCGAAAGCTGGTAGAAGTACACGTAAAGGTAAGTTTTCTAAAAAGAAATAGAACGTTTATAATAGTCAGAAAGATGTTGATGTATAAGCAGTTACGTAGTAACAAAGAAGCCAAAAGCTATTCTAATAGCCCCATTCTTCAAATGCAAATGCCCATTCTTTACGAATACGAGCTTCCATTTGAGGATCTATTTTTCTAAACTTATTTTTCTTGTACGTTTTTACTGAATCTAAATAATTTTGTATTCTAGGTTTAGCAGTTTCAAAACTGTCAATCTTTAAATGAGAATAGATTTTTTCAACCCAAGCCATTTCGTTACCAGTAAACTCATCAAAGCCAACTTCAAAAAGATTTTCTTTAGGAATTAAGGCTCTTTCTTTCAGATATTTTTGCATTGTTTCTTTATAATAATAAAGTATCAATTCTTTTCTTTCTCGAATAGTAATGTATTGTAGAAACTGTGTTTCTATTACTTTCCCATATAAATGAATCATTGAAATATATACGTCTAATGGGTTTCTATGAATAAATAAAAATTGTGATTTAGGAAATAACTCCAATAATTCTTTGACTCTGCTTGTATTGTGAGGATTTTTTAATAATAACTGTTTATTGTTATTGGCATAAGCAATGTTTTTAAGAACATAAGTATAATCTTCTTGCCAGCCTTTTTTTTCTTCAGTATTTATTCCTTTAAATAAATTATATTTTTCAAAGTAAGATTTGTTTTTATTAAAAAGCCAAGTGTGAATGCCTGTCCTTGTAGAGATAACACTTAGAGGCTGTTCTTCCTCTCCGGGTTTATCTACTGTCATTTTTATATGATCTTGCGTACGCTCTTTCGGCATCAATGGAGATAATATAAATTTAACAAATCGCTGACTCAATAAAGCAGTAGTAAAAGAAAATGTTTGATAGTTACTTAATGTTCCAAACTGTTTGTCTTTATGAAAAATATAATGTAAATGAGTCGTTCCACTACGCCAATGCCCAATAATAAAAATAGGTTGCTTAGTTTGCAAGTCAATTTTATTTATTCTAGTATCAAATAATAATCTTTGTAAAACACGAAAAGGTTTAATGATTGTTTTGAATAAATTAACTTGACGAATTTTATGCTTATAAATGGGATCAACTTTATTTTCATTTAATAAAACCTTCCAAACTTTATCTCTAATAAAATAATATTGGAGACCTCTGTGCTTCTTTTTCCTCTTTGGGTGTGTTGTTTTGTCTTGCTTTGTCAAAGAGAAATTATTTTAAAATAGTTTTTAAATCAGCGGGAGAGTATTCTACCGATTTTAAGACTTTATTATCGGGTGTTCTAAAAACCAAAAATTTATCTTCTTTTGCTTCAATTGTTGATTTTGTACCATCTCTTTTTTCATAGTGGGCAACAGTTGCTTCTGCTACGTCTTTGCTAGTACAAGCTTTGCTCATATTACTTCTTTGAACTTCATCAAACAACTCTTTAAACTTGTCAGCCATGCCAAACTCTAAAATAGCACCAGAAAGTACATATTGTAAATCGCATAAGGCATCAGCAACTTCTACTAGGTCATTTTGAGCTATCGCTTCTTTCAGTTCATTTAATTCTTCTTGTAAAAGAGAGATTCTTAGTTCGGCTCTTTCCTTAGCTGGAATTTGCGCTTTTTTAAGAATAGGCGCATTGAAGGTAGTATGAAATTCTGCTACAGCATTTAATGCTGTAGGCTCTTTGAAATTGTTGGGTTTTTTCATTATTTTATTTTGTTGTACAAAGGTCTTGTTTTTTGCGTTTAAAACAAAATAAAAGGAGCTTATCGTTTAGCTTAATACGTTAAAGATAGTTTATTTTAGAGTATGAAATAATAAATAAAATAATTTTGTTTATTATCTTTTATATTTGGTGGAAGATAAATTGATTTTTATTAATTTTACTAAAAATATAAAACATGTCTGACTATTTAAAACCGAATGAGTTTTTTCAAACGCCACCAAAGAAAACTGTAGAATTTATAGCAAAAATTGTAAATTGGTATTTTCAGCCACATATTTTAGGTTTAGAAAATCTGAATAAAAAACAACATGCTTTGTATGTTTCTAACCATACTTTATTAGGGCTTACTGATGGGCCTTTGTATATGCCTAGGTTAATTAAAGATTACGATATATATTTAAGACCTTTGGCAGATAGAATGCACAAAGAAATTCCACTTTGGCGCAGTATCGTAACAGATTATGGTGCTGTTGAAGGTTCTAGAGCAAATTGTGAAAGATTGATGGCTTTTAAACAACATATTTTGGTTTTTCCTGGTGGAACGAATGAAGTTTGTAAGACAAAAGGAGAGGAGTACAAACTGCAGTGGCAAGAACGTTTTGGATTTGTTAAAATGGCGATTGAAAACGAATATCCTATCATACCAATATCAGGTTTAGGTGGCGATGAAATCTATAATATTCTTTTTGATAAAAAAGAAATTATGGAATCTAAACTAGGTTCTTGGTTAAAAGATACAGGTATTGCAGATAAATACTTTAAAGGAGGTTCTATTATTCCACCAATTGTTAGAGGAGTTGGTCCGACTTTGATACCGAAACCACAACCAATATTTTATGCTTTCGGTAAGCCAATAGATACTTCTAAATATAAAGGAGATGCTTCAGAAAAGAACTTAAAAGAAGCAAGAAAAAAAGTTGAAGAAGCTATTTATAAAGGAATGGAAGAACTAAAAGTGCTCCGTGAGGAAAAAGCTTCTGAAATGAGTGCTTGGCGTAAGTTTATGAATAGGCTGTAATTAGATTTTTTTGAGCTTTGATTTAGCGGTTTGGCTAAACTGCGTTTTAATACAGTTTAGGTTTTGTTATAGAATTGTTATTGATAAATCAGTTTTTTGATAGCAATAACATTACCATCAAAATCAAGAACTTTTGCAAAGTAAGTTCCTTTAGACTTCAACCTTTTCAGGTCTAACAATACCTGATTTGAATTATAATTTTTAATTAACACTTCTTTGCCTAAAATATCAGTCAAAATAATTTGTCCATGAGTCTGATGCTTAAGGTTAAAGCTGATAATATCATTAGAAGGATTAGGAAATAAGTTTTCTATTGGATCATCTATTCCGATATGAGATGTTATTGCTTGTGTATAGATAAGTGTGCATGTGTCTGTTACAGATCCTCCAATACTAACTGCATATACAAAATACATAGTTAGAGGGTAAGATGGGTTAATGGCACTATTAATAGAGTAATTATACCAGCTTGTATCTAAATTAATTGCTCCAAATAGATTCATATTTCCTTGTTGAATAGTATCACCATTTGCATCAATTGTAAAAGCAACATAAGGCATAGAAAGATAAGAATTATATCCGTTATATATAGCAATATCCATTGTTAAATTAGTGTTATCAATTATAACATCAGTCACCTCTAATGAATCTGCACAGCTAAATACATTAGAACAATTAGTACTAAAAGACATTGTTGAGTCAATCATTCCTGTATTAACTGTCCATGTAGCATTAGAATAAATAGGATCATCTACATTTATACAAAATAATTGGGGATTATCACTAAATGTATACCAGTTAGAGTTAAGGTTATTACCATTCCTTACGTCTGCACTATTTAGTTGGTTTGAATGACAAATCAAAGTAATTAAATTAATATTATTACTTACATCAATAGAGTTGAGTTGATTTACTTCTGCACCAAATTCTTTTAAATGAATATTGTTGCTTAAATCAATAGACGTAAGCTGATTATAGGAGCATCCTAACAATTTTAATTCAATATTATTAGATACATCAAGAGAAGAAAGTAAGTTGAAGCTACAATTCAAGGTATCTAATAATATAAAATCTTCAATTCCTGTCAATTCAGAGATATTTAAATTACTGACATTTAAATTTGTTACTACAGCAATATTTGAAGTA